>NZ_WOEY01000109.1 GCF_013177695.1 Paraburkholderia solitsugae | reverse complement strand
CATAACGTGAGTGAAGCGCGATAGGCGATCGGGCGATCGCATCAAACGGATCGCACTTGCTTAGGCGTATGGATGGACTGGCCGCTTTTGAGCGCTGTTGGGACATCCGAAGAAACTAACTGAAGGGCGGGATCGGGTCGCGTGCCGCCGATCGCCGTCAGGCAGTGACCGTTTAGGCTTGTCCAACGCCTGCCCGCACGTGTCGTCGTGCGCTCACGCGGCAGCAGACAAGGGCAGGCGTCGAACAAACCTAAACGGCACGCGACCTTTGCAATCCGGCGCATGCCGCCAGACGTGGCCAGTTTTGGAAACGGCATAATGCCGGGGCACGCACAATCGCGATCTCGCTTGGGCGTGTCCTGCCTGGAGGTGCGTATGCTAGTGATTGCGGAATTCGTCGCTATGCTGACTTGTGCGGTTTTTGCTGGCGCCGCAATCTACATCAGTTTTGTCGAGCATCCAGCCCGGATGCAATGCGACACCAGAACGGCTGCGACGGTTTGGGCGCCAAGCTACGCCCGCGCGACGATGATGCAGGCGCCACTGGCCGTTCTAAGCTGCGGTGCTGGCATTGTGGCGTGGTCGCTAGGCGCAGGCGTAATCTGGCTGATCGGCGCTCTGCTAATAGGCAGTGTCGTACCGTTCACATTGATCGTCATCCGGCCCACCAATGCGCAGCTATTGATGCAAGAGCGCGATCTCACGTCGGCTGAAACGCGGTCGTTACTTGACAAGTGGGGCCGGCTCCACGCAGTTCGCAGCGTGTTGAGCCTTATTGCATCGTTGCTCTTTCTCGCGGCCATCCTTAATTCGTCTAAATGACCGCGCCGGATTGTTGGCAATCCTGGCCAGTGAGAGCGAGTGCCGTGGAACGCTGACGTATGACGATCCGGTTAGTGTATTCCGTCGAGGAGAAATCGTTCGAGGGCTGTCACGAGTGCGAGAGGCGTTTCGTTCATCGGATAGTGCCCTGCATTCTCCAGCACCTCGACGGTGGCGAGCGGATATCGTCGAAGGTACGTCTCGCTCATCAGTTTCATGTTGAATGTCGGATCATGCTCTCCAACAAGGACCTTCACCGGGTGGTGTCCCACAATCTCATCGCTAAAGTCTGTATCGGCCCACGCGCGCAAGTACGCCGCGAACGCCTTCTTTGACGAATGCGCAGCCGAATAGGCCGCTTTCCATTGGACCCACGACGAGGGCAGACGACTGCCCGTGCTGCGATCAATGATTGTCTCGCGATGGTCCCGTTGATCGGCAGCGCCTTTAAACAGTGCGCGCTTTTCCGCATCGAACAGGATGCCGCCGCAGGGTACGGGCGCTACCGGGATCAGTGCGCGCACGCGCTCAGGCGCACATGCCGCGATCTTTTCGATCGCCATTCCTCCCATTGAATGACCGATCAGGCTGAACCTGGGAAATCCGAGTGCGTCAGCCAGTGCAAGCGTATCGGCGGCGATCTCGTCGATCGTGAATTTGCCGTCGGCGTCCTTCATCCCACCGTACCCGCGGTAGTCCATGAAGACGTAGCTGAACTTGTCTTGCGATAGCCATGCTTCGATTGGCTCGAACGATCGCGCGTCACCGAACCAGCCATGCAGCACAAGGACGGGGTGAGGGCCATTCCCCACCCGATGGAACGTATTGGGCATTTCAACTCCGAACCGAAGAAACGATTAGATCGACTAGCTCGTCTTCAATGCATTGAAGTGCGCTACTCGACGGGCATGCGCTACATCGTAAAGGTGACGGAAACGGCCCGCCTTCGGTATCAGGTCAATGGCTGTAGAATTTGGGCCATGCGCAATACTCTGCTCGATCCCTACGAGGACATTCCTCGCAGCGTTGTCGTTACCGTGAACGACTATCCAGCCGGCTCGATTTTCCCTTCGCACTTGCATCGGCGCGGGCAATTTGCCTTTGCCTCTCGCGGCGCAATCAGCCTGTCGACGCCAGAGGGCAACTGGCTCGTGCCACCGCAGCGGGCATGCTGGGTACCAGCGGGTGTCGTGCACGAAATGACGATGAGCGGTGCGGTAACGATGCTGAACACGTTTGTCTCGGAAGAGGCAGCACGAACGGCAGGGCTGGCCGCCCAGTGCGGCGTGTACGGCGTCTCACCGCTACTGAGACAACTGCTCGACGAGGCCGTTGATCTGCCGGCTCTGTACGACGACGAAGGACGCGCCGGTAAGTTGATGGCATTGCTCGTCGCGGAGATAGCGGCCATGCCCCAGCTTTCGTTGAACGCCCCGTTGCCCGCTGACCCGCGTCTTGCGCGAGTGTGTCGACGTATATTCAAGGAGCCGTTGATCACAAGTGGACTGGATACCGTCGCCGCCGAAGCGGGGATGAGTCGGCGGACCTTCACGCGCTTATTTCGCGCGCAGTCCGGCGTAAGTTTCGGAGAATGGCGGCAGCAGGTCTGTCTACTGGCGGCGATCGAGCGCCTGAGCTTGGGGCAGCCAGTGACCCGGGTAGCACTGGACCTCGGCTATGCAAGCCCTAGCGCATTTGCGGCCGCATTCCGTCGTGTGCTGGGCGAAACGCCGAGTCAATACGTGGAAGAAAATTTTTGCCCGGTGGAACAGTAAGTCAAAGATGGTCGGCGATCGGACCGTTTAACCCACACAACATGAACGAGGCGTGAAAGATGAAACTGGCGTTCGCAAGTACCACTCACAACGACGCTGAAACGCTAGTTCAAATGCGCATCGAAGCGATGAGAGAGAGCCTGGAACGTATCGGGCGCTTCGATCCGCAGCGGGCACGCGATCGTTTCCTGTCATCGTTTGATCCAGACTTGTGCAAGTTCATTGTGGTTGACGGCGTAACAGTTGGCTTCGTGCTGACGAGGCCCGCGGACGATCATCTGATGCTTGAGCATTTCTATGTCATACCTGAGCATCAAGGGAAGGGTATAGGCTCGACGGTGCTCGCGGTGAGCCTCTCGGACGCTGACGCGCGATCGATTGCAGTCAGGCTAGGCGCGCTCCGCGATAGTGACTCAAACCGCTTTTATCAACGACATGGGTTTGTGAAACAGGCAGAGGGAGAATGGGATATCTACTACGCGCGCAAACCCCTGTGAGGGTGGGTGAAAATATCTGAAGTGCCTCGGGAGCGGTCTTTTACGACGAAGCGGGCTGAACGGCCGAGTTGGATCGGGTGCCGCCGATCGTCGACAGGCACAGTCCCGCCATGCGATCGTCGGCTTTGATCTCGAGAACGCATTCATCCGCCGGTTCCAGAATCTATTCCCGGTGTTCTCGCGCGCTGCCCTGGCGTTTCGTGCCGACAGCGACCTAGCCCAGCTAGGGGCCATCCGCGCGGGCTTCGGCATTGGCGCGTGCCAATCGGGGTTGGCCGCGCGGGACAAGGCGCTTGTACGCGTGCTACCGGCCAGTTTTTCGTTGGCGATGGACACCTGGGTCGCCATCCACGAGGATCCGCGCGAGAGCGCGCGTTGTGCGGTGACATTCGCGGTGATCGCCGCGGGATTGAAGGCTTACATGCGGCGACCGTAGGTCACTTCCTTGTTTTCTTCGGGATCAGTATTTGCGCCAGTTCCTGCAGGAACCGTACGGGCCCCTCTGCGTGCAGCGCTTGCCCGCTACTGAGTGCGCCGTCGATGACCGTGCCCAACCGTAAAGCAAAAGTCTCCGGCTTTTCGATGCGCAAGGCTCCCGCCAGATCCGCGAGTCGCCGTCGCAGTTCTCGCTTGTGCGCCACCGCGACCTTGCGGGCCGGGTGATTCTCGTCCGCATATTCCGCGGCGATGTTGATCTGCGGGCAGCCGCGATAACCCGGACGCGCAATGCGTTCGCCAATCCATTGAAGTTGTGCGTCCAGTTCCTCACGCGGCGCGCCTTTGTGCTGTGCGGCAACCGCATCCCAATGCCGCCAGAAGTCTTCATCCTCAAGGTGAAGGAAAGCCTCGATCAGGTCATCTTTCGTCCCGAAATGACGATAAAGGCTCGTCTTGGCGACACCCGCCCGTGCCACGATCAGGTCGACGCCGACCGCACGCGTGCCCTCTTGATAGAAAAGTTCGCTGGCGGTCCGCAGAATGCGTTCACGCGTATCAAGTGCGAGTCCGTGCGCTTGTTCTTCCTTCTTCATTCAGGCTCAACCTCAAAAGTCTCTTATGCCGAAACACTGTTGCCAAGCATAGCACTCGACGCTTGACGGCGCTACAGATCTGTATTACAAATACAGACAGGTCTGTAGCGTAGTCAGCCATGTATCGGAGTCAACATGAACGACCGAATGACTGTTGCGGTGTACGGGGCCACAGGCCACACGGGGAGCTTTGTTGTCGCGGAATTGAAGCGGCGTGGCTTCGGCGTTGTCCGGATAGGGCGTGATGCCGCGCGTTTGAGGCAAAGCAGCGCCGGTGACTCGACTCCATGGCGCGTCGCTGGCATCGACGACCCTGAGCAACTCGACGCGGCGCTTCGCGGCACGCACGCCGTCATTAACTGCGCCGGACCTTTTCTCGATACGGCGTTGCCGGTCGTCGATGCTGCGTTGCGCGCCAGGATTCCTTATCTCGACGTCACGGCGGAGCAGCCCGCGCTCCAGGCGCTGATCGAGCAACGTGATACGAGCGCACGCGCTGCGGGGGTGACGCTCATCCCCGCAGCGGCGTTCTATGGCGGACTTGCCGATTTGCTCGTCACGGCAGCCGCAGACGAAGATAAGCTGATCGAAAGGGTTGATATCGCCATTGGCCTCGACAGCTGGCATCCGACGCGTGGAACGCGCCTGACCGGCGAACGCAATCGCGCAATACGGCTCATCCAGGAGGAGGGGCGACTGGTGCCTGTCCCGCAGCCGGCGCCCGAAGGTGTGTGGTCTTTCCAGTTGCCGTTCGGCAACATGGACGTGGTGATGCTCCCCTTTACGGAGGTGCTCACCGTCTCGCGTCATTTGCGCATCGACACGGTCGAGTCCTGGTTCGCGCTTTCGGCCCTGCGCGACATTCGCGATCCCAATACGCCAGCGCCCCAGCCTCACGATGAGCAGGGACGATCGGCCCAACAATTCGTTGTGGACGTCGTCATCGAACAGAGCGGAACGACGCGCCGTGTCACGGCAACGGGACGCGACATCTATGCGGTCAGTGCACCGATCGTCGTGGAGGCGACTGAGCGGTTGCTGAGCGGCAAGGTCGCGCCGGGAGGTGGTGTCGTAAGTCTGGGAGAAATTTTTGATGCGCGGGATTTTCTCGCCGCACTCGATACGGTGACGGTTTCCTATAGTGCAGTGTCCAGCCCGATGTTGACGAGGAGAGGCGAGCATGAGCAGCAATGACAAGGGTGCATATTTCCGATCGCTTCATCGCGCGGGAAATCCGCTGATCCTGTTCAATGTGTGGGACGCCGGAAGCGCCGCCACCGTGGCCAAGGCAGGCGCCGTTGCGCTGGCTACGGGAAGCTGGTCAGTGGCCATGGCCAATGGTTTTTCCGATGGAGAGAAGATGCCGCGGGCGCTCGTCATGGAGGTGCTCGCCAAGATCGTACGTACAACGAATCTTCCGGTTACCGTGGACCTGGAAAGTGGTTATGGAGAAAGACTCGAGGACGTGGCTGAAACGATAACGCTCAGCATCGAAGCAGGGGCAACCGGTTGCAACATCGAGGACAGTTTTCCGGCAACGGGTGCGTTGCGCGCTGTCGAGGACGCGGCCGCTCGTATCGCCGCGGCGCGAAGTGCTGCTGATCGCGCAGGGGGTGAGTATTTCATCAATGCGCGCACCGACGTATTCTTCATGCGCCCACCGGAAGAGCACGATAGTCGCATGGTCGAGGAAGCGCTGGCGCGAGGACGGGCCTATGCAAAAGCGGGGGCCGACGGTCTCTTCGTGCCAGGCCTTCAATCACCAGCGCTCATTCGCGAGTTGACGGCTGCATCACCTCTCCCGGTCAACATCATGCGTCTGGCAGAAACGCCTTCCATCGCGGAACTCGCGGAAAACGGCGTTGCCCGAATCAGCCATGGCCCGTACCCGTACATCCAGGCGATGAAAGCGCTCGCGGCGGCGGCTGAGGGCGTCAGCTAGCGAATTCATCTGCCAGAGCGTCATCCAACAACCTGGCCGAAGATTGGCCATGTAGCGAGGTTGCTTGTACTGACACCCTACGCCTTTGGCAGTGAAGACTTTCCGCCCCGTCGGCGCGGCTTCGGCTCGACACCCACTCGCCAATCGCGCGCGAGCACGAGCGCCGTCATCCTTTGCGCGATGTCTTCAAACGCCGGATCGGCTTGCGGTACATACAGCCATTTTCCAAGCACAGGATGCGGCCGCAAAGCGGGCATTTCCTCGATGAGCGCGGCATGGCGCTCCTGCGATGTGCACACCAGCAAGCCGTTCCACGGCGCGTCGCGATCGGCCGCCACCAGACATAGCAGGCCGTCGACATAGGCGGCATCGCAGCCGAACATCGGCTTGCGAATGTAGGTTGCATCCCGCTCCAATGCTTCGAATATCCAGACGAGCGAGTTGCGGATGGTAGATGGCATCGGCGTGAAGTCCTTGGGGGCTGAAGCGACGATGTGCGTCAAAGGCTTAGTTGATTCGCCTTCGAGCGGAACCTCGCGCGCGATCAGGTCGCTGATGTCGCGGTAACGTAAGCGATAGCCCGATCATTATAGGTTGCGGCGCGCGCGGAGGCGGCCATGTGTGAAGTCGCACATTCACGCCGTACAACCGGTCGTATTTTTCGTGCTACCGCTTGCGCGCACCTTCCCGGGCGCGTGGCCGCGCTGATTCTTGCGTTTCCCGCCACCTTGCGCCTGTCGCTTTCCCGCTATGGCGCAGCAGATGCCGCATTGCCATGGATAGCCTCTTGGCCTCGTCACTAAAATCGTCGACAATCCGGCAACCGTAACAGAGCTTGGCATTGCAAGAGGTTCGTCAAATGGCGCGCCCATGCTTGCCTCGTCGTAGATTGATTCGCAGCAGCCATGTGCCAGATCGGCCCAAGGTATTCGTCCATCGCAGGAGCGAACGAAATGCTTGTCTATATCTTTCGGGGACCCGGTCGTGTGTTCGGCTTTACGGCAGACACCACAGGGGCGAATCTGCCGGCAAGGTTCGCTCCCTGGGTTTCATTCAAGTCAGTGGAACTGGGCCGGGACGAACCGACTCCGGGCGTTGACTCGGGAGAGTGTCTGGACGACATCGAGAAGCGTGGATTCCACATCACCGATGCTCACGTTCGCATTACTGACCAGATAGTTTGATGCCGTCTTGTGAACTGATCACACCCGGCTGACGATTACGCCGACAGTGCAGTCACGGCGACTTCGACATCGCAACCCGGCTTCATCAGCAGGGCCTGTACGCAGGCGCGCGTGGGCGCATGTCCGGCGGGCACCCATGCGTCCCAGACCGCATTGAATTCGGCGAAGTATTTCGGGTCGCTCAGCCAGATGCTGGCCGACACGAGACGCGTACGATCGACCCCTGCCGACGTCACGCGGTTGAATCCGCAATGGATGGCATGGCCGAATCGCTTGCCAGTTTCTCCACGAGCGTATCGCGCATCAACGCGACGGGCCGCACCAGACGACCGGGCAGCACGCCATGCAGGAGCCAGGCGCTCAGTACGTTTTCGAAGTCCGTCACATCGACCTGCTGCAGTGAATCGCGGTATGCGCTGCGCGCCAGCATTTCCGGCACAGCGAGCCCGATGCCCATGCCCCGCGCCACCAGCGAAAGCTGCAACTCCGACCCAAACGCTTCGACCGCGACGTTGAACGGCAAGCCGCCCGCCGACATCGCGCGGCTCAGCGTCGAACGCATCCCGCACCCGTCCTGGTTCAACACCCACGGGTGACGCGAGAGCTCGGCGAGCGTCGTCGGTTCGTCAGTCAAGCCAAACGAACGCGGTGCCACAACGATGACCCGCTTGTCGCCGAGCAACGTCGCCGTCATCGTCTCGGGCAGCGGAATGCCGGTGGGCATCAGCACGACGGCCACGTCCACGGCGCCTTGTTCGACTTTCTGCAACAGGCCCGGCGACCAGCCTGCCGTCACGCGTAGCGTCAGCTTCGGAAAGGTGCTGCGCAAACGGTCGACGGGCCGCTCGAGCGCGAGCTCGGACAGAAACGGCGGGACGCCGATTCTCATCTCGCCCGTCGATTCGCTGTCGGGCGACGCCACGGCCATCAGGTCGTCGACGGCGCGCAATACCGTGCGTGCAAGACCGTACACCTCGTTGCCCGCCGCTGTCGGCTTGAGCGGTTTGCTCTGCCGGTCCAGCAACTCGGTGCCGAGCATCGTCTCCAGGTTTTGCACGCGGCGTGTGAGTCCGGGCTGCGTGAGAAACAGCTTCTCCGCCGCCCGTACCATCGATCCGCTTTCGACTACCGCCACGAAGGCCTGCAGGTCACGCGTATTCATAACAAACTAGCATAAACATTATCGAGATATTTCAATTGTCGCATAACATCGGCCTCCGTACGATAACCCGGAATGAAATCAACCGGAGTGGAACGATGAATCGACCCGCCGATACAACCGCGCGGCCCCTGTCTCCCTTGCCTTCCACGCCCGCACTTTCAGCGGCGCCCGGCGCCGTCCTGACCGCGCCGCTTACGTTGTTCTTCGCTGCGGCTGTCGGTGTGATCGTCGTGAACCTGTCCGCGGCGCAGCCATTGACGGGGCCCGTCAGCCGCGCGCTGAACCTGCCGCCCGAACTTGCCGGACTGATCGCCATGCTGCCGCAGTTGGGCTACGCGGCCGGCCTGCTCCTGCTCGTGCCGCTGTGCGATCTGGTCGAGAACCGGAAGCTCATTTTTCGGACCCTGATGTGCTGTGCCGTGTTTCTCGGCGTTGCGGCGTTCGCGCGGTCGGGCTGGCTGTTTCTCGCCTCGGTGTCGCTCGCGGGCGCGACGTCGAGCGTGATTCAGATGCTCGTGCCGATGGCGGCGTCGATGGCGCCGGAACACCGGCGTGGGCGAGCGGTCGGCAACGTGATGAGCGGGCTGATGATCGGGATTCTGTTGTCGCGCCCGCTCGCGAGCGTGATCGCCGGATCGTTCGGCTGGCGCGCGTTCTTTGGCATCGAGGCGTGCGCCGACGCGCTGCTGGCCGTCGTCCTGTATAGCCAGTTGCCGACCCACCGGCCGCTCGCGACGGCGCGTTATCCGGCGTTGCTGCGCTCCCTTTGGACACTGTTGCGCACGGAACCCGTCCTGCAACGCCGCGCCACGCTGGCAGCGCTCGGGCTTGGCGCGTTCAGTGCGTTCTGGACCGCCATCGCCTTGCTGCTGGCAGAGCCGCCGTTCTCGCTCGGCATGCACGGCATCGCCGCGTTTGCACTGGCTGGCGCGAGCGGGGCGATCGTTACGCCGCTTGCTGGTTATCTCGGCGACCGCGGGGTGCAGCGCACGACACAACTGATCGCGCATCTGTTGATGATTGCGGCCGTGCTCGTCATGGGCGCGGCCGGGGCGGGCTGGGGCGGATTCCCGGTAACGACGCACCCCGGTCTCGCGCTCGCGCTGCTGGTTGCCGGCGCGGCAGCGCTCGACGCGGGCCTGATCACCGATCAAACGCTCGGACGGCGCGCGATCAATCTCATCAACCCGGCGGCGCGCGGCCGATTGAATGCGCTCTTCGTGGGAATTTTCTTTATCGGCGGCGCCATGGGTGCCTTGCTGTCGGGTGCGGCGTGGGCATGGGCCAGATGGAGCGGCGTTTGCTCAGTCACGCTGGCGTTCACGATTGCTGCGCTTCTTTTCGGATTCTTTGACCGTAGTACGCGTTCCGACAGTTCACGTTGAGGCGAGGTTGTGTAGAGGTTGCGTGTTCATTGCAACATGTCTATACATATCGTTCATCTTATTTCAATCCGACTGCAGTGCTTGTGGCAAGCTCATCCCTGGATGGCCTGCCGCACAATTGGGCTAAAAGTCAGCCATCTCCCGCCAATTAGCAAACTATCCACAAGAAATATCGTTTCTGACAAAAACGAAAGCGGAGATCTCGTCTATGCGAACCGGGTAACACCCTATTTGCACAGACTTGTCTATACAAGTAAATTTCTACCCGGCGTGATCAAGTTCGAAATGACCGGGTACCAAAAGCTCCCGCCGCCAAGCGAGCAAACCGCTGCTCGCCTCCGATTCGCCAGATAGATAAAAGGGGCGGCCCGCGCCGTCACACCCGTAACTCCAATAATCCGTTCGCCCGACTCAACGTCGAGCAAGCGACATCTGAAGCGTTCTGGAGAATGTTCCGTGGCAATTCCCACCGAAAACCCCGCAAGCGGAGCGTTGGTCGAATCCCGCTCGATCGACTACATCCCCGATGCAGAAAGGCATGGCAGCCTGTTTAGCCAGTTCACGCTCTGGCTATCGGCCAACTTGCAGATCACGGCCATCGTGACGGGCGCGCTCGCTGTCGTACTTGGCGGGGACGTGTTCTGGTCGCTCGTCGCCTTGGTGATCGGGCAGATCATCGGTGGAACTGTCATGGCGCTGCACGGCGCTCAGGGACCACAACTCGGCCTCCCGCAGATGATCTCGAGCCGGGTGCAGTTCGGCGTGTACGGCGCGATGATCCCCATCGTCCTCGTGTGCCTGATGTATGTCGGCTTTTCGGCAAGCGGTTCGGTGCTGGCCGGCCAGGCGGTCGCCCAGCTTTTTAACGTTGACGACGCGGTCGGCATCGTGATTTTCGCCGCCGTAATCGTGCTCCTGACGATCTTCGGCTACCGCTCGATTCACTTCGTCGGGCGCATTGCCAGCGTGGTGGGTGTCGCGGCCTTTGTCTTCATGTTTGCACAGCTCTTCGCGCATCACGACGTCGGTGCGCTGCTCGCGAACCGGCACTTCACGCTCGCCAGTTTCCTGCTTTCGATGTCGCTGTCCGCCTCGTGGCAGATCGCGTTCGGCCCGTACGTCGCGGACTACTCGCGTTATCTGCCGCGCTCGACCTCGTCCGTTCGTACGTTTCTCGCTGTGGGACTCGGCTCGGTAATCGGCGCACAGGCTGCCATGACCTTCGGTGTATTCGCTGCGGCACTCGCAGGAAGCCAGTTCTCGCACCACGAGGTGTCGTACATCGTCGGGCTGGGCGCGACCGGCGCGGTTGCCGCGCTGCTTTACTTCAGCATCGCCTTCGGCAAAGTCACCGTCACGACGCTCAACGCTTATGGCAGCTTCATGTCGATGGCCACGATTGTCAGCGGCTTTCGCGGTCAGCGCACCATATCAACCCGTCACCGCCTGCTTTACATCCTCGGTATGGTAGGGGTATCGACGTTGGTCGCACTGGCAGGCCGCCATTCGTTCCTGAAGGAATTCTCAGCGTTCATCCTGTTCCTGCTCGCCTTCTTCACGCCGTGGAGCGCGATCAACCTCGTGGACTACTACTGCTTTACGAAATCGCGCTACGATGTCCCGGCGCTCTCGAATCCGGACGGTCGGTACGGCCGCTGGAATGGCATGGCCATCGCGATCTATGTCGCCGGAGTGCTGGTCCAGATGCCCTTCATCTCGACGAGCTTCTATACGGGGCCGCTCGTCGACGCACTCGGCGGAACGGACATCTCGTGGATTCTCGGGCTTGTCGTACCCGCGGTGCTCTATTACGCGTGTGCTCGCAACGCCTCGCGCACTATCCCCGAGCGTCTGATTCTCCCGGTCGAGCAAGGCAAAGCACGTAGTTGAAGTACGCGCAAGCGCTTCCTCTTAAGGTCTTCCGCTGACACGCACGGCCCGTTGCCGTACGTGTCCCCGGCATCCCCACCGTGTACGACCGGCACGGAAGACCGCCACTCCCCGTTTTTTTTAGACTGAACACCGCGGCGCACGCCAGCCACCTCGGCACCGAGTGGCGCATTGATACCTTTCATTTGTTTGAATAGTAATACTAATTATGAGAAAAAACAGCTTAAGCCACGCCTTTTCCTACGTTAGCTCCGGCGTGCAGCTCGCGTGCGCGACCACGATTCTGCTGGTACCTCACTACGCGTTTGCCCAGGATAACGTGACGCTGTACGGTTTGATCGACGAATTCGCCCAATACGTCAACACCGGCAACGGTTATACAGCTGCGCTCGGCTCGAGTGGCCAATGGGGCAGCCGGTTCGGTTTGAAAGGCTCGGAAGATATCGGCGGCGGCCAGAAGGTCATCTTCAACCTTGAAAACGGCTTCAATCCGAACGACGGCACACTTGCCGAGAGTAATTCAATGTTCAACCGGCAAGCGTGGGTGGGCTTGTCGGGTTCGTGGGGGCAGGTGCGAGCGGGACGCCAGAATTCTCCGCTGTTTTACGACCAGAGCGGGCAGGACGCGTTCGGCGGTGTGACTCAGGCATCCGGCATGGATAACCTGACGACGTTTGCCTACCGCACGAGCAACACGGTGTCCTATATGAGTCCGGAAGTCGGCGGATTCCAGGCGGGGGTCTATATCGGACTGGGCGATGCCGGCGGCTTCCAGTCCGCAGGTTCCAGCAAGCAGTTCGACGTGACTTACGAACACGGACCGTTTGCCGCTTTCGTAGCAGGCCAGTGGCTAAAGAACGCGAATGCGACGACGACGGACCACACGATCATGGCGGGCCTGTCGTATGCGATCGGCAAGGCAACCGTCTATGGCGGCTATTCCGCCGTGAAGTGGGATGATATCGACATCGATGCACGGGTATACGGCCTGTCTGCCAAGTACCAGTTCAACGCCACCAATAGTCTCGCGCTTGGCTATGCGATCCTGCGTGACCGCACCTCACAGGACAACAATGCGGATCAGGTCGGCCTGCTGTACGAGTACGACCTGTCAAAACGCACCAACTTCTACGGAGCCCTGTCCTTCCTGCGTAATCGAAACGAGGCGAGTTATACGCTCGCCGGTGCGGCGAACCCCGGCTTGCCCCTCGCTTACCCAGGCGCGGACGCACGCGGTGTACAGGTCGGGATCGTGCACCGGTTCTAATTCCTTTCCGGCATCAGTCTGAGGCGCTGGCACGTGCGCTTTCTTAAGCGGGCGTGCCTGTCGATTCACTTCTGTCCCTCCGTACGACCGCCACCCAGCGCCTCGAGCAATGGCCGCAACGCATCCAGTTCCGCGCCGAAACCACTCCAGTCTCCCGCCTTCAATCGCTCGATCGCACGGTCATAGTGTGCCAGCGCCTCGCGGGCACGCGCGTCCGCCGTGCCCTGAGGCGGCGAGGCGAGCGGGGCGCTTTCCTTGAAGAGCGCCGCGAGCGCCCCGCCCAGCGTTTCTTCCATCACAACCCGGTCCCCATATGCGGCGATGACCCGCTTCAATTCGGGTAACTGACCCGACTCCGCGCGCAAGTAGAGCGGCGAGACGTAGAGAATGGAGTTTTCAATCGGCACGACGAGAAGATGGCCGCGAATGACGCGCGAACCCATCTGGTTCCACAGCGAAATCTGCTGCGAAATCTCGGTGTTCTGCTGAATGCGCGCCTCGATCTGGAACGGCCCATAGACGAGCTTGTCCTTCGGGAACGCGTAGACAATGAGCTTGCCGTAGTTGGGTGGATCGCAACGCGCCGCGAGCCACGCGATCATATTGTCGCGTTGGCTGGGCACCATCGGCAGTATCAGGACGAACTCTTCGCGCGCTTCGTCGGGCAGCCGCATGATCATGTAGTAGGGCGTCATCGGCGTGCCGGGACTGTTCCCACCATCAATGCCGATCAGTTCACGCGGGAATTGCCAGAGATCCTCGCGGTTGTAGAAGACCTCCGCCGCGTCCATGTGGTAAGCCCGATAAAGTTGCGCCTGAATCTGGAACAGGTCTTCGGGGTAGCGGATATGTTGTTGCAGGTCTCTGGGCATCGCCGCGAGAGGCTTGAACAGACCCGGAAAGATGCGCTGGTAAGTCCGTATGATCGGATCATTAGGATCGCTTACATAGAAATCAACCGTGCCGTTATACGCGTCGATCACCACCTTGACTGCGTTGCGGATGTAATTGGCGCCATCGCCGAAACCCGGCTGCGCGTAGGGGAACCAGGGGCTTGTCGTATAGGCGTCCTGCATCCAGAAAAGGCGCCCGTTGCTGGTGACGAGATACGGATCATGGTCGAGGCTGAGGAACGGGGCAATCGTGCGCACCCGGTCCTGAATGTTACGGTGCAGCAGGATGCGGCTAGTGTTCGTGACGTAGTCGGTTAGCAGGATGTTCGGATCGTCGAACTGCCAGGCGAAGAGGCTGCGGCGCGTGGTGCTGCCAATAGCAATGCCATCGGTCCCGCTGTACGTGGTGTAAACGTTGTCCTTGCCCTTGGGGTAGTCGAATTCGGAGACGCTGCCCTTTACGATGACGTAGCCTTCACCCCCTTCACCGAAATACAGACGCGGCTCGCGAATGGCGGGCCCGCCGTGGGCGACGGGTGGAATATCCTGCAGATAGAAGGAGGGCAAACCTTCCGTCGATTTTTCGGTGACTGGCGACATCACGACGCCGTTGCCGTGCGTGAACAGGAGGTGCAGGTTCACCCAGGTCTGGGCGTTCGCGGGAAGCATCGACGGCTCCAGTTCGCGGGCCGACAGCATCACCTGCCGGTAACCGGCGTCGAGCCGGTAGCGGTCGATGTCGACGGAGAGGAATTTGTAGTAAGTCCTGATCTCCTGCAACTGCGCGTAGGTATCCATCAGCGGCTGCACATCCCACAGCCGAATGTTGTCGATGGTCGCGCGATTGGCTTCGAGCGAGGTGAGATTCAATTGCTGCTCGGCTGGAAACGGCTTGACCGCGATCTGGTTGAGGCCGTAGGCCATTCGCGTTAGCGCGATATTGTGCTGGATATAGGGCATCTCCAGTTGCAGCTCGCTCGGCTTGACATAGAGGCGCTGGAACAGCGCTGGGTAGATCAGGGCGAACACGAACGAGGTGCCGAACACCAGCACCAGCGAAGCGGCAGGAACGCGATAGTCCCGCCGGCGCATATTGATCCACGACGCAACGGCTGCGGCGCCGGCAAAGCCGATGAGCACCCATAGGACCGGAAGCTCGACGTGGATGTCGGTATACCCGGCGCCAACCACGACGCCGTTATCGTCGTAGAGCAGCAAAAAGCGGTCGAGTGCGTAGGACCCGGCTTTCAGGACGAAGAACACACCGAGTAGCGCGGAACCATGAGCGGCAGCGGCGGCCGAGAGTCGGCACGGCGGCCGCTCGAATGTGATGTCGCCGCGTACCCCGTAGACCACGGTTGCAACGATCGCACTGCAAAAGAGCAACTGCAGCAGCCAGTTCTTGAACGCAAGATAGGCGGGCAGCGAGAACAGATAGAAGCCGATGTCCTGGCCGAAGACAGGATCGCGTTCGCCGTAGGGCACCTGATGAAGGAAGCGCAGCACCAGGTCCCAGTTGGAGACTTCGCCGGCGGCGATGAGGAGCCCCAGGACAATAGCGCTGCCGGCAATGCTGATGCGCCAGGGAATGCGCGGTGCGAGCTGGTCTGCCAGTTCACTGATGAACTCCGGCGTACCCGACAGACGGGCCGTTTCCACTTGCCAGCTACCGGGACGCCTCGCGTAACGATGCGCAAGGAACCCTGATGCGGCGATGACGCTCGCCGACGCTGCGAACACGGCGGCAAAGAGGAGCGCCTTGGCGGAGACAGTCGTCCAGAAAACGCCGACATAACCGATCGAAGAAAACCACAGCCAGTCGACCACGACGCCGGTGATACGCCCGGCGACGATCAGGCAGCCCACGACGACCGCAACCGCAATTCCGGTGCGTCTGAATGGCACGCGGGAGCCTGGTTGCGAACGCATCGCGCCTCCTTGGCCGGGACGCCACGCGTGGCTGGCTGCGATCGGGCGTGCTTAAACCGCTGATCCGCCGTGAACCGGGGTGACCGGTTTGTCAATGCGCCGGTCGAAGCCGGCGCACAGCCATTACATGATTAGGGCCATAGATGATTGTAGTCCTCCTGGCACGTCTTGCCCCCAATTGCGGCACGAAGCCGGTTGAGTGGAAGATCACCCAGGTCGATGACACGTTCGATGACCCATAGACCGTCTAATGCCGGTGGTTACGTTGTTGACCTCACGTGAGAATCCGATTTGTCGAACGTCAGGGATGCGCGTAGTAGCCAGGCTGGTCGATGTCGGCGAGAATGTCCGGGCCGGTGGGCGTCCAGTCGAGCAGGGCGCGGGTCCGTGCGCTTGAGGTCGGCAGGTCCGCGCCGATGAACATGCCGAACCATCCGAAATGTGCGGCTGCCTCGTCATGGGACTTGGCGACGACGGGGACGCCGAGCCGGCGACCGATCACCTCGGCGATCGCCCTGAACGGCACGCCCTCTTCGGCGACCGCATGATAGGGACCATCGATGGCGCCGCGCTCAAGTGCGAGCCGGAAGACGCGGGCAGCGTCGAAGCGATGCACGCCGGGCCAACGGTTGAGGCCGTCACCCACATAGGCCGACACGCCCTTCTCGCGCGCGATGTTGATGAGTCGGGGGACAAAACCGTGGTCGCCCTCGCCGTGAACGGACGGCGCCAGCCGCACGGCGCTCGCCCGCACGCCGCGGGCCGCGAGGCTCGCCGCCGCCGCCTCCGATGCGCGAGGAAAGTGGCCGGACGGCGCAGGCTGACGATCCTCCTCGGTCGCCATGCGGCCATTGCTCAGGAACGCACAGCCGGATGTGACGAGCAACGGCCGCTCGCTGCCTTCGAGCACGCTGCCGAGCACTTCGATCGCGTGCTTGTCCTCTTCCGAGCTCTGCGCGAAGCGGGAGAAATCGTGATTGAAGGCGGTGTGAATGACCCCGTCAGCGGCCGCCGCGCCCCGGCGCAGGCTGTCGAGGTCGGTAAGCGACCCATGGATCGCCTCGGCGCCGGCCGCGGCGAGCGCGGCCGCTCCTGCTTCCGAGCGGGTGAGGCCGAGGACCTGATGGCCGTTCGCGAGCAGTTCGCGGACGACAGCGGAACCGACGAAGCCGGTGGCTCCCGTAACAAAGACGCGCATGTGATGTTCTCCCAATCAATCAATCGATCGGCGATCGACAAAGCACAATGTACGAGGCAAAATCATCCTGTTAAAGTAGTGACGTTATCCATGTATACGTCCTAACAGGTTACACATGGCTCAGACGAACGAGAATGACGGCGACAATCGGCTCGGCAACTATCTGAAGAGCCGGCGGACGAAACTCGACCCCGCGTCCTTCGGCATTTCCGGCGGGCGGCGGCGGACGGCGGGGCTGCGCCGGGAAGAAGTGGCGCAGCGCGCCAATATCAGCGTGGCCTGGTACACGTGGCTGGAGCAGGGGCGCGGCGGCAATCCGTCAGCGGACGTGCTGGACCGCATCGCGACGGCGCTGATGCTGACCGAGGTCGAGCGCGAACATGTGTTTCTGCTCGGCCTCGGCCATCAGCCCGAAGTCCGCTACCGAGGCAGTGATGCGATCACACCGCGGCTGCAGCGTCTGCTCGATGCACTGCCCTATAGCCCGGCCATCGTCAGGACTGCGACATGGGACGTGCTTGCCTGGAACCGCGCGGCCGCGACCGTGCTCACCGACTACAGCACCCTGCCTCCCGAAAAACGCAATATCCTGCGCATGATCTTCTGCGATCCCCGCGTCCGTGCCGCGCAGTTCGATTGGACCAGCGTGGCGCGCTTCGTGGTGGGCGCCTTCCGGGTCGATGCCGCACGCGCAGGCGCCGACGCCGAGGTGGCGCCGCTCGTCGATGAACTGTGCCGGTCAAGTCCCGAGTTCGCCGCCATGTGGCGGGACAATGAGGTGCAGACCCACGGCGAGGGCCTCAAGCGCGTGCGCCACCCCGTGCTGGGGCCCATCTCGCTGGAATACTCGTCGTTCGCTGTCGACGGGCGGCCGGATCTTCAGATGATCGTCTACAACCCGGCGACACCGGTCGATCAGGAGCGGATCAGGTCGCTGATCGAGAGAGCGCCGGCAATCGCGGTGGAGTGAGCCCGGACATCCTTCGTCACCCGTCACCTCGGCGGTGCGTTCGCACGATGAGTCAGGACGGAATGCCGGCGACAGCCGGTTTGCCCGTAGTCGGCAGCTCGAAGCAGAACGTCGTGCCGGTCCCGTCGCGTTCGACGATTCGTATCTGGCTGTGATGCAATTGCAGCATCCGTTGCACGATCAGCAAGCCGAGTCCGCCGCCGCGATGTGCGCCGCCTGAGCTGAACGGGCGTTCGAACAGGCCTTCGCGCTGCTCCACTGGAATGCCGGGACCGGTGTCGCTGACCGTGATCGACACCTTGCCGTCCTTGTGCGCGAGATCGACGTCGATCTCGCCGTTGGCGGGGGTGTGGCGAATCGCGTTGTCGAGCAGGTTCGTCAGCACGCGCTCGATCATGCCGAGATCGGCACAGACGTTCGGCAAGCGAGGCGGAATGCCGGCTCGCAGCCGGATGTGCCGCGCCTCGGCCGGTAACTCGAATTTCTGGAAGACGTCCTGGACCAGATCGATCAGCGAGAATTGTTCGAGCGCGGGTTGCACGTTGCCGTGTTCGAGCCGGGCCAGTTCGAATAGCGCCTGCGCGAGCCGCCCGACCTTGACGCTTTGCGCCAGCGCAATCGCCAGATAGCGTTTGCGCTCCGTTTCGCCGAGTGTATCGGCCTTGAGCGACAGCGTCTCCAGGTAGCCGTGCAACGAGGTGAGCGGGGTGCGCAGGTCGTGCGAAATATTGGCGATCAGCTCGCGCCGTTGCTGGTCCTGACGCGTCAGCGCACGCCACTGGTCGCCGATGCGGTTCGCCATCTGCGCGAACGTTGTCTCTAGCACGGCGATTTCGTCGCGCTGTCCGGCCGGTGCCGAGCGCGGCACGGCCGGCTGGGTGTCGGGCTCGCCGTCGGCATCGAAACGGCGCATGGCGTCGGTCAGGCGGCGCAGCGGCCGCGTGATCAGGCCGAAGGCCGTCAAGCCCGCGAGCAAACCGAGCAGCGCGACCAGCGCCATCGACCACAGCGTGGTGCGCAGAACAGAACTGGCGGCCACGCGGGCGGCGAGCGCGTCGTGCGCTTCGCCAAGCAGGACGACATAGATATAGCCCGAGGGTTGCTGGCCGCTCAGTTGCAGCGGTGCGGCGCTAAACACCTTTTTTCCGTCGAGGCTGCGCGGGTCGTCGCCGAGGATCGGCAACGCATCGCCGGCGATGAATTGCCGGATGGGCGCGACATCCACCTGCTCGCGCTTGACGTGGCCCGCGGGGGCATCGTCGCCCTTGATGCGCCCCTGGTTGTCGAGCAGGTACACCTCGACGCTCGGATTCACCATCATCAACTGACCGAATAGCTGGCGCACCGCATCGGGACGCAGGCCGTTCGCATCCATCAGGGTCGTGCGGTGCGCGATATGGTCGGCGAGGCTGCGCGACAGGCTTTGCACGACTTCCTTTTCGTGCAGGTCGCTCGAACGGATCTGCAGCCACGCGGACGCGCCGCAGCACGCCAGCAACAGCGCGGAGAACACGAGCGAAAGTCGCTGGGTCAGTGTCAGATTCACGGCGCGTCCTGATGTGGGCTGCCGGGCGCCGGTGGGTCGCCCGGCACCGCCAGCTTGTAGCCGCGCCCCCAGACCGTCAGGATGCGCTCGGGTTGGGCGGGATCAGTCTCGATCTTCGCGCGCAGCCGGTTGATGTGGGTGTTGACGGTGTGTTCGTAGCCTTCGTGTTGATAGCCCCACACGGCGTTGAGCAGGTCCATCCGCGAAAACACTTTGCCTGGATGCTGCGCGAAGAAATAGAGCAGGTCGAATTCACGCGGCGTCAGTTCGATGGGCTTGCCGTCGACGGTGGCCTCACGCGTCAGCGGATCGATCGTCAGGCCGGCAATCTGCAGACTGCCCGCATCGATTCGCGAGTCTTTCGCCATGGCTTCGACGCGCCGCAGCAACGCCTTGACGCGCGCCACCAGCTCGAGGACCGAGAACGGCTTGGCCAGGTAGTCGTCGGCGCCGAGTTCGAGACCGAGAATCCGGTGGACTTCGCTCGAACGTGCGCTGGTGATGATGATGGGTGTGTAGCGTGTCATTGCACGGGCGCGCCGGCAGATTTCCAGACCATCGACACCGGGCAGCATCAGGTCGAGGATCAGCGCGTCCCAGCCCCCTTGCTCCAGCAGGCGCAGCCCTTCGTCGCCGTCGGCGCTGTGCACGACTTCGTAGCGTTCGTCGCGCAGATGAAGACTCAGCACGTTGGCGATGTCGACGTCGTCTTCGACGATCAGGATGCGCTTCGGGTGGTCCATGGCGGGCTTTAGACGTGGGTGAGGGCGTGGTTCACAGCGTTGGAAAGAACGGGCTCCGGTAACAGCGCGCCGTTGCGCCATTGTGCAAAATTTTTGGGCTGCGAGTTATCACATTTAATTTAACTTTTCGTGAGGACTTCGACATCCCCTGCGCTCTAGGATAGGGCCACTTTCATCAACAACTGGCACCCACGCCCGGAACCGACATGCTACTCATCGTTCTCGCCTATCTCGGTGGCGCCCTCACGATTCTCAGTCCGTGCATTCTGCCGGTGCTGCCGTTCGTTTTCGCGCGCGCCGATCAGCCGTTCGTGCGCAGCGGCTTGCCGTTGCTCGCGGGCATGGCGCTGACGTTCGCCATCGTCGCGACCCTGGCCGCCGTGGGCGGCGGCTGGGTCACCCAGGCTAACCAGTATGGCCGCTGGCTCGCGATCGCCTTGCTCGCCGTCTTCGGACTGACGCTGCTCTTGCCGCGTTTCGCCGATCATTTGATGCGCCCGCTGGTGAGCGCCGGCAATCGCCTGTCGAACTTCGCGCAGAGAGACGGTCAGCAGGGTCGTGCCGGTTCGTCCGCTGGTTCGTCATTTTTGCTGGGCATCGCGACCGGCCTGCTGTGGGCGCCGTGCGCCGGTCCCATTCTCGGCCTGGTGCTGACCGGTGCGGCACTGCGGGGCGCCAGCGTCGGCACCACGCTGTTGCTGGTCGCCTATGCGGCCGGTGCCGCGACTTCGCTTGCGGTAGCGCTGCTGATCGGCGGGCGCGTGTTCACGGCGATGAAGCGCTCGCTGGGTGCCGGCGAATGGATCCGCCGCGGGATCGGTGCGGCGATGCTATGCGGCGTGGTGGCGATTGCGCTCGGACTCGACACGGGCGTGCTGGCGCGTGTATCGACCATCGCCACCGGTGGTCTCGAACAGAAACTGGTGGACAAGCTTTCGCCAGGTGCGACGCCGGCCAATCCGGTGGCAGCGGGTAGCGCGACCAATGCGGTGACCAACGAGGCGGCCAATGCACCGACCCATGCAGCGGGCAGCGATGCCGTGATGACGGCCAACCCCGCCGCCGATACAACCGCCACCGTCGACTCAGGCGCGATGATGCGCGCCGCGCAAGGCGCACCGGGCGGCGCAGCCCCGTTGCCCGTCGAAGGCGTGTTGCCGACGCTGAACGGCGCCGTCCAATGGCTGAATTCACCGCCGCTGACGGTTCAGGACCTGCGTGGCAAGGTCGTTCTGGTCGACTTCTGGACGTACTCGTGTATCAATTGCCTGCGTTCGCTGCCCTACGTCAAAGCGTGGGCGCAGAAATATAAGGATCAGGGTTTGGTCGTGATTGGGGTGCACGCGCCGGAATTCGCGTTCGAGCGCAATATCGACAACGTCAAGAAGGCCGTCCACGACCTCGGCGTCGACTATCCCGTCGCCATCGACAACAACTACGCGATCTGGCGCGCGCTGAACAATCAGTACTGGCCGGCGCACTATTTCGTCGATGCGAAAGGGCAGATTCGCTATCACCATTTTGGCGAAGGCGACTATGCGGAGTCCGAAAAGGTGATTCAGCAACTGTTGGCTGAAGCGGGTCATGCAAGCGCGTCGAAGGTCGCGCTCGGCATTGCGGGTACGAGCGCGCAAGGTGTGCAGGCAGCGGCCGACAACGCCGATATGCAGTCGCCGGAAACCTATATCGGCTACCAGCGCGCGGAGAATTTTGCGTCGCCCGGCGGTGAGGCAGAGGACAAGGTGCACACCTATTCGGCACCATCACAGCCCGCCGTCAACGATTGGGGGCTGGCGGGCACATGGAAGGTGGGCGCCGAACATGCGACGCTCGCGGCCGCGTCGGGTCGCATCGTCTACCGGTTTCATGCACGCGATCTGCACCTCGTGCTGGGTCCGGGCAAGGACGGCAAGCCGGTTCGCTTTCGCGTGAGCGTGGATGGTGCCGCACCGGGCGCCGCGCACGGTACCGACGTCGCCGCCGACGGCAGCGGCACCGTGACCGAACAGCGTCTTTATCAACTCGTGCGGCAGACCGGCGAGGTCGCCGATCACACGTTCTCGATCGAGTTTCTCGATCCCGGCGTGCAGGCGTATGCGTTTACGTTTGGTTAATCCGCTTCAGTCCGATCCCATGGCGGCACACCGCCGAACGTATCGACCAGGAAATCGACCACCGCGCGAATCTTGGCACTCAGGTGCCGACGACTCGGGTACAACGCCAGTACGTCGATGTCAGGCAGGCGATAGTCAGGCAATAGCTGAATGAGCTTGCCGGCGCGCAGGTCGTTGCCGACCAGAAACGTGGGCTGCCAGATCACGCCTTGCCCAGCAAGCGCTGCCGCGCGCGCCGTATCGCCATTGTTGGTATGCATGTGATAGTTGACCTTCACGGTGTGAGCCTTGCGCTCGCTGTCGATCAGTTGCCACTCGTTGCCGGTGGCCGCATACGAGTAGCCGATGCAGCGATGCTCAACCAGGTCCGCTGGCGCTGCCGGGTATCCGTAACGCGTCAGATAGGCTGGCGACGCACACAGGATGTTTCGCGATGTCGCCAGCTTGCGGGCTGCATGGCTAGTTGAACCGGCGCGTGAGATGCGAATGGCGAGGTCGTAACCTTCCTCGACGATATCGACGACCCGGTCAATCAGCGAAACGTCGAGTTCCACTCCGGGGTACTTTCGCATGAACTCGGGCCACAGCGGCGCCAGATACAGAATGCCAAAACTCACAGGCGCATTGATGCGCAGCCGGCCGCGCGGTTCGACTGACGCAGACGACACCAGCCCCTCCGTCTCGGCGACGTCGTCGAGGATGGATTTGCAGCGGGCGTAAAGGGTCTCGCCGCCCTCGGTGAGCGAAAGCTTGCGTGAGGTGCGATTCAGCAGGCGCGTGCCGAGATGCGTTTCCAGCTCGTTCACGTAGCGGGTCACGTTGGCGGGTGACGTCTCCAGCGCATCGGCGGCGCGCGTAAAGCTGCCACGGCTCACCACGGTCACGAAGACTTCAAAAGCGCGCAGTCGATCCATGTCCTTCCCCGATCATTCGCAAATACTGAATGATATACCCATGTTTTGTGCCTTCCTGCATGTGAAGCTGAAGCCTATATTGCATCACATGGACCAAGGCATTGGGCGCTGGCCAACAAACCGCAGTAGGAGATTGAACATGGAACGCTTGACAGGAAAAGTCGCCATCGTGACCGGTGCCAGTGCAGGAATTGGCCGTGCCACCGCAAAACTGTTTGCCGCGGAAGGCGCAAAAGTGGTGATCGCGGCGCGCCGCGAAGCTGAACTTGAAACCCTCGCTGCCGAGATCGTCAGCGAAGGCGGTGAGGTCGCGTTTCTGGCGGGCGACGTGCAGTCAGACGACTTCGCGAAAGCGCTGGTCGCGCTCGCCGTCAGCCGCTTCGGCCGCCTTGACATCGCCTATAACAACGCCGGCACGCTGGGCGAAATGGGCCCGACCACGGGCGTATCGGAGGCAGGCTGGTCGGCCGCATTGGCGACCAATCTCACGAGCGCCTTTTTGGGTGCGAAGCACCAGATCCCGGAAATGCTGAAGCAAGGAGGTGGATCGATCATCTTCACCTCGACGTTCGTTGGCTACTCGTTCGCTTTCCCGGGCACCGCGGCCTACGCGGCGAGCAAGGCCGGGCTGATTGGACTGACGCAGGCGCTGGCTGCCGAGTATGGACCGCAAGGGGTGCGCGTCAACGCTGTTTTGCCCGGCGCCGTGGATACGCCGATGTATCGCGGCATGAACGACACCGCCGAGTCGCAGGCTTTCGTGACCGGATTGCATGCGCTCAAGCGGGTCGCACGGCCGGAAGAACTCGCCCGCTCGGTGCTTTATCTTGCGTCCGATGATTCGTCCTTCGTGACCGGTACCGCTTCGCTAGTCGATGGCGGCGCGTCGATTACGCGTACCTGAAGTCCTCAGCCGGCGTTGCGCGCCTGATCGCGCGTCGCAACGCTTTTGGCTGATGATTTCGCGGCGCCCGCGTGCGACACCATCTCGTTTTCGGCAATGATCTTTGCGATCTCGGCATCGGCCTGCGCCCCATACTGGGCAAATACATCGGTGTGATAGGTCGTGTTGATTGCCGCGGCGAGCTGCGTGCCGGAATTGTCGCGGGTATCGGTGTCGACCTGCATCGACAGGCCGATACGCAACGGATGCGCTTCGAGTTCACGCTGGTCGATCTGGATCCGTACCGGCAGACGCTGGACGATCTTGATCCAGTTGCCCGTGGCGTTCTGCGCCGGCAGCACGGCGAAGGCACTGCCCGTACCTGCCGAGAAGCCGACCACGCGGCCGTGGTATTTGACGCTCGACCCGTACACATCGGAAGTCAGCGTGACAGGCTGGCTGATGCGCATACGCCTGAGCTGCCCTTCCTTGAAGTTCGCGTCGACCCAGACGCCGTCGAGCGGCACGATCGCCATCAGCGGGGTACCGGGCGCGACGCGCTGGCCCACCTGCACTGAACGGCGTGCGACATAGCCGGTGACAGGCGCCGGCAGCGTAATGCGTGCGTAGTTCAGATAGGCGTCGCGCACCTTCGAGGCTGCAGCCTGCACATCCGGATGCTGTTCGATGGTCGTGCGGTCGGTCAGCGCGTGGTTGGCTTCGCCCTGCTGCCGGGCGGCGTCGAGCGCGGCCTGGGCCGCGTTCACCGCATCGTGCGCGTGGGCAATGTCTTCGGCGGACACCGCACCGGTGCCTGCGACCGCCTCACGCCGGTGCAGATCGTCGTTGGCGCGAGCGAGATCTGACTCGCGCTGGGCCACTGTTGCTGCATAGAAATTGTTGTTGACGTAAAGACCGCTGACTTGCCGAACGGTCTGGCCGAGCGTCGCTTCGGCGTTCAGCAGTGCGACTTTCGCGTCGGCGCCGTCGAGTGTGACGACCGGGTCGCCTTGCTTGACGATCTGCGTGTCATCCGCGTTGACCGCCACTACAGTACCCGTGACCTGCGGCGTCAATTGCACCAGATTGCCGCTGACGTAAGCATCGTCAGTCGACTGGTGATAGCGGGCGTACGTCATGTAGTACGCGCCGTATGCCGCGCCCGCTGCCACCACGGCCATGGCGAGCAGCGTGAGCAGCAGCTTGCGCTTGCCGGGCGGGGTCGCTTTCGGCGCGTTGTCCGCGGGGGCAGCCGGTGAGCTGCTGGTGTTATCGACGACTGCTTCGATATCCGCCGTCTTGTGGTCGGACGTGATGGTATCGCTCATTTCAGTTCTCCTGACAGGTGTGCGAACGTGCCGTATCAACGTGCGGCGATGACGGGGCTGGATTGCGCGGCAGCGTCCGCGCGACGGGTCTGATCGACCGAGGTGTCGACGTAGCCGCCACCGAGTGCGGAGGCGAGCGCGATCTGCTGGTCGCGGCGGTCCATCTTCAGATCGGCAACGGCCTGATCGGCATGCAGCGCATTCATGTCGGCATTGAGCACGGTCAGCTGGTTGGTCAGGCCGGCCTTGTATTGCGTGATCGCCAGTTCGTCGGCGCTCTGCGCGGCTTCCTGTGCGGCTTGCGCATCGACGAGTTGCACATCGCTCGAACGGATCTGCGCAAGCTGCGTGGCAACGTCGGTCAGCGCGGTAATCAGCGTCTGGTTGTAGCCGGCCACGGCATAGTCGAATTCGGCATAACGGCCTTTCAGTTGCGCGCGCAATTCACCGCCATCGAAGATCGGCAGATGGATCGCGGCGCCCGCCGAGCCCGTGCGGCTCGCGGCGGTGAGGAGCCGGCCGAAGCCGAACGCGTCGAGGCCCATGGCGGCGCTCAGGTTGATGTCCGGGTAGAACTCGGCCTTGGCTTCCTTCACCTCGTGCGTGAGCGCATCGACGCGCCAGCGGGCGGCGACGATGTCCGGACGGCGGCTCACCAGATCCGCCGGCAGGTTGTCCGGCAGACGTACTTCATCGCCCACGCCGAGCGTCGGGCGCTCGATCGACAGACCGCGATCCGGACCTTCGCCGAGCAACGCAGCCAACTGATAACGGGTGGTCAGGATGCTGCCGTCGAGCGCCGAGAGATTGGCGCGGCTCGTGGCGAGGTTCGCCTGTGCGGTTTTACGTTCCACTTCGGTATCGAGTCCGGTCGCGATACGGCCAGCCGTGATGCGGTCGATCTGTTCGCGGCGTGCGACCTCCTGCTGCGCGATGTCGCGCAGCGCATACAGCCGGGCAAACTGGTTGTAGGTGCGGGCAATCGATGTATTCAGTGTGAGCTTGACGACTTCGGCATCAGCCTGGCTTGCCTGCAGCTGTGATACGGCCGCCTTGAGTGCCTCCCGGTTCTTGCCCCACAGATCGAGGTCATAGGAAGCGGTCAACAGGCCCTTGTTCTCCGTCTGCCAGGAGCCGGCGTAGGGCGGCGGCACGAGTGCGGTGCTGCTGTACTGCTGGCGGGTGAGCGAGTAGTCCGCGTCGACGTGCGGCAGCGTGCTGGCCTTCGCGGTTTCGCTGAACGCCTGTGCCTGGGCGACCCGGGCGCGGGCCTGCTCGAGCGTCGGGCTACCCTTGAGGGCTTCTTCGAGCAACGCTTTCAGTTGTGCGTCGCCGAACTGGTCGGCCCAGTCCGAAGCCGGCCAGTGACCGTCCTCGGCCGGCACGCTCTGCGTGGTGTCGTACTGTTGCGGCTTGGCCATCTGCTTGTCGCTGTGAATGCCGGCATAGTTGGCACAGGCGGAAAGCACGGCGGCGAAGATCACGGACACGCCCAGTTTCATCACGCGGGAGGCGCTGCCGGTTTGATAAGTCTGCTCATTCATTTTCTGACCTGTCAGATAATTGAACAAAAAAAATG
The DNA here is from genome assembly GCF_013177695.1 of Paraburkholderia solitsugae. Classification (GTDB taxonomy): domain Bacteria; phylum Pseudomonadota; class Gammaproteobacteria; order Burkholderiales; family Burkholderiaceae; genus Paraburkholderia; species Paraburkholderia solitsugae. The sequence goes on along the minus strand of NZ_WOEY01000109.1, from coordinate 25,750 downwards.
TGGATCGGCTCCGCACGGCTCATTCGCCGATGAACTTGCGAAGAAGGCGACGCAACTCTTCAAACTCGGCCTTGGTGAACTTCTTCAGGTGTTCGTTCAGCACGTGCGGCGCGACTTCCGGAATCTGGGCCGCGACTTCCTCGCCCTTGTCCGTCAGCGTCAGATTAACCACGCGGCGATCGTCGACGCTGCGCGAACGTTCCAGCAAACCCTTCGTTTCCAGCTTGTCCAGCATGCGCGTCATGAGCCCCGTGTCGATGCCAAGCAACTTCGACAGTTCGAACGGCGTAGTGGCGATGCCGCGCGTGAGCGAAAGCAGGATGCCCATTTGCTGGCTGCTGATGTCAAGGTCCTTGAGCGCGGCGTCCATATCTGCCGTGATCATGTTGCGCGCCTTGGTCAGCATGAAGCCGACGCTTTGCGTAAGCATGAAATTCTCCTTCGTGTAGTGACCCATCGCGCTCTCCTGTTCGTTGATAAGCACAATAGCTGCATAGTCAGATACTGTCAAGATTTTTTCGCTCCCATTTTTTGCGACGGGTGTCTTACCGCGCATTGATCAGTGTCCACCGGCGCCCGCTGCGCCCGCGCTCGCGCCCTTGCCGGGCTTCGTCACCCAGATCAGCGGAATGATCACGAGAAAGATGACCCCCGACAGCCAGAAGATATCGTTCAGGCCGAGCATCGACGCCTGGCTGTTTAACGATGATTCGAAGAACGCCATGGCTTTGGCCGTGCTGACGTCGAGCGTCGTCTGCAGGTTGGCGATGGCGTCGACAAAGGTCGGGTTGTTCACGCTCGCCTGTTCAGTCAGTCGCGCATGATGCAGGATCGTCCGGTTGTTCCAGCCGGTGCTCAACAGCGATGTCCCGACCGCGCCGGCGAAGATCCGCACGAAGTTCGACAGACCCGCAGCGGCCGGAATCTTGTCGGGTGACAGTCCCGCCAGGATGATCGCGGTGAGCGGCGTGAAGAAGAGGGCGGTGGGAATGCCTTGCAGCAGCGTGGGCAGCACCAGGGTATAGGGGGCGACGCCCGTTGTGTAAAGCGAGCGCATGAAGAACACGCCTGCAAAGCCGAGGAAGGCCAGCGTCGCCAGCACGCGCATATCCGACTTCGGCATGATCTTGCCCATCACCGGCGCGAGAATCACCGCGAAGATACCGAGTGGCGCGGTCACGAGCCCCGCATCGACCGAGCGGTAGCCGAGAAAGCCCTGAATCCACTGCGGCAGGATCACCAGATTCGCAAAGAACACCGCATACGCCACCGAAATTGCCACCGTGCCGCCCAGGAAATTGCGACCAGCAAAGAGCCGCAGGTTGATGATCGGTTTTTCTTCAGTCAATTCCCAGATCAGGAAGAACACGAAACTGATCAGGGCGAACACGCCCAGCGCCCAGATTACCGGGGAGTTGAACCAGTCGAGATCCTTGCCCTTGTCGAGCATGATCTGCAGCGACGCGACCCACGCGATCAGTGAGAACAGTCCCACCTTGTCGATCGGTAATTTCCGTGCAGGTGTTTCGCGGTCACGGTAGATCGTCCAGATCGTGCCGGCGGCAAACAGCCCCACCGGAATGTTGATGTAGAAGATCCACGACCAGCTGTAGCTGTCGGTAATCCAGCCGCCTAACGCTGGCCCCGCAATCGGCCCGACGGTGGCCGTCATCGCCCACAGCGACAGCGCACTCGAACTCTTGTCCTTCGGAAACGAGCCGAGCAGCATCGCCTGCGACAGTGGCACGAGCGGGCCGGCCACCGCACCTTGCACGATGCGCGCGGCAAGCAGCACCGGCAGGGTGGGGGCCAGGCCGCACAGCCAGGATGAAAAGACGAACAGCAGGATTGCCCAGACGAACAGCTTGACCTGCCCGACACGCTGCGTGAGCCATCCGGTCAGCGGAATCGATATCGCGTTGGCCGCGGCGAACAGCGTGATGACCCAGGTGCCCTCGTCAACGGAGACGCCCAGGTTGCCCGATATCGTCGGAATCGCCACGTTGGCGATCGACGAATCCAGCACGTTCATGAAAGTGGCGAGTGCCACGGCGAACGTGCCAAGTGCGAACTTGGCACCGGTCAGGGGCGCTGGGGCGCCGGGGTGTGTCGACGGGTTCATCTTGCGTCCTGTGAGTTGATCCTGAGGTCAGCTACCCATCTGCCGGTAACCGAATTTATCTGACTTGTCAGCTATTTAAATAAAAAAATACAACGCCATTCCTCCGGGAAGTCTGCCCGGAGGCCCGCGCCGGGAGCCGGCGTAGGCGGACAGCGTCCATGGAATAGTTCGTTGCGGGTTATTGCTGATACAACATTATCTGACGATGCAGATATATGCAAGAATTTTTTGTGGTGCGGTGTCGAGTGTGTGGTGCGTCCAGACTTGGGGCATGTGTCCGCACCACGCTGCTCAGGCCTTAACGAGCAACCCCTTACTCCTCAGAAACACGGCAGCCGAGGCGACCCGAATCTCCCCAGGTGGCTGCAAGTACGCGGCGGCGTTCACCCCGCAGAACGCCCACCCAGCGCGGTACCTCTCGTGTCAGCATGGGTTAGTTGGCAAGCGAGGGAGACGCATTTTCCCGCTCCTGCAGCAGTCGCCATTGGACCTTTCCGCTACCTGTCCGGGGCAGCGCAGGGACGAATTCGACGATCCGGGGTACCTTGTACGAGGCCATATGCTCGTGTGCCCATTCAATGATCTGCTTGGCTGATACATCGGCGCCGGCGCGTACGACCACGAATGCCTTCACGGCCTGACCACTGCGCGCGTCGCGAACTGCGACGACACAGGCTTCCTGAATCGCAGGATGTCCAAACAGCAAAGTCTCGACTTCCGCAGGCGATACCTTATAACCGGACGCATTAATCATTCGTTTTAGCCGGTCGACGAAAAAGAAGTATCCGTCCTCGTCGATGTAGCCGAGGTCGCCAGTGCGCAGATAACGTATCCCGTCGACCTCGACGAAGGCCTCGCGCGTGGCATCGGCGCGTCCCCAGTAACCCTTGAACACCTGCGGGCCACTAATCAGAATCTCGCCCGTTACCTGCGGGCCGAGTACTTCGAGCGTGCTGGGGTCGACCACGATTGATTCGGTATCCTGAATCGGTATGCCAAGACACTGCAGCTTGCAGCGCTGCGGCGGATTGATGTGAGTCGCCGAGATGGTCTCGGACAACCCATAGCCCTCCATATAGGGAACCCCGAAACGGGCTTCAATGCGCTCTGCCAATGCCTTCGGCATGGCGGCGCCACCGCCAGCCAGGCGCTCGATGGAACTCAAGTCGAAACGCTCGAGATCGGGCAAGCTCATGAAGTCAACCATCATGGTCGATATGGCAATCCAGAACCCGACGCGATAGCGCTCGATCAGTAGAGCGGCACACCGGCTGTCCCATCGCGTCATCACAACCATGGTCGAACCAAGAGAGATCGCCACATTCATGGATTGCTGCATGCCGGTGACATGAAACAGCGGCATCGCGCACAAGACGACCGAGTCAGGCGACAAATCACACCATTGCACAGAGGCCGCGACGACGTGTGCTGCACTGCGATTGGTGTGCATGCATCCTTTCGGGGCAGCGGTGGTGCCTGACGTGTAGGGAATCACTGCGAGGTCCTCGGGCGATGCGACGTACGGCGACGGCTGCTCAGCGGCGCCAAGTGCGGCGCGCCAGCGCACGGCTTTCGGCGCGTCAGCCGCGGAGAACTCGGGGTAGACATCGAGGTTGGGGGCGGCCTCAGTCACCACGGCCGGTAGCGGCAGGTCGGTACTGTCAGCAAGATAGTCGGCATAGCGCGCCACGATTGCATGGCTTAGCGCGTCGCCGAGAAGGGGCCGTGCATTCTCGTAGATCTCCTCACCCAGTAAAACGACCTTGGCACCGCAATCCTCAATAATGTGCCGAAGTTCGGCAGTCGTGTTCATCGGATTCACCGGCACAACCACGGCATTGGCTCGCAGCATTGCGTAGTAGCCGATGACGTATTGCGGGCTGTTCTGCATATACAGCGCGACGCGATCGCCACCCATGACACCGCATTGACGCTGCAGAAAGCCTGCCAGCGCCTCTACTTCTTGCCGCAATTGCGCGTAACTCAATGCGCCGCCGTAGTAGTGAAGCGCGATCTTTGAGGGATATCGGCGGGCAGAGGTTTCGAGGTTTTCGTACAGCGAAGGCTGTGGCGAAGACAGATGATGCGCAAGGCCGTCGGGCCAGTATGGCGAATAGTTCACGTCTTCCTCCTATATGGCCCGCTTCGGTTCTCTTCAACGGTCGATGCCGTTAAGTCGGCGCCTTGGCCGTGGCGTCTGTTTTGTATGACGAGTCAAACGGAGGGCGTTGTCACGCTTCACTTGTGCGGTCAATGCCGCATTAAGCTTAGTACGCCTGAGACTATCCATGCGCCACAGTGTCGGCGTTGGCGGCTGGCTTGCGAGCGCATGGCGGGGGAGAAGGTATCAGGCGGAAACGACGATCAGCAACGCAATTGCCATATGAATGACAGGCCGGGCATGCGTGCTGATCGGCTCGGCGCATAAAAGTAGGAAACCGAGTCCGTTATCTAAGCCTGTTACGGACTTCGGCGAATCAAGGCGACCCATGAGGGACGCTTGGTCGTCCACAAAGCGGTTATTCAGCGCCGTTAGATTGAAGCGAAGCTAGGCGTCACACTATTTTGTGGGCAAGGACCTGACGAAGGTAAGCGCCGATTCCAGCAATTTCCGGCGTAGCACATCATTTCCGTACACTTCCGGGGCGACGCGCACCCAGCCGTGCATTTGCCTGCCGCGCGAGACCATTGGAACGATACCCGCTATTTGCAGCGCCCAGCCGTCATTGTCTTTGCCTAATCGCACCAGCATTCCATCATCACGGGCGCCGCACAAGAGGTTGCCATTGACGAGCCACGCCCAACCACCGAACATCGCTTTCTCCTTGAGATCCGGCTCAGACATGAGTTCGTCGTTCAGTATTTCTTCCAGGCCTCTATCGCGCGTCACGATGTTTTAGGCCCGCGATAGCGCAATGCATGGCTCATGCTGATTTGCAGCGCGGGGTCACGGGGCGTGAGCTTGGGCCCCCAGAACGTATAGACAAGGTGGACGACGCCGAGCGTAAACATAATGCTCGCACTAAGAACCATGAGAATTCTTGCGGCCAAGATGTTCTCCCTGTTTTGGGAATCTAACGCCTGAGTTAAGCGGCGCGCGTTGTGCGCATCCGCTTCAATGAATCATTGGGCGGCACCCAATCGATCCCGAAGCCGGGCACGACCGAAGTGCAAGATCAAATGTCCGGGAATGCGAATGACTATTGGATTGCTCGCACGATCAGACTCCGATCAACCAGGTTGGAGTCTGCTGTGACATTTGGCAAAGGACGGGCGCCATGCGCCCGTCCGTCTTTACAGATAGCTGCAGACGTAGTCGAGCGTGTCGATCACGTCGATATCGAAGCGGCTCTTGCCGGGTACCGAGAACGACTCGCCCGCGCCATACGTCTTCCACTCGTCGCTGCCTTCAAGGCGGATGCGGCATTGGCCGGCTTGCACTTCCATCAACTCCGGCGCGTCGGTGCCGAAGTTGAGCGCGCCGGGCAGGATCACGCCAAGCGTCTTGCGCGTGCCGTCGGCGAAGAGAACGGTGTGCGAGACACACTTGCCGTCGAAGTAGACGTTGGCACGTTTGATAACGGAAACTTGATCGAATTGTGTTGCGGCCGTCATGGCGGTCTTCCTCTGAGTCAACGTGAATGGATGCGTTGCGCCGCGTAGCGGCAGCGGGCGGTGCGCGATCTGGCGGACCGCCTGCGCGAGCTTTCGGTCGGGCGCAAGTCCGCCATCATACAGGCGGTCGGCGGCGTCAGCCGGTGACCCGCGTGCCGGTCAGGGCCACACCGCGGTATGACCTGGACAATTAGTCGACCGGACACCAACGGCCAGAACCTGGGCATACAACGACCGGTTCGCCGTTCAGCCGGACTTGCTCTTCGTCCAGTTCCAACGCGGTCGAAGGGGCGACGTCGAAGGCAACCTTCAGTGCGTGCCCAACGTGGGGATCTTCGATGGGAAGCTCCCAGGTCAGGAATATCTGAACGTAATCCTGGTCCGGCGCGAAGTCGGCCGCATTAAAGCCGCTGCTGTGACGCAGAATGACGCCATGAGGCTGGCCCGTATCGAATATCACAGTCGTTCCCCGGGTCAGCGGAATGCGATGGCCCAAAGAGGGGAAATGCAAATCCAGACCCCTGTCCTCGCTCAGGAAGAGATTGCAGAAGGCCGCACCGCCATATTGCGCACCGTCATGGTGGTACCTCGCGCCGCGGCAGGCCATCAGGGCTACGTCAGTGGAAGCAAGCACCGCAGGCAGTCCAAGCGCGCCAGTCCAATCGGACACTGCCTGCACGCAGCGCGTGTAGTCCGGCCAGCGCGCCCGCGCTCGCGCCAATGGCATGACCTCGACGTCCCCAGGCTCCAGGACCACGTTCGACGCTATCTCCCTTTCCCAATCTGCAAGCAGACGCGGAGGGGGCGCAGGCACGTCGAGCGTGCCGGTTAGCACGATGTCGCTCACGAGTCGGCTGCGGATGGTTTCGCCACTCCAGAAATAGGAGGTCAGCATGTCTGACGCGCGATGCGGTTGAAGGGGGGATTCATCCGCACGATTGTAACGATTCCAAGGATTACCTCGGCGGCAAGCCCGATGAAAGGCACGTAAAGGCTCTTGTAAATGAGGATGATTGTCATTTGCATTTTCATTGACGACCGTATGCACGATAGGTACGATGCGCTGCAGCATGGAGAGTGGATGAGCCGACGCTGAGCGCGGACAGCGCTCCCTGAACAACAAGCAATGCGCGGAGCGCGCATCTGTGTTTCGAAACGGCTTAACGACTTTGGACTTGGACATGTCTGTGAACGGGATGCCGCGAGCGGCAACACAGGGCTGTGATCATGCAGGGGAGCCGCGCGCCGCGGCCGCGCAGACCGGTCGGCTTGGTGCGCGTGACACATATCAGCCGAAGCGCGAGCGAGCCCTCGATCGCTACGATGGCCTCACGCGATTTTTCCATTGGGTTTTCGCGGCCGTCATTATTTATACGAGCGTAGCGGGCTACACGCTGGCTCGAATTGGAGGCGGTGCGGTACACGATTTTCTATCGCGACTGAATATGTCGATCGCTACGGTACTGATCGTGCTCTTTCCGCTACGGGTAATCTGGAAGTTCGTCCGGGTCGAGCCTCGCGCGCTGCCCAATACGTCCGCGTGGCAGCGTTCGCTGGCAAACGGCGTCCACAGTTTGATTTACGCAACGATCTTTGCCGTGCTGGCGAGCGGCTTCCTGATGGTCCCGAACGGCTATTCGTTCTTCGGCCTGATCGAGATTCACACGCCTTTCCCGAAAGGCGCGCTGACCGACGAACTCTTCACCGTGCACCGCGCAAGTTGCGCACTGCTGGCCGGATTGGTCGCGCTGCACGTGCTCGCGGTCATCAAGCACCAGTTGATCGCGCGTAACGACGTGCTGCGAAGAATGCTTTGAGCAGGGTCTGCTGAGGTGTTCTTGCACGCCAACTAACTGGCTCTCGGCGCTCTCGCTTCGTGATGGTGATCGGCGGCGAGAAACATATACATCGCCGGCACCACGAACAACGTAAAGAGGGTGCCGATCGACAGCCCCGTGAAAATCACGAGTCCCATCGCATTGCGGCCCGCCGCACCGGCGCCGGATGCGATCACAAGTGGCACGACGCCGAGCACCATGGCCGCGGTCGTCATCAGAATCGGACGCAACCGCACGCTCGCCGCTTCCTCCAGCGCTTCACGCTTCGCTTTGCCGGCCCGTTGCAACTCGTTGGCGAACTGGACGATCAGGATGCCATGCTTGCTGACGAGCCCCATCAGCGTGACGAGCCCAACCTGCGTGTAGATGTTCAGCGTCGTCAAGCCGATGTTGATGAAGATGAGCGCACCGAAGAGCGCCATTGGTACTGAGATCAGGATCACGATCGGATCGCGGAAACTTTCGAATTGTGCCGCGAGTGCGAGGAACACGATGATCGTCGCGAACAGCAGCGTAATGACGAAACCACCGGACTCCTGCACGAACTGCCGCGACTGCCCAGAGTAGTCCGCCGAATATCCCGCAGGCGCCACCTGTGCGGTCGCCTTGCGCAGAAAATCGAGCACTTCGCCTTGCGACACCCCGGGCACGATCACGCCCGAGATTGTCGCTGAGTTGAGCTGCTGGAAGTGGTTGATCGATTCCGGCACGACGTTGTGTTCGATGTGCGCAATCGTCGAAGCCGGCATGACACTGCCGTCCGGCGTGCGCAGGTAGTAATCGAGCACTTGCGAAGGATTCAGGCGGTCAGTTTGCAGCACCTGCGGAATCACTTTGTACGAGCGTCCGGCGATCGAGAAGTAGTTGACATAGCCACCCCCCAGCGCCGAACCGAGCGCTTGCCCGACGTCGCTCTGCGAGAGGCCGAGCGAGGCGACCTTGTCGCGATCGACGATGAGCGTGGCTTCCGGCTTGTCGAGCTTGAGATCGCTGTCGACGAAAAAGAACATCCCGCTCTCTCTCGCTTTCTGCAGGACCGCCTGTGACACCTCGTTAAGATTCTCGAAAGGCTCGGTCGTGCTAATCACGAACTGCACCGGCAGCCCCTGCGAGCCCGGCAGCGGCGGAAACTGGAACGCCGCGACGCGTGCACCGGCAATCTGATTCCATTTCTGCTGCAACTCCTGCTGCAACACGGTGGCACCTTTGCTGCGCTGATCCCATGTCTTGAACAGCACGCCGCCGATCCCCTGGTTGAGCGTCGGCGCACCGGTGAGCTGGAACATCTGCGAGTATTCAGGCAACGCTTTGGAAATGTCGAAGACCTGGTCCGCATACGTCTGCATCTGCTGGATGGTCGCGTTCGGCGGCCCCTGGATCTGCGACAGCACGATGCCCTGATCTTCCTGCGGCGCCAGCTCCGATTTCGACGTCATGAACAGGTAGACCGCGCCAGCGAGCAGCAGCGCGCCCATCACGGTGAACACGGGCCAGGTGTCGAGCGTCGCGTGCAACAGACGGCCGTAGCCACGATGGACGCGTTCGAACTGGCGGTCGACGAAGCGTACGAAGCGGCCGGACTCCTGCTCCGCGCGGAAGAAGCGCGAGCACATCATCGGCGACAGCGTCAACGCGATCACGCCGGACACCGTCACCGCACCGGCGAGCGAGAAGGCGAACTCGGTGAAGAGGGCGCCCGTCAGGCCGCCCTGAAAACCGATTGGCACATACACGGCGATCAGCACAATGGTCATCGCGAGGATCGGCCCACCGAGTTCGCGCGCGGCGATCAGCGCGGCGTCGAAGGGCGTCTTGCCTTCCTCCTTCATGTGGCGATCGACGTTTTCGACGACGATAATCGCGTCGTCCACGACGAGCCCGATCGCGAGCACCAGCGCCAGCAGTGTCAGCAGATTGATCGAATAGCCGAGCAATTGCATCACGAAGAACGTGCCGATGAGCGACAACGGCATCGCGATCAGCGGAACGATGACGGCGCGGAAGCTGCCGAGAAACAGGAAAATGACCGCGGTGACAATCAGGAGCGCCTCGACCAGCGTCTTGATGACTTCGACGATCGCTGTGTTGACGAAATCGGTCGCGTCATAAACGATATCGCCCGTCATGCCGGTCGGGAACTGCTTCTGCAGCCCGGGAAAGACGGCTTTGACGCGTTTGGCGACATCGAGAATGTTGGCGTCCGGCGCCACCTTGATACCGATGAACACCGAACGCTTGCCGCTGAACGCGACGTTGAAATCGTAGCTGTCGGCGCCGAGCACAACGTTCGCGACGTCTTCGAGGCGCACGATCGCGCCGTTCTTCTGTTTCACGACGAGTTGCTTGAAGTCGTTGACGGTATGCAGGTCGGTGCCCGCATTCAGGTCGACACTGACCATTTGCCCCTTCGTCGTGCCGAGCGTCGCGAGGTAGTTGTTGTTGCCGAGCGCCGTGAAGACGTCGGCCGCCGTCACGCCGTGCGCGGCGAGCTGCGCCGAATCAAGCCACGCACGCAACGCGAATTGGCGGCCGCCAAGAATTTCGGCCGTCTGCACACCTTCGATCGAATCGAGCTTGGGCTTGACGACACGCAGCAGATAGTCCGTGACGTTGTTGCTCGGCAGTACGTTGCTGTAAAAACCCATGTACATGGCGTCGGTGGTCTGCCCGACTTGTACCGTCAGCACCGGCTGCTGCGCCTGCGGCGGCAACTGGTTGCGCACCGACTGGATCTGCGTGTTGATCTCGGTCAGCGCGCGGTTCGCGTCATAGTTCAGGCGCAGCGTCGCGATAATGGTCGACACCCCGGTGCTGCTCGTTGAAGACAGGTAGTCGATACCTTGCGCCTGGGCGATCGCGGCTTCGAGCGGCTGTGTGATGAAACCGGCGATGGTGTCGGCGTTCGCGCCATAGTAGGCCGTGCTGATCGTCACGACGGCGTTTTCGGTCTGCGGATACTGGTTGACTTTCAGCGCGGCAAGCGAGCGCAGTCCGAGTACGAGAATCAGCAGGCTAACGACCGATGCCAGCACGGGCCGCCGGATGAAGAGATCGGTGAATGTCATCGCGCTCTCTCTACTGTTCCTGAGGCGTCGGGTTCGGACTGTCCGCAGGCTGGACGCGATTATCGATGACAAGGGGCGTGCCGTTCTTGAGCTTGAGCTGCCCGCTTGTCACGACCTGCGTACCGGCGTCGACACCCTTCAGGATCGCGACCTGATCTCCGCGCGTCGGGCCCGGTGTGATGAACACCTGCTGCGCGACGGGTAGCGTCCTGCCTTGCGCGTCGCGTTGCGTGCCCGGTTTGACGAGGAACACGGTGGCGCCATAGGGGTTGTAGGTGATGGCCGTTTGCGGCAGCGTCAGATAGCGTTGTTCGGTGCCCGCGTCGATCTTCACATTTGCATACATGCCCGGCAGCAGCTTGCGCTCGTGGTTGTCCACGCTGGCTTCGATCTGCACGTTGCGCGTGGCGCTGTCGACTTTCGGGCTGATCGACTGGATTTTGCCCACGAACGTTTGCCCGCTATACGCATTGGTGTCGACCACGACGCTCTGGTCGATCGCGAGCTGGCCGAGTTGCTGCTGCGGAAGGGTGAAGTCCGCGTAGATCGGATCGATGGCTTGCAGGGTGACGATCGCATCGCCCGGGTTGAGGTACTGCCCCGGGTTGACCGTGGTGATCCCCACGCGCCCTGCGAACGGTGCGCGGATGGTTTTCTTTTCGACCAACGCGGCCTGTCCCGCGACTTGTGCGTTCTTGCCCTTCAGGTCGGCGGCGTCCGCGTCGAGTTGCGCCTTGGCAATCGCCTTGATGTCGTACTGCGCCTGATCGCGCCGGTAGACGGTCTGCGCGAGTTCTGCCGCTGCCTGTAACGAATGTAGCAGCGCCACGTCGGTGTCGTCGTTGAGCCGGACAAGGACCTGGTTGGTCTTCACTTCCTGCCCGGAGCGGAACGCGATTTCGCGCACGAGTCCCGCGACTTCGGTGGTCACGTCCACGCCGCGCACGGCGCGCAGGCTGCCGACCGCGGCGAGTTGCGGCTGCCACGACTGATAACCGGCGACCACCGCCGAGACGGTGGCGGGCGGTGCCGCATTGCCCGCCATGAACTTTGCGAACATGTGCGCGCGGAACAGGTTGAAACCGACGAGTGCGGCCAGCAGCAGGCCGACACAGATCAGCATGATCAACATCCGCTTCGTCATCGGCTTTCTTTCGTTCATCGTCAAGTCCTTGCACGGCATTAGGCGTTGCGCGGGACGTTGCATTCCTTCGTTTCTGACAGCGCGTGGTGCAAAGAGCGATACGGCGAGCGTCCGGTCCGGCTACGTCATTGCGTCGTTGCGGCGGCGGCCGGCGCAGCGGTGTTCCACCAGCCGCCGCCGAGCGCCTGGAAGAGGGCCGCGGTGTCGGCGTAGCGGGATGCCTGCGCCTCTACGAGGCTCACCACCGTTTGATGGTACTGGCGTTGGGCGTCGAGCAGCGCCAGGTAACTCACTCCGCCGACGCGATATTGCCCGCGCGTCAGCTCAAGTGAGTCGCGTGCGGCCTGCCAGGCCTCTGTCTGCGCTTTCAGGCCGGTCGCGTCGTGATCGAGCGCGCGCAGCGAGTCCGCCACGTTCTGGAACGCCAGCAGCACCGTCTCACGGTATTGCGCGTCGGCCTGTTCGTACGCTGCCTCGGCCGCGCGTTTCTGCGCACTCAGTTGCCCACCGTGAAAGACCGGTTGCAACAGGCCGGCGCCGAGGCTCCAGATCGTGCTTCCGGCCTTGAATACCTGGGCCGGTGTCAGCGCCTCGGCGCCGTAGCTCGCGGACAGCGTGATCTGCGGGTACATCGCCGCGGTCGCCACGCCGACTTGCGCGCTGGCCTGATGCAGCGTGGCGTCGGCGGCGAGGATGTCGGGCCGTTGCCGCACCAGCGCCGACGGCAGGCTCACCGGGAGCGCCTCGGGCAACGAAAACATGTCGAGCCTGAATTCAGGCAACGTGGCGTCGCTGGGCAGTTTGCCGGCCAGCACGGCGAGTTGGTGGCGCACGAGGTCGAGCTGTTGTTGCAGGGGCGGCAGCGTCGCGCGGGTCTGCGCCACCAGGGTCTGTTGCGCGAGCACCGTCGTGCGGCCCACGCCGCCCAGTTCGAACTGTTTACCGAGTACGCCCAGTTGCTCATCTTCTTCGGCTGCGATGCGCTCGGTCGCCTCGATCTGCGCGCGCAAGGATGCTTCCTTGATCGCCGCAGTCACGATGTTGGCTGACATCGCGAGATAGGCGGCCTGCAACTGGTAGCTTTGATAATCGATTTGCGCGTGCAGCGCTTCGAGTTCGCGCCGCGCGCCGCCGAACACGTCGAGTTTGTACGACACGTTGACGGATGCGTTGTAGAGATTGAACTCATCGACGACGCCGGGCTCGCCGAATGCGATGCCGTTCAATTTTTCGCGGGTGGCGCCGAGTTGCGCGTCGACGCTGGGCAGGAGGGTGCCGCCGGCTTGCGCCCTGAAATTTTCACGGGACTGTCGCAATGCGGCGCGCGCCGCGGCGATGTTCGGGCTGTTGACGACGGCCTGATGGATCAGCGTGTCGAGTGGTTCGCAATGAAAGAGCGCCCACCAGGCGGCGGGAATGTCCTGTGCCGGAACAAAGCGCTGCGGCAAACCGGCGGCGCCCGGCGCGGAGGCCGTCTGCTCGGGCAGCGGCGAAGCGGTGTAGGTGTCGGTAGCGGGCGCCGAGGGCGAGTGGTAGTCGGGGCCGACCATGCAGCCGGCCACTGCGGCGCAGCCGCAAAGCGCGACGCACAGGCGCTGCCACCGGACAATACGCTGGTCAACGTCGATCATCTATCCACCTTATATCGCCCTCGTTTAGCTTAAACAAGGGAGCGGACACCGATAGTCAGGTCACCCGAATTTTCAATGTTTCTTGGCCTGACGCCGGAATTGTTGATGCTGGACGATATCTGCGCGTAGCCTAGCACGGCCGATCGCTGTGCGTGGCGCACGAGATCACGTAGTTTAATACCTTCAATCGTCTGACGTGCTGCTCGCGATGGTCGGAGCGGATCGCCGGCCGCGCGATACGGCGGAAGGAGGAAGGCGGAGTGGCCAAACACTGTGCAAGAATCGAACCTTTCCCCAACGAGGACGGAACGCAGCTATGGCTGACCATCACAACAACAGCTTGGACATCCGAAGGCTTTCCCCGACAGAATGGGCGCAAGCCTTTCCTGTCATCGCTCAATTACGGTCGCTTGATGAAGCCGAATTCCTGAAACGAGCGAGGCGGCAATCGCATTCCGGTTACGAGCTTGTCGGCGCCTTTCAGGACGGCAAGCTTATCGGCGTGATGGGGATGAGGCCCGTCCACACGTTGGCGCGCGGGGCGCACTTGCACATCGACGACCTCGTCGTCGATGCGGCAACACGAGGGAGCGGTGCGGGACGTGCCTTGATGGACTATGCGGAAGCCGACGCGCGTGCTCGCGATATGACCGCGGTGTTTCTCGACGCGCGGCCGGATGCCGTTCCTTTTTATGAAAGACAGAATTACGCGTTCCACCTCGCGCCGTCGATGAAGAAAGTTCTCTCGCCCTCGTAGAAGCCATCAAGTCTTTGTAGCATCGCGAGGATGAAAACTATCAACAGAACGGAACGCGAGGTCATTGCCGTTTTCAATGTCGCGATGTCACGTCGGGGTGGCGTTCTACACCGCCTCGGTAACGGCGCCCTGTTCTGTGACAGCGCCACGCAGCAGGTTCGCGCGGGCCGCGTGGTATTCGGCCGCGAAGCGGGCGACGAGATCACCTGCGCTCGGGATGTCATCAAGGACGCCGATACCCTGTCCGCAGCCCCAGATCTCTTTCCACGCCTTGGGCTTTTGACGGTCCGAGCCGAAGTTCATCTTCGACGGATCGCTCGTTGGCAAATTCTCCGGATCCAGTCCCGCTGCAATCAGCGACGGTTTCAAATAGTTGCCATGAACGCCGGTGATCAGATTGGTGTGCACGATATCGCGTGCCGCACACTCGGTGATCATCTTCTTGTATCCCTCTGCCGCGTTTGCCTCCTGGGTCGCGATGAACGCCGAACCGATGTAGGCCAGATCGGCACCCATGGCCTGCGCTGCAAGGATTGACGCGCCAGACGCGATCGAGCCGGAGAGCAGTAAGGGGCCATCGAACCATTGCCGGATCTCCTGGACGAGCGCGAACGGGGATTGGGTGCCGGCATGGCCTCCGGCACCAGCTGCAACGGCAATCAGGCCGTCGGCGCCTTTCTCGATGGCTTTGCGCGCGAAGGCATTGTCGATGACGTCATGCAACACAATGCCGCCGTAACTATGCACCGCCTCGTTGATATCGCGGCGGGCGCCGAGCGAGGTAATCACAATCGGCACCTTGTATCGCACGCACACCTCCATGTCCTGCTCCAGGCGGTCGTTCGAGCGATGCACGATCTGGTTCACCGCAAAGGGCGCGGCTGGCTGATCGGGATGGCGCTGGTCGTGGGCGTGCAATTCGCTTGTGATGCGATCGAGCCACTCCTCCAGCAGGGAGGCTGGCCGCGCATTCAGCGCCGGAAAGGAGCCGACGATCCCAGCCTTGCACTGCGCGATCACGAGATCAGGATTCGAAATGATGAAGAGTGGCGATGCCACGACGGGAAGACGAAGACGTCGCGAAAGGATGCCTGGCAGGCTCATGAGAAACTCCTTCTGGATACTCGGAATGGATACGGACGACTAAGGCGATGAACGGAAAATTCAGGTCAGATGGCGCGGGTTTGATCTCGCCAGTACGGCTCGCGCAATAAACGTTTGAATATCTTTCCAGAGTCTTCGCGCGGCAGTGTCGTGTGCATATCGACGACACGAGGAACCTTGTAGTTTGCGATTCGGTCACGCAGAAATGCCTGAACCTCCGACGGCGTAATTTCGAAGCCGGCCCTGGGCTGGACTGCGGCGGCAAGACCCTCGCCAAACTCAGAGTCGGGAATGCCGAATACCGCACAGTCCACGACGCCCGGCATGGTGAGAAGCGTGGCCTCGATTTCCGCCGGATAGACGTTGACGCCGCCGGATATCACCATGTCGGCCTTGCGATCGCAGATGTATAGAAAGCCTTCCTCATTGATGTAACCCATGTCACCCAGGGTAATGAGGCCGTCACGTTCGATGGCGCGACGATCCTCCGGGCGATTGATGTAAGTAAAGTCAGGCATGGCGTGCTGACGGACGTAGATCAGACCGATCTCCCCGTTGGGCTTCGGTCTGCCTTCGTCATCCAGAATATGGACGCGAGCATCAGGGAGTGGGCGACCCGCTGAGCCAGGTTGATGCGCCCAGGTCGCGGAGTCGATGAACGTCGTATAGCCGGCTTCGCTCGATCCGTAGGCTTCCGTAATGACCGGACCCAGCCAGTCGATCATCGCCTGCTTGAGCGGCACGGGACACGGGGATCCGGTGGATGCAACATGCTGAAGGGATGACAGGTCGTGGCGTTGTCGAACGGATGGGTCCAGGTTCAGGAGTCGCTGGTACATCGTCGGCACCAGATAGGCATGGGTCACCCGGTGCTTCTCGATGAGCGCCAGAGTCTGTTCGGCGTCGAAGCGTGGCTCCAGCACGAGTGTTGCGCCGAGCGTGCAGAAGTGCGCGACGTAGTTCATTGCGGCGCTGTGATAGATCGGCGCGCACAAATAGGCTGTGACAGCAGTGCCAGTGCCGTAGACCGTGTCGCTGACTCGCTGCAACCGCTGCGGCATACTCGCGGGTTGATCTTCGGCCGCAGGGAGGCGGCGCACGCCCTTGGGTTTTCCCGTCGTACCTGACGTATAGGCGATCGCACTATGTGCCGTGCCAGCGCGCGGCGGCATGCTTGGGCGACCCGCGCCGAAGTCCTCCCACCGTGCCCAGTTCGCGAAAGAGGGCGCCACCGCGTTGTCTTTCGTGCCCGAAGTGGATGACGTGGTAACAACGGCAATCTCGTCGGGGATACCCTCGCGCACCTGAGGAAGCAGGTCATCGTCGATAAAGAGCGCGCGCGCTCCGCTATCTACGAGGATATGGTTGGCTTCCAGCGCCTTGAAGTGCCAATTGATCGATGCCAGATAGAGTCCGGCTTGACGGCAAGCAAGTACAAGCGCGACATAGTGCGGACTGTTGCGCAGCATGGCAGCGACGGTGTCGCCTTCCTTGAAATCCAGGTCATGCAAGCCTGCGAGCACCCGCCGTACTTCCTCTTCCATCCATGTGGGCGAATAGGTTCGCCCGCCATACACAAGCGTAGGGGTCATGCTGTCTCCAATTTTCCAGTCGCACCGATGTTCGGTTCGTTGATGGGCTAAACTTGTCACTGACTAGTTTGACGAACTTTAGCAGCCCGTTTGACCAGGTGCAAGTGCTGCGGGAGAAGGGTTTACGAGCGGTGCGGACAGGCTGTGGATGTCGTAGACCCGGCCGTTATAATCGCCTGCAGCAGGTCGTACCGCACGGACGCATCACCGCGTCGCACGTATGGAAAGAACGGATGTCGAGATCAGAAGTGGCCGAAAGTCAATCCAACCCAAAGACTGCAAGCAAGCGCCCCGCGAAGGGGACCGTCAAGCCGAAGGGCCAATGGCACCACGGTGACCTCCGGGCATCGCTCATTGCATGGGGAACCCATCTCCTCGATACGGAGGGTATCGATGGCATGAGCATGCGCGCGGCGGCGAAGCTCGCGGGTGTTTCACAGGGCGCGCCTGCTCACCATTTCCAGGACCGCAATGGTTTGTTGGCGGCCATCGCGGCGCAAGGATTCCGCGATATGGTGTCGCTGCGCAAGAAGCGGCTGAATGAAATCGACCCGAACGACGCGCCAGCACGGTTGCGGGCCGTGATGCTTGCGTACGTGGAGTTCGCTCAAGCGCACCCGGCGCGTTTTCACCTGATGTACGGACCGCAGATCGAGCATTATGAGCAATTCCCGGAATTGCTGGAAGCGGGCGCCGCTTCCTTCGAACTGCTGAAGAGCGTGGTGACGCCTTTTCTTACCGACTCGGAGATAGAAGCGCTGAGCGTGGAAAAACTTGCGTTTGCCGTCTGGGCGGCGACTCACGGCCTGGCCACACTCACGGTGCACGGCCGTAACATGCTGCCTTCGGGGATGCAAAGACCCACATCAGGTCAGTTGAGCGATATCGTCGTCGATTTCTGTCTGTCTGCATTGCGCGCCGCGGCCAAGGATCGCTGAATTCACTTTGTAGGCCGGGTGGCTGACGGTTCGCCATCAGGCGACGATAGGGCTACATGCTGCCGTTTTCGACGACGCGACCTTCTGCACGCCAGCGGAGCATGCCGCCGGCAAGGTTGGCAACCTGCTCGAATCCGGCCTGCCGTAGCACGGCCGTGGCTTGTGCCGACCGTCCGCCGGCCCGGCAGACAGTCACGATCGGACGTTCCTTCGTGAGTTCGGCGGCGCGCCCGGCCAGGTCACCCAATGAAATGAGCCTGGCTGCGGGGATGCGCCCCAGCGGTCCGTTGAATTCGTCGGGCTCGCGCACGTCGACGATCTCGACCGCTCGCAGATTTTCCTCGAGCCATTGCGAATTGATTTCCCAGATACCCGCAAAGGAGCACGTCAGCGGTGCCCAATCGGGCTCCGCCATCTGCGCAGGGTAGTTCGCTGCCAGGCCGCATTTCAGGTTCGCAGGCACCGCGACGTCGATCTGCTTGGGATGCGGCAGGTGCAGGTTCGTCATGTATCCGGCGAAATCGTCTTCACACAGTTCGCCACCAAGGCGGGGATTGAAGCGCCGCTCCTCACCCACACTTGTGACCGTCAAACCGCGGTAGTCGTGGGCCGGGTAAAGCAGGCATGCCTCGGGCAACGTAAAAATGTGGTTGTGGACCGCGCGAAACATGGCGTGCGCGTCACCGCGCTGGAAATCTGTTCGGCCCGTGCCCCTGATCAACAGGCAATCGCCGGTAAAGGCCATGGTTTCGTTATCGAGTACGAGCGTGATGCATCCATCCGTATGGCCCGGTGTCGCGCGTACTGTCAGGTACCGTGTGCCGAACGCGCACCTGTCGCCATGGCTCAGATAGCGGTCCGCGCCTTCGGCGCCGCTCGCGGCCGATATCGCAATCTGGCTGCCGGTGCGGCGATTCAGCATCCATGCACCGGTCACATGATCGGCGTGTACGTGGGTGTCGATCGTGTAAAGCAGATGCAATCCAAGCTCGCCGATCAAGGCCGCATCGCGACGTACCTGCTCAAATACCGGATCGATCAGCACCGCCTCTCGCGTTGTGCTATCCGCGAGAAGATACGTGTAGGTTGACGATTGCTGATCGAATAGCTGCCGGAAAATCAACACGATTTCGCTCCGCGGCCCGTTTTGCGAGCGCTTTACTTCGGTTGAGCAACGTACCGCAGGTAAGGCTTCACGGTTTTAAAACCCTGCGGATATTTTTGCTTTGCTGCATCGTCGGAAACGGATGTCGGAATAATGACGTCCTCGCCCGGCTTCCAGTTGACAGGGGTTGCCACCGTGTGTTTCGCATTGAGCTGAAGCGCATCGAGCAGACGCACCACTTCGTCGAAATTGCGGCCTGCGCTCATCGGATAGACGAGCATGGCTTTGACCTTCTTGTCCGGCCCGATGAGAAACACCGAGCGTACCGTCGCGTTGTCCACCGCGGTGCGCGGGCCGCCGCTCGCCTCAGGATGAATCATGTCGTAGAGCTTCGCGACCGTCAGGTCCGGATCGCCGATCAGCGGGTAGTTGATCGCGTGTCCCTGCGTCTCTGCAATATCCTTGACCCACACCTTGTGGTCGCTGACGGGATCGATGCTGAGTCCGATCACTTTTGTGTTGCGCTTATCGAATTCCGGCTTGAGGCCCGCCAGGTATCCGAGCTCCGTGGTGCAAACAGGCGTGAAATCCTTCGGATGCGAAAACAGGATCACCCATTGGTCGCCGATCCATTCGTGAAAACGGATCGTCCCTTCGGTGGTTTCGGCAGTGAAATCCGGCGCTTCTTCTCCAAGTCGAATCGACATCATCATTCTCCATAGGACAGGTGCATGAGGGAGACGGGTACCGATGCCGGAGCGGCGGCACCCGGCTGCCTGGCTGTTTGGTCGGGCGATTGGTTCGACTTGAGCACAACCTCTGGCTCGTTGAACCGTATCGCTCGGTAGGACCGTCTGCGGGCGCGGCGAATTCAGAGGCGCTCTCGAATAGCTACTGTGATACGAACGAACATCGGGATGCGCTGCAGGCCGCGCTTATAGGGTAGAACAAAAAAGACTTCAGCAGTGGCCTGCGCGTAGGGGCAATCCGCCGTTGCGGCGACAAGCTCGCCTGCACGCGGAGGAAACAGACTGTCACGTTGCCTCGGCCGGCATTCAAATTTGCCACTTCGCCCCTTGGCCGTTCGACGCGCTGCAACAAGCCTGGCATTATCCCTATGCCTGATGATTGCGCCGCCGCTGAGGCGCCGCGCCAGCATTGACGGTTGGCCCGGTCGATTACCTGTGCCGTTCGGCGCTAGGGGTGCAGGACGCCAGAGCATCCTGCACCGGGCGCTTCACGGAATCAGTGAAGGGTTTTCAATTGCGCCCACAGGCGGTTTTCAAGGCGCACGATGTCAATCGGCGTCGGCTTCATCAGCGTCATCTTTTTGAGCACGTCATCCGGTGGGTACACCGCCGGGTCCTGCGCGACCGCGGGCGTGACGAACTGGCGCGCCGCGTGGTTCGCCGTCGGGTAGAACACCTCATTGGTGATCGCCGCGTTAACCTTCGGATCTTCGATGTAGTTGATCCACCTGAGTGCCGCTTGAGGGTGCGGTGCGTCTTTCGGGATCACCATCATATCGAACGCCATCAGGCCGCCTTCCTTCGCGTTTGAGAACTTGATGTCATATGGACGTTTGGCTTCGGCGCTGCGCCGGTGCGCGATGCCGACGTCGCCGGCGAAACCGATCGCCACGCAGACGTCATTGTTCGCAAGGTCGTTGATGTAGCCGGACGAGTTGAACTCAGTGATGTACGGGCGCACTTTCTTCAGCATCTCGAACGCGGCCTGGTAGTCGGCCGGGTTGGTGCTGTTCGGGTCCTTGTGCATGTACTGTAGCGCCGCGGCAAACACGTCGACCGACTCATCGAGGAATGAGACGCCGCAGCCCTTCAGCCTGGAGAGGTTGGCCGGATCGAAAACCAGCACCCAACTGTCCACCGGCGCGTTCGCGCCGAGAGCCTTCTGCACCGCCTCTACGTTGTAGCCGATGCCCGTGACAGCGAACGCCCAGGGCACGCCGTACTGGTTTCCCGGATCGGCACCCGCGACCATCTGCATTAGCACAGGGCTCAGATTCTTCAGGTTCGGCAGTTGCGATTTGTCGAGTTTCTGGTAGGCGCCCGCCTGAATCTGCCTCGCCATATAGTTCGACGTCGGTACCACGATGTCGTAGCCGGAACTGCCCGCGAGCAGTTTGGCCTGCAGTGTGTCGTTGCTGTCGTAGTTGTCGTAGCGGACGTGAATGCCGGTCTGTTTTTCGAAGGTCGGGATCGTATCTTTCGCGATGTAATCGGACCAGTTGTACACGTTCAGCTCGGTGTCCGCGGCACGGGCGGCGGGTGCGGTCCATACCGACACGGTCGCCACGATACAGGCGCTGGCGACGACCGCGCGGCGCAGGCGGGTTACAGGGTGACAAACAGGGTGACAAGCGCGCATGGTGTTTTCCTCGCAGGAAGAAGGTTAAGCATGGGTGGTCGAATGGCTTTGCGGAGGGGGCGTTTCGCGCTCAGGACTCGGTTCTTGCCTGATGAGCTTCATATCGCAGACGTAGGGCCGCGCCGATGTCGAAAAACGGCCGAGGGGGAAGCCAGCCCGGTTTCGCATTGCCAAGCACTGAAGTCAGCAACGCCGACTGGCCGCCCGACGCCATTTCGGCCAACAGTCGCCCCCACAGCGTGCCGCGCGCTACCCCGGAGCCATTGCATCCGGCCGCGGAATAAACCCCTTCCGCCAGTTTTCCGAAACGCGGCTCGCCTGATCGCGTGGCGCTCAGGTGACCGGTCCAGGTGAATTGCAGATGCTCATCCGTGACCCAGGGGAAACGCCGCTGCAATCCGCGCAGGTGTTTGGCCCGGCGCGCCATCAGAGAACGGCCGGCAAGGTCGCGACGTCGATACTCGACGGTGTTGCGGATCAGTAGCCGCTTGTCCGGCGTCAGACGTAACGTGGCGCCAGCGGGACGAGTCGAGAGTACGCCCCAAGGGGCCGCGCGCCCCAGGCGGGCATACTCTTCGTCGTTCAACGGCCGACTCAGCGAAGCGCTCAGTTCAAGGGGGAAGACTGCGCCGTCTGCGAGGCCTACTCTTGGCAAAAATGCCCCGACACACGCAAGCACCTGCCCCGCCTCGATGTCGCCGTTGACAGACCGTGCACGAATGCCACCTTGGCTCAAGTGCTCAAGACCGGTGATTTCGGTGTTCTCGTAGAGCGAAACATTCTCGGGCAACGCTTCCAGCAGCCCCCGCGCATACATCGCCGGCTGCAATAAGCCGTTCCCGCCCCGGCACCATATGCCCGCCCGGTAGAACGGAGAGCCCAGCCGTTGCGATAACGCCTGACCTTCCAGCAATTCGGCGCTCGCACCTGCTTCACGCAGGGTTTGCACCTGGATGTCCGCCTCTGCAAGTTTGGCTGGGTCGTGAACGGCGAAGAGGTAACCGGCATCGCTCAGATCACACTCGATGCCGAAGCTCGCCACACGCCGGACCACTTCGTCCCGGGCGGCTTTGCCAATTGCGCTCGCGACGTGGTAATGGGCATTGAGTGGTCGACCGACGAGCTCATCAGGCGCAGGCCGCTCGTAGGCGACCACGAAACCCGAGTTCCGCGCCGAAGCACCTTGGGCGGCGCGCTGTCGATCGACCACGATGATGCGCGCGTGCGGATGCAGTTCGGCGAGCGTATGCGCGGCCGACAATCCCGTGAAGCCTCCTCCGATCACCAGCCAATCCGCTTTCTGCGTTCCCGTCAGGATTGCTCCGGGCGGTGAGACGCCGGCTTGAGCGATCCAGCCACATATGTTCTTGACCAAAATAGTTTCCCTCTCAGCGCTACAGATGACCAGACTACCGAAAGCATGAATAATCAGCATGCTTGGTCGGCAAAGCCTTCGCTTGAGTGTCAATATATTGGGAGCTGGATGCGTTATCCAGCGCTATAAATTCATTGGAGAATTCCAAAAACGCATGGATAAGCTCTATCGTCCGCCGTCGATCGGAACCCTTCAGGCGCTGTTGCTCGTGGCGGAGTCGGACAATTTCACCGACGCGGCAGAAAAGCTGCATCTGACCCAGAGCGCGGTGAGCAGGAAGATTCAGCAACTGGAAAGTCATTACGGCGTGCCGCTGTTCGTTCGCAACAGTCGTAGCGTGCAACTGACCGAGCAAGGCAAAGCCGTGCTGGAGGTGGCGCGAAAGATACTCAACGAGCTAGAGGCGCTTGATGAACGGATATCGCCACGAGACCGACCCTTCCGCATCCGGATCTTCGTCTCTCTGGCGGTTCGCTGGTTAATGCCGCGGCTGATCGACTTTTATGCCCAGTATCCCGATCTATCCCTTTCGATCGAGACCGTTGCGACGGAAGTGGTCGATGCGTCGGGTCACTGCGATGCCTATATCCTTTATCTGCCCGAAGCGCGGGAGGACCCGTCGCCGGAGTCCCCGACATTCCTCACATTATTCGATGAGATCCTGGTGCCGGTGTGCGCGCCTTTCTCCGTCAACAACAAGCCGCTTCCAAAGTCTTTGGAAGAGTTGGCTCAGCACACGCTTATTCACGGTTCGACAGGCCAGCACGAATGGACGACCTGGTTGAAGGCACAAGGGGGATCGGCTGCCAGGAATTACAAGCACATCACCTTCAATCTCGACGAGCTCGCGATGAATGCTGCCGCTCGCGGGCTGGGCATTGCGATGACGGACTTGACCTTGGCGCAGGAAGCAATCAATCGTGGCGATCTGGTTGTCCCTTTCGGCACGCCTTTGAAGACCAAAGGGGTCTACGTGCTTTGGCTACAGACCGCAGGCGCCCTGCATCCGGGCCGGCAACGTATCTTGCAGTGGTTTGCTCAGCAGGAGGCTGGGACGCCTGGGAAACCTTAACTTTCGGTGAGCGTCAATCGTCGTTCTCACGAATTCGCCTGGCCGGTAGGGCGGCAGGAGAACCAGCGCCGCGACGTCGCGGGTTCCGGCACACGCTCCTCAACTTCGCGCCACCACTTCCCACCGCGGTGCGGCGCGCTCAGATCCAGCCGCTCACCCATGCGGGGCGTCGAAAGCGGAATGCCTCGCGCGGCGGTGAGCCCGACCACACGCTCGTACGGTTCCTGCCAGCGATGCATCGCCAGATCGAACGTGCCGTTGTGAACGGGCACCATCCAGCGGCCGCGCAGATCGACGTGGGCTTGGACGGTCTCGTCGGGCTGCATGTGGACGTACGGCCATTGGGCATCGTAGGCGCCGGTTTCGAGCAGCGTCACGTCGAATGGACCGAGCCGCTCGCCGATGGTCTTGAACCCGTCGAAGTAGCCCGTGTCGCCGCTGAAGAACACGCGCAGAGCGTCATCGACGATGACCCACGAGGCCCACAAGGTGCTGTTGCCGTCAAAGAGGCTGCGGCCGGAGAAATGCTGCGCCGGTGTTGCCGTGAACGCCAGGCCGTCGATCTCAACGCTCTGCCACCAGTCGAACTGGCGCACCTTCGACGCGTCGATGCCCCACTCGATCAGGCGGTCGCCGACACCCAGCGGCGTCAGAAACACGCCCGTCTTGGAGGCGAGCGCCAGCACCGTCTCGCGGTCCAGATGGTCGTAGTGGTCGTGCGACAGAATCACGCCGCGAAGCGGCGGCAAGTCTTCGAGCGCAATGGGCGGGGCGTGAAAGCGCTTCGGACCGAAGCGCCGGAACGGCGATGCACGTTCAGCGAAAACAGGGTCGGTCAACCAGAACTGACCCCGCAGCTTGAGCAGCATGGTCGAATGCCCGAGGCGATAAAGACTCCGGTCAGGCGCGGCGTCGAGCTGTTCCCGCGACAGGGCATCGACGGGCAGGGGGCCCGCCGGCGCTGTGCCGGCCGGTTTTCTGAACAACATATTCCACACGATGCCCAAGCTCTTGCCGATACCTTCTACAGGACGCGGTTTGACGTTACGAAAGCGCTCACCGTCGTGCTGAGCCGACGTGTCGAACAGTGCACGCCCGCGTCGCGCTGCCGTCAGGCCTAAGGCGTGGCGAATAGAATCGGTGAACGATGTCATGCAAACCACCTCGATACTGAAAGTAGACTGTTGAGTGTAGTTTATTTTTGAGAAAAGTAAACTGTGCGGTGTAAAATTTAAGAATGAAACTCTGTGACACCCCTCTGCGCCTGACTGACCGCAAGCGCGCTGCCGTGATCGCCGCGGCTACAGAAGAATTCCTTGCGGCCGGCTTCGACGCGACCAGCATGGACCGTATCGCGGCACGCGCGAGCGTTTCGAAGCGCACGGTCTACAACCATTTCCCAAGCAAGGAAGTGCTGTTCGCCGCCATCCTGCGGCAGTTATGGGAGTCGAGTGACACGGGAGAGGCGCCGGCGTATTCCGCCGTGCATCCGTTGCGTGCGCAATTGCTTCAGCTTCTGTTGAAAAAGCTGAGTCTGTTGAATGACGAGGCGTTCCTGTCCCTCGCGCGTGTCGCGATCGCGGCGGGCATTCATTCGCCGGAGCGCGCGCGCGATATGGTGGCCCGCATGGGCGAGCGCGAAGAAGACTTGACGGTGTGGATTCGCGCAGCCGCTGCCGATGGCCGCCTCAAGACGTCGGACCCGATGTTCGCCTCGCAGCAGTTGCAGGGCCTGGTAAAAGCGTTCGCTTTCTGGCCGCAGGTGACGATGGGTCAGCCACGGCTCAGCGTGGATGAGCAAAGGCAAGTCGCGGAATCCGCTGCCGATATGTTTCTTGCGCGCTATGCATGATGTGTTGGCGACGAGCGTACTACCTCGTCCAGGACACTTTCGCCGATATTGCATTTAACCCAGCGCGGTGAGCGCACCGCAGCCTGACCGAAAAAAGAGAAAGTGTCTGATTCGATCGCTAGATCGCCTATCGCGCTTCACGCACCTTATGC
>NZ_WOEY01000011.1 GCF_013177695.1 Paraburkholderia solitsugae | reverse complement strand
CGAACAGGACCGTGAAACGACTCCACGCCGATGATAGTGCGGATTCCCGTGTGAAAGTAGGTAATCGTCAGGCTCCCCAGCATGTCCAGAAACCCCGCCCCAAAAGGCGGGGTTTTTGCGTTTACGGACCGTGAAATCAGCGACCCGTTAGCACCCGTCGGGCCGGCACTGCATATCGGCAAAGCTGCGCCTCGATACGCTTGGTGCCTATGAAGCGGCGATGCGGAAATCGCCGCTTCACATATAACTCACTGCCTCTATCCCTCTTGTGCCAGGAATCGTTGTGCCAACCGAACCCAATACGTTGAGCCGATCGGCAATAGCTCGTCGTTGAAGTCATAGCTCGCGTTATGCAGCATGCAAGGCCCGGCACCATGTCCTGAGTCCCGGTGCCCACCGTCGCCATTGCCGAGAAAAGCGTAACAGCCCGGCTTCGCCAGCAGCATGAACGAGAAATCCTCGGCGCCCATTGTCGGTTCGACTGCGTCGTCGACATTTTCCGCGCCGACAATTTCCTTCATGACCGACGCTGCGAAGCGGGCCTCCTCGCTACTGTTGATAGTCGGCGGATAGTTGCGATGGAAGTGGATATCGACCGAGCAATCGTAGGCCTCCGCCGTGCTCTCGGCGATCTTGCGCATGCGTGCTTCGATCAGGTCGAGCGTTTCGGTGGTAAAAGTCCGCACGGTGCCTGCGATCCACGCATCGTCCGGGACGACATTGACGGCGTCGCCGGCGTGGATCTGGGTGATCGACAGTACCGCGGTATCGAGCGGCTTCTTGTTTCGCGTGATGATGCTTTGCAGCCCGTTCGCGATCTGAACCGCCGTGAACACGGGGTCGCGGCCGTTGTGCGGCAATGCCGCGTGCGAACCCACGCCTTTGATTTCAATGCGAAATTCGTTGCTGGACGCCATGATCGGGCCTTCGGTCACACCGAAGTGGCCGGCCGGCATGCCTGGCCAGTTGTGAACGCCGAAAACCGCATCGACCGGAAATTTCGTGAACAGGCCATCGTCGATCATTGCCTGTGCGCCGGCACCGCCTTCTTCCGCCGGTTGAAAGATGAACACAATCGTGCCGTCAAAATCACCGTGCTTGACCAGATGTCGCGCCGCGCCGAGCAGCATCGCGGTATGTCCGTCATGGCCGCACGCGTGCATTTTGCCGTCGTTCTGCGAGCGATGGCTGAAGCTGTTTAGCTCCTGAATCGGCAACGCATCCATGTCAGCGCGCAGTCCAATCGAGCGCGATCCGTTGCCGCGCTTCAGTACACCGACTACGCCTGTTTTGCCCAATCCGCGATGAGTTTCGATGCCCCAGGACTCAAGTGTCCTGGCAACCAGATCCGCTGTTGCCGTTTCTTCGTAACGCAGTTCGGGGTGCGCATGAATCGTTCGCCGAAGGGTTTGAATCTCGCCGTGGGCGGCCTGGATTTCTGGGATCAGTTTCATGATGGAGTGGTGATGCGCTTGTGCTTTGCTTTGCGTGGAATCGCTCGGGGCCATATCGCCCGGGCACGTTGATAACCGATTCTACGCCGAAGACATTTTTGGCGGGACCATGCAGGTTAACAGGCAGCGAACGTAATAAAATTCGGGATTGCGCCACCGCTTACCGCTCTCCTGGACGGATCGCCGATGAATGCTCCGACTGAATTCGCCCGTGCGGTGTGCCCGCACGATTGCCCCGATACCTGTGCGATGCGCGTGACCGTCGAAGATGGGAGGGCGATCAAGGTCGTCGGCGATCCCGATCATCCGCCGACTCAAGGCGCGCTGTGTACCAAAGTCAGCCGCTATGCCGAGCGGGTGCACCATCCGCATCGGTTGACGACACCGATGAAGCGCGTCGGCCGCAAAGGCGAAGGTCGTTTTGAACCGATTAGCTGGGACGAGGCGTTCGAGTTGGCCGCAGCACGCCTGTCGGAGATAGCGCACCGAACGCCAGAAGCCATCATGCCGTACAGCTACGCCGGGACGATGGGCCTGGTTCAGGGCGACAGCATTGCGCAGCGGTTCTTTCACACACTCGGCGCATCGCAGTTAGACCGCACGATTTGCGCAGCCGCGGGTGCGGCGGGGCTGAAATATACCTACGGCGCCAGCCTCGGCATGCTCACCGAGTTTTTCGCCGAGAGCGAGGTCATCCTGATCTGGGGCTCGAATCCCATCGCGTCGAATCTGCACTTCTGGACACGTGCCCAGGAAGCCAAGCGTCGCGGCGCACGGCTGATCGCGATCGATCCGTACCGGTCGCTGACGGCGGAAAAATGCCACCAGCACATTGCACTGAAACCCGGAACCGACGGTGCTTTAGCGCTTGGCATGATCAACGTGTTGATCGCGGAAAATCTGCTTGATCACGCCTACATTGCGGCCCATACGCTGGGCTTCGATGAACTCAAGGCGCGTGCGCTCAGCTATCCGCCGTCGCGTGCCGCTCAGATTTGCGGCATCGACGAGCAGGTGATCGTCGATCTTGCGCGCCTTTACGGCAGCACGAAAAAGGCCGCGATCCGGATGAACTATGGCCTCCAGCGGGTGCGTGGCGGCGGTAACGCCGTGCGCGCAATCGCTTGCCTGCCATCGTTGACAGGCGCATGGCGCGAGCGGGCGGGCGGTGTATTGCTGTCCTCGGGCGGATGGGCGCCGGTGGATTCGCACGCATTGCAGCGCCCGGATCTGATGCCGGGCTGGCCGGGCAAGGCATCGCGTGTCATCAATATGAACGCGATCGGCGACGCATTGCTGCACCTGGGCGACGCTACGTTCGGCCCGAAAGTCGAAGCGATCATTGTCTATAACTCGAATCCGGTGGCGGTCGCGCCGGACTCGGAACGGGTCGCCGCAGGGTTTGCGCGCGAAGACCTGTTCACGATCGTGCTCGAGCACTTCCAGACCGACACCGCAGACTACGCCGATCTGCTTCTGCCTGCTACGACGCAACTCGAGCACCTGGATGTGCACAAGTCGTACGGGCACACGCACGTCATGGTCAACCTGCCAGCGATCGCGCCAGTCGGCGATGCACGCCCGAATACGGAGATCTTTCGCGGCCTCGCACGCCACATGGGCCTACAGGAGGCGGCGCTTTACGAGAGCGACGACGCTATCGCGCAGTCGGCATTCCGCTGGAATGACAAAACGCTCGAAGGCGTCAGTTGGGACTCGCTAACGAAAACCGGCTGGGCAAAGCTGAACCTGCCTGACGCGCCATTCGCCGAGGGCGGCTTTCGCACGCCGTCCGGTAAATGCGAGTTCTTCAGCGAGCGCCTCGCGCAGCAAGGGCTCGATCCGTTGCCGAATTATCTGCCGCCTTACGAATCTGCCGACGGCGCGCCCGGCCTCGCCGCCCGTTATCCGCTTGCGATGATCTCGCCGCCTGCCCGCAACTTCCTGAACAGCACCTTCGTGAACATCGAGAGCTTGCGCTCGACGGAAGGAGAGCCGCACCTGGACATCCACCCGTCCGACGCACTGCAGCGAGACATCGCTGACGGTGATCAGGTGCGCATATTCAACGATCGCGGCTCGATGCAGGCGCGCGCCCGTGTCACCGACAAGGCGCGTGAAGGGCTCGTGGTCGGCCTGTCGATCTGGTGGAAGAAACTCGCCCCCGACGGCCGCAACGCCAACCAGGTCACCAGTCAGGCGCTTACCGATCTGGGCGGATCGGCCACGTTCTACGACTGCCTCGTCGAGGTCGAACGCACCTGAAAACACGCTCAAAAATCTTGCAGTTGCGGCCTTCAATAGGTTCGAGGCTGCAGTCTAACCCAGCCGCTTTTCGCGAATAGCCACGGGGTGCCCATGCTACGATGCGTTTTTAGCACGACCATTCGAAAATAAAGGAGGAGACGCTGCATGGACAAAATCTGGCTGAAATCTTATCCGCCCGGCGTTCCCGCAGAGATCGACCCGACCCGCTATTCGTCCGTCGCCGAACTGCTCGAAGAAGCCTTCCGCGACCACCGCGCCAAACCAGCGTTCGTCTGCATGGGTAA
This sequence comes from Paraburkholderia solitsugae, assembly GCF_013177695.1. Lineage (GTDB taxonomy): Bacteria > Pseudomonadota > Gammaproteobacteria > Burkholderiales > Burkholderiaceae > Paraburkholderia > Paraburkholderia solitsugae. The sequence continues at coordinate 83,156 of NZ_WOEY01000011.1, read as the reverse complement.
GGAGATCAGCTACGGCGAGCTCGACACGCTATCGCGCAAGCTGGCCGCGTGGTTTCAGTCGAAGGGCCTTGCCCGCGGCGCGCGCATCGCGATCATGATGCCGAACGTGCTGCAATATCCGGTCGCGATTGCGGCGATCCTGCGCGCGGGCTACGTGGTGGTGAATGTCAATCCGCTCTACACCCCGCGGGAGCTCGAGCACCAGCTCAAGGACAGCGGCGCGGAAGCGATCATCCTGCTCGAAAACTTCGCTGTCACGCTCCAGGCGATCGTGCGCAACACGTCAATCAAGCACGTCGTCGTCGCCGCAATGGGCGATTTGATGGGCGTGAAGGGCTCGCTGGTGAACTTCGTCGTGCGGCGCGTGAAGAAGATGGTGCCGGCGTGGAGCTTGCCGGGTCACGTCAAGTTCAACACGGCGATCGCCGAGGGCGGCCACCAGAGTTTCAAGCCCGTCCAGCAAGGCCCGGACGATGTCGCGTTTCTACAGTACACGGGCGGCACGACCGGCGTGGCCAAGGGCGCGACGCTGTTGCATCGGAACCTGATCGCCAACGTGCTGCAGTCGGAAATCTGGCTCGATCCGGTTCGCGCTAACCGCACGGACATTGATCAGTTCATCACGGTTGTCGCATTGCCGCTGTATCACGTCTTTGCGCTGACGGTCTGCGGACTGCTGACGATCCGTACCGGTGGCCTCGGCGTGCTGATCCCCAATCCGCGCGACATCCCTGGCATGATCAAGGCGCTGGAAGGTTATCCGATCACGACGATTCCCGCTGTCAACACGCTGTACAACGCGATGCTTAACAGCCCGGACTTCCACAAGCTTGATTTTTCGAAGCTGATCGCCGCAAATGGCGGCGGTATGGCGGTGCAGGAAGCGGTTGCCAAGCGCTGGTTCGAGCATACGCATACGCCGATTATCGAGGGCTACGGTCTGTCGGAGACGTCGCCGTGCGTTACCTGCAATCCAGTCACCGTCACGGAATATAGCGGCACGATTGGTTTGCCGTTGCCGTCGACCGAAATCTCGATTCGCGACGACGAAGGCAACGAGGTGCCGCTTGGCCAGCCCGGCGAAATCTGCATCCGCGGCCCGCAGGTGATGGCTGGCTACTGGAACCGACCGGAAGAGACGGCCAAAGTCATGACGCCGGACGGCTTCTTCAAGTCGGGCGACGTCGGTTTGATGAACGAAGACGGCTTCGTCAAGATCGTCGACCGGAAGAAGGACATGATTCTCGTCTCCGGCTTCAACGTCTATCCGAACGAAATCGAGGACGTGGTCGCCAAGCTGCCGGGCGTGTTCGAAGTCGCCGCGGTCGGTGTGCCGGATCAGCATTCGGGCGAGGCGGTGAAGCTTTTCGTCGTGAAGAAAGACCAGGCACTTACCGATGCGGACATCTTCGCGTACTGCAAAACGCAGTTGACCGGCTACAAGCGGCCGAAGATCGTCGAATTCCGGACTGAACTGCCCAAGAGTAATGTCGGCAAGATTCTGCGTCGCGAGTTGCGGGACGGCCGGGCATAAGCGTATCAAGCGCATCAACCCCAACGGCTTGAACAGCGCCGACATGAAGTAATGCATTGCGGGAAGAAAGAGAAAGGCCCGGCAGACGAAAGTCTGCCGGGCCTTTCTCTTTGAGCCGTCGTCTCCTCGCAAATCAGCCGACAGTGCACGGCGCGGCCATAAAAAAAAGGCGCCCGAAGGCGCCTTTGAGGCAAACTGCTTTATTACGACTTATTAGAACTTGTGGCGGATGCCGATGCGAGCCGCGAACTGGTTCTGGTTCGACGAACCCGACAGGCCGTTGATGCCAGCCGTTGCGGCAGTCACGCCCGTGCCTGCTTCGTTCAGCACTTCGCCCAGAGCATGTTGGTACACACCAATCACGTACACGTCGGTACGCTTGGACAGGAAGTAGTCCACGCCAACCGCGCCTTGGTGGTACTGGGCACGCGATGCGCCTTCGATGGTCGCGCCGCGCGTGTAGTCATACGCTGCGCCGACCAGCAATGCCGGGGTCAACTGATACTTGAAGTTCAGTTCGGCGTTGTTAAACGTAGCCGATTGACCCTTGACCGTCGGCTGTGCGAACGCCATGCCCAGGTTTGCGAAACGGATGTTCGAGTACGTCAGGCCAATCGTTGCCGCGCCGAACGTGTATGCACCACCCGCACCGATCACCTGGTACGTGTTAGCCGACGTGTAGGCGCCATAGACCGGCGACGTCACTGCTGCGTCCGCTGCTGTAGCCGTGCCACCGTTGTTGAACAGGCCACCCGATGCTGCCGGGGTGCGTGCGTTCAAGTAGCCGACGCCCAAGACCAACGGACCGTTGTTGTAGCCAGCGCCCAACGACCAGATCTGGTTGCCGGTGACGTTGCCTGCCTGGCCGCCGAAGCTGTACGTACCGCCGAACGTCAGGCCGTTGTAGTTAACGCTCGTGTACTTGACCGTGTTGTTGGTGCGGTACGCGTTGTTGAAGTTGTCGATGTCGCCCGGGTGAGCAGCGATGTAGCCGCCCCACTGGTCGCCGGCTTCCAGCGGACCAACGTAGTCGACGACGGAGTCGTACTGACGACCCGCCGTGACCGTGCCGAACTGGCTCGACAGGCCAACGTAAGCTTGACGACCGAACATCAGGCCGCCTTGACCCAGCTTGCCGGTGTTCACGTCAAAGCCGTTTTCCAACACGAAGATTGCCTTCAGACCGCCGCCCAGATCTTCCGTGCCGCGCAGGCCGAAACGCGAGCCTTGCAGAACACCGCTGGACAGGTTGTACAGGTGCTTGCCACCCGAGTTGGTGTTGATGTTGAAGCCTTCGTCAATGATACCGTACAGGGTCACGCTGCTCTGAGCATGAGCGACGCCTGCGAATGCGCCCAGTGCTGCGAGAGCGAGAAGCGACTTTTTCATCGAATGATCTCCAAGGATTACGAATCTTTTGTACAAGGCGAATATTTGTCTAGCGTTGAGGCCTTGCTTGTCCAACTTCGCGAGAAGTTGCACGTAATGTAACAAAAGGCATACATGGCACAAAGCAAAAGGAGACGACCGGGACCGGTCCTGTTTCGTTTACGCAACATGGTCTAAAATCAGAAGTTCGCCGCCAGAATTGTTGGAATCCGGGGGCTCCGTGACGCTGGTTTTGCCACGCAAAGCCTTGTCGCACGGACCTGCCAGTGCGGCGCGGCGGTTGTCGAATCAGGGAGTGCTGAATGTTTCTGGACGAGTTGATTAGCGAATTTGATCGGGGTTTACGCTCAATGACCGGCGTGTCGCGGATGAGTCGTCCATTGCCAGTTCCGCAAGAATCGGCGGCGGAGCCTGTCGAGCTCTCGCCGGCGGAGCGTGCGCATGCGGCCGGCTTGATGCGTGTGAACCACGTCGGTGAGGTGTGCGCCCAAGCGCTTTACCAGGCTCAGAAACTCGCTACCAGGTCGCCTTCTTTGCGGGCCGTGTTTAATCATGCTGCCATAGAAGAAGAGGATCATCTGGCGTGGACCGCCAAACGCCTCCAGGCGCTCGATTCGCGTCCAAGCCTGTTGAACCCGCTCTGGTATACAGGTGCGCTGGCAATCGGCCTCGCGGCAGGCCGCCTGGGTGATCGAGTGAGTCTCGGCTTCATGGCCGAAACCGAGCGACAGGTCGAACAGCATCTGGATAGCCATCTGGATCAGTTGCCCGCGGCAGACCGTGAGTCGCGCGCCATCGTCGAGCAGATGCGCGTGGACGAGGCGGAGCATGGTAAATCCGCGATGGACGCAGGCGGCGTCGAGTTGCCGTTCCCTGCTCGTGCGCTGATGCGTGCGGTATCGAAAGTCATGACACGCACGGCCTATTACCTATAAGTTCGAGACTTCTGCTCACGCACCGCCTGAGAGTGGGATGGCGCCTCGCGCGCCGTCCGCTCGAAATACCCGGAACGCCAGCAAACTCCTCCCGATCCCGCTTCACGATCTCTTACATTCCGCGCCTTTCCCTCGCACTTTTCACGTATCACCTTCACAAGATTCACTAGCTCATTCATTTATAACGGTTTTCCGTTTTATGTCTGATGTGAAGGAGTCGCGCTAAGTCCTTGTTCTAACAAACAAAATTCGCTCGAAAAGCGCGTATCTCCCTTGACCCCTGTTTAGCGTTCCTCTAAAGTGGGAGACAGTGTGAGAAAGTGTATTTTTGTGTGATCTCACGGGTAGTTTCGGGTAGATTTTCACGAATCGGGCAGCCGGCGCAAAAACGCCGCGGGCAACTAAGTTGCATGGGACCGGAGTACAGCGCTAAAGCGCTAACTCCGGTCGACAGGGAGAGCGAAGTGTTCCAAGGGGCGTCGGCGCTGACACTCGATGCGAAAGGGCGGATGTCGATTCCCTCTCGCTATCGGGATGCGCTGCAAACACAGGCAGAGGGCCGGGTGACGATCACCAAGCACCCGGACGGCTGCCTGTTGCTCTTTCCGCGCCCGGAGTGGGAGATCTTCCGCGACAAGGTCGACAAGCTGCCTATGAACGCAGCCTGGTGGAAGCGCATTTTTCTCGGCAATGCCATGGACGTCGATATGGACGGCGCGGGCCGCGTGCTCGTGTCGCCGGAATTACGCGCAGCCGGCTCGCTGGAGAAAGAAGTGACCTTGCTAGGCATGGGTCGTCACTTTGAATTGTGGGACGCACAAATTTACGCAGCAAAGGAACAGGCAGCGATCGCCGAGGGCATGCCCGAAGCGTTAAAGAATTTCACGTTCTGATCGCGGACTACATATATGGCACCTGCGATGGGAAATGAATTGCAGCATCGCACGGTGCTGTTGGAAGAGGCGGTCAACGCGCTGGTTACACGCGCGGACGGCGTTTATGTGGACGGTACGTTTGGGCGCGGCGGTCATAGCCGCCTGGTGTTGGAGAAGCTGGGTGAAGCGGGGCGCCTGATTGCGTTCGACAAAGACCCGCTCGCCATTGCTACGGCTCAGCAGATTGCAGATCCGCGCTTTGGCATCGTGCATGAGAGTTTTGCTTCACTGCGTGACGCGATTGCGGAGCGCGGGGTAGGTCGGGTGTCGGGCGTTTTGCTGGATCTGGGCGTGTCGTCGCCGCAAGTCGACGATCCGGAGCGGGGCTTCAGCTTTCGCGCCGACGGCCCGCTCGACATGCGGATGGACCCGACGCGCGGCGAGTCTGCTGCTGACTGGTTGGCGCGGGCCACGGTGCAGGAACTGACGGAGGTGATACGAGATTATGGGGAAGAACGGTTTGCTTTTCAGATTGCAAAGGCGCTTGTTGCTCGCCGGGCAGAGTCCGACCGTCTTGGGCCTCTCGTCAGCACGGGCGAGCTTGCCCAAATCGTGGCTAACGTCGTCAAAACCCGTGAGAAGGGCAAGGATCCGGCAACCCGCACCTTTCAAGCTATACGGATTCACATCAATCAAGAGCTTGCGGAGCTGCAAGTCGTTTTAGATGCAGCGTTGTCGCTGTTGGAGCAAGGGGGGCGGCTGGTGGTCATCAGCTTTCATTCGCTCGAGGACCGGATCGTCAAGCGATTCATGCAGGCGCACGCCAGTACGCCTGCGGTCGATCGCCGTCTGCCGATCCGTGCAGTCGATCTGCCGAGCCCTCCGCTCAAAATCATCGGCCGCGTGTTCGCCAGCGACGCTGAAGTCGCCGCGAACCCGCGCGCCCGTTCTGCCGTGATGCGTGTGGCGGAGCGGATTGCACCATGAATCGCCTCAATATCTTCCTGCTGATGATCGTGATGGGTTGCGCTTTGTCTGTCGTCAATGCAACCAATCAGCAGCGTCAGATCTTTATCCAGTTGCAGCGCGCGCAATCGCAGGAGCACCAGCTGCAGCAGGATTATTCACAGCTTCAATATCAGCAGAGCGCGTTGTCGAAGACGTCGCGCATCGAGCAGATCGCCACTGATTCTCTGAAGATGCAATCGGTTACGACCGGGCGCACCCAGTACTTGACGCTCGACCCGGGCGCTGCCAAGGCCGAGGACGCGCCGATCCCGACTTCCGGCCCGGCCTCGGCGCCGGTTGCGACTCGTCGAGGAGGCGTGCGATGAAAAAATCGTCGACTCGCAAAAGCGTCGCCTTTTCGGCGAACCCGATCCTGTCGGTGCGCTTGCCCATGTGGCGCTCGAAACTCGTCGTGTTCATGCTGTTCATGGCGTTTGTCGCGCTGGCCGCGCGCGCCTTCTGGATTCAGGGGCCGGGCAACGCCTTCTATCAGAAGCAGGGCGAGATCCGCTATCAGCGCCGGCTCGAACTGCCGGCCACGCGTGGCAAGATTCTCGACCGCAACGGCCTCGTGCTCGCCACGAGTCTGCCGGTGCGCGCAATCTGGGCGATTCCCGACTCGGTGCCGGACGATCTCGGCGCCGACAAGCTGAACCAGCTCGGCAAGCTGCTCGACATGACGAACAAGGAGCTACGCGCCAAGCTGTCGGAAGACAAGAACTTCGTCTATGTGAAGCGCCAGGTGCCGGTCGACGTCGCCGCGAAAGTCACCGCGCTGGACATCCCTGGCATTTATGCGCGCGACGAGTACAAGCGCTTCTATCCGGAAGGCGAGATCACGGCTCACCTGATTGGCTTCACCAATGTGGAAGACGAAGGTCAGGAAGGTGTCGAACTCGGCGACCAGAAGTTGCTGGCCGGCATGTCGGGCAGCCGCCGCGTCATTAAAGACCGCATGGGCCACATCATCGAAGATGTGGACGAGCAGGTCGTGCCGCACAACGGGCAGGACGTCGATCTCTCGATCGACAGCAAGATCCAGTACATCGCTTATACGAACCTGAAAGCGGCCGTCGAGAAATTCAAGGCGAAGGCCGGCGCGGCGATGGTGATCGACGTCCGCACGGGCGAAGTGCTGGCGCTCGTTAACTACCCGACGTACAACCCGAACGACCGTTCGCACCTGACTGGCGATCAACTGCGCAACCGCATCCTGACGGACACCTTCGAGCCGGGCTCGATCATGAAGCCGTTCACGATCTCGCTGGCACTCGATCTGCACCGCGTCACGCCGACTACACTGGTTGATACAGGCGGCGGCCGTTTCGTGCTCGACGGCGCGCCGATTACTGACGACAGCGCGTTCGGCGTGCTGACGGTGGGCGGCGTGATCCAGAAGTCGAGCAACATCGGCGCGACGAAGATCGCCATGCAGCTCAAGCCCGAAGAGATGTGGAATATGTATACCAGCATCGGTCTCGGCCAGGCGCCGAAGGTCGGTTTCCCGGGTGCGGCGGCGGGCCGTCTGCGGCCGTGGAAGAGCTGGCGCCGCATCGAACAGGCGACCATGTCATATGGCTACGGCCTGTCGGTGTCGCTGTTCCAGTTGGGCCGTGCGTACACCGCGATCGCGCATGACGGCGAGATCATGCCGGTATCGATTTTCCGCACGTCTGGCGATCAGCCGGCAACGGGGCCGCAAATTTTCGCGCCCACCACCGCTCGCGAAGTGCGTGCGATGCTCGAAACCGTCACGGCGCCGGGCGGCACGTCGCCTGACGCGGCTGTGCCGGGCTATCGCGTTGGCGGCAAGAGCGGTACCGCATACAAACACGGCGCTCACGGCTACGACCACTCCAAGTACCGCGCTTCGTTCGTCGGCATGGCGCCGATGCCGAATCCGCGCATCGTCGTCGCCGTGTCGGTCGACGAACCGACGGCGGGTAGCCACTTCGGCGGCCAGGTGTCCGGCCCGGTGTTCTCGGCGATCGTCGGCGATACGCTGCGTTCGCTGAATGTGCCGCCGGATATGCCCGTTAAACAGATGGTCGTGTCGGACGATTCGGCGCCTGCCGCGCCGAGCGCACCGCCCTCGCCCGCAACGGTCAAGAAACTCTCCACCAGCGGTGGCGCGAAGAAGATGACGATCTCCGCCAACGCGAACAGCCATCCTGGAGTTGTGCGATGAGCGCGTTGCGTAAGAAGCATCCAGCGCACCGGCAAATTGCCGACGCACTGAACTGGCTGCACGCTCGCGTGCAGCCAGGCGCGCATCTGCACGCCGACACGCGCTCGCTTGCGGCGGGCGACGCGTTTTTCGCCTATGCGGTCGACGGTGCGGACAACCGCCCGTTCATCGACGGTGCGATCGAGCGTGGCGCGGCAGCCGTGCTGGTTCAGCCCGAAGGCTTTAGCGGCGCGATCGATTCGTCCACGACACTGGCCGTGCCGGCGTTGAACGAACTCGCTGGTTCGATTGCGAGCGCCTGGTATAACGATCCGAGCGACGGCATGCTGGCGATCGGCGTCACCGGCACGAACGGCAAGACCTCCTGCAGCCAATGGATCTCGGCGGCGTTGACCGCGCTTGGCAAGCGTTGCGCGATCATCGGTACGCTCGGTACCGGTCTGCCGGGTCACCTCGTGCACACTGGCTTCACGACGCCCGACGCGCCCCAACTGCAACGCAGTCTCGCGCAATTGCGCGACGCCGGCGCGCAAGCGGTGGCGATGGAAGTGTCGTCGCACGCGCTGCATCAAGGCCGCGTGAACGGCACGGCGTTCGACATTGCCGTGTTCACGAATCTCACGCAAGACCATCTCGACTATCACGGCACGTTCGAAGCGTACGAAGCCGCCAAGGCGCGTCTGTTTGCCTGGCCGGAATTGCGCGCCGCGGTGATCAATCGCGACGATCCCGCCGGCCGTCGTTTGCTCGCCAGCACGCAGGGTCACGCCCGCACGATCGCGTACGGCCTCGACGAGGCGCTGAAGGACGCGTCGGACGCCGGTGCGCCGCAAGCCGACGCGTTGTTGCTCGCGTCGAACGTGCGCGCTACGGCGACAGGTACCGCGTTTCACCTCGTCACGTCCGACTGGGGCAACGCCGAAGTCGAAGTGCAAACGCTTGGCGCATTCAACGTCAGCAATCTGCTCGGCGTACTCGGCGCCTTGCTCGCCGCCGACGTGCCGTTCGACGCGGCGCTCGCCGAACTCGCGAAGCTCGAGCCGGTGAACGGCCGCATGCAACGCCTCGGCGGCCGCTTGCAGAACGACGAACCACTCATCGTGATCGACTATGCACACACGCCCGACGCGCTGGAAAAGACCCTCGAAGCACTGCGCCCGATGGCGGCCGCACGTGGTGGCGAGCTGATCTGCATGTTCGGTTGCGGCGGCGACCGTGACGCCACCAAGCGTCCGCTGATGGGTGCGATCGCCGAGAAGCTCGCCGACGGCGTCGTTGTGACGAGCGACAACCCGCGCAGCGAAGATCCGCAGTCGATCATCGAGCAGATTGCCGCAGGCATGAAAGACGCGTCTAAGGCGCGCCGCATCGAGGACCGCGCGAGCGCGATCCTGCAAGCGATCCGCGGCGCCGCTCGCGAAGACGTCATCGTGCTGGCCGGCAAGGGGCACGAAGCAACACAGGAAATCATGGGTAAGAAACGCGCTTTCTCCGATCAGGATCACGCTCGCCTTGCGCTCGCCGCACGTGCGACGCACGCACGCGGAGGTGGCGAATGACCATGTTCTCGCTGCGTGAAGCCGCCGCGCTGATCCCCGGCGCAACCGTGCTGGGTGACGATAGCGTCACGTTCGAACGCGTGTCGACCGATAGCCGTAGCGCCGGTCCGGGCGATCTGTTCGTCGCGATCAAGGGTGACCGTTTCGACGCGCACGACTTCCTGCCGGACGTGGCGTCACGCAACGTCACGGCAGCGCTGGTGACGCGCACGCCTGACGACTGGCATGTGCCCGCTTTGCGCGTGGCTGATACGCGTGTCGCGCTCGGTGCGCTTGCGCGGGGCTGGCGGCGCAAATTCAGCATGCCGCTCGTCGCCGTGACGGGCAGCAACGGCAAGACGACGGTCAAGGAAATGATCGCGTCGATTTTCGCCGCTGCGGTCGGCGCGGACTCACGCCTCGCGACTGCTGGCAACTTCAACAACGATATCGGTTTGCCGCTCACGCTGTTCCGCTTGCAATCCGCGCATCAACTGGCGGTGGTTGAACTCGGCATGAACCATCCGGGCGAAACCTCGCTGCTCGCGAAGATCGCCGAGCCGACGGTCGCGGTGGTGAACAACGCACAACGCGAGCATCAGGAATTCATGGCGACGGTCGAAGCCGTCGCACTCGAACATGCGAGCGTGATCCACGCGCTGTCGCCTGAAGGTGTCGCCGTGTTCCCGGCTGACGATGCATACGCAAGCATCTGGCGTGTCGCTGCAACCGGCGACTCCATCATCGACTTCGCTTTGAATACCCCCGAGCGCGTGACCGAAGCCGCCGTAACCGGCACGTTCACGGGCAATCTTCTGAGCATCGACACGCCCGAAGGCCACGTCGATGTGACGCTGCAAGTTCTGGGCGACCACAACGCGCACAACGCGTTGGCCGCGACGTCGGCCGCGCTTGCCGCAGGCGTGTCGCTCGACGCGATCAAGCGCGGCCTCGAATCGTTCGGCGCCGTGAAAGGCCGCTTGCAGGTGAAGCGCGCAGCGCTCGGCACGCTCGCCGGCGCAACCGTGATCGACGACACCTACAACGCGAATCCCGACTCGATGCGCGCGGCGATCGACGTGCTCGCGTCGCTCGCATCGCCGCGCGTGCTGGTGATGGGCGACATGGGCGAAGTTGGCGACAACGGCCCGGCGTTTCACCGCGAAATCGGTGCCTACGCCAAAGAACGCGGCATCGACGCGCTGTACGCCATGGGCGACGCCTCGCGCGACGCCTGCACCGCGTATGGCGCGGGCGCGCATCACGTGGCCGATATCGGCACGTTGGTCGCGCAATTGCAGCAAGCGGATTTCGGCGCTGCTGCAACGCTTCTCGTGAAAGGTTCGCGCTTCATGCAAATGGAACGCGTGGTGGACGCCGTAACGAGTCCACAACCCAACGCAGCGGGCAATACGCCCGCTGCACATTGAAATAGAAGGACCGAAGCATGCTACTGGCGCTGGCGCAATGGCTGCAGAATGACGCAAGCTTCTTGCGCGTGTTCAGTTATCTGACTTTCCGTGCGGTGATGGCCACCATCACCGCGCTGCTGATCGGGCTCGTCTGTGGCCCGGCGGTGATCCGCAAGCTGACCGCGATGAAGGTCGGTCAGGCCGTTCGTAAAGACGGTCCGCAAACGCACCTCGTCAAATCCGGTACGCCGACCATGGGCGGCGTGCTGATTCTGCTCGGCATTGCCGTGGCGACGCTGTTGTGGGCCGATCTGACCAACCGCTTCATCTGGATCGTGATGCTCGTCACGTTTGGCTTCGGCGTGATCGGCTGGGTCGACGATTACCGCAAGGTGGTCCACAAAGACCCGCGCGGGATGTCGTCGCGCGAAAAGTATTTCTGGCAGTCGGTCATCGGTTTGTTCGCCGCGGTGTATCTGGCGTTCAGCGTATCGGAAGCGAGCAACGTGCGCGTGTTCGACCTGTTCATGGCGTGGGTACGCAGCGGTTTGTCGATGGGCTTGCCGGCGCGCGCCGATCTGTTGCTGCCGTTCGTCAAGTCGATCAGCTATCCGCTCGGCGTGTGGGGCTTCATCGTGTTGACGTATCTGGTGATTGTCGGTGCGAGCAATGCGGTCAATCTAACCGACGGCCTCGATGGTCTCGTGATCATGCCGGTCGTGCTGGTCGGCGCATCGCTCGGCGTGTTCGCCTACGTGATGGGTAGCTCGGTCTATTCGAAGTACCTGCTGTTTCCGCACATCGCCGGTGCGGGCGAGTTGTTGATCTTCTGTTCGGCAATGGGAGGGGCAGGGCTCGCGTTCCTCTGGTTCAACACGCACCCGGCGCAGATGTTCATGGGCGACGTCGGCGCATTGGCGCTGGGCGGCGCGCTCGGTACAGTCGCGGTGATCGTGCGTCAGGAAATCGTGCTCTTCATCATGGGTGGCATTTTCGTCGCGGAGACGCTCTCCGTGATGCTGCAGGTTACGTGGTTCAAGTTCACCAAGCGCCGCTTCGGCGAAGGGCGGCGTCTCTTCAAGATGGCGCCGCTGCATCACCATTTCGAATTGTCGGGTTGGAAAGAAACGCAGGTGGTCGTGCGTTTCTGGATCATCACGCTGATGTTGTGTCTGTTCGGTTTGTCCACGCTCAAGTTGCGTTAAGTCGTATTTAGGGGAAGCAGGCGATGTTTGGCGAGAAGTTTCGGGATCGGCAAAAGCCGATGGTGCTCGTGCTGGGACTGGGTGAATCCGGTCTCGCGATGGCGCGCTGGTGCGCGCGGCACGGCTGTCGGCTGCGTGTGGCCGATACGCGCGAGGTGCCGCCGAACCTGTCCGCGCTGGAAGCGCACGGCGTCGATGCCGACTTCGTCGGCGGTCCGTTTTCGCTCTCGTTGCTCGAAGGCGTTGAACTCGTGGCGATCAGTCCGGGCTTGTCGCCGCTCGCCGCCGACTTGTTGCCGCTGATCGCGGCGGCGCGTGAGCAGGACATCCCCGTGTGGGGCGAACTCGAATTCTTCGCGCAAGCGTTGAAGACGCTCGGCGAAAGCGGCTATGCACCGAAGGTGATCGCGATCACCGGCACCAACGGCAAGACCACGACGACGAGCCTGACCGGTCTCTTGTGTGAACGCGCCGGCAAGAAGGTCGCGGTGGCGGGCAACATCAGCCCGGCCGCGCTGGACAAGCTCAGCGAAGCGATCGACAACACCGCGTTGCCCGACGTGTGGGTACTGGAACTGTCGAGCTTCCAGCTGGAAACCGCCCATACGTTTACGCCGGATGCAGCGGTCGTGTTGAACATCACGCAAGACCACCTTGATTGGCACGGCGGCCTTGATGCGTACGCCGCAGCGAAGGGCCGCATCTTTGGTACACACACCGTGCGCGTGCTGAATCGCGATGACGCCCGCGTAATGGCACTCACGCCGTCTGCTGACAGCGAAGCAGTGATGGTCACGTTCGGCGTGACCGAGCCGAAGAACGACGGCGACTATGGTCTGCTGCGCGACAACGGCATGATCTGGCTGGTCGAAGCGCACGATCGCGACGCCAGCGACGAACCTGCGCCGACGCGCCGACGCAAGAACGAAGTGGCAGCGCCGAAGAACATCGCGCTCAAACGCCTGATGCCGGCGGACGCCTTGCGTATCCGCGGCTTGCACAACGCCGCGAACGCGCTGGCCGCGTATGCGTTGGCACGCGCGATCGGTCTGCCGGGCGCGCCGCTGCTGCACGGCCTGCGTGAATACCGTGGCGAGCCGCATCGCGTGGAATTGATCGCGTCGATTGAAGGCGTCGATTACGTCGACGACAGCAAGGGCACCAATGTCGGCGCGACGGTTGCCGCGCTCGACGGCCTCGCGCAGCGCGCGGTGCTGATCGCCGGCGGCGACGGCAAGGGCCAGGATTTCGAGCCGCTCGCTGAGCCGGTGATGCGCTGGTGCCGCGCCGTGATGCTGATCGGGCGCGATGCGCCGCAGATTCGTGCCGCGCTGGAAGACACCGGCATCGCGATGACCGACCACGCGACGCTCGAAGAAGCGACGCGGGCCGCTACTGCATTGGCGCAGCCGGGAGACGCCGTGCTGCTGTCGCCGGCTTGCGCGAGCTTCGACATGTTCAAGGGCTACGCACATCGCGCGGCGGTGTTTCGCAGCACGGTGGAAGACATCGCAGCCGAACGGGGGACGATGATATGAGCTGGTCGGAACGCTTCGGTTCGCGCCTCGCCGGCTCCCGTGCAGGCGATGGTGATATGAGCAGCGCGGGTCGCACCTCCGGCCGCACCGGCGGCAGTGGTCTCGCGAGCGCCGTGAACGGCGTGCGTCCGCTGCGCTCGCGGATGCTCGACTACGATCACTCGTTGCTATGGGTCGTCGTCGCTTTGCTCGGCCTCGGCGTCGTGATGGTGTATTCGGCGTCGATCGCGATGCCCGATTCGCCGAAGTACGCGTCGTACCGCGACTACGCATTCCTCGTGCGCCAGATCATTTTCGTGGTGATGGGCTCGGTGATCGGTGTCGTGTCGTTCCGCATCCCGATCTCGACGTGGGATAAGTACGCGCCAAAGCTCTTCCTGATTTCGCTGGCCGCGCTGGTGATCGTGCTGATTCCGCACATCGGTAAGGGCGTGAACGGCGCGCGTCGTTGGATTCCGCTCGGCATCACGAACATGCAGCCTTCGGAAATCATGAAGCTGGCCGTGACGATTTACGCCGCGAACTACACGGTGCGCAAGCAGGAATACATGCACAGCTTCGCCAAGGGCTTTCTGCCGATGGCGGTGGCCGTGGGTCTCGTCGGCGCGTTGCTGCTGCTCGAACCGGACATGGGCGCGTTTATGGTGATCGCCGCGATCGCGATGGGCGTGTTGTTCCTCGGTGGCGTGAATGGCAAGCTGTTCGGCGGCCTGGTGGCCACCGCGGTCGGCACGTTCAGCTTGCTGGTGTGGGCGTCGCCGTGGCGTCGTGAGCGGATCTTCGCTTACCTCGATCCGTGGGACGACCGTTACGCGCAGGGCAAGGCTTATCAATTGACGCACTCGCTGATCGCATTCGGGCGCGGCGAGTGGTTCGGGGTGGGCTTGGGCGGCAGTGTCGAGAAGCTTAACTATCTGCCGGAAGCGCATACCGACTTCATCCTCGCGGTGATCGGCGAGGAGCTCGGTTTTGTCGGCGTGTTGGTCGTGATCCTGATGTTCTACTGGATCGTACGCCGCTCGTTCGAGATCGGCCGTCAGGCACTCGCACTCGACCGCACGTTCGCGGGTCTGGTGGCGAAGGGCATCGGCATCTGGTTCGGCGCGCAGACTTTCATCAACATGGGCGTGAATCTTGGCCTGCTGCCGACCAAAGGTTTGACGTTGCCGCTCGTCAGCTATGGCGGTTCGGGCATCTTGCTGAACTGCGTGGCGGTGGCGGTGTTGATGCGTGTGGATTATGAAAATCGTGTGCTGATGCGTGGGGGGAAGGTATGACCCCCATGCAGCAGCACACGATTTCGGCGAAGCCAAAACGAATTCCTTTTTTTGCTGATGCGTGGGGGGAAGGTATGACCCCCATGCAGCAGCGCACGATTTCGGCGGAGGCTAACTTCGTGCGCAAAGCGCGCGAAGTTAAGCGAAGCGGCCGGAGCCAAAACGAGTTCCTTTTCTTGCTGATGCGTGGGGGGAAGGTATGACCGCTGTGCCGCAACGCACGCTGATGGTGATGGCCGGTGGCACCGGGGGACATGTGTTCCCGGGGCTCGCGGTCGCGCACCTGATGCAGGCGTGGGGCTGGAAGGTCGTATGGCTGGGCAATCCTGCAGGCATGGAAGCGACGCTGGTGCCGAAGCACGGCATCCCGATGGAATACGTGCGCTTCGGCGGACTGCGCGGCAAGGGCCTGAAAACCAAGCTGATGCTGCCGCTGACCCTGCTGCGTGCCTGCTCGCAGAGTTTGAGTGTGCTGCGTCGTGTGAAGCCAGACGTCGTGCTTGGCATGGGCGGCTACATCACGTTTCCGGCGGGTTTGATGACCGCGTTGAGCGGCCGTCCGCTGGTACTGCATGAACAGAATTCGATCGCGGGTCTCGCCAACAAGGTGCTCGCGAAAGTCGCCAAGCGCGTGCTGGTTGCATTCCCGAATGCGCTGCCGCACGGCGAATGGACCGGAAACCCAATTCGTGCGGAACTTGCGCGCGCAATTGCACCCAAAGCACGCTACGCTGCGCGCAGCGGTCCGCTGAATGTGCTGGTGGTGGGCGGCAGTCTGGGTGCGGCGGCGTTGAATGAAGTGGTGCCGCGCGCCGTTGCGCTGCTGGCGCCGAATGAACGTCCGCGCATCGTGCATCAGGCGGGCGCAAAGCATATCGAAGCGTTGCGTGAGAACTATGCGGCGGCGGGTCTGCAAGCCGGTGCCGATGTCGAACTCGTGCCCTTCATTGACGACATGACGAGCGCGTACTCGAATGCGGATCTGGTGATCTGCCGTTCGGGCGCGATGACGGTGTCGGAGATTTCAGCAGTAGGGGTGGCGGCGTTCTTCGTGCCGTTCCCATTTGCAGTAGACGATCACCAAACCACTAATGCAGCGTTCCTCGCCGACAACGGCGCGGCGCTGCTCGTGCAGCAACGCGACCTGTCGGCGGAAATGCTCGCCGACTGGTTGCGCAGCCAGACGCGAGAGACCCTCGCGGAGATGGCGGAGCGTTCGCGCTCGCTCGCGAAACCCGACGCCACGGAACAGGTCGCGCAGATTTGCGCGACTGTGGCGGGTTCGATTTCGGGCGCGAGCCCAGAAGGAAAGCAATGAAACACATCGTCAAACATATTCACTTTGTCGGCATCGGCGGTGTTGGCATGAGCGGCATCGCAGAGGTGCTGGTCAACCTCGGCTATCAGGTGAGCGGCTCGGATCTGTCGAGCAACGCGGTCACCGATCGCCTCGCCGCGCTCGGCGCGCGGATCGCGATCGGTCACGCGGCGGAGAACATCGAAGGCGCGAACGCGGTTGTCGTCTCCACAGCGGTGCGCAGCGACAATCCGGAAGTGCTGGCGGCGCGTCATCGCCGCATTCCGATCGTGCCGCGCGCGGTGATGCTCGCCGAACTGATGCGCCTGAAGCAGGGCATCGCGATTGCCGGCACGCACGGCAAGACCACGACCACCTCACTGGTGGCGAGCGTGCTGGCCGCGGGCGGCCTCGATCCGACGTTCGTGATCGGCGGCCGGCTGATCAGCGCGGGCGCGAATGCGCGTCTGGGTACGGGCGATTTCATCGTCGCCGAAGCGGACGAGTCGGATGCGTCGTTCCTGAATCTGTTCCCGGTGATCGAAGTCATCACGAACATCGACGCCGATCACATGGACACCTATGGCCACGATTTCGCGCGGCTCAAGCAGGCGTTCATCGAATTCACGCACCGTCTGCCGTTCTATGGGATCGCGGTGCTGTGCGTCGACGATCCGAACGTGAAAGAGATCCTGCCGTTCGTGTCGAAGCCGATCATCCGCTACGGCTTTGCGCCGGACGCGCAAGTGCGCGCAGTCAATGTAGAAGCGCGCAACGGCAAGATGCATTTCACGGCAATGCGCGAAGACGCAGCGCCGATTGACATCATTTTGAACCTGCCCGGCGAGCACAACGTACAGAACGCTTTGGCCGCAATCGCAATTGCGACTGAACTTGAAGTGAAAGATGCCGATATCCAGCGAGCGCTGGCGGATTTCAACGGCGTGGGCCGACGCTTCCAGCGCTACGGCGAAGTGCCGGTCGTGTCGGAAGGCAAACCTGCCGGCGCGTACACGCTGGTCGACGACTACGGTCATCACCCCGTTGAAATGGCGGCAACGGTGGCGGCGGCGCGTGGGGCATTTCCGGGGCGGCGTCTGGTACTGGCATTCCAGCCGCACCGCTTTACGCGCACGCGCGATTGCTTCGAAGATTTTGTGAAGGTGTTGTCGACCGTCGACGCACTCGTGCTGACAGAAGTCTATTCAGCCGGTGAAACGCCGATCGTCGCCGCGGACGGCCGCGCCTTGGCGCGCGCGCTGCGCGTCGTGGGTAAGGTCGAACCGGTGTTTGTCGATACGGTGGATGAAGTGCCGGACGCGCTCTCAGCAGTGGTGCGCGACGGCGATGTGGTGATCACGATGGGCGCGGGCTCGATCGGCAGTGTGCCGGGACGCCTCGCGCAAGAAACGAAGGTATGAGATGAGCAGCATCGACCCTAAACAATTCGGCAAAGTGGCAGTGCTGCTCGGTGGGGATTCCGCCGAGCGCGAGGTGTCGCTCAATTCCGGCCGCCTCGTGCTGCAAGGTCTGCGCGACGCCGGTATCGACGCGCATCCGTTCGATCCGGCCGAGCGTCCGCTCGCTGCGTTGAAAGATGAAGGCTTCGTGCGCGCCTTCAACGTGCTGCATGGCGGTTATGGCGAGAACGGCCAGATTCAAGGCGCGCTCGACTTCTACGGCATTCGCTACACGGGTAGCGGCGTGCTCGGTTCGGCGCTCGGTCTGGACAAATTCCGCACCAAGCTCGTGTGGCAGCAACTCGGTATTCCGACGCCGCCGTTCGAAGCCGTGCTGCGCGGCGACGACTACGAAGCGCGTGCGAAAGACATCGTCGCGAAGCTTGGCTTGCCGCTGTTCGTGAAGCCGGCCAGCGAAGGTTCGAGCGTCGCGGTGATCAAGGTGAAAAGCGCCGACGCATTGCCGGCAGCGCTGCTCGAAGCGGTCAAGTACGACAAGATTGTCGTGGTCGAAAAGAGCATTGAAGGCGGCGGCGAGTACACCGCGTGCATCGCCGGCGATCTCGATCTGCCCGTGATTCGCATCGTGCCGGCTGGCGAGTTCTATGACTACCACGCGAAGTACATCGCCAACGACACGCAGTACCTGATTCCGTGCGGTCTGGCGGCGGACGAAGAGTCGCGCCTGAAAGTGCTGGCGCGCCGCGCGTTCGACGTGCTCGGCTGCACCGATTGGGGCCGTGCCGATTTCATGCTCGACGCTGACGGCAACCCGTACTTCCTCGAAGTGAACACGGCGCCCGGGATGACCGATCACTCGCTGCCGCCGAAAGCGGCGCGCGCGGTGGGCATCAGCTATCAGGAACTGGTTGTCGGCGTGTTGGCGCTGACGCTCAAGGACTAACAAAGGACTAACCGGGGTAACCCGAAAGCAACACCATGTGGAACAACGTTCGCCAGCTCAATCTCGCCGCCAACGCATTGCATGCGGTGCTGGTGCTCGTGCTGCTGGCGGCAGGCGGTTACTGGCTGATCCAGCGTCCGAATTTCGCGCTGCGCGAAATCCAGATCGATGGCGACACCGAGCACATCAATTCGCCGACGGTGCGCGCCGGTGTAGTAGGGCGGTTGAAGGGCAACTTTTTCACAGTGGATCTCGACGTCGCGCGTCAGGCGTTCGAGCAGATGCCGTGGGTGCGTCATGCGAGTGTGCGGCGGGTCTGGCCGAATGCGCTGGCTGTCACGCTTGAAGAGTACAAACCGCTAGGAACGTGGGGCAGCGATCAGCTGGTCAGCGTGGACGGCGAACTGTTCACCGCGAATCAGGGCGAGCTCGAAGAGGAGCTGCCCGCGTTCGACGGCCCGGACGGAACGGCAAAAGAAGTCGTCGCGCGTTATAGCGACTTCAAGAAGTGGTTTGCGCCGTTGGGCGCAACGCCCGAAGAAGTGACGCTGTCGCCGCGTTACGCGTGGACGGTGAAGCTGTCGAACGGAACGCAGGTGGAACTTGGGCGCGAACGCAATCAGGACACGTTGCTCGATCGGAGCCGCCGCCTGACCGCGGCGTGGAACGCGGTGACGCAACGTTGGGGAAAGGATATCGAGTATGCGGACTTGCGCTATCCGAACGGTTTCGCGATTCGTGCCGCTGGCATGCGCTTTATCAGCGAACCCGACAAGGGCAAGAAGTAAACGGACATCACACGCAATGAGCACGCTATGAGTAAAGACTATAAAGATCTGCTGGTCGCCCTCGACATTGGGACGTCGAAGGTCGTGGCCATCGTCGCCGAACTGAAAGGCGAAGGTCACTACGAGGTGATCGGACTCGGCCAGAGCGAATCAAAGGGGCTCAAGAAAGGCGTGGTGGTGAACATCGAGGCCACCGTGCAGTCTATTCAGCGCGCGCTTGAAGAAGCCGAGCTGATGGCCGACTGCAAGATTACGAACGTGTTTACCGGGATCGCCGGCAGCCATATCCGCAGCTTCAATTCGAGCGGCATGGTGGCGATCAAGGAGAAGGAAGTCACGCAGACGGACGTCGCACGCGTGATCGAGACGGCGAAGGCGATCAACATCCCGACCGATCAGCAGGTGCTGCACATCCTGACGCAGGAATTCATCATCGACGGCCAGGAAGATGTGCGCGAGCCGATCGGCATGAGCGGCATCCGTTTGGAAGTGAAGGTGCATATCGTCACCGGCGCGGTGAGCGCGGCGCAGAACATTGTGAAGTGCGTGCGCCGCTGCGGGCTCGAAGTGAACGATCTGATCTTGCAGCCGCTCGCTTCGTCGCTGGCGGTGCTGACGGAAGACGAAAAAGAGCTCGGCGTGGTGCTGGTCGATATCGGCGGCGGCACGACGGATATTGCGATTTTCAGCGAAGGCGCGATTCGTCACACGGCGGTGATTCCGATCGCCGGCGACCAGATCACCAGCGACATCGCGATGGCCTTGCGTACGCCAACGCCGGACGCGGAAGACATCAAGGTCGACTACGGCATTGCGAAGCAAGCCCTGGCCGATCCGGACGAAATGATCGAAGTGCCGGGTCTCGGCGAGCGCGGGCCGCGCACGCTGTCGCGCCAGGCACTGGCGGCAGTGGTCGAGCCGCGTGTCGAAGAACTGTTTTCGCTCGTGCAGCAAGTGGTGCGCGAGTCGGGTTACGAGGAACTGCTGAGCTCCGGTGTGGTGCTGACCGGTGGCGCGTCGATGATGCTCGGCATGGTCGAACTCGGCGAGGACATTTTCCTGAAGCCGGTGCGCATCGGCGTGCCGGAATACGCGGGCGGTCTCGCCGATGTCGTGCGTAACCCGCGTTATTCGACGGCGATGGGTCTGCTCTTCGAAGGACGCTCGCAACGGATGCGCGGCCGCAAGGTCGCTGTGCAGTCGGGGTCGATGGGCCAGGTCTTCACGCGAATGAAAGACTGGTTCCTCGGCAACTTCTAACGAATTCGCGTTTCAGAACAGGTTTCGAAAACTCGCGCCGGTGCCGGCGGCTGGCGCGCGACAGGAGGTTGCCCGATCTCCTGCCGAATAACGGCCGAGTGGCTGTAATTTTTTATCTTGACGGAGGCAACATGGAATTCCAGATGCTGGAAACCGAAACGAACGGCACCATCATCAAGGTGATCGGAGTAGGTGGCGCTGGCGGCAATGCCGTTCAGCACATGATCAACAAAGGCGTGCAAGGCGTCGACTTCATCGTGATGAACACGGACGCGCAGGCTCTGTCGCGCTCGCGCGCTTCCGCGGTGATCCAGCTCGGTAACACGGGTCTGGGCGCTGGCGCAAAGCCTGAAATGGGCCGCGCGGCAGCAGAAGAAGCACGTGAGCGCATCGCCGACGCATTGCGCGGCGCGCACATGGTCTTCATCACCGCCGGTATGGGCGGCGGCACGGGCACGGGCGCAGCACCCGTGGTTGCGCAGATCGCCAAGGAAATGGGTATCTTGACTGTTGGCGTGGTCAGCAAGCCGTTCGAATTCGAAGGCGGCAAGCGGATGCGCGTGGCAGAAGCGGGTTCGCAGCAACTGGAGGATCACGTCGACTCGCTGATCGTCGTTCTGAACGACAAGCTGTTCGAGGTGATGGGCGATGACGCCGAGATGGACAAGTGCTTCCAGTGCGCAGACGACGTTCTCAACAACGCAGTGGCCGGTATCGCGGAAATCATCAACGTCGACGGTCTGGTGAACGTCGACTTCGAAGACGTGAAGACGGTGATGGGCGAGCAGGGCAAGGCGATGATGGGCACGGCGACGGTGGCCGGTGTCGATCGCGCACGTCTGGCTGCTGAGCAGGCTGTGGCCAGCCCGCTGCTGGAAGGGGTGGATCTGTCGGGCGCGCGTGGCGTGCTGGTCAACATCACGTCGAGCCGTTCGCTGCGTCTGTCGGAAACGCGCGAAGTGATGAACACCATCAAGAGCTATGCGGCAGAAGACGCAACCGTGATCTTCGGCGCGGTGTACGACGATGCAATGGGCGACGCGCTGCGCGTGACGGTCGTGGCAACGGGTCTGGGCCGTGCGGCGAAGAAGCAGCAATCGGCACCGATGACGCTGCTGCGTACCGGCACGGACAACCAGCCGATCGGCGCAATGCAGCACGCTGCTTACGCACCGTCGTCGTCGCATGCAAGCACGGCCGATTACGGCGCGCTGGATACGCCGGCTGTGTGGCGCACGTCGCGCGATACGGCGGCTTCGCACGTGCAGGCGCTGCAGGAAAAGGGCGTCGATACGTACGACATTCCGGCGTTCCTGCGCAAGCAGGCGGACTGAGCGCACGAGCAGGCTTTCGTTGCCGCGCTGTTTTAGCGGCGCTGGCAGACGAATGCACGAGCGTGGCGGGTGAACGGCGAACAAGTCGCGTATCGTTTGATTCGCGGCCAGGACAAGTGCCCTCTTCGGATTCGCGAAGCGGATGGGGCCACTGTCGCCGGATGGCGGAGCCTGTCGTTAGGCAGACGCTGAATTCACTGCGACACGACAACGTGCGAGCGTGCTTCGCATCGATGCAAAGGACTGAGCATGATTCAGACAGGTGAAAAGCTGCCCGACGCGACGCTCTTCGAGTTCGTCGAAGACGCGCGGGCGCGGGCTGCACGCTGGGGCCTAACAGCTTCGACGTGCGCGAGCAGACGGCAGGTAAGCGCGTGGTGATCTTCGGGTTGCCGGGAGCGTTTACGCCGACCTGTTCGGCCAAACATGTACCGGGTTACGTCGAGCACGCCGAGCAGTTGCGCGCGCTCGGCATCGACGAGATCTGGTGCGTGTCCGTCAACGACGCGTTCGTAATGGGCGCGTGGGGACGCGATCAGCACGCCTCGGGCAAGGTGCGCATGATGGCGGACGGCAGCGCGGCTTTCACGCGGGCGCTCGGTCTTGAGCAGGATTTGTCGGCGCGCGGCATGGGAATCCGTTCCCAGCGCTACGCGATGGTTGTCGACGACGGCGTGGTCAAGACGTTGAACGTCGAGGCTGCCGGCAAATTCGAAGTCAGCGATGCAGGGAGTATCCTCGCTACGTTGAGCTAGTTACGATTGCGTTCTATGCCAACGTCCCGAGTCTGCGCGGTTACCGCGTTGTATCAGGGCAACGGCGCATAAGACGCTTTTGTGACGGGCCGTTACGCGGGCCGATGACCGGAAACGCCTCCGTTCCGGACATCGG
Organism: Paraburkholderia solitsugae; assembly: GCF_013177695.1. Lineage (GTDB taxonomy): Bacteria > Pseudomonadota > Gammaproteobacteria > Burkholderiales > Burkholderiaceae > Paraburkholderia > Paraburkholderia solitsugae. The sequence continues at coordinate 60,323 of NZ_WOEY01000011.1, read as the reverse complement.
CCCGTCACGCTTTCCCTGACGGGCGCCCATTGAGTAATGCAGCGAAACAGATTGATACGTTCCGTGCAACGACGCTCCTTAGGGTATTGGAGTATACTTCGCGCTATGGAATAAAAAATCCCGATTGGGATTTTCAATCGAATAGAAGATCACCATGCTGAAGCAGCGCACTATCAAATCAATTGTCAAGACAGTCGGCATTGGCCTGCACTCCGGCCGCAAAGTCGAACTGACGCTCCGCCCGGCGGCGGCCAACACCGGCATCGTGTTTTCGCGCGTGGATTTGCCCACGCCGGTGGATATTCCCGCGTCGGCGATGGCGATTGGCGATACGCGTTTGGCTTCCGTGTTGCAGAAAGACGGCGCGCGCGTGTCGACCATCGAGCATTTGATGTCCGCATGCGCAGGCCTCGGCATCGATAACCTCTATATCGATGTCACCGCCGAAGAAATTCCGATCATGGACGGCAGTGCGGGTTCGTTCGTGTTTCTGATTCAGTCGGCCGGTATTGAGGAACAGAACGCACCGAAGAAATTCATTAAGGTCACCAAGCCGGTCGAAATTCGCGACGGCGATAAGTTCGCGCGCCTCGATCCGTATTTCGGCTTCAAGCTCAAATTCACCATCGATTTCCGTCACCCGGCTGTGGATAAGACCGGTCAGGCGCTGGAAGTGGATTTCGCCAATACGTCGTATGTGCGCGAAATCGCTCGTGCGCGTACGTTCGGCTTTGCGCATGAAGTGGAAATGATGCGCGAACTCGGTTTGGCACGCGGCGGCAGCATGGATAACGCCATCGTGCTGGACGAATACCGCATTCTGAACAACGACGGCCTGCGTTACGACGACGAGTTCGTGAAGCACAAGATGCTCGACGCGATCGGCGACCTGTACGTGGTCGGCCATCCGTTGCTGGCTTCGTACACGGCGTACAAGTCGGGCCACGGCCTGAACAACGCTTTGCTGCGCGAGTTGCTGGCGCATGAAGATGCGTACGAAATCGTCACGTTCGACGACACGCAGAAGGCGCCGCGCGGCTTCGCGTACGAAACGCAAACGGCGTTTGCCTAATCGGCGTAGCGCCTTCGGATGAAATGTCCGAAGCGAATGGATGAAAAATAAGCGGCCCATCTGGGCCGCTTATTTTTTGTTCAGCGATTTCTCCTATGCCGCGCTGCCATTTTCGCCAAAGCCTCCTGCAGCGGCGAGGGCGCGAGCGATTCGGAGAGCGCGTGCAGCGCGTCCGCGCCGACTGGCGTCATGCGCGCCTGTTTGACCGGCGGCGGCTCCTTCAAAGGCTGCGGACGCACGCGAATCCTCAGCGCATTCACCGGCCAGCCGCGCTGCTGCAGATCCGACAGCAAGCGCGGCTCAATCTGGCGCAAGCGGGCGGCCAGCGCGTTGTGCCCGGCAAACAGGGCCAGCACGCCTTCCTTGATGAAGCTTGGCTCCACGCTCGTGGCCAGATAATCCGGCAGCAGTTCGCGCAAATCCTTTTCCAGAGCCGCAATCTGCTCGACGCCTGCGCGCAGGGCCACGAACGCGTCAGTGCGATTCAGCACTTCGGCGACGGGTTGCGGGCGGCGCGCTTTGAACTGCTTGGGCGGCGGCCTTGAAAAGGACGGAAAACGGCTCATGTTTGACAGTGACGGCGTGTTCGCACCCTATGTGCGCTCACGCCGCGATTGTACCGCGCGGGATGCACGCGGACCCGCCTCAATGCGTACCGTCGGACGTCGCCGGAGCGGGCTTCCTGTGCCTTGCCGCCGTCGCGCCGCTGACACAGGCGCGGGCGGGGGCGCGTGCTAAAATGCCCGATTCGAATTCACTCTTGGACTAAGCCGCCGAGGCCCTTCCGACCCCGGAGCGCACGTGCATGAACCGCACGCCGCGAACCAGCCGAAGCCGCGACGCAGACACCGATCCGATGACCACCGGTTTTCTACAGAAGATTTTTGGCAGCCGCAACCAGCGGCTAGTCAAGCAATATCAAAAGACCGTCACGGCGATCAATGCGCTCGAGCCGCAGATCGAGCAATTGACGGACGACCAACTGCGCGCCAAAACGGGTGAGTTCCGCCAGCGCGTCGCGAGTGGCGAGTCGCTCGACAAGCTTCTGCCGGAGGCCTTCGCGGTGTGCCGCGAGGCCAGCAAGCGGACGCTGAAAATGCGCCACTTCGACGTGCAGCTGATCGGCGGCATGGTCCTGCACTACGGCAAGATCGGCGAAATGCGCACTGGCGAAGGCAAGACGCTCGTCGCCACGCTGCCGGTGTACCTGAATGCGCTGTCCGGCCGCGGCGTGCACGTCGTCACGGTCAACGACTACCTTGCACAGCGCGACGCCGAATGGATGGCGCGTCTGTATAACTTCCTCGGTCTGTCGGTCGGCATCAATCTGTCGCAGATGGATCATGGCGCGAAGCAGGAAGCGTACGCCGCAGACATCACCTACGGCACCAATAACGAATTCGGCTTCGACTACCTGCGCGACAACATGGTCTACGAGACCGACGCGCGCGTGCAACGGGCCCTGAATTTCGCGGTGGTCGACGAGGTCGACTCGATCCTGATCGACGAAGCCCGCACGCCGCTGATCATCTCCGGCCAGGCCGAAGACCACACCGAACTGTATGTGCGCATGAATGCGCTGCCGCCGCTGCTCGAACGTCAGATCGGCGAAGAGAAGGCCGATGGCACCGGCGTCGAAAAACCGGGCGATTACACGCTCGACGAGAAAGGCCGCCAGGTCTTCCTGACGGAATCGGGCCACGAAAAGGCCGAGCGTCTGCTCTCCGAATGGGGCCTGATCGGCGAGGGCGAAAGCCTGTACGCGCCGCAGAACATCACGCTGATGCACCACGTGTACGCCGCGCTGCGCGCGCACACGCTGTTCTTCAAGGATCAGCACTACGTCGTCCAGAACGGCGAAGTCGTGATCGTCGACGAATTCACCGGCCGTCTGATGTCGGGCCGCCGCTGGTCGGATGGCTTGCACCAGGCGGTTGAGGCGAAGGAACACGTCAAGATCCAGAGCGAGAACCAGACGCTCGCGTCGATCACGTTCCAGAATTACTTCCGTATGTACGCGAAGCTGTCCGGAATGACCGGTACGGCCGATACTGAAGCGTACGAATTCAACGAGATCTACGGTCTCGAAACGGTCGTGATCCCGACCAACCGTCCGCCGAAGCGGATCGACAAGCAGGATCAGATTTACAAGACCGCCAAGGAACGCTACGACGCGGTGATCCGCGACATCCGCGATTGTCACGAGCGCGGTCAGCCGGTGCTGGTCGGCACAACGTCGATCGAAAACTCGGAACTGCTGTCGCATTTGCTGAAGCAGTCCGGGTTGCCGCACGAAGTGCTGAACGCCAAGCAGCACGCGCGTGAAGCTGAGATCGTCGCTGAAGCAGGCCGTCCGAAGCGCGTCACAATCGCGACGAACATGGCCGGTCGCGGTACCGACATCGTGCTCGGCGGCAACGCCGAAAAGCAGGCGTCCTTTATCGAAAAGGATGAAACGCTTTCTGACGATGAGAAGCAACGCCGCATTCAGAAGCTGCACGACGAATGGCAAGCACTGCACGATCAGGTGAAGGCCGCGGGCGGTCTGCATATCATCGGCACTGAACGTCACGAATCGCGCCGGATCGACAACCAGTTGCGTGGCCGTGCCGGCCGTCAGGGCGACCCGGGGTCGTCGCGCTTCTATCTGTCGCTGGAAGATCCGCTGCTGCGCATTTTCGCGGGCGACCGCGTGCGCGCGATCATGGACCGCCTGAAGATGCCGGAAGGCGAGGCGATCGAGGCGGGCATCGTGTCGCGTTCAATCGAATCGGCGCAGCGCAAGGTTGAAGCGCGCAATTTCGACGTTCGCAAGCAATTGCTCGAATACGACGATGTGTCGAACGATCAGCGCAAGGTGATCTACCAGCAGCGCAATGAACTGCTCGAAGCGAACGATATCACCGAAACCATCGGCGCCATGCGTCATGGCGTGATCAACGATATCGTTCACCAGTTCGTGCCGGCCGGCAGCATCGAAGAGCAGTGGGACGTGCCTGAACTGGAAGAAGTGCTGCGCAACGAATGGCAACTCGACCTCGCGATTCAGGAAATGATCAACGAGTCGAACTCGATCAGCGTGGACGAGATTCTCGAAGCGGTTGAAGCTGCTGCGGACGAAGCGTACGAATCGAAGGTCGAACAGGTCGGCCGCGAATCGTTCAGTGCGTTCGAGCGCTCGATCATGTTGCAAACGCTGGACCGCAGCTGGCGCGAACACCTGGCCGCGCTCGATCACCTGCGCCAGGGTATCCATCTCCGCGGTTACGCGCAGAAGAATCCGAAGCAGGAATACAAGCGCGAAGCGTTCGAACTGTTCGCTGCCATGCTCGACGCCGTGAAGCTCGAAGTCACCCGTGTGGTGATGAACGTGCAGATCCAGTCGCCGGAACAGTTGGAACAGGCCGCCGAGCAGTACGAAGAGCAAGCCAGCCACCTCGAAAACGTCGAGTTCCGTCACGCCGAATTTGCCGAAGCGGCAGCAGCAGCGCCTGCTGCTGCGGAAGCAGCCACTGCCGCGATGATCGGCGAGGCGATGAGCCACGGCTCGTCGCACGCCGTCGCGCCGGACCTGAGCGGGGACAACGTGCCGAAGGTCGGCCGCAACGACCCGTGTCCGTGCGGTAGCGGCAAGAAGTACAAGCAGTGTCACGGTAGGATTGCATAATGGCGAAAGCGGCGCGCTTTAAGCGCGCCGCTTCGTTTTACACAGCGCTTTGCTGGTGATTTCGCGGTGGTTCGGCAACGCGCCCGAACCATCAGTTTCCGTTTCCCTCGATGCCGGCGTCTGCCGGCATTTTCTTCGACAGGTCGCGACCATGGCTGTCAATTTTCCCTCGATCGATCCCGCTCAACTCCATCCCATCGCCGGCGTGACACTGGGCTGGGCGGAGGCGAATATCCGCAAACCGAACCGCAAGGACGTGCTGGTCATTTCCGTTGGCGAAGGTGCGACGGTAGGTGGCGTGTTCACACAGAACCGCTTTTGCGCCGCGCCCGTTACGGTGTGCCGTGAGAATCTGGAGCGCGTGCGTGCGGGCGGCAAGCCGATTCGCGCGCTCGTGATCAACACCGGTAATGCGAATGCGGGCACGGGCGAACCGGGCCTCGCTGCAGCACGCGAAACCTGCGCTGAACTCGCGAGTCTCGCGGACATCGCGCCGGAACAGGTGCTGCCGTTCTCGACCGGCGTGATTCTGGAACCGCTACCGGTCGATCGTCTGAAGGCAGGTCTGCCGGCCGCGCTGGCGAACCGCAAGGAAGCCAACTGGTACGACGCCGCCCAAGCGATTATGACCACTGACACCTTGCCGAAAGCGGCTTCGCGCCAGGTCACGATCGACGGCCACACGGTCACGCTGACCGGTATCAGCAAGGGCGCCGGCATGATCAAGCCGAACATGGCGACCATGCTTGGCTTCCTCGCGTTCGACGCCGCCGTCGCGCAACCGGTGCTCGACGCGCTGGTCAAGCACGTGGCGGACCGCTCGTTCAACTGCATCACAATCGACGGCGATACGTCGACCAACGATTCCTTCATCCTGATCGCGTCTGGCAAATCGAGCCTGCCCGCGATCACGTCCACCGACGCGCCCGCTTATGCAGCGTTGCGCGACGCGGTGACCGAAATCGCCCAGACCCTCGCACAACTGATCGTGCGCGACGGCGAAGGCGCGACCAAATTCATGACCGTGCAGGTCGAAGGCGGCTCGAGCGTAGGCGAATGCCGCCAGATCGCTTACGCGATCGGCCACTCGCCGCTCGTGAAGACGGCCTTCTATGCATCGGACCCGAATCTTGGCCGCATTCTCGCGGCTATCGGCTATGCCGGCGTGGACGATCTCGACGTCGGCAAGATCGATCTGTATCTGGACGACGTGCTGGTCGCCACTGCCGGCGGCCGCAATCCGGCCTACCGTGAGGAAGATGGCCAGCGCGTCATGAAAAAGAGCGAGATCGGCATTCGTGTCGTACTCGGCCGCGGCGATGCGCAAGCCACGATCTGGACTTGCGATCTGTCGCACGACTACGTGAGCATCAACGCCGACTATCGTTCGTAACCAGGTTCATTACGCGGCGTTTTGGCCGCTTATTTCACAGCCATGGACAAACTCGAAAAGTTTCTGACCCGGGCAGAAGCCGTACTCGTCCGCCTCGAAGCGATGCTTCCGCCCGCCGAACCGGAGATTGACTGGTCGGCGGCGGTTGCCTTTCGCTGGCGCAAGCGCCAGGGGCGTGGCTATCTGCAGCCGGTTCCCGCCATTTCGTCGATCACGCTCGACGACCTGCAAAACATCGATCGTCAGAAAGGATTGATCGAGCAGAACACGCTTCAGTTCGTGCACAAGCAGCCGGCCAATAACGTGCTGCTGACGGGTGCGCGCGGCACGGGCAAGTCGTCGCTGATCAAGGCTTGCCTGAACGCCTATGCGAAAGACGGCCTGCGCCTGATCGAAGTGGATAAAGACGATTTGCACGATCTCGGCGACATCGTCGATCTGATCGCGCAACGGCCGGAGCGTTTCGTGGTGTTCTGCGACGACCTCTCGTTCGAAGACGGCGAGTCGGGCTACAAGGCGCTGAAGGTCGCGCTGGATGGCTCGATCGCTGCGCAGTCAGACAACGTGCTGATCTACGCAACGTCCAACCGCCGCCATCTGCTGCCCGAGTACATGAGCGACAACGAGACGTACAAGCACATGGCCGACGGCGAGATTCATCCGGGCGAACTGGTCGAAGAAAAGATCTCGCTGTCCGAGCGCTTCGGGCTGTGGGTGAGCTTCTACCCGTTCAAACAGGACGACTACCTGTCGATCATCGGCCACTGGCTGCGCTATTTCGGCTGCGACGACGCAGAAGTCGAAGCGGCGCGCGGCGATGCGCTGGTATGGGCGCTGGAGCGCGGTTCGCGCTCCGGGCGTGTCGCGTGGCAGTTCGCGCGCGACTGGTCCGGCCGGAAGGCCCCGGCATGAGCGACGCGCAGAAGAATGCCGCTGGCCGCCCGGTGACGGAAGTCGCCGTCGGCGTGCTGATTCAGCCAGACGGACACTATCTGCTGGCGCAGCGCCCGGCCGGCAAGCCGTACGAAGGGTATTGGGAGTTTCCGGGCGGTAAGCTGGAAGCGGGCGAGTCGGTCGAGGCCGCACTAGCCCGTGAACTGCACGAGGAGCTGGGTATCGACGTCAAGGCGAGCCATCTTTGGCACACGCTCGAACACGACTACCCGCACGCCTATGTGCGGCTGTTCTTCTGCAAGGTGACGCAGTGGTCCGGTGAACCGCACGGCCGGGAAGGTCAGGCGTTTGTCTGGCAGACGCTGCCGGCGGATGTCTCACCGTTGTTGCCGGCGACGATTCCCGTGCTGGAATGGCTCGCGGCTGAGAAAAACTAGAAAACTGATTCGTGGTTGCAGGCGGCGCTGCGCGAGCAGCGTCGCCGCGCGCGACTGCATCGCATCGCTGCGTGAGTCTGCCGCCCTCAGTGTGGGTTGTAATCCCCAGTAGGCGATTCATCTGACGGCGCTTCTTCATCCGTGCCGCCTATCTTGTACTTCTCAGCGGCCCAGGCGCCGAGGTCGATCTGCTTGCAGCGGTCGGAGCAGAACGGGCGGAAGCGGTTTTCAGGGGTCCAGCGGACATCCTTCCCGCAAGTGGGGCATTTGACGACAGTAGGCATACGGTCAGGCAGTCAATCGGAAACGGAACAAGTAACGAATATAGGGGCATTTTTCGCCGGTTCAAAGGCGCGGCCCCGCGATTCACTTCTACAAGGCGGGCGTTACAGCTTGGCTTACAGGCTGCAAAGCGTGAGCTGGAACGGCACGTCGACATCGACCGCGCGCGGACGGAGATCGCCGTCCTGCACGGTGAATCGCACCCAGAGCATGTACTTGTTAGCACTCGCCTCTGGAATCACGCGCAATTCAGGCGCCACCCGTACCTGCATCAACTGGTATGAACGGCCCGACAGCATCTGCTGATAGCTGCCCTGCATGGCCATGACCTTGGACGCCTGACCCGATTCGCGTGCGAGGCGCAGCACGATGGTTGCCGCGTCGCGCAACGGCAGCAGCGGCGTGACCCATTTGGCGATGTCCTGCCGACGCTGATCGGGATGGATCTGTTGCCATGCGTAGTACGAAGGCAAATCGAACTTGCAGGTGCCGCCCGGGATGATCGCGCGGCTGCGGATGCTGGCGAGCCACTCATTGTCTGCCAGATGCTGGCCGGTCTTGCCCTGCATCTGTGAAAGCCCCGCCAAGGTCTGCTCGATTTCTCCTAGCACCGCCTCCAGCGCGTTCTGCTCGATGCCCGGATTGCCGCGGAACGGCGCCAGCGTTTGCCGTTGGCGCTCGAGCTCCTTCATCAGATCGGACTTCAGATCCGCACGACCCGCAACCTCTGAGATTTCGAACAACGTTGTCAGTGCGACGTGATGTTCCCTGGCGTCTTCCTGAGTCAGAAAGAACGTGAAGCGCTCGAACAGATCTTCGAGGCGCAATAGCGTCCGGATTCGCTCGTTGAAGGGATACTCGTAAAGGATCAAGCGGGCTCGCCTCGGGCGTGGTCGGTGACGGGAATGCAGAACATTCTAATGCCGTGAGACTACCCTAGCAATCACGCACTTTTTCAGCGCGAATTCGCAACTTTTTTCACGTGTTTCGGGTGGGTTTCGGCGTGCTTTGGTTCGTGTGCCACCGCGAAGCTCAACAAACCGACGTGGGACGCGGCGCACGGCCGCGTGTTGTCATGCGCCCGCTAGCGACAGATAGACGCGATGCTGCGCATCGACGTGCGCCTTGAGCGCGTCGAACGGTGCGTTGTCGTTCTCGATGACGTCGTCGGCAGCGGCGAGGCGTGCTTCGCGCGTCGCCTGGCGGGCGATGATCGCCAGCACCTGTTCACGGCTGAACCCGTTGCGACTCATCACGCGCGAGATTTGCGTCTCGACGCTGCAATCGACCGTCAGCACACGATTCACGCGCGTCTTCCAGTTACCTGACTCCACCAGCAGAGGTACGACCACGATCACGTACGGCCCTTGCGCCTCACGCTGCTCGCGCTCGGTCTCCGCACGAATCAACGGATGCGTGATGCCTTCCAGGCGTTTGCGCGCGCCGTCGTCGCTGAACACCAACGTGCGCATGCGGGCGCGGTCGAGCGAGCCGTCTGCCGCAACGAACGAATCGCCGAACTCCGCGGCGATCTGTGGCATCGCAATGCCGTGCGGCGTTGTGATGCGGTGCGCGATCAGGTCCGTGTCGACAAGCGGTACGCCGTGCGCGGCGAACAGGTCGGCCACGGTCGATTTGCCGCTGCCTATGCCGCCGGTCAATCCCACAGCAAACATGCTTCAGCCCCCCAATGCCAGGTAAAGCGGTGTGCCGAGAAATAGCGTAACAGCACCGCCCGCTGCGAGAAATGGCCCGAACGGCAGTGGCTCAGAGAAGTGCATGCGGCCGCGCCACGTCGCCGCGAGACCGACCACCGCGCCAGCGACCGCCGCGATCAGCACGATCTGCGGTAGCGCCGCCCAGCCGAGCCACGCGCCGAGCGCAGCCAGCAGTTTGAAATCGCCATAGCCCATGCCTTCGACGCCGCGTACCAGACGGAACAGCCAATGTACGGCCCACAGCATCAGGTAGCCGAAGATCGCGCCCAGCACGGCATCGTGGAGGCTTGCGAACGTGCCGTTGAAGTTCACGATCAAGCCGGCCCACAGGAGCGGCAGCGTCATGGAGTCAGGCAGCAGATGTGTATCGATATCGATCGCGCTCATTGCGAGCAATGCGGCGCACAGTCCGAAGGCGGCGAGTGCCATGCCGGTCGGCCCGTACAGTGCGAGCGCCCCGGCCGCGAAGGCGGCGCTGGCGATTTCGAGCAGCGGGTAGCGCAGACTTACGTGTGTCTTGCATGCGGAGCAGCGCCCGCGCAACAGCAAATAGCTCAGTACCGGCAGGTTCTCCCATGCGCTGAGCACATGGCCGCAATGAGGGCACGCGCTGCGCGGCACCCACAGGTTGTAGCGGGCGGGCAAGCCGTCGCCTTCGAGGGGTTGTTCGGTGGCCTCGCTGACTTCCTCGCGCCACGCACGCTCCAGCATGATCGGCACCCGATGCACGACCACGTTCAGGAAACTGCCGATCACCAGGCCGAATACGATCACGAATGCGATCTGCAGGCCGCTGGGCAAGCTGCCGAACGCGAGGCCGAGACCTGATGCGAAGTGGCCGGGCAGCAGGCCCGAAATGAGGCTGGAAGAAGTATCTGACACGAGCGGAATAGTGGCCTGCATATAAAAGGGTGGGATTCGGCTGCGATGCTACACTACGTTGCCGAGTTGAATAATGGGAAGATACATCGCGATCACCAGGCCGCCGACCAGCGTGCCCAGCACGATGATGACAAGCGGTTCGCACAGGCTCGAGAGCGTGCCGATCTTTTCGTCTACCTGCCGATCGGCGAGCGACGCCACATCGATCAGCATCGTGTCGAGCGCCCCGGACTCCTCGGCAACCGCAACCGGCTGCACGACCTCCGGCGGAAAGCAGTGCGCCGCGCGCATGGCCGCGGCAAGCCGTTCGCCGCGCCGCAGCCGGGCGGCAATTTCCACAGTGGCGCGATCGAAGAAAGCGTTGCCGGTGGCGTGAGTCAGTGAATCGAACGCGTCCGCGAGCGGTGTGCCGGCCGACAGCAAGGTGCCGAGCGCGCAGCTCCAGCGCGCCGCGCACAAGGTGCGCAGCAACGGACCGGCGACCGGCATTGTCAGCGATAAGCGCGCGAAGCGGATGCGCGCTGCTTCGGAACGTCGTAACAGAAACGTCACAACCGAGCCCGCTGCGAAGATCACGACGGCCAGAGGAATGCTCCATCGCGCGGCACCCGCCGACAAAGCCAGCACGAACTGCGTGGGGGCGGGCAGTTGCGCGCCGAAGCCGTCGAAGATCTGCTTGAAGGTCGGCACGACCCAAACCAGCAGCGCTGCGGTAATGGCAATTGCCAGCAACAGGATCGCGACCGGATAAGTGAGTGCGGCGCGCACCTTGGCACGCTGCGCGGCGGCGCGTTCGCGGTCGTCGGCAATCCGGGCAAGGACGGCCGGCAGCGCGCCGGCTGCTTCGCCGACTTCGACGAGCTGACAGTACAGCGCGTTGGACTGCGCAGGATGTCGCTGCAATGCCGCGGAGAAGCGCAGGCCACGGGTGATGTCGCGCGCCAGCGCGCCGACGATCCGCGGCATGCCTTGCCGGCGTGAATGCTGCGCTTGCGCCAGCAGTTCCAGCGAAGGTGCGAGTGGCAAACCGGCGCGTAGCAGACTGGCGAGCTGGCGGGTGAACACCGTGACGTCGATGGTGCGGGTTTGGGGACGTGGCGCCGGCCCGCGTGCCGCGAGTTCGACGATGAACAGCTTTTTACGCTTGAGCATGGCTCGCGCGGTGCTGACGTCTGGCGCAATGAGCGCACCGGTTTTCTGTACACCGTCGGCATCGACGCCGCGCCATCTGAAGCGCATCTCGGCCGCTGGCGGTGGGTGAGTCGCTGCAGTGCTCATGCGACCTCGGTAGCGGCCAGCGCTTCGGCAAGACTTGTCGTGCCGTCGCGCACACGCGCCAAGGCTGCGGCGCGCAAGGTGGTGACCTGTTCAGTGTGCGCGAGCCGGGCCAGCTCGTGGGTGCCTGCGCGTGCCACGATCAACTCACGCATCGCATCGGACACAGGCATGACCTGGTGAACCCCGACACGGCCCCGATAGCCGATATCGTGGCAGGCTGCGCATCCGGTGGCGGTGAATAGTTGCCAGCCGTCGAGCTGATCGTCGGCGAAACCCGCTGCCCGCAGCGCCGCCACCGATTGCCGAGCGGGTGCGCGGCACGCTGCGCAGAGCCGCCGCACGAGCCGTTGTGCCGTCACCATCCTGAGCGCGGCGGCGAGGTTGTACGGCTCGACGCCGATGTCGATCAGGCGCGCGACGGCAGCAGGCGCGTCATTCGTGTGCAAGGTCGACAGGACGAGGTGGCCGGTCTGCGCGGCCTTCACGGCAACATCGGCGGTTTCGTCGTCGCGGATTTCTCCAACCATGATCACATCGGGGTCCTGACGGAGAAACGCACGTAGTGCCACCGCGAATGTCAGGCCGGCCTTTTCGCGCACGCTGACCTGATTGATACCCGCCAACTGGATTTCCGCCGGATCCTCCACCGAGCACAGATTGCGCGCCTCATCGTTGAGCATGTGCAGGAAGCAGTACAGCGACAGCGTCTTGCCGCTTCCGGTGGGCCCGGTGACGAGCACGAGGCCGTGCGGCGCGCGAATCGCGGCATCGACGGCTTCGCGTTGTTGTGGATCGAGGCCGAGCGAGTCGAGCGAAAGATCGGTGGGTAGCGCGTCGAGCCTGCGCAACACCAGCTTTTCGCCGAACAGGGTAGGCAGCGAGTTGACGCGATAGTCTTCGACGCGGCCGGGTGACGTGGCAATACGCAGCCGGCCGTCCTGCGGCACGCGCCGCTCGGCGATATCCATGCGCGCCAGCACCTTCACGCGCGTGATGAACGCGTCGCGCAGATGCGCGGGAGGCTGAGGGATTTCATGCAGTACGCCGTCGATGCGCAAACGCACGCGCCAGCCATGTTCCGCCGGCTCGATGTGCAGGTCCGACGCATTGCGGCGGGTTGCTTCCTGCAGCGTGTCGGTTAAGAGGCGAACGGCAGGCGCGTTGTCGGAATCGACGAGACTCGCGTTGAGGTTGGCACTGACACTGGCATCGGCCGGAAAGGTGTTGTGCCTGGGTTTGGCTGGGCTTTCGCTATCGAATGCGACGGGCCGCAACGACGCCGCGCGTTGAAAAGAACCTTGCATGAGCGACCGGTGATGAGCCGCCTGTAGAACACGACGACTTCATCATCCGGTAAGGCCGCCAACACCACCATTCAGCCAATCGGCTAATGGCGCGCGTTGCGCCACTGTGCGATGCTCTGCGGCGTGCGGGGCTTAGCCGCGCGCGGCCTTGACGGCCTTTGCACCCGCGCGAGCGGGCGGTCTGAACAGCTTGACGGTGCGAATCGCCTGGTCGTCGCTGCGCATCACTTCGAGTTTCACCTCGCCGATCTGCACGCACACGTCACCATCGGGAATCTCTTCGAGTATTTCGAGAATCAACCCGTTGAGCGTCTTTGGTCCGTCGGTCGGCAGTGTGAGATGCAGCCAGCGGTTCAGTTCGCGCAGCGGCATGCTGCCCGCAACGATACATTCGCCGCCCTCGTTCCAGCCGCCGCGCGAATTGGCGCTACGCGGAATCGACGTGGTGAATTCGCCGATCAACTCTTCGATGATGTCTTCCGGCGTGACCAGCCCTTGCAGCTCGCCGTACTCGTTCACGACCAGCGCCGTACGGTGACGGCTCTCCTGGAAGTACTGCAGTTGCTGGAATACTGGCGTACCGGTCGGCACGAAATACGGCTCGGCCAGCAACTCGCGCAGTGTCTCGCGCTCCAGTTCCTGGTTGTGCAGCGCAGCCAGTGTCTTGCGCACGTGGAGCACGCCGAGCACCCGGTCGATGTCGCCTTGATAGACGATCAGCTTGTTGTGATAACAGGTTTCCAGCTGATGCAGGATCTGTTCGAACGGCGCGTCGAAGTCGAGCGCTTCGATGCGGCGGCGCGGGATCATCACGTCGTCGACGGAGATGTTCTCGAGGTCGAACAGGTTCAGCAGAATGCTGCGGTGCTTGGTCGGCATGAAGCTGCCTGATTCGAGCACGATGGTGCGCAGCTCTTCGGTGGAAAGCCGCTGATCGTGCGCGCCTTTGGTATTGATATGCAGCACGCGCAAGATCGTGTTCGCGAACAGATTGACGAACCAGACGAGCGGCTTGCCGACTCGCATCATTGGTGCAATCAACAGGCTGGCCGGCAGCGCGATCTTCTCCGGGAACGTCGCGCCGACGATCTTCGGCGTGATTTCCGCGAACACGATGATCAGGAACGCGACGATGCCGGTCGCGATTGACAGCACCACATTGTTATGGCCGAAGGTATGCAACGCGATCGAGGTGGTGAGCACCGGGATAATCGTGTTGAAGAGATTGTTGCCGATCAGGACCACGCTCAACAGCTGGTCGGTGTGTGCCAGAAGACCCTGAGTGGTCTTCGCACCGAGCGCATTCTTATTGGCAAGGTGTTTCAGGCGATGGCGGTTGATCGCCATCATCGCCGTTTCGGAAATCGAAAAAAAGCTGGAGCAGATAAGCAGCAGAAAGACGGCGCCAATCTGCGCCCATAAGGGAAGTTGTTCCACGCGTTGTGAAAGATAGGGGACGGGATGGAGAGAATATAGCAGAGGGGGCTGGGCTAACCGCCTGTGCGGATGGCCTAAGACGCTCAGGACAAGTCGCACGCAACGGCATGCCGTTGACGAGGTGCAGAAAAATCGCGACCCAAAACAAAAAACCGCCAAGCAAGCTGGGCGGTTTTTCGAGCCTTGAACTAACAAGGCAAATCTGGTCGGGGTGAGAGGATTCGAACCTCCGGCCTCTACGTCCCGAACGTAGCGCTCTACCAGGCTAAGCTACACCCCGATCTGTACTGCTGGACTCTTACGGTGTTTCAGTCTCGTTCAAGACTGTCTTGCCGTCGAGTAAGAACATAATTCTAGCAGACTATCTTTGAAAATGGAATCGGGAAATGAAGAAATTGCTGCAGCTGCTGCCAGCGCTTCCTGCTTCGCGCACTCGAGCGTGTGATCCAGTGCGCCGGAACGCGTGATCGCTTCGAAAATGGTGTCGAAACGGTCCGTGCCGCCTTGCTCGATGGCTTCCCGTGCGAGCGCCGACTGCTCAGGCGTGCCGCGTTCGATCAGATAAATGAGCGGGAGCGTGGGTTTGCCTTCGCGCAGATCGTCGCCGGCGTTCTTGCCCATCGATTCAGCCGTGCCCGTATAGTCGAGCCAGTCGTCCATGATCTGGAACGCGGTGCCGATACGGCGGCCGAATTCCGCCGCCGCGGCTTCCGTCTTTGCATCCGAACCGGCCAGCACCGCCCCGAGTTGGGCGGCGGCTTCGAACAGCTTGGCCGTTTTGTAGCGGATCACCTGCATGTAGCGCGTTTCGTCCACGTCGGCGTCGTGCATGTTCAGCAACTGCAGCACTTCGCCCTCGGAGATGATGTTGGTCGCCTCCGACAGGATTTCCATCACGCGCATCTTGCCCACGCCGACCATCATCTGGAACGAGCGCGAGTACAGGAAGTCACCGACCAGGACGCTCGCGGCGTTGCCGAACAGCGCGTTGGCGGTCTGGCGGCCGCGCCGCAGGTCGGATTCGTCGACCACGTCGTCGTGCAGCAGCGTGGCCGTGTGGATGAATTCCACCACCGCCGCCAGTTCGTGGCGATGCCCGGTGGTTTCGCCCAGTGCACCCGCCATCAGCAATAGCAGCGCGGGCCGTAGCCGCTTGCCGCCTGCACTGATGATGTACTCGGAGATCTGATTGATCAGCATCACGTCGGACGCCAGACGGTGCCGTATGACGCGATTGACCTGCTGCATGTCTTCGGCGATCGGAGCGAGCAGGCTGGCGGCGTTGGAGGAGGGGGTGGCAGTCGACGACATGATGGCTGAGTTGGGTAGTGCCGCGAATTATAAGGCGAATCGTGGCAGTTCCGGGTCGCAGGCTGCGGCACGGCGCGACGGAGGCCGCGGCAGGGCCGCGTGCCGGGGCTGGACGGCAAGGCGCCGGGCGGTGCGCGCGGCGACGCTCAATGAGTTTTGACCGAGCAGCTAACTCTATGTATAATCACGGGTTTCCGCGCGCGGTGCGTGGGAAAAATGAACACAGAGTGAGGTTCTCAATGTACGCGGTCATAAAAACCGGTGGCAAGCAATATAAGGTTGCCGTCGGCGAAAAACTTAAAGTAGAACAGATACCGGCAGACATTGACGCTGAAATCACGCTCGACCAGGTTCTCGCAGTGGGCGAAGGCGAATCGATTAAGTTCGGTACGCCGCTGGTCAGTGGGGCTTCCGTCAAGGCTACCGTCGTGTCGCAAGGTCGTCACGCAAAAGTGACCATCTTCAAGATGCGTCGCCGGAAGCACTACCAGAAGCATGGCGGCCACCGCCAGAACTATACCGAACTGCGCATCGACGCGATCAACGCGTAAGCGCACCGGTTAAGGAGCAAATCAAATGGCACACAAAAAGGCAGGCGGATCATCCCGCAACGGCCGCGACTCTGAATCGAAGCGTCTCGGCGTCAAGGTTTACGGCGGTCAGGCCATCAACGCTGGCGGCATCATCGTGCGTCAACGTGGCACGCGCATGCACCCGGGCGAAAACGTCGGTATCGGCAAGGATCACACCTTGTTCGCGCTGACGGACGGCCACGTCAATTTCTCGACGAAGGGCGCAGCGAAGAAGCACATGGTCAACGTCGTCCCGGCAGCAGTCTGAGTTTACTCAGGCACGGGCTTCAGGACCGGAAAAAGGCCCCGCGAAGTTCGCGGGGCCTTTTTTATTGCAGCGTCTTTTGCCTGAAGAATGGGCGGATTGAGTGGCCATGTCGGCGCGGTTAGCCGATCGGCTGATTGCTCACCGCACGGCGGGCGCGGCAAAATAGCATCATCTGAAAGCATCAACCCAGCAGCACCATCTAGCAGTACACCACGGGACGGAGTTACGCATGAAGTTCATTGACGAAGCGAGGATTGAAGTCATCGCCGGCGACGGAGGGGATGGCAGCGCGTCGATGCGCCGCGAGAAATTCGTTCCGTTCGGCGGCCCGGATGGCGGCGACGGCGGGCGGGGCGGCAGCGTGATCGCGGTCGCGGACCGCAACATCAATACGCTGATCGACTACCGCTACGCGAAAAAACATTTGGCGCGCAACGGCGAAAACGGCCGCGGCGCGGACTGCTACGGCAAAGGCGGCGACGACATCACGTTGCGCATGCCGGTCGGCACGACCATTTCCGATATGGAAACCGGCGAACTGATCGCCGACTTGACCGAGCACAACCAGAGCGTGCAAATCGCGCAAGGCGGCGCGGGCGGTCTCGGTAACCTGCATTTCAAATCCAGTACGAACCGCGCGCCACGTCAGAAAACCGACGGCAAGCCGGGCGAGCGCCGCATGGTGCGCCTCGAATTGAAGGTGCTGGCCGACGTCGGTCTGCTCGGCATGCCGAACGCCGGCAAGTCGACCTTCATCGCGTCGGTGTCGAACGCGCGGCCGAAGATCGCGGATTACCCGTTCACCACGCTCGCACCGAATCTCGGCGTGGTGCGTGTCGGGCCGAGCCGTAGCTTCGTGATCGCCGATATTCCTGGTTTGATCGAAGGTGCGGCGGAAGGGGCCGGCCTCGGCCACCAATTCCTGCGTCACCTGCAACGTACCGGCCTGCTGCTGCATATCGTCGACCTCGCACCGTTCGACGAAGCAGTCGATCCGGTCGCGGAGGCCAAGGCGATCGTCAACGAGCTGCGCAAGTACGACGAGTTGCTGTATGAGAAACCCCGCTGGCTCGTGCTGAACAAGCTCGACATGGTGCCGGAAGACGAGCGTGAAGCGCGTGTGTCGGCATTCCTCGAAGGCTTCGGTTGGGATGGCCCGGTGTTCGAAATCTCGGCGCTGACCGGCCAGGGCTGCGAAAGTCTTTGCTACGCGATATATGACCACATCGCCGCGCATTCGGACGCGCAGCGCGCGGCCGAAGCCGAAGATCTCGCCGCTGATGTGCGCTTCCGCGAGAAGCCAGAAGCGCCGGCCGCTGCGCCGGACGACTCCAGCGTCGACCCGCAGTAATAACAAGCCTGAGCGCCGGCGCCTGTAAGGGTCGCCGGCATGCATCACGCGTCATCTTGGGAGACCGCGCACAATGCGTTCCGTCATCGCAGATTCACGGCGATTGGTAGTGAAAGTCGGCTCGAGCCTCGTCACGAATGACGGGCGCGGCCTCGATCATGCTGCGATCGGCCGCTGGGCCGCTCAGATTGCCGCACTGCGCGCGCAAGGCAAGGAAGTGGTGCTGGTCAGTTCGGGCGCCATTGCCGAAGGGATGCAGCGGCTCGGCTGGACCAAGCGGCCACGCGAGATCGACGAATTGCAGGCGGCCGCCGCGGTCGGTCAAATGGGTCTCGCGCAAGTCTACGAAAGCCGCTTTGCCGAACATTCGATCCAGACCGCGCAGATTCTGCTGACCCACGCCGATCTGGCCGACCGCGAACGCTATCTGAACGCGCGCTCCACGTTGCTGACGCTGCTGCGTCTTGGCGTCGTGCCGATCATCAACGAGAACGACACCGTTGTCACCGACGAAATCAAGTTCGGCGATAACGACACGCTGGGCGCATTGGTCGCGAATCTGATCGAAGGCGATGCGCTCGTGATCCTCACCGATCAGCAAGGTCTCTTTACCGCCGACCCGCGCAAGGATCCGAACGCAACACTGGTTCAGCAGGCAGATGCTGGTGCGCCGGAGCTCGAAGCAATGGCGGGCGGTGCTGGTTCGAGCCTGGGGCGTGGCGGTATGCTGACCAAGATTCTCGCGGCCAAACGCGCGGCGCACAGCGGCGCCAATACGGTCATCGCGAGCGGTCGTGAAGCGGACGTGCTGTCACGGCTGGCCTCGGGCGAGGCGATCGGCACGCAGTTGATCGCTCGCACTGCACGCATGGCGGCGCGCAAGCAATGGATGACTGATCACCTGCAGGTGCGTGGTCATGTCGTGATCGACGATGGCGCAGTCGAAAAGCTGACCGAAGGCGGCAAGAGCTTGCTGCCGATCGGTATCGTCGGCGTGCAGGGCGCGTTTGCGCGCGGCGAAGTGATCGCCTGCCTAAGCGCGGCAGGGCGTGAAGTTGCACGTGGCCTGACGAACTACAGCAGTGCGGAAACCAAGCTGATCCAGCGGCGTCCGAGCGGCGAGATTGAATCGGTGCTCGGCTACATGCTGGAGCCTGAGTTGATCCACCGCGACAACCTCGTGCTGGTCTGATCTCCGGACAAAGTACGCGCCAAAGACAAAAAAGCCGTTCCAGCGTGAGCTGGAACGGCTTTTTCACGTCCGCGGCGTCTTCCAGATTCGAAGTGCGCTCGCGAAGCCTGCCTTAGTGAACCAGTGAGGTCTGCGTGCGCTTGTAGCGGATGTTCTCGACAATCTGCTTCGCGTTGCCGATGGGTATCTTGTTCGCGCAGAAATAATCCTGATACAGCGCTGCCTGATAGGCGTTCAGCGCGCCATTCTCGATGCGCCTGAAGTCGTTGGCGACGGTCTGGTCCCAGCCGTCGTGATCGGCGTTCAGCCCAGCGTACTGGCGCCATTCATACGTGTCGCAGCGAATCCCTTCGTAGTTCACGTTGCGCGCGCCGCTTGGGCTTGTCACGACCACCGTGTAGCGCACCACGCCGTCGGTGCCGACGCTCAACGAGTTTCTATCGATCGAGAACTGCAGCGGGGTGTTGCCGGAGACATCGAAAGGAAGAAGATTCGAGTCTTGTGGCAGCGGCGGCAACGTGTCCACCTTGTTCTCCACCCAGTTGCTCGGCCGGTCCAGCAAGTAGGCAAACGCGCTGTCGTCTTTATTTGTGGGTTTGCTGGCGCAACCAGCCAGCAGGGCGCCGGTGGCGACGCACGCCACGACGAGAGCAAGTGCTTTCAATATGGTTTCCTCGAAACACGGGTGCGGCTCATTGAGCCGCACCCGCAGAGGCGGCGTGGACAAGCCGCACAGAGTTGTTAATTGCTTACGCCAGGGCGGAACAGCGAGCCGGCGGTTTCGCGCTCCGATTCGTCTTCGTGTTCCGACTCGGAGCCAACCTCGGCTACCGACCCGGAGCCCGGACCGCAATCAGACACGATCGTCGTGTGAATCGACGTTTCGATGCTGAGTGTGGTCACCGAGGCAGTGACCGTCATCATCGTCGAATCCGGCGGACTTTCCATTGACGACGCTATCCGGGGATAACGCGGCCCATGGTGCCCGCCAGGTTTTTCCGCACGCGGCGCAGCCCGGCGCATGAAACGGGATAGCTCCGTCAGCGCCAACTGATACACATCCCGCTTGAACTCGATCACACAGTCGAGGGGCACCCAGTACTCGTTCCAGCGCCACGCATCGAACTCAGGGTGGTCAGTGGCGCGCAAGCATATGTCGCAATCGCGTCCAACCATCCGGAGCAAAAACCAGATTTGTTTCTGGCCGCGGTAATGACCGCGTACTTCGCGCTTGATGAACTTGTCAGGCACCTCGTAACGCAACCAGTCGCGCGTGCGACCGATCACCTTGACGTGCTCAGGAAGCAGCCCGGTTTCTTCGTGTAACTCCCGATACATCGCTTGCACAGGGGTCTCTCCGTACTTGATGCCCCCTTGCGGAAACTGCCAGGAATGTTCACGGAGCCGTTTGCCCCAAAACACCTCGTTGTGCGCGTTCAAGAGGATGATGCCGACGTTCGGGCGAAAGCCTTCACGATCCAGCATACAACCACCTTCGAATCCTTTAAAATTGCTTTGATTATAAACAGATAACGGACCCGACGCACCGATTCGCACCAGATTGGAACGATTCGCCGCAAAAGGCCCGCGTTTGCGGTAGCCTGTTAGTCTTTCCGTGCCTTATCCCTTGCTGCAAAGGCTTTGCGCGGCGGTTTCAGCGCCGCGATCGGGGCGTTTTTGCCGGGGTTTTGCCTGGGTATCAGGGTGTTTGCCGGGTCTGAGTCGGGTCCTGACCAGACTTTGGCCGGGTGTTCGGCGAGTCCGTGCCGGCTCCAAGCCGGGTCTGTGTCGATTTCCTCACCGTTTTCACCTTTCGGGCGGTCCCTCCGGAGCCGCCGCTTTTGGAAAATCTGAATGAAAGCTTCCCGTTTCTTTATCGGCACGCTGAAAGAAGCGCCTGCCGACGCCGAGATTGTCAGCCACAAGCTCATGGTGCGCGCCGGCATGATCCGCCGCGTCGCCGGTGGCATCTATAACTACCTGCCAGTCGGCCTGCGTTCGATCCGCAAGGTGGAAGCCATCGTGCGCGAAGAAATGAACCGGGCAGGTGCAATCGAACTGTTGATGCCGGCCGTGCAGCCGGCCGAACTGTGGCAGGAATCGGGCCGTTGGGAAAAATACGGCCCCGAACTGCTGCGCTTCAAAGATCGCAAGCAATCCGATTTCGTGATCGGCCCGACCCACGAAGAAGTGGTCACGGACATCGCGCGCGGCCAGATCAAGAGCTATCGCCAGTTGCCGGTGAACTTCTATCAGATCCAGACGAAGTTCCGCGACGAGATCCGTCCGCGTTTCGGCGTGATGCGCGGCCGCGAGTTCATCATGAAAGACGCGTACTCGTTCGACAAAGACGCGGAAGGCCTGCGCGAGTCGTATCGCAAGATGTACGACGCGTACGTGCGGATCTTCACGCGCCTTGGTCTGGATTTCCGCGCCGTGGCCGCGGACAACGGTTCGATCGGCGGCAGCGGCTCACATGAATTCCACGTGATCGCCGACACCGGTGAAGACGCGATCGCCTATTGCCCGACCTCGGATTTCGCTGCGAACGTTGAAGCGGCTGAAGCTTTGCCGCTTTACACGGAACGCGCGGCGCCGACCGAGGAAATGAAGAAGACCGCAACGCCGGGTAAAGCAAAGTGCGAGGCCGTGGCTGAGCTCTTGAACATCCCGCTCGAGCGCACGATCAAGTCGATCATCCTCGCCACGGAAAACGAAGGCGCTGAACCGACTATCTGGTTGCTGATGCTGCGCGGCGATCATGAGCTGAACGAGATCAAGGCAAGCAAGCTGCCGGGTCTGGCGGACTTCCGCATGGCGACCGAAGCCGAGATCATCGAGACCTTCGGCACGCCGCCGGGTTACCTCGGCCCGATCAACACGAAGAAGCCGATCAAGGTCGTCGCGGATCGCACGGTCGCGAACATGAGTGACTTCGTGGTGGGTACGAACGAAATGGATTACCACACCACCGGCGTGAACTGGGGCCGCGATCTGCCGGAGCCGGTCGTCGCCGATATCCGCAATGTGAAGAAGGGCGATCCGTCGCCGGACGGCAAGGGCGTGATCGAAATCTGCCGCGGCATCGAAGTCGGCCACGTGTTCCAGCTCGGCAAGAAGTATTCGGAAGCGATGAACGCGACCTGCCTCGACGAGACGGGCAAGCCGCAGCCGATGGAAATGGGCTGCTACGGCATCGGTGTCACGCGTATTCTGGGCGCGGCGATCGAACAGAATTTCGACGACAAGGGCATCATCTGGCCGGAATCGATCGCGCCGTTCGTGGTCGTGCTGTGCCCGATGGGTTACGACCGCAGCGAAGCGGTGCGTGAGCAGGCCGACAAGCTGTACGCGGAGTTGGTTGAAGCGGGCATCGACGTGATCCTCGACGATCGCGGCGAACGCCCGGGCGTGATGTTCGCCGACTGGGAGCTGATCGGCGTGCCGCATCGTCTGGTGATCGGCGATCGTGGTCTCAAGGACGGCAAGCTGGAGTATCAAGGGCGCCGCGATGTTGAAGCGACGCTGCTGCCGGTCGAAGACGCCGCGCAAACGGTGATCGGTAAAGTTCGCGCCGCGTTGGCGCAGTAAGCGGAGCGGACGGTGGAGTACACCTTCCTGTCCGCGACCATCCTGCTGATTTTGATCACCGACCCGCTCGGCAACATTCCGCTCTTCATCAGTTGTCTGCGGGGTGTGTCGCCGAAGCGGCGTTCGGTCGTCATTCTCCGTGAGGTGGCGATCGCTTTCGCGATCCTGCTGGTCTTCATGGTGGTTGGTGACGGCTTTCTGCGCATGATGAGTCTGACCGACCAGTCGCTACGCATCGGCGGCGGGATCGTGCTGTTTCTGATCGCGCTCAGAATGGTGTTCCCGCATCCGGACGGTCCGTTCGGCGGCGACACGCGGGGCGGCGAGCCGCTCATCGTGCCGCTCGCTATCCCAGCGTTGGCGGGCCCATCGGCGCTGGCGACGGTGATGCTGCTGACGTCACAGGCGCCCGGCAAGATGTTCGAATGGATCGGTGCGCTGACCGTCACGATGATCGTCTGCGCGATCGTGCTGATGCTGGCGGAGCGCATTCAGGCGTGGCTCGGCGAGCGCGCGATGATGGCCTTCGAGCGGCTGATGGGATTGGTGCTGGTGGCGATCTCAGTCGAAATGATGCTCGGCGGTATCCGCTCTTTTGTGCATCAACTTTGAGTGAGACCCGATGCGGGTTTCAACACGGTAGCGCGTTGGTGTTATCAACGGCCTGACAAACAAAAAAGCAGCCCGCGGGCTGCTTTTTTTACGCCAATGCGCGCCGTAAATGGCGCTGCTGGACCAGCAACGCTCAGGCGCCCTCGGTCAACGCCCGAATGGTCGGCAGGTTGCGCCAGTAGCCCTTGGCGTCCATTCCGCAACCGAACACGTAGCGGTCCGGCACTTCGAATCCACAGTAATCCGGACGCAGCGGCTTGGCCTTCGGAATGATCTTCTCGCACAGCACCGCGCTCAGGAAGCGCTTCGCGCCCATCGCGAGAATGCGGTCGCGGATCGCGGCCATCGTCTCGCCTTCGTCGAGGATGTCGTCGAGCACCAGCACGACGCGATCCTTCACCGACTCGGCCGGCGCCACGCGCCACTGCATCTCGTTGCCACCCTTGGTGGTGTTGCGATAGCGGGTCAGGTGGATGTAGTCGAACTCGAGCGGGAAATCGAGGTGCGGCAGCAGCATGCCAGTGAACACCGCCGCGCCGCCCATCACCGACAGCACGAGCGGGAAGTCCTCGCTCATCTCGTCGCGGATGGCGGCCGCCATGCCGCTGATCGACGCGTTGACGTCGTTGGCCGAAACAATTTCTTCGGAGTGGCTATAGATGTGGAGAGCTTCTTCGCGGTTCATGACGTCTGACGGGCGGTAACTGTATACATAGTGTGGGTGAGAACGCCCCGAAGGAAGTCCTCTTTGGGGACGGCGGTGTGCGGTTCAGAATAAACCCGCACAAATCCGGAATCAGCCGCGCGTGCCGTTGTTCATGCATGGAACCACGCGCGCCGCCGTCTTGCTAAAGCTTAGCGCATGCCGGGCATCATGCCCTTCATGCCGCGCATCATCTTCTGCAGATTGCCGCCCTTCAGCTTCTTCATCATCGTGCGCATCTGGTCGTACTGATTCAGCATGCGGTTGACTTCCTGCACCTGCACGCCCGCGCCAGCGGCGATGCGGCGCTTGCGGGTGGCCTTGATCAGGTCGGGCTTGGCGCGTTCCAGCGGCGTCATCGAATTGATGATGCCTTCCATGCGGCGCATCTGCTTTTCGGCCTGGCCCATGTTGGCGCCGGCGGCGGCTTGCTGGAACTGGGCCGGCAATTTGTCCATCAGCGACGACAGGCCGCCCATGCCCTTCATCTGGGTCAACTGCGCGCGGAAATCGTTGAGGTCGAAGTCGCCGCCTTTCTTGACCTTGTCAGCGAGCTTCTGCGCGGCTTGAACGTCCACACCGCGTTGCGCTTCTTCGACGAGGGCGAGAATGTCGCCCATGCCGAGAATCCGGTTCGCCATGCGATCCGGATAGAAGACTTCGAGACCGTCGAGCTTTTCGGCGACACCGACGAACTTGATCGGCTTGCCCGTCACGTGACGCACGGAGAGCGCCGCGCCACCGCGCGAGTCGCCGTCGAGCTTGGTGAGGACCACGCCGGTGAGCGGCAATGCGTCGCTAAAGGCCTTCGCGGTATTGACGGCATCCTGACCGAGCATCGCGTCGACCACGAACAGCGTTTCCGCAGGCTTCAGCGTGCTGTGCAGCGCGGTGATTTCCTGCATCATCGCTTCGTCGATACCCAAGCGGCCGGCCGTGTCGACCAGCAGCACGTCGTGGTAGTGGCGCTTGGCCCAATCCACCGCGGCGATCGCGATATCGACCGGTTTCTGATCCGGTTCCGACGGGAAGAAGTCCGCGCCGACCTGCTCGGTCACCATCTTCAACTGCGCAATAGCAGCCGGGCGGTAAACGTCGCACGAAACGGTCAGGACCTTCTTCTTGTATTTTTCGCGCAGGAGCTTGGCGAGCTTGCCGACCGTGGTCGTCTTACCGGCGCCTTGCAGACCCGCCATCAGGATGACGGCCGGCGGCGTGACGGCGAGATTGAGCTCGACCGCCTTGCCTTCATAGTCGCCGCCGATGATCGCGGTCAGCTCGCGCTGCACCACGCCGACCAGCGCCTGACCCGGCGACAGGCTGCTGAGGACCTCCTCGCCGAGCGCTTTTTCCTTCACCTTGGCGATGAACTCGCGCACGACGGGCAGCGCCACGTCCGCCTCGAGGAGCGCGAGGCGCACTTCGCGCAGCATTTCCTGAGTGTTCGCCTCGGTGAGCCGGGCTTCGCCGCGCAGCGTCTTGACGACGCGCGCCATCCGTTGAGTCAGATTGTCGAGCATGGGGAGCGATGAACAGTGCGGCCGGAGCGGGGCGCGATGCGGGAGACGTCGCGGAGCAGGGGCCTAGTGTAAACTTCGAATATGGATATTGTACTGTATGCCCTCACTGCGCTCCTCTACGGCGGTCTCGCCGTGGCCGGCTGGCGCTCGCACCGGCACGCCGCCGTGCGCCCCATGCTCGAGAGCGTGCCGCCGGTGCCCGTCGCCACGGGCCTGTCGGCTTCATCGGCCGCCTCGGGCATGAGCACGTCGGGACGCGCGCTACTGTTCGTCGCGCTGCTCGCGCACGGCGTGCTGCTGCATACCACCATCTTTCCCCAAAACGCGATGGTGTTCGGTTTTGCGTTCGCGTTGTCGGCGATGTTCTGGCTCGGCGCCGGCATCTACTGGATCGAGAGCTTTTTCTTTCCACTCGACGGCCTTCGCCTGCTGGTGTTGCCGCTCGCCTGCGTCGCTTCTTTATTACCGCTGGCGTTCAATGGCGTACGCGTGCTGCCGTATTCGGCCGCGCCAATGTTCAAGCTGCACTTCCTGATCGCCAATATCGCGTATGGCTTGTTCGCGATCGCGGCGCTGCACGCGATTCTGATGCTGCTGGTCGAGCGGCGTTTGCACGCAATGCGCGGCGGCGTGTCGCAACGGAATGCGGCTGCTGCGGGCAACGGCTGGTTGTCGAGCTGGCTCGATACCTTGCCGCCGCTGCTGACACTGGAAAAGCTGTTGTTCCGTCTGATCGGCGCCGGCTTCGTGCTGCTTACACTGACGCTGGTGTCGGGCATCCTGTTCAGCGAGCAACTGGTCGACCGCGCATTGCGGCTGGATCACAAGACTGTCTTCGCGATTCTTTCCTGGGTGATGTTCGGCGCGCTGCTGACCGCGCGCAAGGTTTCCGGCTGGCGCGGCCGTGCGGCATTGCGCTGGGTGCTGGCGTCGTTCGTCGCGCTGTTGCTCGCGTACGTCGGCAGCCGTTTTGTATTCGAGGTGCTGTTGCACCGTGCTGTAGTGTGAGTGTCCTGCTATGCGACAAATTTTTCTGCTGATCCTGTTGTTCATTGTTGGCCAGTGGCTGGTCAAGGCGCTGCGTCGTCATGACGCTCAAGCGCCGCAACGCACGGGTGCCGGGGCGAATGGCGCCGCGGGTGCGGGCGGTGCACAAGGCGCGAACGGCGGGGCGCGTGGGCCCAATGCGCCGCAAGCGCAGCCGCAGCTCGCCGAGCCGATGATCCGTTGTACCGAGTGCGGCGTGCACGCGCCGAAGAGCGACTCCGTGGTGGTGGCGGGGCAGCCGTTCTGCAGCGCCGCGCACGCCCAGCGTCACGGCGCGCGACCCACGGGCCGCGACGCTCGATGAGCGTCGCGTTCACCGTCGATGCCGACGGTTGGGTCAGCGCCGCACGCAAACTGCCATCGCCGAATTTCGAAGCGCGGCCCGAAGGGGCTGTGCCGACGCTGATCGTCGTCCACAACATCAGCCTGCCGCCCAATGAGTTTGGCGGCACGGCGATCGCCGAGCTGTTCCTGAACACCCTCGACTGCGACGCTCACCCTTACTACGACACGCATCTGCGCGGCGTGCGGGTGTCGGCGCATTTCGTGATTCATCGCGACGGCGCGCTCGAGCAATTCGTGTCCTGCAACGAGCGGGCATGGCACGCCGGGCCGTCGAATTTTTTCGGCCGCGAGCGCTGTAACGATTTCTCGATTGGCATCGAGCTGGAGGGCAGTGATACGACTGCTTTCGAAGCGGCGCAATACCGCACGCTTGGTGCACTTGTGACGGCGCTCAAGACCCGCTATCCGGTCGAGGGCGTCGCCGGTCACTCTGACATCGCCCCCGGTCGCAAGACCGATCCAGGGCCGCATTTCGAGTGGCAGCGTCTGCAGCGCGATACCGCGTTGGCGGATCAGTACTTCCCCTATCTCAAGTTTTCCAAAACGCTGTAACGACCCTTCGCGCGACCTCGCGTGATGCGAGGAGAACAAGGCGCTGCCTTGTTCTCCGGGGAGTCGGCTTCGCGTCGCGCTATGCAAAAGTCAAGCCTTTGAAAGCAAATAAAACGATTTGACCTGTCTTGAAACTACACTATACTTGGTGCCTGAAATTCAGTTTCGCACTATATCTTGTGTCCGGTGTGTATAACTCTGTGCATAACTGAGTGCATAAGTCTGCGGCGCCCCGCTTCCCGAGCACGGCGCCGCAAGCATTCCGGGCAGCGAAAAATATTCCTGCGGCGTGGCCGATCGAGAGAACCGGCAGCGTCCAGAAACATTCAGGAAAAGGGCATAGCAAGTGATCGCGACACACATGGTGAAGACCGTTATCAATTCGAATCAGGCTTCACCGCTGTCGCATCCCGCCACCCGGCTCAGCCGGCCTTTTTCCTGCACCCCATCGCTTGCGCACGCGGCGGCGCAGCGTTCGTTTTAATCCGCGGCTATCTCCGCAACATTTCCAAGACCAGGAGCTTTGCACATGCAAACCACCGACAACGCGACGACCCGGTACGAGGGTTCACCGGCTGGCCAGGCCTTCGGCCAGACACAAGGCGCCCAGGCGCTCGCGCCGCAAGTGACCTACGCCGACTACAAGGTGATCCGTCGTAACGGCAGCGTGGTGTCGTTCGAGCCGTCGAAAATCGCCATCGCCGTGACGAAGGCATTTCTGGCCGTCAACGGTGGTCAAGGCGCGGCATCGGCTCGCGTGCGCGAACTGGTCGAGCAACTCACGCAGAACGTGGTGCGCGCACTCGTGCGCAGCCGTCCGAACGGCGGCACGTTCCATATCGAAGATATCCAGGATCAGGTTGAACTCGCGCTGATGCGCGGCGGCGAGCACAACGTCGCGCGTGCGTACGTGCTGTATCGCGAGAAGCGCACCCAGGCGCGCGGTCATGACGACCAGATCGTCGCCAACACGCCGGGTCTGAACGTCACCGACAACGGCGTGACGCGTCCGCTCGACATGGCTGCGCTGCGCGGCATCATCGAACTGGCTTGCTCGAACCTGGGCGACGCCGTGAATGCCGATCCGATCATCGCGGAAACGGTGAAGAATCTGTACGACGGCGTGCCGATGAGCCAGGTCTACGACTCGGCAATTCTGGCTGCCCGCACGATGATCGAAAAGGATCCGGCTTATAGCCAGGTCACCGCACGCATCCTGCTGCACACGATCCGCCGCGAGATCCTCGAAGAGGAAGTCACGCAGACGGAAATGGCCGACCGCTATGCCGAGTACTTCCCGCAATTCATCAAGCGCGGCATCGGCGCCGGCCTGCTCGACGACAAGCTCCAGCAGTTCGACCTGAAGCGCTTGGGCGCCGCGCTCGACAACAGCCGCGACCTGCAGTTCGGCTACCTCGGTCTGCAAACGCTGTATGACCGCTACTTCCTGCATCACGACGGCGTGCGCATCGAAATGCCGCAGGCATTCTTTATGCGTGTCGCAATGGGCCTGTCGCTGAACGAGATCGACCGCGAAGCGCGCGCCATCGAGTTCTACAACATCCTGTCGAGCTTCGACTTCATGTCGTCCACGCCGACGCTGTTCAACTCGGGCACGCATCGCTCGCAACTGTCGTCGTGCTACCTGACGACGGTCGACGACGACCTCGACGGCATCTACGAAGCGCTGAAGGAAAACGCGCTGCTGTCGAAATTCGCCGGCGGTCTGGGCAACGACTGGACGCGCGTGCGTGCTCTGGGTTCGCACATCAAGGGCACCAATGGCAAGTCGCAAGGCGTCGTGCCGTTCCTGAAGGTCGTTAACGACACGGCTGTCGCTGTGAACCAGGGCGGCAAGCGCAAGGGCGCGGTCTGCGCGTACCTGGAAACGTGGCACCTGGACATCGAGGAATTCCTCGAGCTGCGTAAGAACACCGGCGACGACCGTCGCCGTACCCACGACATGAACACGGCGAACTGGATTCCCGACCTGTTCATGAAGCGCGTGCACGAAGGCGGCGACTGGACGCTGTTCTCGCCGTCCACCTGCCCGGATCTGCACGACAAGTTCGGCGCGGAATTCGAAACGGCTTACACGGCTTACGAAGACAAGGTCGCGCGCGGCGAGATCAAGCTGTTCAAGAAGATCCCGGCGGCGCAGCTGTGGCGCAAGATGCTGGGCATGCTGTTCGAAACCGGACACCCGTGGATCACGTTCAAGGATCCGTGCAATGTGCGTTCGCCGCAACAGCACGTCGGTGTCGTCCACTCGTCGAACCTGTGCACGGAAATCACGCTGAACACCAGCGACGCCGAAATCGCCGTCTGTAACCTGGGCTCCGTGAACCTCGTCGCTCACCTGAAGGAACAGGCCGACGGCACCCTGGCGCTCGACCACGACAAGCTGAAGCGCACCGTCAGCGTCGCGATGCGCATGCTCGACAACGTGATCGACATCAACTACTACGCGGTCGCCAAGGCGCGTAACTCGAACCTGAAGCACCGTCCGGTCGGCATGGGCATCATGGGCTTCCAGGACTGCCTGCACCTGCTGCGCACGCCGTACGCGTCGCAAGAGGCGGTTGCGTTCGCCGATACGTCGATGGAAGCGGTCTGCTACTACGCGTACTACGCGTCGACGGAACTGGCGCAGGAACGCGGCCGTTACTCCAGCTACCGCGGTTCGCTGTGGGATCGCGGCATCCTCCCGCAAGACTCGGTGAAGCTGCTGGCGGAAGCGCGCGGCGGTTACGTCGAAGTCGATTCGAGCGAATCGATGGACTGGACTGAGCTGCGTTCGCGTATCGCCACCTACGGCATGCGCAACTCGAACTGCGTCGCCATCGCTCCGACGGCGACCATCTCGAACATCATCGGCGTGTCGGCCTGTATCGAACCGACGTTCCAGAACCTGTATGTGAAGTCGAATCTGTCGGGCGAATTCACGGTGGTCAACGACTACCTGGTGCGCGACCTGAAGGAACGCGGTCTGTGGGACGAAGTCATGGTCGCCGACCTGAAGTACTTCGACGGCACGCTCTCGCGCATCGACCGCATCCCGGCCGACCTGCGCGCGATCTACGCGACCGCGTTCGAACTCGATCCGGTGTGGCTGGTCGAGGCGGCTTCGCGTCGTCAGAAGTGGATCGACCAGGCGCAGTCGCTGAACATATACATGGGCGGCGCGTCGGGTAAGAAGCTCGACGAGATCTACAAGCTCGCATGGGTGCGTGGCCTGAAGACGACCTACTACCTCCGCACGATGGCGGCGACGCACGTCGAGAAGTCGACGGTGGCGCACGGCGCGCTGAACGCGGTGAGCTCGGGTGGCGGCGAAGGTTCGGGCGGTGCTGCAGGTGGCGCGGCAGGTGGCTTCGGCGCGAGCGGCGGTGCAGCTTCGGGCGGCATCCAGGCAGCAGCGGCAGCACCGGCAGTGGCAGTTGAAGCGGCGCCGGAAGCGGATGGTCCGGTGTGCATGATGCGTCCGGGCGATCCGGGTTTCGACGAGTGCGAGGCTTGTCAGTAAAACCTGGCGAGCGCGAAGCAGGCAGCAGGATCGCTGCGTGGCGAGGGTTGTAGGTAAAGACCCGCATGCAGCGATCAGCAAGCCTGGTAGAAGTGATGCAGAAACGAAGTAGATGAGCGGCGCGGCGAAACGAAATTGAAGTCGCGCCGCTCGTCGAAAAGCAGCGAAGCATGGCAAGCAACTGAAGTCGTGAAGCGGTAAGCAAGTGATAGATGACGCAGTCAGCAGTCGGCAGCACAGACGAAGCGCTCGACATGAAGCGCTCAGCAAACGCTCCGGTCGATGGTCGAACGACACAGCCGGCCAGATGCATCGCTCGATATTGCATTGAGCTTCACCTCGCTAGCACTGACGGACAGGGAACCGCGAGGCACCCACGAGGCAAACGCCACGTCAGCAAGACAGCAGGATGCAATCGCAAAACGCCTCAAGCACGCTCCGCAATACAGATAGATAGAGCAGCGAAACGTCGCTTTAACACGTTGCTCTTCGAGCTCGCGAAGCACCTCGACGACACACGTTCAACACGCTTCACATGAGGCGACACACACAGTCTGTTGAACAAAGTGTTGTATGAACGTAGCAACGCGAATCGAAAACAGGATTTTTCATCAGCGAACTCTTTTATCGCTCGTGAAAAGATGGTACAAACCGTTCTAAATTGATGGTGACATTTATGCTCAACTGGGATGACGAGATCACTGCCGTAACTCCCTCGAGCGCTACGCAACAGAATGTGTTGCGCAACGCTGCGGGATCGGCTGTCGGTTCGCAAGTCGGAACGCGTTCCGCTCCTCACGCTCCCTCGGCTCAAGACATCTTCGCGAACGACATCGCTGTCGCTCCCGTCGCTCCCGCTTCCGGAACGGCTGCCGTTTCCGAAGCGCGGGTCAATGTCGCCGACAAGCGCATCATCAACGGCCAGACCGACGTCAATCAGTTGGTGCCGTTCAAATACAAGTGGGCCTGGGAAAAGTATCTGGCGGGTTGCGCCAACCACTGGATGCCGCAAGAAGTGAACATGTCGCGCGACATCGCCCTCTGGAAAGACCCGAACGGTCTGACCGAAGACGAGCGCCGCATCGTCAAGCGCAACCTGGGCTTCTTCGTGACGGCGGATTCGCTGGCCGCCAACAACATCGTGCTGGGCACCTACCGCCACATCACGGCGCCCGAATGCCGCCAGTTCCTGCTGCGCCAGGCGTTCGAAGAGGCGATCCACACGCACGCTTACCAGTACATCGTCGAATCGCTGGGCCTCGACGAAGGCGAAATCTTCAACGCGTATCACGAGGTTTCCTCGATCCGCGCGAAAGACGAATTCCTGATTCCGTTCATCCATACGCTGACCGACCCGGCCTTCAAGACCGGCACGCTCGAAGCAGACCAAACCCTGCTGCGCTCGCTGATCGTGTTCGCCTGTGTGATGGAAGGCCTGTTCTTCTACGTCGGCTTTACGCAAATCCTGGCGCTCGGCCGTCAGAACAAGATGACCGGCGCGGCGGAACAGTACCAATACATCCTGCGCGACGAGTCGATGCACTGCAATTTCGGCATCGACCTGATCAACCAGATCAAACTCGAAAACCCGCAACTCTGGACGGCTGAGTTCCGCGCGGAAATCCGCGAGATCTTCCAGCAAGCGGTCGAACTTGAATATCGTTACGCAGAAGATACGATGCCGCGCGGGGTGCTCGGCCTCAATGCGTCGATGTTCAAGAGCTATCTGCGCTTCATCTGCAACCGCCGTTGCCAGCAGATCGGTCTCGATCCGCTGTACCCGAACGAGGAAAACCCGTTCCCGTGGATGAGCGAGATGATCGACCTGAAGAAGGAACGCAACTTCTTCGAGACGCGAGTGATCGAATATCAGACTGGCGGCGCGCTGACCTGGGAGTGATCCGGGTTCGTGTCGCAGATGCATTCTTTGATGGGGATGCCGGCGGGCTTCGGCCGCGGCAATTTAGTTAGGAGCAGAACCGCCTGATGCAAATCGTGCCCGGTGCGCCGCGTGCCTTCGCGGCCCACAAACATGGCTGGCACTTTGCGAACCCTTCAGTGGGATGGGCAAACTTCCCCCCGGAAAAAGCCGCTGGCGTTAGCGCCGGCGGCCTGATCAAGCAATTGCCGGTGCTGAGATCCAGCATCGACCAGATCTGGCGCGCGGTGCCCATTGGCACCGCGCGCCTTACCGCATTCATTAGCGTAAGCGCGCAGCACCTGCGTACGCCGATGAATAGCCCGCTTCGTAGCGCGCGCCCTGAGAAGCGTCCGCGGGAAGCGGGTTTTGACGAAGGGTGTAGTTTGAACTGACTCTCATCTGAAAACCTGAAGGAGAAAAATGATGGCAACTGCAAAGAAAGCGGCAGCTAAGAAACCCGCAGCCAAGAAGGTTGTAGCAAAGAAGGCTGCGCCGGCTAAGAAGGCTGCACCGGCTAAGAAAGTCGCTGCCAAGAAAGTCGCAGTGAAGAAGGTTGCAGCAAAGAAGGCAGCACCGGCTAAGAAGGTTGCAGCGAAGAAAGCTGCTCCGGCCAAGAAGGTTGCAGCCAAGAAAGTCGCAGTGAAGAAGGTTGCAGCGAAGAAGGCAGCACCGGCAAAGAAAGCAGCGCCGGCTAAGAAGGCCGCAGTGAAGAAGGTTGCAGCAAAGAAGGCAGCACCGGCAAAGAAGGCCGCAGCAAAGAAGGCCGCGCCGGCTAAGAAGGCTGCTGCCAAGAAGGCTGCGCCTGCCAAGAAGGCTGCTGCCAAGAAAGCTGCGCCTGCGAAAAAGGCTGCTGCTAAAAAGGCTGCGCCTGCCAAGAAGGCTGCCGCGAAGAAGGCCGCTGCTCCTGCCAAGAAGGCTGCCCCTGCGAAGAAGGCTGTCGCCAAGAAGGCGGCTCCTGCACCCGCTGCGACTTCTGTCTCGAGCGCAGCACCGGCGGCGACGGTGAAGACCGCGCTGAACCCGGCAGCAGCATGGCCGTTCCCGACGGGCAGCCGTCCGTAATTTGGACGATAAGCGGTAGAAGTACTTCGACACGTCGTACCCAGTGTCGATGATCGAGTAGCGCTTAAGTAGCATGACCGAGCGCTACTCGGTCAGGGTCCCGTTGCCGGGTTTCTGGCGACGGGATTTTTTTTGGATCTCGCGAAAGCGTCCGCTTCAACGAACGACTTCAAAACCAGCAGGCGAAAAAAACGCATGCACAGGGAGGGCATGCGTTTGAGGTCGCCGCGGCGGCGCGTGAAGCGCGACCGCGCGAGAGGGGAAACTTAGTGCGTGACGCGGGTGACGCCGCCGCTGGAGAGCAGTCGCACGCGGTCGCCGGCGCGGAAGATCTCGCCGGTGGCACTTTGCGTGATCGCGCGCATATCGCCGTTATCGAGTCGCACGGTGATCTCGAGACCGTCGTGCACCGCGACGCCGTTCTCGACCGCATTGCCTGCCACCGCGCCGGCCAGGCCGCCGATGATGCCCGTCACGATCGAGCCACGCCCGCCGCCGATCGCGCTGCCGGCCACCGCACCCAACGCGCCGCCGCCGATCGCGCCCAGCCCGCTCGACTGACCGTTGTTCGAACTGATCTTCACGGCCCGAACGCTGTCGACCGTGGCCATGCGAACCGTCTCTTCGCGCTGTGCCTGCGACGCCGTGTAGACGTCCGCAGAGCTGCTGTTGTATGCACACCCCGACATGGCCAGCGAACCGGCAATTAAAGCGGTCACGACCAGGCGACTCGTTGTTCTCATTCCCTAACTCCAATAGCTTGCGGTATTACGGCAGGTCGTATTCGAACGCCTGCTTGAACCGTTCGTTGATCTCCGCCCGGCTGGGCGCGTAGTTTTGCGGGCCTTGGTGTTCGATCTTCAGCGCGCCCATCAGGCTCGCCAGACGCCCGGTGGTCGCCCAGCCAAGCTTGTTCTCGATGCCGTACAACAAGCCGCCGCGGAACGCGTCGCCGCAGCCTGTAGGATCAAGCACTTGCTGTGCCTTGACCGCCGGAATCTCTTCGACGCCGCCGGCATGATGGATCTGCGCGCCTTGGTCGCCGAGCGTGATAATCAGCGCTTCGACCTTGCCGGCGATCTCATCGATCGACCAACCCGTTTTGTTGCTCACCAGTTTGGCTTCGTAATCGTTGACAGCTACGTAAGTAGCAAGTTCAATCATACGGCGCAGTGACGCACCGTCGAAGAGCGGCAAACCTTGGCCCGGATCGAAGATAAACGGCACGCCGGCCGCTGCCAGGCGCTCGGAATGCTGGACCATGGCGTCGTAACCATCCGGCCCGACGATGCCGAGCGTGATGCCCTTCGCTTCGTCCGCGCGGTTCAGATGCGCCTGCATCATCGCGCCCGGATGGAACGCGGTGATCTGATTGTTTTCAAGGTCGGTGGTGATCATCGCCTGGGCCGAATAGGTATCCGGCACCACCAGCACGTTCTCCGTCGACAGGCCGAGTTGCGCAAAGCGGTCCATGTAGCGCTGCGCGTCGATCGCGCCGAGCGCGCCCATGATGCGCGCGTTGCCACCCAGCAGATGCAGCGAGTAGGCAATGTTGCCTGCGCAGCCGCCGAATTCGCGGCGCATCGTCGGTACGAGGAAGCTCACATTCAGGATGTGGACCTGCTCCGGCAGGATGTGCTCCCGAAAGCGGCCTTCGAAGGTCATGATGTTGTCGTAGGCGAGCGAGCCGCAAATCAGCGTAGCCAAGGTGAGCGTTCCTGTAAAAGTCGATAAAGAAAATGGGCGCGACGATGCGACAGCGCCGCGCATGAAGCGCGGCGCCGGGGTTCGTGCGCGAAGGTTTTACTTCAGCGCGGCGAGTGCTGCGTCGTAGTTCGGTTCGTTCTTGATTTCGCCGACCAGTTCAGCGTGCACGACCTTGTTGTTTTCGTCGACGACCACCACGGCGCGTGCCGTCAGACCCGTCAGCGGGCCGCTCGTCACGTCGACGCCGTAGGCTTGTGCGAACTCATGGCCGCGGAACGTGGATGCCGTGACGACGTTCTCGATGCCTTCGGTCGTGCAGAAGCGCGATGCGGCGAACGGCAGATCACCCGACACGACGATCACAGCCGTGTTGCTCAGCTTGGCCGCGGCCTCGTTGAACTTGCGAGTCGACGTGGCGCAGGTCGGCGTGTCGAGGCTCGGGACGATGTTCAGCACTTTGCGCTTGCCGGCGAAGTCTGCCAGCGACACCGGCTTCAGATCCTTGCCCACCAGCGAGAAGGCGGGGGCGTTCTGGCCCACGGTCGGGAACGTGCCGGCTACTTCAATCGGGTTGCCACCCAGCGTAACTTGACTCATGTTGTCGTGCTCCGAAAATTCGTCAGTAATGACGGTGAACACGCCCGGTCAGTGCCGGGCGCGCGAGGATGCGTTACGGATAAAAAATCTGTACGCGGAAATTGGACGCGACCGCGTTGCCCGTGTCGAGATGAACGATCATGGTCTGGGTCGTGTGCGCCGGCAGGCCGGCTGCGATCGGCGTGCCGGGTGCGACGTAGTCTTGTGGCCACAGCACGCGCCGCACGGCGACATTGTTCTGGTCGTCGAGCAGCGTGAGTTCGATGGCCGGGTAGGCCAGCGCAACATTGAAGCGGTTGCGCAGCGGCATCCTCAGTTCGAGCTTGTGCGGGCCGTCGATCTGCCGCAGATCGGACGGCTCGACCTGCAAACCGTCGATATCGTGCGGCGGCGTGATCTGGCAGCCGAGCTGAGCGCAGGCCTTTGCGTAGAGCGTCTGTGAACGTGGGAAGTAGACCTGCACGGTTTCACGCTGCCACCAGGCGAGTTGCGCGAGCAGGGCGATAACCAGCAACGTTGCGACCACCGAGCCGGCGATGATCCAGCCGAGGCGCCGCGGTTCGGCCGGGCGCGTTTCACGCACCACCGGGAAGGGATCGATACCGTCATGCACCGGCTGGACCGCGAAAGGTTCGCCGCTTGATCCGAATGTGGCGGGTCCGTGGCCACTGGGGCCGCCTGTGTCTGAGCCGCTGCCTGCGCCGAGGCCATCCGCGCCGGCTGCACCTAAGCCGGCCCCACCTCCGGCCCCACCTAAGCTGGCCGCACCAAAATGCGGTTCATTGTCAGGAATGCCATGCAAGGTGGCCGGCTCGTTCAGAACCGGTTCTTCAGCGTCAGCAAGATGTTCAGAAGGGCGCTCGGTCTTGTGCCAGACCCGCGGCGCCGCCTCTGCTGGCGGATTCGCCTGGTGAGCGAAAGGCTCACGCGGAACGTCCGCAGGCGCGTCGGCCTCGTAGGCGTAGGGTTCGCGCGGCGCGTCTGCGAGAATGGGTTCGTTGTCCGGAGGAACCGGCGTGGTGAAGGCGCTGGCCGGCAGTTCCGGCTCGGTAGCATGACGCGGCGTGACCGCGACGCCTGCACCGGTGGAGATCGCCGTAAGCGGTAGATTGCTGGCGTTGTGAAGCAGGCGGTTGTCGATCGCGGCGTCGGGCGCCGGTGCCCACGGATTCCAGGCTTCGGCGCTGAAATCGGGGCCCTTGGGGCGTACGCCGGACAACGCCTCGATCGCCGCAGCCGCGGCAACCGGCTTGGCAGTGGAGAAGTCGCCCCCTTCGTTCAGTTCGAACAGGCTGCTCGACGCGTCGAATACTTCATGACAATACCCGCAACGCACGAGGCCACGGCGCAGCGCGAGCTGCGCCGGTTGCAGGCGGAAGACGGTTTCGCAGAAGGGGCAACGCGTTGCCAGGAGCATATTGAGCCGGTAAGCCGAAAGGCTGTTGGTTGGACAATACGCATTATTCTAATGGCTTTCGCGGCGTGTTCCCGTTAGACATACCCAACCTTCGTGTTCGCGCCATACGGCGATATCGATCCATCGTGCATAGACCTGTGCCACTTCGTCCGCCTGGCGCGCCAGGATGCCTGACAGCGCGATCCGGCCGCCCGGTTTGACCTTCGACGACAACATCGATGCCATGAGTTTCAGCGGATTGGACAGGATATTGGCGACCACGATGTCGAACTCACCGGTGGGGCATTCGTCAGGCAAACCGTACGTGACTTCCGCCCGGTTGCGCTCGCTGTTGTGACGCGCCGATTCGACCGCTTGCGGGTCAATATCGATGCCGTACACGGGATTGGCGCCGCACTTCTTCGCGAGGATCGCAAGGATGCCCGAGCCGCAGCCGTAGTCGAGCACGGATTGCTCCGGCTTCACCGATTGCTCCAGCCACTCCATACACAGGCGTGTAGTGGGATGGCTGCCGGTTCCGAATGCGAGGCCGGGATCGAGTTCCAGCACGAGTGCGTCAGGGTCCGGTGCATCGTGCCACGAGGGCACGACCCAGATGCGCTCGCCGATTGGAATCGGATCGAATTGAGATTGCGTGAGACGTACCCAATCCTGCTCTTCGACTTCACGCACGGTAAACGATGGTGCGGGATCGAGGCCGAGCTCATTGGCCGCTGCGGTGAGCAGCACGGCCGGCTCGTGGTCCGGCGCGAGCAGCGCGATCACGCGCGAGCGCTGCCATGCGGCGCGATCCGGCGTGAGACCGGGCTCGCCGAACAGCGGCTGTTCGTCGGGTGTGTCGGCATCCGCATCTTCAACCGATACGGACAGCGCACCCAACTCGAGCAACGCGTCGGAGAACTCCTCCGCGTGCTCGCGTGCCAGCTCGGCGATCAGTTCCCGGTAGCTCATGACTTACGCTTCTTCCGGCGCGGCCTGCTGCTTCGCGGCCAACCGGTTTTCGAGGTAGTGAATGCTGGTGCCGCCTTCGACGAACTTCGCGTCCAGCATCAGCTCGCGGTGCAGCGGGATGTTGGTCTGAATGCCTTCGACCACCATTTCCGACAGCGCGATGCGCATCCGCTTGATCGCCTGTTCGCGCGTCGCGCCGTAAGCGATCAGCTTGCCGATCATCGAATCATAGTTCGGCGGCACGAAATAGCCATTGTAGGCGTGCGAATCGACGCGGATGCCGGGGCCGCCCGGCATGTGCCACGACGTCAAACGTCCCGGCGACGGCGTGAACTTGAACGGATCTTCCGCGTTGATCCGGCATTCGATCGCATGGCCCTTGAACACGATGTCGCGCTGGCGGAAGGCGAGCTTCTCGCCCGCTGCGATGCGAATCTGTTCCTGCACGATGTCGACGCCGGTGATCAGCTCGGTCACCGGATGCTCGACCTGCACGCGCGTGTTCATTTCGATGAAATAGAACTCGCCGTTTTCGTACAGGAACTCGAACGTGCCCGCGCCGAGGTAGCCCATCTTCTTGCAGGCGTCCGCGCAGCGATCGCCGATGCGGTCGATCAGGCGGCGCGCGATGCCCGGCGCCGGCGCTTCTTCGATCACTTTCTGGTGACGGCGCTGCATCGAGCAATCGCGCTCGCCCAGCCAGACCGCGTTCTTGAACGAGTCGGACAGGATCTGGATTTCGATGTGCCGCGGGTTCTCCAGGAATTTCTCCATGTAGACCTGCGGATTGCCGAAGGCACGGCCGGCTTCTTCGCGCGTCATGTTGACCGCGTTGACCAGCGCCGCTTCGGTGTGGACCACGCGCATGCCGCGACCACCGCCGCCGCCGGCGGCCTTGATGATCACCGGATAGCCGACCTGGCGCGCAATTTTCACGATCTCTTTCGGATCTTCCGGCAATGCGCCTTCAGAACCCGGCACGCAAGGCACGCCGGTTTTGATCATGGTTTGCTTGGCCGTCACCTTGTCGCCCATCATCCGGATGGTTTCCGGGCGCGGGCCGATGAAGGTGAAGCCGGACTGCTCGACGCGTTCGGCGAAGTCGGCGTTTTCCGACAGGAAGCCGTAGCCGGGGTGGATCGCTTCGGCGTCTGTCACTTCTGCCGCGCTGATCAGCGCCGGCATGTTCAGGTAGCTCAGATTCGAAGGCGCCGGGCCGATACAGACCGCCTCGTCGGCGAGCTTCACGTACTTGGCTTCCTTGTCGGCTTCCGAATAGACGACGACCGTCTTGACGCCGAGTTCGCGGCAGGCGCGCTGGATACGAAGCGCGATCTCACCACGATTGGCAATAAGGATTTTTTCAAACATAGCGGGTTTTCGACTCATCAATGGGCGCCGGGTTGTTCACAACCCAGGCTGCCTCAGAGGATCGGTCGCGCGCCCCGGGAGGGCAGGCGCGCGGGCGGCAAGCGCAAAAAAAGCGCAAAACGTGCCGCGTTAGCCGACCACGAACAACGGTTGGCCGTACTCGACTGCCTGGCCGTTTTCGACGAGGATTTCCTTCACCACGCCGGACTTGTCCGACTCGATTTCGTTGAGCAGCTTCATCGCTTCAATGATGCAGATCGTCTGGCCTTCCTTGACCGTGTCGCCCACCTGGACGAACGGATCGGCGCCCGGCGACGGTGCGCGATAGAAGGTGCCGACCATCGGCGAGGTCACCACGTGGCCTTGCGGCGCGGCGACGACCGGCACAGCCGGGGCGCCCGCTGCTGCAGCCGGCGTTTCGCTGCCCACCATCGGTGCCGGCTGGGCATATTGCGGCGCATACGAAGCGGACGGTTGCACGTAAACCGGCGGCGCATTCTTGACGATGCGGACCTTGCCTTCGCCTTCGGTCACTTCGAGTTCGGAAATACCGGACTCCGAGACGAGGTCGATCAGAGTTTTCAGTTTACGTAGATCCATCAGGAAGCCCCTTTCAATGCGTAAAGTGCCGGCGCGTACGCAGCCGGCGCAAATTAGACGTGTTTGGAATCAGCCGCGCGACGAGCCGGCGGACAGCCGGTCGAGCGCGAATTCGAG
Source organism: Paraburkholderia solitsugae (assembly GCF_013177695.1). Classification (GTDB taxonomy): domain Bacteria; phylum Pseudomonadota; class Gammaproteobacteria; order Burkholderiales; family Burkholderiaceae; genus Paraburkholderia; species Paraburkholderia solitsugae. The sequence goes on along the minus strand of NZ_WOEY01000011.1, from coordinate 19,626 downwards.
TGCGTACAGGTATCCCTTCCAGCCGAGGCCGCAAATGACACCCTCAGCCTGGTCGGAGAAATACGAGTGATGCCGGAACGGTTCGCGGCGATGTACGTTCGACAGATGAATCTCGACGAACGGGATGCCGACCCCCGCCAGTGCGTCCCGAATGGCCACGCTGGTGTGCGTGTACGCGGCGGGATTGATCAGTATGAAATCGGTTTTCTCAGTCCGGGCGGATTGGATGCGATCGACGAGCGCGCCTTCATGATTGCTCTGCAACGACGCGAGTTCGACGCCTGCATCCGCAGCGCGGTCCGCCAGTGCCTGATCGATCTGCGGCAACGTTACACGGCCATAGACCTCGGGTTCCCGGGTGCCGAGAAGGTTGAGGTTGGGTCCGTGCAGTACCAGCAGTCGCGTCATGGTCGCTTCTTTTTCCGTGGAATTGGGCGCACTTTAGCGCTGATTAGAGAAACTTGTCTAGTTTCCTGCGCGTTCGGAACGGCGTCAGCGATCTTTCGCCGCTTCTCCGGGCACCCATCTTCTCTCAAATTTGAGCGATTTGCGCGTAATTTCGCGCCTTTTGCCCCTATCTGATCGTCAAAAGAATGTGAAATTTAGAGCGCGTCGAGCGTCTGTTTCAGCGCTTGCGGGTCGATTTGTCCTAATTTTGTCGAGCGGATGTTGCCTTTCGCGTCGATTACGACGGTAAAGGGTAGTGCACCGGCCGTATTGCCGAACGCGCGCGCGAGGTCGGCGCCTCCGAACCCGGTCACATAGACTGGGTAGGCGACTTTCACCTTTTGCAGGAACGCCTGCACGTTTTTATCCGAATCGACGCCAAGTCCTACGAACTGGATCCCTTTCTTTGCATAATCGCGCTGAAGTTGCGACAGAGCGGGCATCTCTTCGACGCACGGTCCGCACCACGACGCCCAGAAGTTGACGACGATTGGGTGACCTTTAAGCAAACTTAGCGATTGCGGCTTGCCGTCGACATTCGTGACGGGCGCGGCCCAAAGTTGCTCGACGGCGCTTTGCGTGGAACCGGGTTGCGCCGCATGGGCGACTTCCGGACTTCCGTTCAGCCAATGATTGGCCAGCACTCCGCCGCCCGCAGCGGCGATCGCGACAAGCATGCCTGCCAGAATCCGTCTCGTGTTCATTCCAGGTCTGTCTAATTAGTTGAAGGGGTGACGTTGCTATTGTCGAGGAGCGCCTGGACCGCCTGCTGATTTGCCCGCGCAGTGCGGCCGCGCGCGTCGGCCCGTACCGCGCCGCGCAAGTCGTCGGTTTCGTACAGGGCCACGTGAACGCCGGCCGGCTCCGCGTCGCGCCCTTCGTTCGTGGGGCGCCAGAGGAAGCTCAGCGTCTCGACGTAGCCGCGACCGGCAAAATGCCGCGTCTCCGAGACGTCGTACTGAATGTTGGCGTTCAGAAAGTAGATCGCGACTTCTTTCGGATTGTCGCAGAACACCTGAAGATGAATATCAGAGTGTTCGCCGGCCGTGCCGCCAAGCACCGCACCAGTCAGATACGGATTGAACGGCGCAAGCCGCTCCATCCAGTCGATCGCAATGCGGCGCAGCCGCCGCAACAGGGCCGGCTGGCTATCACCTTGGAAAAGCGACTGATACTCACGGATTTCTTCTTCGATCTGATCATTATCTGGCAGCCATTCTCCGGCAACACGGCTCTCGCCGACTACTTGCCGTGCCGCTTTACGCTTGGCCGTTGCGTAGTCCAGACCGTCTTCAGCGATCATCCTGGCAGCCGCGATGGCGATTTCCTCGCGCACGCGCTGCGGATCGAAATGTGATTTGCGAACCATCTCTCAATCATACTAGAGATTGATGACAGCCCTTTCTGGGCGGTTCGCGCCGGGTGCTTCGCGTCGGCGAGGCGGGCGGCCACCTTCGCGGCCCCCGCGCATAGGGCGATGGAAAGGCGTCGGTTACAATAGCGTCCTTTGCAGACGGTCGTTTCGGCCGCTCCTCTGCACTCCCATCCCTTGCAAAATACGCCCGCGCGGCACGACAGGCTTATGCACATCCACATCCTCGGCATCTGCGGCACGTTCATGGGCGGACTCGCGGTCCTCGCGCGCGGCGCGGGTCACACCGTGACGGGCTGCGACGCCGGTGTCTACCCGCCAATGAGCACGCAACTCGAGGCGCAAGGCATTCGTCTGATCGAAGGTTATGACGCGGAGCAATTGAATGGCCTCAACGCGGATCTGTTCGTGATCGGCAATGTGGTCTCGCGCGGCAACCCGCTGATGGAAGCGATCCTCGATCGTGGCCTGCCTTATGTTTCCGGTCCGCAGTGGCTCGGCGAGCATGTGCTGAACGGCAAGTGGGTGCTGGCGGTGGCCGGCACGCACGGCAAGACCACGACCAGTTCGATGCTGACCTGGTTGCTCGAAGACGCGGGCCTCAATCCGGGCTTCCTGATCGGCGGCGTGCCGCTGAATTTCGGGGTGTCGGCGCGGCTGACCGATTCGAGCTTCTTCGTCATCGAGGCTGACGAGTACGACACGGCCTTTTTCGACAAGCGTTCCAAGTTCGTGCACTACCGGCCTAAAACCGCGGTCCTGAACAACCTCGAGTTCGATCACGCCGACATTTTCCCGGATCTGGCGGCGATCGAAACGCAGTTCCATCACCTGATCCGCACGGTGCCGGGCATTGGCCGTATCGTCACGAACGGTCGTGAAGACGCGCTGGAGCGCGTGCTGACGCGCGGCTGCTGGAGCGAAGTCGAGCGGTTCGGCGTGCAAGGGGGCTGGGAAACCTTGCCGGCGGAAGACGGCGTGCCGGTCGACGAGCGTTTTGCCGTGTATCACAACAGCGAGCGCGTCGGCGTGGTCGAGTGGCAGGTGCAGGGCGAGCATAACCGCATGAACGCGCTGGCCGCGATCGCCGCCGCGCGTCATGTCGGCGTGCCGCCGACGCAAGCCGCGAAGTCGCTGGCGAGCTTCCGGAATGTAAAGCGCCGCATGGAAGTGCGCGGCAGCGTTGACGGCGTGACCGTCTACGACGATTTCGCCCATCACCCCACGGCAATCGAAACCACGGTGGCCGGGTTGCGCGCACGCGTCGGCCACGACAACACGCGAATTCTTGCCGTGCTGGAGCCGCGTTCGAACACCATGAAGCTCGGCGTGATGAAAGCGCAACTGCCGGCGAGTCTGGCCGATGCCGATCTCGTGTTCGGCTACGGCGCGCCGGCTGGCCGCGACGCACTCGGCTGGGATCTCGGCGAAGCGCTCGCGCCGCTCGGCGGCAAAGCGCAGGCTTTCGACAACCTCGACGCGCTGGTCAAAGCGGTGGTTCACGCCGCACGCCCCGGCGACCAGATTCTGGTCATGAGCAACGGCGGCTTCGGCGGTGTCCATCAGAAGCTGCTCGACGCACTTTCCGCGCGAGGCACGTCGTGATCCTTTATCTGCACGGTTTCCGTTCGTCACCCAATTCGTTCAAGGCGCGCGTGCTGGCGGCTCGCCTCGTCGAACTCGGCCGTAGCGACGAATGGTGCTGCCCGATGCTGCCGGTCTCGCCGTTCGAGACCGTAGCGCTCGCCGAATCGCTGGTGGCGGCGGCGAAGCCGAAAAACGTGACGGTGATCGGCAGTTCGCTCGGCGGCTACTTCGCCACGCATCTCGCCGAGAAACACGGCTGGCCGGCGGTGCTGCTGAACCCGGCGGTCGTGCCGCAGCGCGACCTGAGCGCCTATCTCGGCGAGCAGCCGTTGTGGCACGGCGGCGGTAGCATCACGGTCGAGCCGCATCATCTGGACGAGCTGCGCGCGCTGGGCGTTGCGTCGATCACGCGGCCCGAACGCTATTATTTGATGGCCGCCACCGGCGACGAAGTGCTCGATTACCGCGAAATGCTTGCGCACTATCCGGGCGCACGCACTACGCTGATCGAAGGGAGTGACCACGCGATCAGCGAATTCGCGCAGTACGTCGACGAGGTGCTGGCCTTTTGCGACGCCGAAGACGTTCAGCCGCCAGCGCCGCGCGAAGTGGCCTGACAGTGCCGACGATCCTGCAGCGAGGTCGTTGCGGATCACCAGATTCATGCCGCCGGCGCGCGCGTATCGCGCCGCGGATCCACTACCACGAACACGTTGCCGTGCCGCGCACGCAGTGACCGATAGCTGAACCCAATCGGGCGCGCCGGCAGATGCAAGTCAGAACGAGAGTATTGAGTGAACGTTTTCTTCGAGGAATCGGGCAGTTTCAAGGCGGGCAGCGTGCTGTCGCGCCAGGGCGATGCTTTTCAGGTCGAGTTGCCGGGCGGCCGGCGCGCCAAGGTGCGCGCGAAAGATGTGCTGATCGAATTCGAAAAACCGACCGCCGGCGAGCTGATGCAGCAGGCGGACGCCGCCGCGCAGGACATCGATCTGGACTTCCTGTGGGAATGCGCGCCGGATGACGAATTTCCGTTTGCCGCGCTGGGCGCCGAGTACTTCGGCGAATCGTTCGGCTCCATCGAGCGCGCGGCGTTGGTGCTGCGCATGCACGGCGCACCGGTGTACTTTCGCCGCAAGGGCCGCGGCATGTATCAGCGCGCGCCGCAGGAGCAACTCAAGATGGCGCTCGCCGGGCTGGAGCGCAAGCGTCAGCAGGCGCTGGTGCAGGCCGGCTACGAAGACGAACTGAAGGCAGGCCGCCTGCCGGAAGGCTTCAGCGGCAGCAAGGCGCTGGCTTTGCTCACCCGGCCGGACAAGAACACGATCGAATACAAGGCGCTCGAAGGCGCGGCCGCGGCGCGCGGCATCTCGCAGGCGCGGCTGATGCTTGAGTGCGGCGGGATTCCATCGGCCCGCGCATTGCACGAGGCGAAATTCCTCTCCGAGTTTTTCCCGCACGGCACCGGTTTTCCGCCGGTCACGGTGGGCGCGTTGCCGGAAGATCTGCCGGAAGCCGACGTGCAGGCCTTCTCGATCGACGACATCACCACCACTGAAATCGATGATGCGTTCTCCGTCGAGCATCTGGCCGACGGCCGCGTGCGGATCGGCGTGCACATCGCCGCGCCGGCGCTCGGCATCGCGCGTGGCGACGATGTTGATGCGATTGCCCGCACGCGTTTGTCGACCGTCTATATGCCGGGCGACAAGATCACGATGTTGCCCGATAGCGTCGTCGAAGCGTTCACGCTGGCTGAGGGGGGCTTGCGGCCGGCGCTGTCGCTGTATGTGATCATCAATCGCGAGACGCAGGAAATCGTGGCGAGCGAAACGCGCGCCGAGCGCGTGTTCGTGAAGAACAATTTGCGCCACAACACGCTGGACGAGCTTGTCACCGAAGAGGCGCTCGCCGCCGGCACCGGCGATTATCCGCACAAGGAAGATATCGCCGTCCTGTGGCCGTTCGCGCAGGCGCTGTTCGAAAAGCGCCAGACCGCGCGCGCCGGTTACGGCCTGCGCCGCGAAGTGCAGCGCAACACCGATTTCAACTTCTACGTGGAAGGCGAGCACATCACGATTACGCCGCGCCGGCGTGGTTCGCCGCTCGACACGATCGTCGCGGAGCTTGCGATTCTTGCCAACTCGTCGTGGGGCGCGTTCCTGCACGACCACGGCGTGCCGGGCATCTATCGTTCGCAGCGCGCGTTCGGCGCGCCGACCGGTCCGAAACGCACCCGCATGCAGACCAATGCGGCGCCGCACGAAGGCCTGGGCGTCACGCAATACGCGTGGAGCACGTCGCCGCTGCGCCGTTACGTCGACCTGGTGAACCAGTGGCAGTTGCTTGCCTGCGTTCAGCATGGCGTGACAGCGAAACTGGCCGCGCCGTTCAAGCCGAAGGACGCCGATCTGTTCGCCGTCGTGCAAGGTTTCGATGACACCTACACTGCGTACGCCGATCACCAGCGCCGCATGGAGTACTTCTGGTGCCTGCGGTGGCTGAAGCAGGAGAACCGGAAGCAGGTGGTGGCGTCGGTGGTGAAGGGCGACCTCGTGCGCCTCGAAGAGATTCCGCTGCTGCTGCATGTACCGGGTCTCGGCGTGCACGCACGTGGTACGCGTTTGCAAATGGAAGTGATGTCGATCGACGAGCTGACCGTCGAAGCGTCTGTGCGCCTGCTGCACGTGCTCGACGCGCCCACCGTGACGAGCGGCAGCGAGGCTGAAGAAGCCGACGAGGGCGACGAAGAAATCATCGACGTGGCTGAGGAAAGTGCCGAAGGCGAAGCTGAGGCCCAGGCGGAAGCCGACCTCGACGGCGGCGCGGCTGAACCGGGCGATGCCGAAGACGGCGCGGGCGCCGGCTCCGGTGATGCCACAGCCGATCAGCAGCATGTCGCGGAGCCAGGGCGATGAGCGCTAGCGATTCACGTGACCGTTACGCGGTCATCGGCAACCCGGTCGGCCATAGCAAATCGCCGTTCATTCATGGCCGCTTTGCCGCGCAAACGGGCGAGCCGATCGAGTACGGCCATCTGCTGGCACCGGTCGATGCCTTTGTGCCGCATGTGCGGGCGTTTATCGAAGCGGGCGGACGCGGCCTGAACGTGACGGTGCCGTTCAAGCTCGACGCGCATGCATTCGCCGACACCCTGTCGCCGCGCGCGGCGGCAGCGGGCGCAGTGAACACATTGCGGTTCGACGCGAGCGGTGTCTACGGCGACAACACGGACGGCTTCGGTCTCGTGCGAGACATCGAAGTGAATCTCGGCGTTTCGTTGAAGGGTGCGCGGATTTTGCTGCTTGGTGCAGGTGGCGCCGCGCGTGGTGTCGTGCTGCCAATGCTGGACCGTGCGCCGCATACGCTGACGATCGTCAACCGTACGGCGGCGAAGGCTGAAGTGCTCGTCGACCAGTTCGCGCAGGCCGCACACGACGCCGCTTGCCGTCTGACCGGCGGCAGCGCGCGAGCGATCGAAGCCGGCGAGTACGACGTGATCGTCAACGCGACGGCGGGCAGCCTGGACGCTTCGTTGCCCGAATGTGACGACCGCGCGTTCGGTAGCGGCACGCTCGCTTACGACATGATGTACGGCGCGCATCCGACGGTGTTCATGGAGCACGCGCGGAAGCTGGGTGCGCGTGGCGCCGATGGCCTTGGCATGCTGGTCGAGCAGGCGGCCGAATCGTTTTACGTGTGGCGTGGTGTGCGGCCCGATGGCGCGCCGGTGCTGGCCGAGTTGCGTGCGTTGTTGGCGGCGCCGTCGCACGCCTAGGTCGCTGCTTGACTTTCCGGAACACGCGTACTCACCCACCGACTCGAGGACTCCAGGCACGATGACAGCAACGCGGCGCGCGAGCCGGCCAGGTCCGGTGCGATGGATGTTTTATCTGGGCGCCGTGGTGGCGATTGCGTGGCTTGCGACGCAGGCGTTTTACTTCGCGCAGATCGCGGTCTGGAACTACGTGAATCCCCAGTCGACGGCTTTCATGCGCTCGGATGCATGGCGGTTGTCGGAGGATCGGCCGGATCTTTCGGTACAGCATACGTGGGTGCCGTATGAGCAGATTTCGCACAATCTGAAGCGGGCGATTATTGCTTCCGAAGACGCGAATTTCGTGACTAACAATGGCTACGAGACGGACGCTATTTTGCAGGCGTGGGAGCGGAATAAGGCCAAGGGCAAGATTGTTCGCGGCGGGTCGACGATTACCCAGCAGCTGGCGCGGAATCTGTTTTTATCCCGGGAGAAGAGTTATATCCGTAAGGGTCAGGAGTTGATCATCACGTGGATGCTTGAGACCTTGATGGATAAGCAGCGGATCTTTGAGATCTATCTCAACTCCGTTGAGTGGGGGAATGGGGTTTATGGCGCTGAGGCGGCCGCGCATTATTACTACAAGACTTCTGCTGCCAAGTTGACTGCTGGGCAGTCGGCACGGCTGGCGGTGATGCTGCCGCAGCCTAAGTACTTTGACGAGCACAGGGGCTCGGCATATCTGGCTCAACGTTCGCGCGTGATTGCGCGGCGGATGGGGGCGGCGGAATTGCCCGACTAGGTTTTTTTTGCCTTCGCGGCGCTTGGTCTGTACGCCTGCGGCGTTGGCCTTTCCTTGAATTCTTATTGGTTTATTAGCGTCACCCCTGTGCGGGGCGGCACCTACTTTTCTTTGCCTGCCGCAAAGAAAAGTAGGGGCAAAAGAAAGCGGCTCAAACCGCTAACTCTTAAGCGGGTCCCCCGCACAGTTGCGGTAGTGGTGCATCTGGAATCCGTGCCCTCGCACATTCAACGTGAGTGACAAAGCGCTCATCAGCTCCCACTCCGCACTGCGTGCGTCGCGGACGGGTCCGCATGGGAAACCGTGGGGCTTCGATTACGCACGGTGGGCGCCGTCGGCTTCACCTCGGCGAGAACGGGGCTGCATGGTGGTACACCAAGGGCTTCGGGTGCGCGTGGTGGAGCCCATCGATTTCGCCTCGGCGTGGACGAGTCTGCATGGGAGACCAGCCGCTACGTTTGAAGCGAAGGGGGTGCATCGGCGAGGTGCAGCGTTCGATTACTCGCCGTGAGATGCACAGATGCGTGGCAATACGAGCTTGGGTTTCAAACCAAGCGTCGTGCGCATTCGCGGCGGGACGGTGACCTACTGTGCCGAGTAGTTGAAGTCGGGCGCGAAAACGAGCGAATGGTTTGATGAAATGCGCGTCGGCGCGCGCAGCGCCGCCGGAAGTATGACTGCCTTGTCACCAGGGCGGAATGTGCGAGAACACGGATTCCAGATGCACCACTGCCCCCTCCGAGCCAGGGGACCCGCTTATGAGCTAGCGGTGTGAGCCGCTTTCTTTTGCCTACTTTTCTTTGCGGCAGGCAAAGAAAAGTAGGGGCCTGCCCCGCACAGGGGCGACGCTAATAGACCAATAAGAATTCAAGGAAAGGCCAACGCCGCAGGCGTACAGACGAAACAAGCGCCGCGCAGGCAAACAACCCCAGCAAAGCCCGACCCCGCCGGCAACCAGACAAAAAGCGTCGCGAAGACAAACAAACTAGGGAAAGACCACCGCCCTAGGCAAACAGACAAAAACCGGCCCCCGGCAAGGCAAAAATCCCATTATATGAATCCAGCACTCACATATTGGAGTTTCCAAAAAAACCGCCCTACAATCCAACCCAACACGCACCGTGAGGCAGAAAAATCAGCCACGGCCAGCGACAGCAAGTAAAAAAACCGGAGACAAGCCAAACCATGCCCAAGCCTCAAAGGCAGCACCCGCATGCCCGTGCCACAGGCAACACGCACTGTGCCGCGAGCAAAACAGGCGTCCTCTCCGGCCCCGCGCTGTAAGCGCAAAAAACCACCGAAAACCCAATCGCCATGAACAAAGCGATGCCTACTCACGCCGCCGGCGCATCCGAAACCGATCTGGCGCCGTCAGCCGATCATGCGACCCGCGCAGCGCCGCAACCGGCCGCGAACGCCGTCGAAACCGCGAACGCCGCCAAAGCCCCGCGCGCCAGCGCGCAACCGCCCGTGGTCGACGAAATCGCCTTGCCCAGCACGCTGCTCGACATCACCCCGCAGCAAGCCGGCACACAAACGCTGCTGCGCGGCCTCGCGATTCTGGAAGCCGCCGCCGCCGGCGTGCGTGATCTGCGCACCTTCGGCGCCGCGCTCGGCACAACCCGCAGCACCACGCACCGGCTGGTGAGCAGCCTCGTGCAGGCGCGCTATCTGCGCCAAGTGCAAGGCGGCTATCTGCTCGGCCCGAAGCTGATCGAACTCGGCACCATCGCGCTCGAACAGATGCCGCTCACCGCGGTCGCGCGCCAGCATCTCGAGTCGCTCGCTGAACAGACCCTCGACACGATCCACCTCGGTGTGCGCGACGGCGATGATGTCCTGTACATCGACAAGATCCCCGGCACCCGTGGCCTCGAAATGCGCTCGCGCGTCGGCCACCGGATGCCGCTGGCGTCGACGGGCATCGGCAAAGCCATGATGCTCGACCTCACGCCGGACGTCTGGCAGTCGCTCTTCGAAGCCTCGCGGCGCGCGCTCGCCAGCGTCAGTTTCAAGCCGGATAACCGCCCCGACGCGCAGACCTTCATGCAACGCATGACCAACTACGCGGCGGGCGGCTACACCTTCGACCTCGAAGAAAACGAAGCCTCGATCCGTTGCGTCGCGGCGCCGGTGCGCGATGCATCGGGTGCAGTGGTGGCGGCGCTGTCGGTGGCGAGCACGATTCCGTATATGTCGCTCGAACGCATGGACGAACTGATTCCGGTCGTTCAGCGCGAAGCGCGTGCGATCTCGGAAGAACTCGGCTGGCGTGCCCCGCAACCGGCAACCCGCAGGATCAAGCGATGAAGCAGGCGGGTTCTCACACGCAAGCGGTCAATCCGGTGAACAACGCCGCGGCCGCCGACGCCAATCTCCAGCACGCAGCGCTCATTGCGCTCGACTGGGGCACGACGTCGCTGCGCGCGTATCTGTACGACGCGGCCGGCGACGTGCTGGCGACGCGGGCATCGACGGACGGCATCATGAATTTGCCGCGGAGCGCCGAGCAAGGCGGCTTCGACGCCGCCTTCGAAGACGCATGCGGTGCCTGGCTCGAACAGGCGCCTGCCGTGCCGGTGATCGCAGCCGGTATGGTCGGCAGCGCGCAAGGCTGGGTCGAAGCACCGTATGTCGACGCGCCGGCGAATGCCGATGCGCTGGTGGCCGGCATCGTGCGTGTAAAAGCCGCGTGCGGCGCGACGCTGCACATCGTGCCGGGCGTCCTGCAGCGCGGCGACCTGCCGAATGTGATGCGCGGCGAAGAAACACAGATCTTCGGTGCACTCGGTCAGGACACCAGCGCCGTGGACAGCGGCAAGCGTGCGCTGATCGGTTTGCCTGGTACCCACGCGAAATGGGCCGTTGTGCAGGCGGGTCGCATCGAACGTTTTCATACCTTCATGACTGGTGAAGTGTTCGCGGCATTGCGCCAGCACACCATCCTCGGCCGCACGATGGTCACGCCGGATCGTCCGGATACCGGCGCATTCCTGCGCGGCGTGAAGATCGCCCGCGACAAAGGCCAGGCGGGCATGCTGGCCACCGTATTCAGCGCTCGCACGCTCGGGCTCACCGGACAACTTTCGCGCGAACAGCAGCCGGACTATTTGTCGGGCTTGCTGATCGGGCACGAACTGGCCGGTCTCGAAGCCGTGCTCACGCAACAGCAAAACTCGCTCGCCGGGCAGCACTTGCGCCTGATCGGCAATGAAGCGCTGTGCGAGCGCTATCGCGTGGCTCTTACGCAATTCGGCTGCACTCACGCGGAGCTGGTGAAGCACGCCACTGAACGCGGCTTGTGGCGCGTCGCCACCCAGGCGGGGCTCGTCAATCCGGCCGCCCAGACCGCGCACGCCGGCTGACCGGCAGCGCCGCCGCCCACGAAACAAGGAATCGACATGCAACCTCACATCAATCTGCCCGCCCCGTACATGCCGCACGCGGGTCTGATCGCGGCGTTCGAGGTCTGTCCGCTGATCGCGATCATGCGCGGCGTGACGCCCGTGGATGCCGCCGAGCACGGTCAGGCGCTGTACGAAGCCGGATTTCGCATCGTCGAAGTGCCGTTGAATTCGCCGCAACCGTTCGACAGCATCGCGGCGATCCGCAAGGCGTTGCCGGCCGATGCGATCGTGGGTGCAGGCACGGTGCTGCATCCGAGTTTTGTCAACGACGTGAAGTCGGCGGGCGGCGAACTGATCGTCATGCCGCATAGCGACCCGGAGGTCGTCGGCGCCGCGAAAGCGCAAGGCATGGCCTGCGCGCCGGGCGTGGCGACGCCGAACGAAGCCTTCATCGCGCTGAAAAACGGCGCCGACGTGCTGAAGATGTTCCCCGCGGAACAACTCGGCTGCCACGTCGTGAAGGCATGGCGCGCGGTGATCGCAGCGGAAGTGCCGCTTGTGCCGGTCGGTGGGATCACGCCGAACAACATGGGTCCGTTCCTGAGTGCCGGCGCGAACGGTTTCGGCCTCGGCTCGGCGCTTTACAGGCCGGGGCAGAGTGCGGCGGTGACGGCCTCGCATGCGAAGGCGTTCATCAACGGGCTGCGCATCGCCCGCGCAGGCGCGAAGAAATGAAGCGGCTCGCCGACAAAGTCGCGTTGATCACCGGCGCCGGGCGCGGCATCGGTGCGGCGATCGCGTTCGCGTTTGCGCGCGAGGGTGCGGCGGTCGTCCTGGCTGAACTCGATATCGAAACGGCCGAGCGGACGGCGCGCGAAATCCGGGCGGCGCTCGGTGCCAGTGACACGCATGGAGCGGACGGTGCCAGCGAAGCAAAAGTGCTGGCAGTGCAGACGGATGTGACGCAATCGGCGTCGGTCCAGCACGCGGTCAGTGAGGCGGAACATGCGTTCGGCGCGCTCGACGTGCTCGTCAACAACGCCGGCATCAATGTGTTCTGCGACCCGCTGACGATGACCGACGACGACTGGCGCCGTTGCTTCGCGGTCGATCTCGACGGCGTCTGGAACGGGTGTCGTGCGGTGTTGCCGGGCATGGTCGAACGCGGCGCGGGCAGCATCGTGAATATCGCGTCGACGCATGCATTCAAGATCATTCCGGGATGTTTTCCGTACCCGGTCGCGAAGCATGGCGTGCTCGGTTTGACACGTGCGCTCGGTATCGAATATGCACCGCGCAATGTGCGGGTCAACGCGATCGCGCCGGGGTACATCGAAACGCAATTGACGCACGACTGGTGGAACGAACAAGCCGATCCGGCCGCCGCGCAACAGGCGACGCTCGATCTGCAACCGATGAAGCGCATTGGCCGCCCGGAAGAAGTGGCGATGACGGCGGTGTTTCTGGCCTCGGATGAAGCGCCGTTCATCAACGCTACCTGCATCACCGTGGATGGCGGTCGCTCGGCGCTGTATCACGACTGAACGTAGCGGACCAGCAGGCAACAAGAAGCAGGACCAGCAGCAGGAACAAGCAATAAGGGGCACTCAGGTTTCACCGGACGACGCGCTGGCCGCGTGTGTCATCACCGGTACAAGAAAACGCGGCCGATACCTTCTCGTTACCAATTAGTCAGGAGACACGCATTATGAAACGAAGAATTTTCCTCACGCTGGCAGCAGCGGCGGCGGGTGTGCTCTTCAACGCACCGGTTGCGCAAGCTGCCGATCCGGTCAAGATCGGCTTCCTCGTGAAGCAGCCGGAAGAACCGTGGTTCCAGGACGAATGGAAGTTCGCCGAAATCGCTGCCAAGGAAAAGGGCTTCACGCTGGTGAAGATTGGCGCGCCGTCGGGCGAGAAGGTGATGAGCGCAATCGACAACCTGTCTGCGCAGAAAGCACAAGGCTTTGTGATCTGCACGCCTGACGTCAAGCTCGGACCGGGCATCGTCGCCAAGGCAAAGGCCGACGGCCTGAAGATGATGACGGTGGACGATCGCCTCGTCGACGGCGCGGGCAAGCCGATTGCTTCGGTGCCGCATATGGGCATCTCGGCATACAACATCGGCAAGCAGGTGGGTGATGGCCTTGCAGCGGAAATCAAGAAACGCGGCTGGGACATGAAGGACGTCGGCGCGATCGACGTGACCTACAACCAGTTGCCGACCGCAGTTGACCGCACTACCGGTGCAACCGACGCACTCGTCGCCGCCGGTTTCCCGAAGGCCAACGTGGTTGAAGCGCCGCAAGCGAAGACCGATACGGAAAACGCGTTCAACGCCGCCAACATCGCGCTGACGAAGAATCCGCAGTTCAAGCACTGGGTGGCTTACGCACTGAACGACGAAGGCGTGCTCGGCGCGGTGCGCGCAGCGGAAGGCCGGGGCTTCAAGGCGGACAATATGATCGGTATCGGTATCGGTGGGTCGGACTCGGCGTTGAACGAGTTCAAGAAGCCGACGCCGACCGGCTTCTACGGCACGGTCATCATCAGCCCGAAGCGTCACGGCGAAGAAACCTCGACGCTGATGTACGACTGGATCACGCAAGGCAAGGAACCGCCGATGCTCACGCTGACGACCGGCATGCTGGCCACGCGTGACAACGTGGGTGAAGTGCGCGAGAAGATGGGCCTGGCATCGAAGTAAGCCGCTGTTTGTTGCGGTGCAGTGAAGTGAACAGCCGGTGCGTCATTCTCCAAGGATTGGGCGCACCGGCAGCAATACAAGATGAGTAGTTGAGACAGACCGCGCTTGGTGTCCATGAGGCACCTAAAAGAGCACGGTTCACACGAAGCAGCAACTTACTTGCATGGGACCGGAGTAAGCGCTAAAGCGCTAACTCGGGTCGACAGAGGAGGCGAAGTGTCAGCGACGCTACGTTTTGACAATATCGGCAAAGTCTTTCCAGGCGTGCGCGCGCTCGACGGTGTGTCCTTCGACGTCAACGTCGGCCAGGTGCACGGCCTGATGGGCGAAAACGGCGCAGGGAAATCGACCCTGCTGAAGATTCTCGGCGGTGAATACCAGCCCGATTCAGGCCGCGTCATGATCGACGGCAACGAGGTGCGCTTCACGAGCGCGGCATCGTCGATCGCGGCGGGGATCGCGGTGATTCACCAGGAACTGCAATACGTGCCCGATCTGACGGTCGCGGAAAACCTGCTGCTGGGCCAACTGCCGAACTCGCTCGGCTGGGTCAACAAGCGCGAAGCCAAACGCTTCGTGCGTGAACGGCTCGAAGCGATGGGTGTGGCGCTGGATCCGAACGCGAAGCTGAGGAAGCTCTCGATCGCGCAACGGCAGATGGTCGAAATCTGCAAGGCGCTGCTGCGTAACGCGCGCGTGATCGCACTGGATGAACCGACCAGCTCGTTGTCGCATCGCGAGACCGAAGTGCTGTTCAAGCTGGTACGCGATCTGCGTGCTGACAATCGCGCGATGATCTACATCTCGCACCGCATGGACGAGATCTATGAGCTGTGCGATGCCTGCACGATTTTCCGCGATGGCCGCAAGATCGCCTCACATACGACGCTGAAAGGCGTGTCGCGCGACACCATCGTGAGCGAAATGGTCGGACGTGAAATCGCCGACATCTATAGCTATTCAGCGCGGCCGCTCGGCGACGTACGCTTCGCGGTGAAAGCGATCGAAGGTCATGCGCTCGCGCAACCGGCCAGCTTTGAGGTACGGCGCGGCGAGATCGTCGGCTTCTTCGGTCTGGTGGGTGCGGGCCGCAGCGAACTGATGCATCTGGTGTACGGCGCTGATCACAAGAAGAGCGGCGAGATCGTGCTCGACGGCAAGCCGATCAAGGTGCGAAGCGCCGGCGAGGCGATCAGGCACGGCATCGTGCTGTGCCCGGAAGACCGCAAGGAAGAGGGCATCGTCGCGATGGCGACCGTGTCGGAGAACATCAACATCAGTTGCCGCCGCCACTACTTGCGCGTGGGGATGTTCCTCGATCGCAAGAAAGAAGCGGAAACGGCCGACCGTTTTATCAAACTGCTGAAGATCAAGACGCCGAGCCGCCGCCAGAAGATTCGCTTCCTGTCGGGCGGCAACCAGCAGAAGGCGATTCTGTCGCGCTGGCTGGCCGAGCCTGATCTGAAGGTGGTGATTCTCGACGAGCCGACGCGCGGGATCGACGTCGGCGCGAAGCATGAGATCTATAACGTGATTTATCAGCTGGCCGAACGCGGCTGCGCGATCGTGATGATTTCGTCGGAATTGCCGGAAGTGCTCGGCGTGTCCGACCGGATCGTCGTGATGCGCCAGGGACGGATTTCCGGTGAGCTGTCGCGCAAGGAAGCCACGGAACAAACGGTGTTGAGCCTCGCGTTGCCGCAAAGCTCGACCGCGCTGCCCGGAACCGGAACCGCAGCCACCGAGCAAGCGGCCTGAACATTATCTGGACGAAAGTCCGGCAACCCGTGGGGAACGGGAGGAGTCTTCAACATGCAAGCCAGAGAAAACCTCGCGCAACAAGCCGCCAAAGGCGCGGCCGAAGCGCTGATTCCGCAGTCGAACGACAAGGCGAAATGGTGGCAGCAGCTCACCGAGTACAGCCTGATTCTGATCTTCATCGTGATGTTCATCACGATGTCGCTGACCGTCGATCACTTCTTCTCGATCGAGAACATGCTCGGTCTCGCGCTGTCGATCTCGCAGATCGGCATGGTCGCGTGCACGATGATGTTCTGTCTGGCCTCGCGCGATTTCGACTTGTCGGTGGGTTCGACGGTCGCGTTCGCCGGTGTGCTGTGCGCGATGGTGCTGAACGCCACGGGCAATACGTTCATCGCGATCATTGCCGCTGTGGCAGCGGGTGCGGTGATTGGCTTCGTCAACGGCGCGGTGATTGCGTATCTGCGCATCAACGCGCTGATCACGACGCTCGCGACGATGGAAATCGTCCGCGGTCTTGGTTTTATCGTGTCGCACGGGCAGGCAGTGGGTGTGTCGTCGGATACGTTTATCGCGCTGGGCGGCTTGAGCTTCTTCGGCGTGTCGCTGCCGATCTGGGTCACGCTGCTGTGCTTCATCGTGTTCGGCGTGATGCTCAATCAGACCGTGTACGGCCGTAATACGCTGGCAATCGGCGGTAACCCGGAAGCCTCGCGTCTTGCTGGTATCAATGTCGAGCGCACGCGCGTTTATATCTTCCTGATTCAAGGCGCTGTCACGGCGCTGGCCGGTGTGATTCTGGCTTCGCGGATTACGTCGGGTCAGCCGAATGCGGCGGAAGGCTTCGAGCTGAACGTGATTTCGGCGTGCGTGTTGGGCGGCGTGTCGCTGCTCGGCGGTCGCGCGACGATCTCCGGTGTCGTCATCGGCGTGCTGATCATGGGTACGGTCGAGAACGTGATGAACCTGATGAACATCGACGCGTTCTACCAGTACCTTGTGCGCGGCGCGATTCTGCTCGCCGCTGTGCTGCTCGACCAGTTGAAGAACCGCGGCTCGCGAGACTAATCCCGCGACTCACTCATTTTGCTCTAAAAGGAATCGAACGATGTCGTCTCCGGCCCATGCAAACGACCGTCTCGCGGACAGCACGTTTGCCCGCTATCCGAGTCTCGTCGACCGAACGGTGTTGATCACGGGCGGCGCGACTGGTATCGGCGCATCGTTCGTCGAGCATTTCGCGGCGCAGGGTGCGCGCGTCGCGTTCTTCGATATTGATGCAACCGCGGGTGACGCGCTCGCCGATGAACTTGGCGATTCGAAACACAAGCCGCTGTTTTTGCCGTGCGATCTGACCGACATCGACGCGCTGCAAAAAGCGATCGCCGACGTGAAGGCCGCACTCGGTCCGATTCAGGTACTGGTGAACAACGCGGCAAACGACAAGCGCCACACGATCGGCGAAGTGACGCGCGAGTCTTTCGACGCCGGCATCGCGGTGAATATCCGTCACCAGTTCTTCGCTGCGCAAGCGGTGATGGAGGACATGAAAGCCGCCAACGCGGGTTCGATCATCAATCTCGGTTCGATTAGCTGGATGCTGAAGAACGGCGGCTATCCGGTGTACGTGATGTCGAAATCGGCGGTGCAGGGTTTGACGCGCGGCCTCGCGCGCGACCTCGGTCACTTCAACATCCGCGTCAATACGCTGGTGCCGGGGTGGGTGATGACGGAGAAGCAGAAGCGTTTGTGGCTCGACGACGCAGGCCGTCGCTCGATCAAGGAGGGTCAGTGCATCGACGCTGAACTGCAACCCGCCGATCTCGCGCGCATGGCGCTGTTCCTCGCCGCGGATGACAGCAGGATGATCACCGCGCAGGACCTCATCGTCGACGGAGGCTGGGCGTGAGTGCGGGTGGTCGTACAGGTCTGCCGGCGCCAGGCGCGACGCTGCTGCTCGACACGCAATGCACGCTCGGCGAAGGCGCGACTTGGTGCACAAAATCGGGTCGCTTTTACTGGACCGATATCGAAGGCGCGCGGCTGTGGCGCTATGACCCGAGCGACGGCCAAAGCATGTTCTGGCGCATGCCCGAGCGTCTCGCTACGTTTGCGCTGTGCGCCGATCCGCGCTACCTGCTGCTCGGACTAGCGACGCATCTGGCGTTCTTCGATCTGGCAACTGGCGTAACGCGGCGTATCGTCGACGTCGAACCGGGCTTGAATACGCGTGTGAACGACGGCCGCTGCGACCGTCAAGGCCGTTTCGTATTCGGCACGAAAGACGAAGGCTCGCCGCTGCAGGCGGTCGGTGGGTTCTATCGCCTGAACCATGATTTGTCGCTGGAGCGTTTATTGCTGCCTGCACCGGCGATCTCGAACAGCATCGCGTTCAGTCCTGACGGCGCGACGATGTACTACTGCGATTCGCCGGCGCGTGAAATCCGCGTCTGCGACTATCGCGCGGACGGCAGCATCGCCAACGACCGCGTGTTCACGACACTGACCGACGCGACGGGCGAGCCCGACGGCTCGACCATCGACCGCGACGGCGGATTGTGGAACGCGCAATGGGGCGGCAGGCGCGTGGTGCGATATGGCCCCGACGGCGTGGAAACCGAGCGCGTCGATGTGCCGACCATGCAGCCGAGCTGCGTCGCGTTCGGCGGTCCCCCAAGCGGACTTCCTGCGGGGCCTGCGCAACTGGACACGCTGTACATCACGAGTGCGCGCATCGATCTCGACGCGGCGGCGCTCGCGAGCGATGCGCATGCGGGCGGCGTGTTTATCGCAACGCCTGGCCGGCAAGGTTTGCCGGAACCGGTGTTCCAAGGCTCGCCCGCATAGCGCAAAATGACGCAGCCTCAGCGTCGAGGCGGCAGCGGAGGATGGTAGAGCAGTGGCTTTGACAGTAAATCAGCAGTTGGGTGTTGCAAACCCAGTGCCAGCAGATCGGCAGCAAATCGGCAGCATGCAGTTCGGACCCAGAGGCGACCGGTGCAAAAAAATCGCCCAACAGCATCCGTCAGCAATGACGGCAACGTCCCACGCCTCTCGATGGAGCCAGATATGACTGTTGCGAATCCTGTTTCCGCTTCTTCCCAGAGCCGACGCGCGCGACTCAACGCGGCGGCCAATCCGGTGCTTCCGGGTCCCAGCACGTCGGCGGTTGCAGTCGGTGAGACGAGCGGCGGCGAGCTCGCGTGCATCACGCTCGCCAACGCACATTTGCGCCTCGACGTCGCGCCGACGCTTGGCGGCGGCGTCACCCGTTTCGATTGGCGCAACGACGGCGCGCTCACGCCGATTTTCCGGCGCTGCCGTCATGTCGCTGCGGATACCCAGCCGAACGAGCTGGCCTGCTATCCGCTGCTGCCGTATTCGAACCGGATCGGCGGCGGTCAATTCAATGTGGCGGGGCGGCGTGTCGAGGTGCCGCAAAATCGCGCCGACGAACCCCTGCCGATCCATGGCGACGGCTGGCTCTCCGCCTGGCAGGTCGCGGAGTCGGACCGCGAAAATGTGCGTCTGACGCTTGATCGCCATGACGGCAAACCATACGCATTCCGCGCGGCGCAAACCTATGCGCTAGACGGCCCCACGCTCGTCATCACGCTGGACATCGAGAATGCCGGCCGCGAGGTGCTGCCTTTCGGGCTGGGCCTGCATCCATTTTTTGTGCGTGACGCGGATACCGAACTGTCGGCAGCGGCCGGCGGCCTGTGGCTCTCCGGCGACGACTGGCTGCCGGTGCGTCACGTGCCGGCGCCGCCCGCGTGGCAATTCGGTGTGGCGTATCCGCTGCCGGAAATCATCGTCAATCACGCGTTCACGGGCTGGAGCGGG
>NZ_WOEY01000108.1 GCF_013177695.1 Paraburkholderia solitsugae | reverse complement strand
GAGGTACTCAATGCACTGAACGTGAAAAAACCGGTCGCCCCGCAGCAGCTCGCGCTGTTGTAGTGGCAATTTTTAAAATCGACATCAATAAAATCAGGTGCTTGCGCGATTAACTGTCGAACTCAGGAGCAAACGGACCGTCGCCTGTCTCAGGTCGAACAGCTGCTGTCCACGCGATGCGCTGCGCCGGTCGGCGACGCTGCTCATTCAGTTTGCCGAGCCTTCTGATCTGGCACGAAGGGAATCAAACGTTTCGAAAAAGCTATCTGCTGCAATTCCATAGGGGCCCGTCGAATGTCAATTATTAGACCATTGACCTGCAGCAGCCACACCGCAGGATTTTCAGCAAGTCGGCTAGGTAATGTCCATTCGTGCGACATTGGCCCAATTTTCAATATATCCCGGATTTCCTTGGATTTGCGCTGTCCGGTGCTCTCTGCAATTCCGAAGAATTCATAGATGATCTTCGGCTTACAGTGCGGCGTTTGCGAAGGGTCATCAAGAAAATTGACTCGTCCAACAGCATGGACGGCAGCAGCGGCCCAAACATTCTCCTCGCCCCGTAGCAAAGGCGACGGTCGCTTTCTAGCAAGCGTGCCGATGACACGGTGGATCACTACACGATATTCGTCATTGAGGTGCTTTTCGCAAAACGCGTCAGTGTGAGCGGTAATGGCGGAAAACTTCTCCGCCATGGACTTAGGAATTTTCTCAGTGGTGGACATGGTGGTTACCAAAAGACAACACCACGATTTTACAGATCGGCGGACTGAAGCCAAACGTTCCTTGGAAGTATTGGGCGCAACACGAGCGTCCGCTTGTGGCCGCACCCGGGCGAATCGGCTCGACCGGTTATCTGGATCTGACGGATGGACACAATATGTCTGTAAGGCCGATTAAACCCAGTTTCCCGCGCGTGATTGCTGAACTTGCGCGAACTTGCAGGAAAATTAAGCCCTAATCGCTGCAATGTACCGGCAGACGGGTTTAATTGGCCATAAGTCAAGACGTGATGGCCGCCGGCCGCGGCGACTTCCAGGGCGCGGCGCGCGCCGCGCTGGCCGATCACATCGGTCATGTCGGGGACGGCGGCGGGTGCGGTCTCGCTGAGGTCAGGTGCCGCGACAGGGTGGAGCCGGGCGTTGGGCGCTCCGGCCA
This sequence comes from Paraburkholderia solitsugae, assembly GCF_013177695.1. Lineage (GTDB taxonomy): Bacteria > Pseudomonadota > Gammaproteobacteria > Burkholderiales > Burkholderiaceae > Paraburkholderia > Paraburkholderia solitsugae. The sequence goes on along the minus strand of NZ_WOEY01000108.1, from coordinate 49,680 downwards.
GATGGGCGCACAACGATGGCAGATCGGTGGCGCCGTACACATCGACACCGGGGACGAGCGCCGCCTCGGCCGCGCTTGCAGCGGGCAGGTAGAGCTGTGGGGTGGATTGAGCGGACGTTTCGGGCGTCGCCGGTTCACCTGAAGTCATGCGAGCAGACGCCGAAGCAGGCACGCCGCCGAGTTCGCCGTGACAAGTACCGCTGCGGGCCGTGCCACAGGCCATCGCGAAAGCCCCGCGCATCGGCCGCAGCGCGCCGGTCAGTGACAGCTCACCGGCGAATTCACGGTGCAGGAGGGACTCGGCCGGAATCTGCCCGCTCGCTGCCAGAATGCCTAAGGCGATCGGCAGATCGAAGCGGCCGGACTCCTTCGGCAAATCGGCTGGCGCGAGATCCATAATGCGCCGCACGGGGAAATCGAAGCTGCAGTTCTGTAGCGCCGCGCGCACGCGCTCGCGGCTTTCGCGCACTTCCAGATCGGGAAGGCCGACGATGGAAAAAGAGGGTAATCCGTTCGCGAGGTGAACCTCGACGGTTACTTCGGGCGCGCGGCCAGAGGCCGGCGCGCGACTGCGCACCACGGCAAGCGACATGTTTTCTCCCGTCGGACGGCGCGCCGAGGGCGCGCGCGAATCCCCTAAAACGCTGATGACGTCACGGCTCGCTTGCCAGTGATGTGCAGCACTGCGCAGCTAAAGCGCCGCGCGCAAAGTCTTAGGACGTTTGCGTTGTGACCGGCAGCTTCTGCTCCAGCTCGGCAACGCGGCGCTCCAGTTCTTCGAGGCGCGCACGGGTGCGCACCAGCACCTGGGTTTGCGTATCGAATTCCTCACGCGTGACCAGGTCGAGCTTGGAGAAGCCCTGCGACAGCATGGCTTTCACGTTGCGTTCGACATCTTTGGCCGGCGAGTTCTTGAACAGCTCGCTCATGCGGGCCTGAAAATCGTTAAAGACATCGTTCGGTTGTTTCATGGCGTTCCCTTTGGTGCACAAAAAATGTGCATGTTTCGTTGCGTCTGTGCTTTGTCACGTGTAATGAGCCGTCTTGGTGCATGACCGGTTGACTGCCGCTGTCGCATGAGCCCGTTTGGTGCGCGCTCAAATGTTAAAAGCCTTCGAACACTCTAGCAACGATCCATGCGCCGCGCCAGCATGCCCCGCCAACGTTGGCCATCCAGCCAGGGCCGCCTGCGCCCCTTTTGCAGCGTGCCTGGAGGCGAAGTCTGACACAACTGGCACGCGAGTTGCTGTTACTGCCCGGCGCGCACTGCCGGCACCTTTTTACCGGCAGCGGGACGAGACCACGCGAGCGGGTTACGGGTACGCAAACAGGTTACGCAACGGGTTACGCAACTAAGCGAGGGATGTCATGAAACTCATTACCGCAATCATCAAGCCGTTCAAGCTCGATGAGGCGCGCGAAGCCTTGTCGGCCATCGGCGTCTCCGGCATCACGGTGACGGAAGTCAAAGGCTTCGGTCGTCAGAAGGGCCACACGGAACTGTATCGGGGCGCGGAATACGTCGTCGATTTCCTGCCGAAGGTGAAGATCGAGGCGGCTGTCTCGGACGACATCGTCGATCAGGCGATCGAGGCGCTCGAACGCGCGGCACGCACCGGCAAGATCGGCGACGGCAAGATTTTTGTCACGCCGATCGAACAAGTGATTCGGATTCGCACCGGGGAGACCGGCGCGGACGCTCTGTAATACCAAAACTCTGTAATACCAAAAGATAGCGACACAGATAGCGACAAGAGGAAACGAAGATGCGCAAATTATTGATGTCCATGCTGATGGCCGGTTCGCTGCTCGCGGGCGGTATCGGCGCCGCCCTCGCGGACGACGCTTCCGCCCCTGCAGCCGCCTCGGCCGCTGCTTCCGATACGACGGCGAGCGCGCCGGCGCCTGACGCTTCGGCCGCCCCTGCAGCCGCCGCGGCTTCGGCACCGGCCGCGGACGCGTCCGCCGCACCGGCTGCCAGCGCCGCAGCCGCACCTGATGCATCGGCCGCAGCCGCTGCCGCCGCACCGGCAGCGCCGACCGCGCCGTTCTCGGTCGATTCGTCGAAGATCAATTCGGGCGACACCGCCTGGATGCTGACCTCCACCGCGCTCGTGCTGTTCATGACGATCCCGGGTCTGGCGCTGTTCTACGGCGGCATGGTCCGCAAGAAGAGCGTGCTCGCGATCCTGATGCAAAGCTTCGCGATCACCTGCCTGGTGTCGATCGTCTGGGTCATTGTGGGCTACAGCCTCGCCTTCACGCCGGGCAACTCGTTCATCGGCGGCTTCTCGCGCTTCTTCATGGCGGGCATGAACTACATCCACGGCGACAAGGCCACGACGCTGACGGTCAGCCACCTCGCCCCGACGATCCCGGAAACGGTCTACGTCGTCTATCAGATGACATTCGCGATCATTACCCCGGCACTGATTACGGGTGCGTTTGCCGATCGCATGAAGTTCTCGGCGATGCTGGTGTTCATGACGCTGTGGTCGATCATCGTCTATTCGCCGATCGCGCACATGGTCTGGGAACCGACCGGCTGGCTGGCTAGCGCGGGCATCCTCGACTTCGCGGGCGGCACGGTGGTGCACATCAACGCCGGTATCGCGGCGCTGGTCTGCGCGCTGGTGCTCGGCAAGCGTGTCGGCTACGGCAAGGAATCGATGGCGCCGCATAACCTGACGCTCACGCTGATCGGTGGCGCCATGCTGTGGGTAGGCTGGTTCGGCTTCAACGCGGGTTCGGCGGTGGCGGCAGACGGCCGTGCCGGTTTCGCCATGTTCGCAACGCAAGTGGCAACCGCAGCAGCAGCACTCGCATGGATGTTCGCCGAATGGGCAACCAAGGGTAAGCCGTCGGTGCTCGGTATCGTGTCGGGTGCCGTGGCAGGTCTGGTGGCGATTACGCCGGCTTCGGGCTTCGTCGGTATGACGGGTTCGCTCGTGATCGGTATCGCGGCAGGCGTGATCTGCTACTGGTCGGCAACGTGGCTCAAGCACAAGCTCGGTTACGACGACTCGCTCGACGCGTTCGGCGTGCACTGCATCGGCGGTATCGTGGGTGCGCTGCTGACCGGCGTGTTCGCGGTCAAGGACATCGGCGGCTCGGACGGCAGCGTGATCCTGCAAGCCAAGGGCGTGCTGACGACGCTGATCTACAGCGGCGTGGTGAGCTTCGTCCTGTTGAAGGTCATCGACATGGTGATGGGCCTGCGCGTGACGGAAGAAGAGGAGCGCGAAGGTCTGGACGTGAGCCTGCACGGCGAACACGTCGAATAAGGATTCCCCTGCAAGTTCCAAGGCTTGCGGATCAGAATCAAGCGCAGCGACTTTGGCCCGCCTTTATGGCGGGCTTTTTTCTAGCCGCGCATCTTGTGAGCAGTAGTTTTCCGCGCCTATCATTGCGATAGCGAGAATGCATCCGCATCGGCTTGCGAATGGAGAAAGCGTCCCCAAATGGACAAAGCATTTGCTCTACAATCTTTTTTCTCCAGTCTGCGAGTGATCAATGGTTCCGCACCTAGTTACGGCGTTAAACGGCCCGCTGCTCGACCTCGAGCGGAAGATCCTCGACGCTACCCCCGCCATCGAACGCTGGTTCCGGCTCGAATGGCAGGAGCACACGCCGCCGTTCTACTGTTCAGTCGACCTGCGTAACGCGGGGTTCAAGCTTGCGCCAGTCGACACCAATCTGTTCCCCGGCGCATTCAACAATTTGCCGCAGGAAGTGCTGCCGCTTGCCGTGCAGGCCGCGATGGCGTCGATCGAGAAGATCTGCCCGGACGCGAAAAATCTGCTGGTGATTCCGGAGCGCCATACGCGCAACGCGTTTTATCTCGAGAATGTCGCCCGTCTGGCCGCGATCATGCGCCAGGCCGGCTTGAACGTGCGTTTCGGCACGCTCGACGAAAGCATCGTCGGGCCTGTCACGATTGCACTGTCCGACGGCCAGAAGCTCGTGCTCGAACCGCTCGAACGCACGCCGCGGCGCCTCGGCCTGAAGAATTTCGACCCGTGCTCGATTCTGCTGAACAATGATCTGTCCGGCGGTATTCCGCCCATACTGGAAAATCTGCACGAGCAGTATCTGCTGCCGCCGCTGCACGCAGGCTGGGCCGTTCGCCGCAAATCGACGCACTTCTCCTGTTATGACGACGTCGCGAAGAAGTTCGCAAAGATGGTCGAAATCGATCCGTGGATGATCAATCCGTACTTCGCGCATGTCGAAGGGGTGGATTTCCAGGAACGCACGGGTGAAGAAGCGCTGGCGGATGCGATCGACGGCGTGCTCAAGAAGATCGCCAAGAAGTACCGCGAGTACGGCATCTCCGAGAAACCGTATGTCGTCATCAAGTCGGATGCGGGCACGTATGGCATGGGTGTGATGACCGTGCACGACGCGTCGGAAGTGGCCGCGCTTACCAAGCGCGAACGCGCCAAGATGGCGGCCACCAAAGACGGTCTCGAAGTGCACGACGTGATCGTGCAGGAAGGCGTGTACACCTTCGAGCGGATCGGCGAGGAAGTCGCCGAGCCGGTCGTGTACATGATCGACCGATACGTGGTGGGCGGCTTCTACCGCGTGCACGGCAGCCGTGAGCGCGACCAGAATCTGAACGCACCCGGCATGCACTTCGTGCCGCTCGGCTTCGAACATACGGCCCTGCCGGATGCGCACGCCAAGCCTGGCGCGGCGGTGCCGAACCGCTTCTATATGTACGGCGTGGTGGCGCGACTCGGGTTGCTGGCCGCATCGGTCGAGCTGGAAAAGACCGATCCGGAAGCCATTCAGGTTTAAGCCACGCGAGGTGGACGATGGCGGCATGCGTGCCGCCATCGTCATTCTCAGCGACTATATTGACGATCAATGCCAAGCCCTAAGGGCGCACCGGAATCCCCATGGACATTCTTTTCATTGCCGATCCGCTCACGCAGTTCAAGATCTACAAAGATTCGACCTACGCAATGATGGCCGAAGCCGCGCGCCGCGGTCACACGCTCTACACGTGCGAGCCGAAGCATCTGGCGTGGACGGGCGGCGACGTCGAGGCGAACGTGCAGCGCTTTGCGATCGTCGGCGACGTGACGGATCTGCATCGCGACACCTGGTACGCCGCTGAAGCGGCCGCGCCAAAATCGCTGAAGCGTTTCAGCGCGGTGGTGATGCGCAAAGACCCGCCGTTCGATATGGAATACGTGACGTCGACGTGGCTTCTGGAAATGGCCGAACGCAGCGGCGCGCGCATTTTCAACAAGCCGCAGGCGATTCGCGATCACTCGGAAAAGCTGGCGATCGGCGAGTTCGCGCAGTTCGTCGCGCCGACTTTGGTGACGCGCGACGCAACCCGTTTGCGCGCCTTCCATGAAGAACACGGCGACGTGATCCTAAAGCCGCTCGACGGCATGGGCGGCATGGGCGTGTTCCGCGTGAAGGCCGACGGCATGAATCTCGGCTCGATCATCGAGATGCTGAGCCACGACGGCGCGCGCTCGGTGATGGCGCAAAAGTTCATCCCCGAGATCAAGGACGGCGATAAGCGCATTCTCCTGATCGGCGGCGAAGCGGTGCCGTTTTCGCTCGCGCGGATTCCTCAGGGCAATGAAGTGCGCGGCAACCTCGCGGCGGGTGGACTGGGCGTGGCGCGACCGCTCACCGAACACGACCGCAAGATCGCCGACACGCTCGCGCCGGTGCTCGCCGCGCGCGGTCTGTTGCTGGTCGGGTTGGACGCGATCGGCGACTGGCTCACCGAGGTCAACGTGACGAGCCCGACGTGTTTTCGCGAGATCATGGATCAGACCGGTTTCGACGTCGCAGCGATGTTCATCGACGCACTGGAGCGCGCGGCGGCTTGAAGCGCAACCCTTGAATGGCTGCCATGCCCCCCAAACTGTGTAGTAAATCCGCATCAAGCGAAACACCGGCTTTGGCGCGAAAATGGGCCTGATACAATGCCCGCTCTCCCGCGCCAAGCCGAATCGATGGCGTCTGCCGGACGCTCGAGGCATGGATTGCGGACTGTAAGCGAGCTGTTTTTCCGCACGCGCCGTCGCGACATCAGGCGCCGCGGGCCGCTCGTTAGATGATGCGTTCCGGCCCTCACGACCTACGGCCGGTCGAGGGCGCTTACGAACCGGGCTTCGTCCCGGTCCACGGTTCGGGGCCGTTCTTTTGCAGTAAGGCTGATATGGCAGGCATTCTGATCATTGCGCACGCTCCGTTCGCCACCGCGTTGCGCGATTGTATTTCGCACATCTATGGTGGCTTGCCGGCTCGTATCGGTGTGATCGACGTATCGCCGGATTGCGATCCCGCACAGCAGGTCGCGTTCGCGTATTCGGAAATCGAGCGGCTCAAGGAAGAAAACGGCGCACTCGTGCTCACCGACATGTTCGGCGCCACACCGGCGAATATCGCCGGGCGGCTCGCTTCGGTGCCGAACGTCCGCGTGCTGTGTGGCGTCAATCTGCCGATGCTGGTGCGCGCGGTCTGTTATCGCGCGACACCGCTCGACACGCGGGTCGACAAAGCGCTCGCCGGGGCTACCAAGGGCGTGCACGCAATCGGGCCTGCCACGCCGGCGCCGATGGCGCCAGCCGCGGGGTGCAGCGACTGTTTGCCGGCCTTGCCGCCTGAGGCCGCTTCCAGCGACTGTTTGTCCGCCTTGCCACCCGGCGCCGACCTGACTCAGAAAGGCGGCTCGACCGGGGTGTAAGCGGATCGCACGGCTTTAAACGATTGCGATCGGGGTGTCACCCGTTTGCAACTGGTTTGCAGTTTCACCTTTCACCACAACACTTACCCGCGCTTCGGACCATCACATGCTGCAACAGGAAACGACTATTGTGAACAAACTGGGGCTGCACGCGCGCGCGTCGGCCAAGTTGACGCAACTCGCGGGCAACTACCAGGCGGAAATCTGGATGAGCCGCAATGGCCGCCGTATCAATGCAAAGAGCATCATGGGTGTGATGATGCTGGCCGCGGGTATAGGCAGCACGGTGCTGATCGAAACGGAAGGCACCGACGAAAAAGAAGCCATGGACGCATTGTTGAAACTGATTGCCGATAAATTCGGCGAGGGTCAGTGAATTCGCGCATTCCCCTTGCCTGACGCAAAATGCCGCGGTTGTCCGCGGCATTTTTTTTAGCGCGTGACAATCGACACATGCATGAGCGGGGTGAGGGCGTACGAGCCGGTCGTGCTGGCGGCGCGTGGAGGGCGTTGCCGGAACGCAAGGCGGATGAAGGCACGTTGTCGTGGCCGGTTACGGTTTTTCGTGCTGCACTGCACACAGCCCTAACGTACTTGCAAAGGGCGCGGAATTTATAATGACAAAGAGAGTCTGAGAGCATTGCAGCGGTTTGCCGCGGCATCACACAACTAGAGGAGGTGCGCGTGTCCTTCACGCTGCATGGAATTCCCGTGTCACGCGGTATCGCCATCGGGCGGGCTTATCTGATCGCCCCGGCTGCACTTGACGTAGACCACTATCTGATCGAACCCGCCCAGATCGAGGGCGAGATCGAGCGCTTTCGCACGGCTCAGCAACATGTGCATTACGAGCTCGACACGTTGCGCGCCGATCTCGCGGCAGACGCGCCGAGCGAAATGGGCGCGTTCATCAACGTTCATTCAATGATCCTGAACGATGCCATGCTCGTGCAGGAAACCATCGACCTGATCCGCACCCGCCGCTACAACGTCGAGTGGGCGCTGACCGAACAACTCGAGCGCCTGTCGCGCCATTTCGACGATATCGAAGACGAATACCTGCGCGAGCGCAAAGCCGACATCCAACAGGTGGTCGAGCGCGTACTGAAGGCGCTCGCCGGCGCATCGGTGGCGCTGGTGGACGGTGTGCACGGTACCTGCGACGAGATGATCGTGGTCGCGCACGACATCGCGCCGGCCGACATGATGCAATTCAAAACGCAAACGTTTCAGGGTTTCGTCACCGATCTCGGCGGACGTACTTCACATACGGCGATCGTCGCGCGCAGCCTCGGCATTCCGGCCGCGGTTGGCGTGCAGCATGCGAGCCAACTGATCCGCCAGGACGACCTGATCATTGTCGACGGTGACCATGGCATTGTGATTGTCGATCCCGCACCGATCGTGCTGGAGGAGTATTCATACCGCCAAAGCGAAAAGGCGTTGGAGCAGCGCAAGCTGCAGCGGCTGAAGTTTTCGCCAACGCAAACACTCTGCGGCACACGCATCGAACTCTGCGCAAACATCGAACTGCCGGAAGATGCGCGCGCCGCGGTCGATTCGGGCGCGACCGGTGTGGGCCTGTTCCGCACCGAGTTCCTGTTCATGAATCACAAGCATCATTTGCCGGAAGAGGAAGAGCAATTTGCTGCCTATCGTCGTGCGGTTGAGTTGATGAACGGTTTGCCGGTGACGATCCGTACGATCGACGTTGGCGCCGACAAGCCGCTCGATTCGATGGCTGGCGGCGACGGCTACGAAACCGCACCGAACCCCGCCTTGGGGCTGAGAGCGATTCGCTGGAGCCTCTCTGAGCCGCAAATGTTCCTGACGCAACTGCGCGCGATTCTCCGCGCGTCGGCGTTCGGCAAGGTGAAGATTCTGATTCCGATGCTCGCGCACGCGCAGGAGATCGATCAGACGCTCGATCTGATTCGCGAAGCCAAGCGTCAGTTGGACGATGCCGGCATCACCTACGATCCGAACGTGCAGGTCGGCGCGATGATCGAGATTCCGGCCGCCGCGATTGCGTTGCCGCTGTTTCTCAAGCGGCTCGATTTCCTGTCGATCGGCACGAACGATCTGATCCAGTACACGTTGGCGATCGATCGCGCGGATAACTCGGTCGCGCATCTGTACGACCCGTTGCATCCGGCGGTGCTGCACCTGATCGCCTTCACGCTGCGCGAGGCGAAGCGGGCGGGTGTGCCGGTGTCGGTGTGCGGCGAGATGGCGGGCGATCCGGCGTTGACGCGTCTGTTGCTCGGCATGGGCCTCACCGAGTTTTCGATGCATCCGAGCCAGTTGCTGGTGGTCAAGCAGGAAGTCCTGCGCTCGCATCTGAAGACGCTCGAGAAGCCGGTGGCCGACGTGCTGGCTTCGTTCGAGCCGGAAGAAGTCCAGGCCGCGCTCAAGCGCGTCGTGCTGGCCTGAAACTGAAAACCGGTTGGGTTGAAATGGAAAACGCCGCACGTGTGCGGCGTTTTTCGTTCAATGTCTTGCCTGGGCTCAGGCCTGATGCGGTTGCCCGCATACTGGGCAATCCGACTGGCGCGCAATGCGCATCGTGTTCCATTCCATTCGCAGCGAATCGAGCATCGTGAGGCGGCCCACCAGCGGCGTGCCGATTTCGCCGATTACCTTTAGCGCTTCAGCCGCTTGCATCGAACCGATGATGCCAACCGTGGGCGCGAACACACCCATGGTCGAGCACGCGACCTCCTCGAACGGCTGATCCTCCGGGAACACGCACGCGTAGCAGGGCGACGCGGCGTCGCGGAAATCGAAGGTGCTGATCTGGCCGTCGAAGCGCAGTGCCGCGCCCGACACCAGTGGCACGCCATGTTTCACGCACGCCCGATTGATCGCGTGGCGCGTGGCGAAGTTATCGGTGCAATCGAGCACGACGGTGGCGTGCGGCACTTCGCGATCGAGCCACGCATCGTCGACGCGTTCGGCGACCGCGTTGACCACGACCTCAGGATTGATCTGGGCGATTGCCTCGCGTCCGGACTCCACCTTCTTGCGCCCGACCGACGCGGTCACATGCAGAATCTGCCGCTGCAGATTGGTCAGGTCGACCGTATCGGCATCGACCAGCGTCAAGCGGCCGACACCTGCCGCCGCCAGATACATTGCTGCAGGCGACCCCAAGCCACCCGCGCCAACGATGATCGCGTGCGCGTCGATAAAGCGCTGCTGCGCCTCGATGCCGATTTCGTCGACGAGGATGTGGCGGGAATAGCGGAGGAGTTGATCGTCATTCATGGCGGGGCGCGTGGAGTGTCGCGCAATGAAATGCAGGACCGGTGGCCTGCCGTGCGCGGTTTGGTTATTTTAATCGCGCGGGGAGCGAGTGCTCGTGCTGGTGCCGGGTATTGCAATGGGGACTGCCGCGTGTACCACTCCGTGCCTTCGCAGCATGTTCGACTGCGAAGGCACGTTGGGTTTGCTGCTTAGTTGCTTTGCGTGGCGGACGCCGGGGCCGGAATCGCTGCACCCGGCACCGGTTGCGTCGGCTTCACCGCGACCGGCGCGGACGCCGATGCTGCCGGCTTGTTCTGCGCCAGACGCCGCTCGGTCAGCGACTTCGATTCCAGCACCGGCTTGCCTTCCAGCTTGTTCAGCGCCTGTTGCAGCATGAAGTCGTCGGTCGAACCGAACTCGACCGGCTTGCGCTCACGATCCTTCTGACGCTGTTCCGGCGTCTTCTTGTCGTTCTGCTCTTCAAGCTGGCGCAGTTGGTCCATGCGCTCCTGTTCGCGCTGATCCGCTTCTTTCTTCTCGTTCGGATCCTGCGTGTTCGCAAGGTGGTTCGAGTAGTCGACTTCGCGGGTCACCAATGCGTCGTCCGGATCGCCTTCCGCGTACTGATCGACCGCGATGTCAGGACGGATGCCCTTGTTCTGGATCGAACGGCCGCTCGGCGTGTAGTAGTACGCCGTGGTCAGGCGCAGTGCCGTGTCGGCCGTCATCGGCCGGACGGTTTGCACCGAGCCCTTGCCGAAGGTGGTCTTGCCGACGATCAGCGCACGATGCTGATCCTGCAGCGCGCCCGCGACGATTTCCGAAGCCGACGCCGAGTAGGCGTTGGTCAGCACGATCATCGGCACAGTCTTGAAGATCGGCGCTTCGTCTTTCAGCGGATCGCTGTCGAACGATTGCAGCCGGTAGTTATCGTACGTGTCGCGATAGACCTGCTTCGAATCCGGAATCTGGCCATTGGTGGACACCACCACCGAATCCGACGGCAGGAACGCGCCGGCCACGCCGACCGCGCTTTGCAGCAGGCCGCCGCCGTTATTGCGCAGGTCGAGCACGAGACCCTTCAGGTTCGGCTGTTGACGGGCGATGTCTTGCAGCTTGGCAGCCAGATCAGGCGTGGTGCGCTCCTGGAAGCTGGTGACGCGGATATACGCGTAGCCCGGTGCCAGGATCTTCATCTTGACCGACTGGACCTTGATGATCGCGCGCGTCACCGTGAGCGGGAACGTACGGTCGTCCGTCTTGCGGAAGATGGTCAGCGTGACCTTGGTGCCCGGATCGCCGCGCATCTGCTTGACGGCCTGGTCGAGCGTCATGCCGCGCACGGGTTTGTCGTTGATGCGGGTGATCAGGTCGCCCGGACGGATGCCGGCGCGGAATGCTGGCGTGTCTTCAATCGGCGAGATCACCTTGATCAGGCCGTCTTCGGACGAAATTTCGATGCCGAGACCCGCGAAGCGACCCTTGGTCTGCTCCTGCAGTTCTTCGTAATCGGTCTTGTCGAGATACGACGAGTGCGGGTCGAGGCTCGACACCATGCCCTTGATCGCGGCGGTGAGGAGCTTCTTATCGTCGACCGGTTCGACGTACTCATGCTTGATTTGCCCGAAGACTTCGGCAAAGAGCCTGAGTTGGTCCAGCGGCAACGGCGCAACGGCGCTCGAGGCGGCGCTGGCGGGTTGCTGGGCCGAGGCGGAGAGTTGCAGGGTGGCGAATACGCCAGTAGCAAGGCCCGCGGCAATCAGGCCGATATTTTTCAGGTTCTTTCGCATAGAGTCTGTTGCGGTCGGAAGCGCGTGGCAGCGTCGATAGAGGTGGGGACGGACAAGTATAACTGCACACCCGCCCAGTCAGGGCGCAGCACAGGCAATCGTAATTCGACAGCATGGGCCGGACCTGGTTCGGGGGATCGGCGCTGCGGTGGTGAAGTAATGTGCGGTAACAGTCGAAGGCCTGCCGCCAGGGCGCGCTCGGGAGAGGCGGGCCACGCCGGCCCGACCGTCTTGCCGGCTGGCGCGGCCCGTTTGCCGCAACCCTGGTGCATTTTTCATCATAGGGCTGCGGCTAACGGACGGGTTTAGCCCGCCTTGCCTTGCTGGGCAACAGCGGCTTGCGCCTTCGCAATCGCGTCCTGGTCGCCCAGATAATAGCTTTTGATCGGCTTCAGGTTTTCGTCGAGTTCATAGACCAGCGGCACGCCGTTCGGGATATTCAGGCCGACGATGTCGTCGTCCGAAATATTGTCGAGGTACTTCACCATGGCGCGGATCGAGTTGCCGTGCGCCGCAATCACGACCTTGCGACCCGATTTGATGGCCGGCGCAATCGACTCGTTCCACAACGGCAGAACGCGCTCGACGGTGTCTTTCAGGCACTCGGTGAGCGGCAATTGTTCGCGCGGCACCTTGGCGTAGCGCGGATCGGTGTAGGGTGCACGGTCGTCCGACGGATCGAGCGCCGGCGGCGGCGTGTCGTAGCTGCGGCGCCAGACCAGCACCTGTTCGTCGCCGAATTTCGCGGCGGTTTCCGCCTTGTTCAGGCCCGACAGCGCGCCGTAGTGGCGTTCGTTCAGACGCCACGAATGCACGACCGGCAGATACATCAGATCCATCTGGTCCTGCACGTGCCACAAGGTGCGGATCGCACGCTTGAGCACCGACGTGTAGGCGATATCGAAGGTGTAGCCCGATTCCTTCAGCAGCACGCCCGCTTGTTGCGCTTCACGATTGCCCTTCTCGGTCAGGTCGACGTCGACCCAGCCTGTGAAGCGGTTTTCCTTGTTCCACGTCGATTCGCCGTGGCGGATAAGAACGAGTTTGTACATGAGATTGCCGGTCGGTAGTAAGGAAGCGGTAAAGCGTTGCGAGGGTCCTCTAAAGGAGCGTCGCCATCGCGTCAGACGGTTATTTTATAATGGGTGGATTGCCCTTTTCGATTTCTCTCTTTTTCGGCGGATTTTCCGTGAAGTTTTTCACTGATTACACAAACCTTGTACTGATCGCAATCGTCCTCATCTCCGGTGGGTTGCTGCTGTGGCCGACGATCAGCCGGCGTGGCCGCGGGGGCCTGTCGGCCGCTGAGGCGACCCAACTGATCAACCGGCGCAATGCAACGGTCATCGATCTGCGTCCGTCCGCTGATTTTGCCAAGGGCCATCTGCCCGCGGCGCGGCAGCTTGAATTTGCCGATTTGCAGGCGAAAGTCGCGCAACTCGTGAAGAACAAGAGCAACCCGGTGCTGCTGGTGTGCCAGACCGGCCAGCAGTCGAACAAGGCAGCGCGTATCGTGCAAGATGCCGGATACGCCGAAGTCCATGTTCTCGAAGGCGGTGTCGACGCCTGGCAGAGGGCCGGCATGCCGGTTGTGAAACAAGGAGCAGCCAAGTGAACAAAGTGATCATGTACAGCACGCAGGTGTGCCCGTATTGCCAGATGGCCGAACGTCTTTTAAAGTCGCGCGGCGTCGACCACGTTGAAAAGGTACTGATCGACAAGGACCCGGCCCGGCGTGAAGAAATGATGACCCGGACCGGTCGCCGTACGGTGCCGCAGGTGTTCATCGGCGAGACGCATGTCGGCGGGTACGATGACCTGTCCGCGCTCGATCGCGCGGGCGGTTTGACGCCTCTGCTCGAAGCTGCCTGAACAAAGCTGCCTGAACAAAGCTGCCTGAATTCATGCGCCAGCCGGCGCGTGAATGGGGCGGATGAAATACAAGCCGGTGCGCTCCCGCTTTTTCAGGGCGGGCAGTGCGCCGCAACGATCTGGCGGTCCGTGAAATCATGGGCCGCCGCCATGTATACCTATCAGGGAATCACTCAATCATGTCCGACGAGAATAACCAGCCGTTCTTCAATATCCAGCGCATCTACCTGAAGGACATGTCGCTCGAGCAGCCGAATTCGCCGGGCATCTTCCTTGAGCAGGAAATGCCGTCGGTCGAAGTCGAAGTCGACGTGAAGGCCGAGCGCCTCGCCGACACCGTGTTCGAAATCCTCGTGACGGGCACCGTCACGGCCAAGGTGTCGGACAAGGTTGCGTTCCTGATCGAAGCCAAGCAAGCCGGTATTTTCGACATCCGCAATATTCCGGCTGAGCAGATCGATCCGCTGGTCGGCATTGCCTGCCCGACGATCCTGTTCCCGTACCTGCGCTCGAACATCGCTGACGCGATCACCCGTGCAGGCTTCCCGCCGATCCACCTCGCCGAGATCAACTTCCAGGCGCTGTACGAGCAACGTCTCGCGCAAATGGGCGGCCAGGACGGCGCGGCGCAAAACGGCGTCACGCATTAACGCGTCCGTTCGGTGCCGGCTATGAAGGTCTCTGTCCTCGGCGCCGGTGCATGGGGCACAGCCCTCGCCGGCCACCTGGCCGCGCGGCACGACACGGTGCTGTGGGCGCGTGAACCCGCGCTCATTGCCGAACTCTCCGCTTCGCACGAAAACGCCCGCTATCTGGCGGGCGTGGCGTTGCCGCCGTCCCTTCGCTATGAAGCCGATCTGAACGCAGCGCTCGACCATGCGCTCGCCGACGACGCGTTATGCGTCGTGGCGACGCCCGTCGCCGGTCTGCGGGGTCTGTTCCGGGCGATGCACGACGCAGGCAAAGTGCCGGCGCATGTGGTGTGGTTGTGCAAAGGTTTCGAAGCCGACTCGCAGTTGCTGCCGCATCAGGTGGTCGCGGCTGAGCTGCCGGGGCATGGCAGTAACGGTGTGCTGTCGGGCCCGAGCTTCGCGCGCGAAGTCGGGCAGGGCCTGCCGGTCGCGTTGACGATCGCGAGTACGTCTTTGGCGTGTCGCGAGCGCACGGTTGCCGCGTTTCATCATGGCGCCATGCGCATCTATACCGGCGACGATATCGTCGGCGTGGAAGTGGGCGGCGCGGTGAAGAACGTGCTGGCGATTGCCACCGGTATTGCCGATGGCCTCGGCCTCGGTCTCAATGCGCGCGCGGCGCTGATCACGCGTGGTCTGGCGGAAATGTCGCGCCTCGGCGTAACGCTCGGCGGCCGGGCGGAGACGTTCACCGGTTTGACCGGCCTCGGCGATCTGATCCTGACCGCCACGGGCGATCTGTCGCGCAATCGCACGGTCGGCCTGCAACTCGCCGCGGGCCGTACGCTCGACGATATTCTCGGCGGCCTCGGTCACGTGGCCGAAGGCGTGCGTTGTGCGCAAGCCGTACTGGCGATCGCTCGCGCTCATGCGATCGAGATGCCGATCACGCAGGCAGTCTGCGCCGTGCTGTTCGACGGTGTGGCGCCCCGCGACGCCGTCAGCGCCCTGCTGCGGCGCGATTCGAAAGCAGAATAAGTCTCGTCTTTCAGCCGTTTGGCGCGGAAACGCGCTGAACGGCTGCCTGCCATCGCTGTCCCACGTCTTATCGACGCTTCGGACCAGCGAGGTTTCCCATGCTCAGTTTCGACAATTGCACGTTAGAAGCGCACGCGGTCGACATCACGACGCTCGCGGTGGACGCGATCGTCAACGCCGCGAATACTTCGTTGTTAGGCGGGGGCGGCGTGGATGGCGCGATTCACCGCGCGGCCGGCAGGGAATTGGTGCATGAGTGCGAGGCGCTCGGCGGCTGCGCGACCGGCGACGCGAAGATCACCGGTGGCTACCGCTTGCCGGCCAAACATGTGATTCACGCGGTTGGCCCGGTATGGCGGGGCGGTGCGCATGGCGAAGCCGATCTTCTCGCCTCCTGCTATCAGCGCTCGCTCGAGGTGGCGCATCAGGCGCATTGCACGAGCATTGCGTTTCCCGCGATTAGTTGCGGCATCTACCATTTTCCCGCCGACGAGGCCGTGCGGATTGCCGTCGGCACCGTACTCGAAACCTTGCCGCGTACGCCGAAGATCGCGCGTGTGGTGTTCGCGTGTTTCGACAATGCCATGCTCGCGCTTTACGAAGCCGAATTGAAACGCCGTCAGGCGCCGCCGTCGAAGCCGGTCTGACGCCACGCTTCGAACACCACCACGGCGACCGTATTCGACAGATTCAGGCTGCGGTTGCCCGGCCGCATCGGCAGACGCACGCGTTGTTCATTGGCGAATTGATCGAGCACCGTGTCAGGCAGGCCGCGCGTTTCGGCGCCGAACACGAACCAGTCGCCGGATTGAAACGCATGCTCGTGAAACCGGCCTGAGCCACGGGTGGTGAAGGCGAACATCCGCGCTGGATCGGGCGCTTCCTTCGCGACGAACGCTGCCCAATCGGCGTGCACGTTCATCTGCGCGTACTCGTGATAGTCGAGTCCGGCGCGGCGCAACTTGGCGTCGTCGAGTGGAAAGCCGAGCGGCTCGATCAGATGCAGTCGCGCGCCGGTGTTGGCGCACAGGCGGATGACGTTGCCGGTGTTCGGCGGGATTTCTGGTTCGACGAGAACGACATTGAACATGATGAGACCAGGTAGAGACTAGTTTTTCGGCGTGCGCAGGGCGACGAAGTTGGTGACGCGCCGCGCGCCGGCGGCTTTGAGCGTACGTGCCAGCGCTTCGAGCGTCGCACCGGTCGTCATGACGTCGTCGACAATGCCGATGTGCAGACCGTGCACCGGTTTGGCGACTTTGAATGCGCGGCCCACGTTTAACCGGCGCGCGTCCAGGTCGAGCCGTGATTGTGGCGCGGTGTGGATCACACGACGCAGCAAGGTGGCGTCGCTGCGCACATTCAGCGCGCGGGCCAATGGCCTGGCAATCTGCCAGGCCTGGTTGTAGCCGCGCTCGATAAGACGTTGGTTGGCCAGCGGCACGGGCGCGAGCACATCGGGTTTTTCGGATGCGTCTTTCCATGAGTCCCCCGCGAGACGAGCAAGGTGTCGCGCAAACTCGCGCGCCAGCATCAGCCTGGCGCGGAATTTCAGGCCGAGCGCCAGGGCGTCGAGCGGCTGGCGGTAGTCGGCGAGCGCAAAAGTCGCCTCGAACGGCGGCGGCTCGCCAATGCAATCCGCGCAGCGATATTGCGCGTGACCCGTTGGGCGCGTTCCGGACAAAGGGACCGCGCACACCGTGCATCGCAACCTGCCTTCGTTCCAATACGTCTCTTCACAACCGCCATACAACGTTTTGTGCGACAAATTGCCGCATAGCGCGCACAGGTTCGGCAGCGCCGCGTGCATCACATATGGCCACGCCGAATAGACGCCGCGCGCGAAACGCGCAAAACTCGCGGCCGGGCCGCCGGAAGACGAAGAATTTTTTCGGAATGGCACGATTGGACCGCCCGCGAAGGCCTTTCACGCTGAAGGGGAGGAAGCGAGCGAGTATACTTCGTGCTCTACGCCAGAACGACACCCATGCCCCCAACTTCGTCTCAATCTGGCCGTCCGGCCTATGATTCCCGGCGCCTCAGGCAGATTTTCGACCGCCGTGCAGCGACCTTCGACGACGTCGCGTTCCTGCCGCGCGAAATCGCGCAGCGCATGCGCGAGCGCCTCGACTACATCAAGGTCACGCCGGCGAGCGTGCTCGACGCCGGTTGCGGCGCGGGCGAAGACATCCCCGCATTGCGTGAACGCTTTCCCGAGGCGCCGGTGTTCGGCACCGACCTGTCGCATGGCATGCTCGCGCGCGCGCTGCGTCACGATTCCGGCGACACGAGCTGGCGGCGCTTTCTGCCGGCAACACTCGGCAAGGCGCTCGGCGCCCGCGGTCCGCGCTTCGCGCAGGCCGACTTCTCGGCACTCCCGTTCGCGGCCGGCGCCTTCGAATTCATCTGGTCCAATCTCGCTTTGCACTGGCACTCGCGGCCGGATCTCGTGTTTCCTGAGTGGCAACGGGTGCTGAAAGTGAGCGGCCTGCTGATGTTCAGCACGCTCGGTCCCGATTCGCTAAAGGAATTGCGCGGCGCCTACGCCGAGGTCGAGGCGGCCCACGGCGTTGCTTCGCGTAAGCATGTGATCGACTTTGTCGACATGCATGACCTCGGCGATATGCTGGTCGAGAGCGGTTTCGAGATTCCGGTGATGGACCAGGAAACGCTCACTATTACGTACAAGTCACCCGAGTCGCTGCTCGCGGACGTGCGCCGCTGGGGTGCCTATCCGTTTGAGCGCGAGGCCACCTCGAATGCCGTCGCGCGCAGGCTGCACAAGGCTTTGCTGGCGGCGCTCGAAGCCCGCCGGCGCGCCGACGGCACAATCGCGCTGACCTTCGAAGTGATCTATGGCCACGCCTGGAAAGCTGTGCCGCGCACCACGGCTGAAGGTCATGGGATCGTGCGGATCGAGGATATCGGGCGAGGTTCGTCGAGGAATCGGTGAGGAATCAATGAAGCGGTAAAGAGGACATCTGTTATGTCTGAAATTACCGCTTCAAAAGACGCGCGAAAGCGGTGTCAAAACAGCGCGGAGGCTTGTCGCACCTGGCTTGTGAGCCGATTGAGGCTTGCTTGTGGATGCTATGGATCGCGCCTATAATGCGTCAGTTTGTCGCCCGGAGTTCCCACATTTGGGGCGGCAGGCCCGAGGCACAGGGCTGCAACATGAAGTGGCGTGGCGGTGATTGAGTGGCCGCTAAGCGGTCGCGAGCAATGGCCGCAGGCGGCGATTGGTGACAGTCGGCAGGAGGCAGCGATGGAAGCATCAGATCTGCTGGCGGATTCGGAACCCGTTCTCAAAGACTGGACGATGAAGCGCAACTGTTCTTTATCGCCGCGGCAGTTTGTAGGTTTCTACGTATCGCTTGCGTTGTTCTCGTTGGCAATTGCTTTCATGCTGGTTCTGGTCGGCGCCTGGCTGGTGTTGCCGTTCACCGGTATCGAATTGCTGGCGGTGGGCATCGCGTTTGCCATATATGCGCGTCATGCTGTCGATTACGAGCGCGTCCGGTTGTTTCCGAACCGGCTTGTGATCGAGCAGGTCAGCGCCGAGCGGCTCACGCAGTTCGAATTCAATCCGCGCTGGGTGCGGATCGAACCGGGTGCAACGCCGCGTGACCAGATCAAACTGGTCTCGCGCGGCCAGACGATCATGATCGGGCAACATCTCGCGCAGTATCGGCGCGCGCAGTTCGCAGGCGAACTGCGTATGTGGCTCACACGGTGTTAGGCGTGTTGAGACGCGCGGCGTTCACGGGGAGCGCGAGACAGCCTGCCAGCGGGGTCGAGGGTTTGAATGGAAATTTTGGGTAAGGAAGCTATGAAAACAATCAAGCGAGCCCTCATGGGCGTGCTGGCGATGAGCGGACTGCTTTTCGCCGGTGCGGCCCTGGCAGTGGGCGATGTTCCGGGCGGCCCTGCCGTCAACGAGATCAATCTCCAGCCGCCTGCGACAAAAATCGCTGAGGAGCTCTTCAGCCTCCACATGTTCATGCTGGTTCTTTGCACGGTGATCTTCGTCGGCGTGTTCGGTGTGATGTTCTATTCGATGTTTGCGCACCGCAAATCGAAAGGCCATAAGGCTTCCCATTTCCACGAAAGCACCACCGTCGAAATCATCTGGACGATCGTGCCGTTCATCATCGTCGTGCTGATGGCGCTCCCCGCCACCAAGACCGTCGTGGCGATGAAGGACACCACCAACGCCGACCTCACCATCAAGGTCACGGGCTACCAGTGGAAATGGGGTTACGACTACGTGAAGGGTCCGGGCGAGGGCATCAGCTTCCTGTCCACGCTGGCCACGCCGCGTGCGGAAACCGATGGCCGCGAACCGATTTCCACCACGTATCTGCAGGAAGTCGACAATCCGCTCGTCGTCCCGGTCGACAAGAAAATCCGCATCATCACCACCGCGAACGACGTGGTCCACTCCTGGTACGTGCCGGCTTTCGGCGTGAAGCAGGATGCGATCCCGGGTTTCGTGCGCGACACGTGGTTCAAGGCTGACAAGACCGGCACGTTCCGCGGCTTCTGTACCGAACTGTGCGGCAAGGAACACGCGTTCATGCCGGTAGTGGTCGAAGTGCTGTCGGCAGACGACTACGCGAAGTGGGTCGATACGCAGAAGCAGAAAATGGCCGCTGGCCAGGACGACCCGAACAAGACCTACACGATGGCCGAGTTGATGGAGCGCGGCGGCAAGGTGTACGCATCGAACTGCGCGGTCTGCCACCAGCCGACCGGCAAGGGTGCAGGCGTATTCCCGGCGCTGGACGGCAGCAAGATCGCCAACGGCCCGATCGCCGAGCACGTGAGCATCGTGCTGAAGGGCAAGAACGCGATGCCTTCTTGGGCGCCGACGTTGAACGACGTCGAAATCGCTTCGGTCATCACGTTCGAACGTAATTCGTGGGGCAACCACACCGGCGACATTCTCCAGCCGAAGCAAGTGCTGGATGCGCGCAACGGCAAGCTGCCGGAAGGCGGCAATCATCTGGCCGACGCAGGCGCGGCAGCGAGAGGCGCGGGTGCTGAAGCTTCGGGCGCAGCGGCTGCCTCGGGTGCCGACGCGGCTGCGGCCGGTTCGGACAGCGCGGCAGCATCGCAAGCAGCGGCGTTGCCGGCAAACGTCTACTTCGAGACCGGCAAGAGCACGCTGCCGGCCGACGCGAAAGCGGCGGTCGACGCGGCCGCGGCCTACGCGAAAGCGCACCCGGACGCAAAGTTCACGCTGTCGGGCTACACCGACGCCACCGGCTCAGCCGAAGTCAACGCGAAGCTCGCGAAGACGCGTGCCGAAGCCGTGCGCGACGCGCTGAAAGCAGCCGGCATTGCCGAAGACCATATTATTTTGAAAAAGCCGGAAACGATCACGGGCGGCGGCGACGCGAAAGAAGCCCGGCGTGTCCAGATCAGCCCGGCTGCCTGACGTGTTCATGGTCAGCACCGCAGCATTCGTATTAGGAGATTGTCATGTCTAGCATCGGACACGATGTAACCGCGGGCCACGAGCACGTGCACGGCGACCATGCCCACGAAACGCCGCATGGCTGGCGTCGTTGGCTGTTCGCAACCAATCACAAGGACATCGGTACGCTGTACCTGATCTTCTCGTTCACCATGTTCCTCTCCGGGGGCGTGATGGCGCTGATGATCCGTGCCGAACTGTTCGAGCCGGGTCTGCAGATCATGCGCCCCGAGTTCTTCAACCAGTTGACCACCATGCATGGCCTGATCATGGTGTTCGGCGCGATCATGCCGGCCTTCGTCGGCTTCGCGAACTGGATGGTGCCGCTGCAGATCGGCGCATCGGACATGGCTTTTGCGCGGATGAACAACTTCAGCTTCTGGCTGCTGCCGGTGGCTGCGGTGTTGCTGGTCGGTTCGTTCTTCGCACCGGGCGGCGCGACCGCCGCGGGCTGGACGCTGTACGCGCCGTTGTCGACGCAGATGGGCCCGGGCATGGACTTCGCGATTTTCGCGATCCACTTGATGGGTGCTTCGTCGATCATGGGCGGGATCAACATCGTTGTGACGATCCTGAACATGCGCGCACCTGGCCTCACGCTGATGAAGATGCCGATGTTCGTCTGGACGTGGCTGATCACCGCGTACCTGCTGATCGCCGTGATGCCGGTTCTGGCGGGCGCGATCACCATGGTGCTGTTCGATCGCCACTTCGGTACGTCGTTCTTCAACGCGGCAGGTGGCGGCGACCCGGTGATGTACCAGCATATCTTCTGGTTCTTCGGGCACCCCGAGGTGTACATCATGATCTTGCCGGCGTTCGGGATCGTGTCGCAGGTGATCCCGGCGTTCTCGCGCAAGCCGCTGTTCGGCTATAGCTCGATGGTGTACGCAACCTCGTCGATCGCGATTCTGTCGTTCATGGTCTGGGCGCACCACATGTTCGCGACCGGCATGCCGGTGACGGGCCAGCTGTTCTTCATGTACGCGACGATGCTGATCGCCGTGCCGACGGGTGTGAAGGTGTTCAACTGGGTCGCGACGATGTGGCGCGGTTCGCTGTCCTTCGAAACGCCTATGCTGTTCGCGGTCGGCTTCCTGCTGGTGTTCACGTTCGGCGGTCTGTCGGGTCTGATGCTCGCCATGGCGCCGCTGGATATCCAATACCACGGTACTTACTTCGTGGTGGCGCACTTCCACTACGTTCTAGTGGCGGGTTCTCTCTTCGCGTTGTTCTCCGGGTGGTACTACTGGTCGCCGAAGTGGACCGGCTGGATGTACAACGAAACGCGCGGCAAGATCCACTTCTGGGCGTCGATGTTCTTCTTCAACCTCGCGTTCCTGCCGATGCACTTTGTAGGTCTCGCAGGTATGCCGCGTCGTTACGCTGACTACCCGGCTCAGTTCACCGACTGGAACCAGGTGATCTCGATCGGCGCATTCGGCTTCGGTCTGGCACAGGTCTACTTCCTGTTCGCGGTTGCACTGCCGGCTTACCGCGGCGGTGGCGAGCACGAAAAAGCGGGCGACAAGCCGTGGGACGGCGCAACGGGCCTCGAATGGACCGTGCCGAGCCCGGCTCCGTTCCACACGTTCGAACACCCGCCGACCGTCGAGTAATCGGCGTTCAGTGAGGTTGCCGGTTCCGGCGGTGGCGTGTCAATCGCCGCCAGAACCAGGCAGCCACGCGAGCAGTGGAGTGGCGACACCCCGTAGTCACGAAAGTATTCAGAAAGTCGAGCATGACGCGCAATCCTCAAGAAAGACGTACACCAGAGCAGATTCGCGCGGGCAACCGGCGGATAGGTCTCGTGATGTTTGTCATCGCCGCGGCGTTTTTTGCGAGCGTCATCATTCATCAGAAGTGGTTCCCCTGAAGCAGTGGTTCAAGCCTGCGCACAGGTTTGTTGAGGATTGAGATGTCGACGCAACCGCCGGCTCAGGCCGATCGCTCTTTTAACCGTTCGATGCTGATCAAGCTGTTCGTCGTCGCGTTGATGATGTTTGGCTTCGGCTTCGCACTGGTGCCGATGTACCGCGCAATCTGCGAGGTCACCGGCATTAACAACCTCGTGCAGCGTGATGCCACGGTGCGCGAGGCGAAGAATACGCAGGTCGACATGAGCCGCACGATTTCGATCGAATTCGATGCGAACGCGCGCGGCCCGCTGGGTTTCAAACCGGAGCAACGCAGTCTCGACGTGCATCCCGGCGAGGTGACCACCGTGATGTACGAGGTCAGCAACGAACAGGCGCGCACGATTCAGGCGCAAGCCATTCCAAGCTACGCGCCGAAGCAGGCGACCGAGTACTTCAAAAAGATCGAGTGTTTTTGCTTTACGCAACAGACGTTGACTGCGAATCAGACCAAGCGGTTGCCGGTGGTGTTTGTGGTCGACCCGAAGTTGCCGAAGGATGTGAAAACGATCACCTTGTCGTACACGTTCTTTGAGTTGAATACGCCGGCAGCAGCGACGGCCGGAGGCACGGCGCCCACGGCCAATACGGCGGCAACCACCGCCAATCCCGCCTGACGGCGTAAGTCGCCGGCGAAGGAAGAAGACGTAATGAGCGATAGCAACGGCGGCCCACGCAAGAGCAGTTTTGGCCAGTCGATGAAAGCCGTGTTCTGGTCGTTTTTCGGGGTGCGCAAGCGTCGTGATCTGGAAGCGGACGCAACCCAGTTGAACCCGCTGCATGTGCTTGCAGCCGCGCTGATCAGCGTAGCCATCCTGATCGGGGTGCTGATTCTGATCGTGCACGCCGTAGTGGGTTGAGCCGGCAGATGGACGTGTAGGACAGGGCGAAGCAGAGCCCACGAATTAGAGTGAAGCGGTGCGGTATCGACGCGCCGCCGAAGATACAGCCGGAGATTCCGGAACAACTGGACTGAAGTGGAGAATCAAGAATGAGCGGTCAAAACGAGAGCCCGTACTATTTTGTGCCGCATCCGTCGCGGCATCCGATCAGCGCCGCTGCCGGGTTGCTGGTCATGCTCGGATCGCTTGCGGCATGGATCAACGAGCATGACTGGGCGCCGCTCGGCGTCGCCGTGGGTCTGCTGTGGTTGCTTTATACGTTGTGGCACTGGTTCGGCGACGCGATCTCCGAGTCGGAAGGCGGCATGTATGGCAAGAATGTCGACAAGTCGTACCGCTGGAGCATGAGCTGGTTCATCTTCTCCGAAGTCATGTTCTTCGGCGCTTTCTTCGGCGCGCTGTTCTATGCCCGTGAAATCGCGCTGCACCAACTCGGCAGCCTCGACTACAAGTTGATCTGGCCGGATTTCTCGGCGGTGTGGCCGAACAACGGACCGGCCGCGCTGGTCTCGACTTTCAAGTCGATGCAGCCGTGGCCGGTGCCGACTATCAACACGGCACTGCTGCTGTCATCGGGCGCTACGTTGACGGTTTCGCACCATGCACTGCGTGAAGATCATCGCAAGAAGGCGATCGTCTGGCTGGCCGCTACCATTGTGCTCGGCGTCTGCTTCCTGTTCCTGCAAGGCTTCGAGTATTACCACGCGTACAACGAACTCAACCTGACACTGTCTTCGGGCGTGTACGGTTCGACGTTCTTCCTGTTGACGGGCTTCCACGGTTTCCACGTGTTCCTCGGCGGTACGATGCTGACGGTGGTGCTGGTGCGGTTGATCCGCGGCCACTTCACGGCAGAGCATCACTTTGCATTCGAAGGCGCCGCCTGGTACTGGCACTTTGTGGACGTGGTGTGGCTTGGGCTGTACGTCGTCGTGTACTGGCTGTAACGCAGTCTGGCCTGCCTACGTACTGGAAACCGGCCGGTTTCCGGAATGTGCGCAGGCCGTTCGCGCATCGCCTGTCAAGGGCGCGGCGCACGAGCAGTACGCGAGTTATGCAGCGCCGCCCTCGACCCTGTCAGGGCGGCGTTTTGTTTGGTGAGTTTGGTGAAGTGAAGTCTTTTCCGCCGAGCTCAACGCCCGTAAGGAATACCGGTCGACTGAATCCAACCCATCCAGTGAGCGAACAGGATGAACAGGAACAGCGAGATCGACAGGCCCACCCGCGTGGCGAGCGACCAGACCATCCGCTTGGTTTTGCCCTTGTCATGCATCATGAAATACAGCGCCGACACCATGCTGGCGATGATCAGGACGAAGGCGATGGGAACGAGAATGTGCATGGAACCAACTGAAACCAGAAAGCGCAGAGGCAAGACGTTTATTATCGCACCGCGCGCTGGCGTCTGCCGTACGTTCCAGGCGCGGCCGCAAGCGGTGGTGGAGTGCGTCCGATGAAGTTCCGCCTGGTTCCCGCACTGTTGATTCTGTTTGTCATCGTGGTGACGGCGCGGCTTGGTTTCTGGCAGCGCGATCGCGCGCATCAGAAGGAAGCGCTTGAAGCGCACATCACGCAGTTCGAAGACGCGCCCGCGCAGCCTGTCAGCGCTACGCCGGTCGACCTGAAGGACATCGAATTCCATCGCGTGAAGGCGCGCGGCAGTTTTGTCGCGGATAAAGTCGTCTATCTGGATAATCGCCCGTATAACGACCAGCCGGGCTTTTACGTCGTGATGCCTTTTAAACTGGCCGACGGCGGTTATGTGCTGGTCAATCGCGGCTGGTTGCCGCGCAACATGAGCAATCGCGAGACCATCGCGCCGTACGCGACGCCGCTAGGCGAGATCGAAATCGAAGGCATTGCGCGTGCCGATGCCTCGCGTGCTTTCGAGTTGGGGCAGGGCGGATCGGACGCGCATCAGAAGATCCGCCAGAATCTGGATACGGCGTCCTACGCGGTGGAAACCGGGCTGCCGTTGCAATCGTTCGTGATCCAGCAATTGAGCGACGACGGCGACAAACTGGTGCGCGACTGGCCGGCACCGACGAGCGGCGTCGAGCGCAACTATGGCTACATGTTCCAGTGGTGGGGCATGGCGGCCGCGGCCCTCGTCTTCGGCCTGTACGCCGCGCGCCGCGCCGCGAAGAAAGAGCACGCGCCGGGCGCATAACGCATCACCCGCGGTTTCCCGTACCCCGAACAAGGGCCTCGAAGCCGCGCAATCATTGAAAGAGGTCCTGTAGTGTCGACGCAATCTCCCCGTTCGCCGAAAGCCGGCAAACCCGCAGCTCCGAAAGTGATGCCTGGTCAACCCAATGGCGAGGGATCGTGGAGGCGTGGCCGCTGGATGCTGCTGTTGCTGGCGGTCATCTGTGCTGCGCCGATCGCCGTGTCGTATTTCGTTTATTACGTGGTCAAGCCGGCCGGCGGCAGCACGAGCTATGGCACGCTGGTCGAACCACAACGGCCGATTCCTGACTCGCTCGTCGTCACTGGTGAAGACGGCAAGCCGCTCAAGCTCGCGTCGCTGCACGGCCGCTGGCTGATGATCTCCGTCGACAACAGCGCATGCGACAAAGCCTGCGTCACCAAGCTGTACTTCATGCGACAAATCCGCGCAGCTCAGGGCCCGGAACGCGAGCGCGTCGTGGAAGTTTGGCTGCGCACCGATGCAGGCAAGGTGTCCGACGTGATACAAAAGGCCTACCCCGACACCAACATGCTGATCGCCAATCCGGCGCAGGTGTCCGCATGGCTGCCGACCGACGCCGGCACCCAACTCACCGATCACATTTACATGGTCGATCCGAACGGCAATCTGATGATGCGTTTCCCGAAAGATCCGAACCCCAGCAAGATCAAGGGCGACGTGACCAAGTTGCTCAAATGGTCGAGCATCGGCTGATGCCGCAACAAGGGTAAGAAGAAAGATGTATGTACTGCAACTGGCCCTGATCGGCTTGTGTATCGCGGCGTTGCCGCTGTCCTACGTTTGGGTCAAGGCCGACGATGGCAAATTCCGCAAGCTGGTCTGGCTCACCACCTTCCTGACACTGGATCTGGTGATGTTCGGCGGCTTCACGCGGCTCACCGACTCCGGTCTTGGCTGCCCCGACTGGCCCGGTTGTTATGGCACGTCGTCGCCATTCATTGCGCACGCCGCGATTACCGCCGCGCATCAATTGATGCCCACCGGGCCCGTCAGCATGCCGAAGGCCTGGATCGAGATGATTCACCGTTACTTCGCGATGGCGATCGGTGTGTTGATCATTGCCCAGACCTTGATTGCGTGGACGGCACGTATCAAGCGCCGTCCGCTGCATGTGTCGCCGTGGTGGCCGACTTCGCTGCTGCTGCTGATTCTCGTGCAGGGCGCGTTCGGCGCGTGGACCGTGACCATGAAGCTGCAGCCGATCATCGTAACGACCCATTTGCTGCTCGGTCTCGCGTTGCTCGGCACGCTCGGCTGGCTGGCCGCGCGCCAAACGCCGCTGCCGGCGTATGAGCCCGAAGCGGCGCGTTGGCGCGCGGCGGCGATCGCCGGTCTCGTGCTGCTGGTCGTGCAGATCGCTTTGGGCGGCTGGGTCAGCACCAACTACGCGGTGCTCGCCTGCACGGACTTCCCGACCTGCAATGGCCAATGGATCCCGCCGATGGACTTCGCGCACGGCTTTCACCTGTGGCGCGCGCTCGGCATGACCGGCGACGGCGACATGATTACGCAAGATGCGCTGGTCGCCATCCACTGGACTCACCGCACGTTCGCGATCGTCGTGGTCGCCTATCTGGCGTGGTTCGCGCTGAAAATGCGCCGTTTCGAGTCGCTGCGGCGGCCGGCAAACGGCGTGTTGCTGGTGGTGCTGATCCAGTTCATCACCGGCCTGTCGAACATAGTCCTGCAATGGCCGTTGCCCATCGCGGTCGCGCATAACGGGGGCGCCGCAATCCTGCTGCTTCTGCTCGTTATGTTAAACTTTCGGATCGCTTATAGCCGTCCCGGCCGCGCTGTGTTGCCTGCGCGCGATGCCGCGCCAGCGTGACCCCACATGGACAGCACAACTCTCTCCCAAACGCCCGGTAGCCGGGTCTCCCAGTACATCGCCCTGACGAAGCCGCGCGTCACGCAGCTCGCTGTGTTTTGCGCCGTCATCGGTATGTTTCTGTCGACGCCCGGCATGGTGCCGTGGACCGTCCTGATCGGTGGCACCGTCGGCATCTGGCTGTTGGCCGGTGCGGCGTTCGCCATCAATTGCCTGATGGAACAGAAGATCGACGCGAAGATGCGTCGCACTTCGTGGCGGCCGTCCGCGCGCGGCGAAATTACGACCCCGCAAATCCTGCTGTTTTCGGCCGTGCTCGGCGGTCTAGGCATGTGGACGCTCTACACGTTCGCCAATCCGCTGACCATGTGGCTCACGCTTGGCACCTTCGTCGGTTATGCGGTCATCTATACGCTGCTGTTGAAGCCCGCCACGCCGCAGAACATCGTGATCGGCGGCGCCTCGGGCGCGATGCCGCCGGCGCTTGGTTGGGCCGCCGTCACTGGTCACGTGCCGGGCGACGCATGGATTCTCGTGCTGATCATTTTCGTGTGGACGCCGCCGCATTTCTGGGCGCTCGCGCTGTATCGCCGCAAAGACTACGAAAACGCCGGTCTGCCGATGTTGCCGAACACGCACGGCGAAAAGTACACGCGTCTGCATATTCTGCTGTACACCGTGATCCTGTTCGCGGTCACGATGATGCCGTTCATCTCCGGCATGAGTGGCGTGGTGTACCTCGCGGCGGCGGTGTTGCTCGGTGCCGTGTTCCTCGCGTATGCGTGGAAGATCTATCGGGACTATTCCGACGACCTGGCGCGTAAGACCTTCCGTTACTCGATCGTTTATCTGTCGCTGCTATTCGCCGCGCTGTTGATCGACCACTATGCGCGCGTCGTGATCGGCGCGTAACACCCATGCTTATACAACGCTTTGTGCGCACGGCGTGTACCGCCGCGCGTGTCACCGTGATCGCTTGCGCACTCGGCGGCGCGGTGCTGGTGGCGGGCTGCGGCAAGCAGCCGCCGGCGTTCCAGAATCTTGACATCACCGGCAATACCCAATTCGGGAGCGACTTTTCGCTGCCAGACACGTCCGGCAAAATTCGTACGTTGGCGGATTACAAGGGCAAGGTGGTGGTGCTGTTCTTCGGCTACACGCATTGCCCGGATGTCTGCCCGACCACGATGGCCGAGCTCTCGCAAGCGCTCCAGCAACTCGGCGCGGAAGACGCGAAGCGTGTGCAGGTGCTGTTCGTCACCGTCGATCCTGAACGCGACACGCCCGCTTTGCTCGCGCAATACGTGCCGGCGTTCAACCCGACCTTTGTCGGCTTGCGTCCGGCGGACCAAGCGCAACTCACCAAGATCACGAAAGACTTCCGCGTGTACTACGCGAAAGTGCCGGGCAAGACGCCCGATAGCTACACGATGGACCACACGGCGGCGAGCTATGTGTTCGATACGGACGGCAAGCTGCGTCTGTTCGCGCGCGACGGCCAGGGCGCCACGCCGTGGGTGCACGATATCAAGCTGCTGCTCGATTGACGTATTGATGCAGACGGGCGCGTGAATCTGCCGCGCGCCCGTATTCAAATCCCTTCGCTGTAATCCTCAAGCCGGCATCGGCAAATTCATCCCCGGCGCCAGACGCGTCGCCTTGAATTCCGTCACCTCGTAACGCGCGAGCTTCTGCTCGGCGAACGGGTCGCTGGCGAGAATCTCATCCAGCTTATCGCGCTCGATGCGCACCGCCAGAATGATGCCGCCGTCGCGCGGCACCTTCGGCCCGGCGGCCACGAAGACCCCTGCTTCGAACTGTCTTGTCAGAAACGCGCGGTGCGCTTCGAGTGCGTCGTCGACGCGCTCGAGCGATGCGGTGTAGATGAGATTGATGACGTACATGAGCGTTCTCGTAAGCGATCGAATGGGCCCGCCTGGTTTCGCGGGCATGGGTCTTCGATTATCTGTCAGCGGACGATTCATTGCGCACGGTCAACGTCGGCCCATCCATCTCTCCCTTGTCGTCGCTTCCTTACAGATTGCCTCAAGTTGAACGGCTGCCATGCCGATATACCTGAGGCAATCGTTTGCGCGTCAGACATGCAAGCACGTTCGCGAGGCGCGACCGGATTGCAATTCAGACCGCAAACCGCATACGAATCACACGAGAGAGACCACAACAATGAGCAGGATGAGTTTGAATCGCAAACTATGGTTGTCGCTCGCGCTCGTCTGGATGGGGCTGGTTGGCGTCGGGCTGTGGAGCGCGGTCGAAACGCGCAGCACGATGCTGGCCGAGCGCAAGGCGGGCATGAAGAACCTCGTCGACGCCGCGCAGGGCGTCGTGAACGGCTACTACGCGCTCTCGCAGAGCGGCAAGATGAGTGAGGCCGACGCACAGCGTGAAGCACTCGCACGCCTGGCGACGATGCGCTACGGCGAATCCGGTTATCTGTTCGTGATGGACTCGAAGCCGGTCGTGCTGATGCACCCGACGCTGCCGCAAATGACCGGCAAGCCCGTCGGCGATTTCAAGGACCCGGACGGCAAGCTGCTGTATGTGACGATCGTTGACGCCGCCAAGGCGACCGGCCGCGGCTTCGCGCAATATCGCGGACGCTTGCCGCACAGCGAAACCGCGGTGCCGAAGATCAGCTACGTGGTGCGTTTTGCGCCGTGGGACTGGAACATTACGAGCGGCGTATTCATCAAGGATATCGACACGGTTTACTACGAAACGCTGCTTGGCCACCTGCTCGTCGTGCTCGTGATCGGCGCGGTCATTTCGTTCGCGATGGTGCTGATCATTCGCAATGTGCGCGCGAGTCTCGGCGGCGAACCGGACCAGGCGGCGCGGTTGGCGGCGAGCATCGCCAAAGGCGATCTCACCCAGATCGTCGACGTTCGTCCGCAAGACAAGACCAGCATGATGGCGGCCATGCATGACATGCAGAACCGTTTGCAACGGACCATCGGCGAGATCCGCCACGCGGCGGAATCGATTGCCTCGGCGACCCAGCAGATCGCCGCGGGCAACGGCGATCTGTCGCAACGCACCGAGCAACAGGCGGCCTCGTTGCAGGAGACGGCGGCGAGCATGGAAGAGCTCACCGCGACGGTCAAGCAGAACGCGGACAATGCGCGTCAGGCGAGCGGTCTGGCGCACAACGCGTCGGAAATCGCGATGCGCGGCAACGACGTGGTCAGCCGCGTGATCGGTACGATGGGCGAGATCAATGACAGCTCGCGGCAGATCGCCGACATCATCGGTGTGATCGAAGGCATTGCGTTCCAGACGAATATTCTGGCGCTGAACGCGGCAGTCGAAGCCGCGCGCGCCGGCGAGCAGGGCCGCGGCTTTGCGGTCGTCGCCGGGGAAGTGCGCAACCTTGCGCAGCGCTCGGGAACGGCGGCCAAGGAGATCAAACAGTTGATCGGCGCCTCGGTAGAGCGCGTGCACAACGGTTCGACGCTGGTCCAGCAGGCCGGCACGACGATGGGCGAGATTCTGCAAGCGGTGCAGCGCGTCACCGACATCATGGGCGAGATCGCGGCGGCGTCCGAGGAGCAGAGCAGCGGCATTTCGCAAGTGGGCCGCGCGGTCACGCAGATGGACGAAGTGACGCAGCAGAACGCGGCGCTGGTGGAGCAGGCTGCCGCTGCAGCGGCTTCATTGCAGGATCAGGCCGGGCGTTTGCGCGACACGGTGAGCGCGTTTCGCGTGAACGGGGTCGCGCAAGGGGCATAACGATATGCGATCGTGATATTTCCCATCTCGCTGGGCATATGAGACCATTTGCGGTCCAGTTGGCGGCGCACAGCCACAAGCACGCAACCGCCGCAAGGCTGCCGCCGGCTTCCACCCGAATCTGACACCGATCAGAAAAAGCGAGAATCACATGCAGCGCAGAAATATCCTTAAAGCCCTCTCGGCCGTGGTCGCCGGTGCGGCGATCGTCACCAGCTTCGGCGCACACGCCGACGACAAGGTCATCAAGGTCGGCACCATCGGCGGCCCGGATGCGCAAATCTGGGAAGTCGTCACGAAAGTGGCGAAGCGCGAAGGCCTGAATGTGAAGGTCGTCGAATTCAACGACTACGTGCAGCCGAACGCCGCGCTCGACGCCGGCGATCTCGACGCCAACAGCTTCCAGCACCAACCGTACCTCGACAGCCAGGTCAAGCAACGTGGCTACAAGATCGTCAACGCAGGCCTGACGTATATTTCGCCGCTCGGCATCTATTCGAAGAAGCTGAAGTCGCTGAAGGATCTGGCGCAAGGCGCGAAGATCGCGGTGCCGAACGATCCTTCGAACGAGAACCGTGCGCTGCTGCTGTTGCAGGCGCAAGGCGTGATCAAGCTGAAAGCCGGCGCGGGCACGAACGGCAATAACGCCACGCCGCTCGACGTCGCCGAGAATCCGAAGAAGATCAAGCTGGTCGAGCTCGACGCCGCGCAACTGCCGCGCTCGCTGTCGGATGTCGATGCTGCCGCGATCAACACGAACTTCGCACTGGCATCCGGTCTGCAACCGACCAAAGACGCAATCGCGCTCGAAGACATCCACAGCCCGTACGCGAACCTGATCGCCGTGCGCGCGCAGGACAAGGACAAGCCGTGGGTCAAGAAGCTGGTCGCGGCTTACCAGTCGGAAGACGTGCGCCAGTTCATCAAGACGCAGTTCAAGGGATCGGTGGTGCCGTCGTTCTAAGCGACACCCTTCAACCTGCTTCGCAAAACGAAAACGCCACAGTGACAAACCGTGGCGTTTTTTTTGCGTCGCGCATTCGTTGGCGAACCTACAACTCCAGCTCCAATCGCTCGATCGTCAGATCTTGGCCGAAGCGGCTCTCTGCCGACGTGCCCGCGAGCTGGAAGCCGGCGCGTTCGCAGAGCCGCCGCGGCTCCTGGAGCGTGCTGGCCGTGGTCAGCGTGAGCTTGGTGTACCCCGCGCGCCGGGCGAACCGCACGCATTCGCTCATCAATTGCGTGCCGATGCCAAGGCGCTGCACATCCGGCTCGACCCACAACAGCCGCACGCCCGCCACCGTCGTCGAGACCCCGACGATGCACACCGAGCCGACCACCATGCCTTCCTGATCGGCAACCCAGCACATCTCGCGCACCCGATCGTTGCGTTGCGCGTAATCGGCGACGACGCGCGCGAGCAAGCCTTCGAACGATTGATCCCAGCCATATTGCGCGGCGAACCACTGCGCCTGCCGATGCACGAGCCAGCCGCAGTCGCCAGGGCGCGGTTGCCGAAGGGTCACGAGTTCGTGCTGCGGCTGGCTGTCGAGCAGACGCTCGATCACCTTCATCGCGGCGATCAGCTGGTCCTGTGAGAGTGCCGTGAGGTCGTTCAGCACCGCCGATACTTCGTCGATCGCCGCCGCATCGAGCGGCGCGTAGGCCGCATGGCCGTTGTCGGTGAGGGCGATCAGCGACTGGCGTGCGTCCGAGTCGGACGGGCGTCGCGTAATCAGATTGCGTCGTTCGAAGCTGGTCAGAAGGCGGCTGAGGTAGCCGCTGTCGAGGCCAAGATTGCGCCCGAGCACCGAGGCTGTCTGCGCGCTTCCGCGGGACAGTTCATGCAGAACGCGCACTTCCGTCAGCGAAAAGGCGCTCTTTGCCAAATGCTCATGCAGTACGCCAATGTGCTGCGTATAGAAGCGGTTGAAATGGCGGACGGCCTGAGCGCGCCGAAGCGCCTCGGAATCTGTCAAATGCGGCTCCCCGGGGAATTTTTATGGCTTGCTACACAGCACTATATTGGAACGGAACCCATTAAAAAAGGCTGTGTGGCTAAGCAGGCGCATCAAAGTGGTATCAGAAAGGTATCGATTTCCGGGCGTCCCGTCGGCCACGAAGAGAACCAATATGGACCACGCAGATGCTGTCCGGCATCTCGAATACGGGTAAATCCCGATCCCTGTAAACCATCCTTCCGAGCCCCCAAATCGCCTTCTAAGGCTTATCCAGCAAGGCTCTTCGCCGATCCATACCAGCATGGGACCAGTCCGTTGACTGGTATTATGTTGGTTATATAATGGGCTCTCATTTTCGTAGGCCGCACTCTTCAAGACGACCGCCGGAGCCCCATGGAAACTCGCTGGTCCGCACTGATGCCTGACGCCCGCAACGTCACGCCGCTCTATTTGCAGCTCGCGCGCAATCTGGCGACGGCGATCCACTGCGGCGTGTGGTCGGCGGGTGAAGCGCTGCCTTCGGAGCGCACGCTCTCGGATGCGATCGGCGTGTCGCGCATCACCGCGCGTAAGGCGATCGAGCTGCTGGTCGAGCAAGGCTTGATCCGACGGGCACGGGGCGCGGGTAGCTTCATTACGCCGCGCGTCGAAGACCCGCTGTCGCGGCTCACCGGTTTCACGAAGAAAATGCAGCAACGCGGTTTCCGGCCGGATTCGGTGTGGCTCGAGCGCGATATCCGCGCCGCCAACCGTGATGAGCTGGTGCACCTTGGCCTGTCGCCTGGTGCGGCGGTGGCGAGTCTGCGGCGCCTGCGCCGCGCGGACGGCATCGTGATGGCGGTCGAGCATTCGGCGCTGCCCGCGGCGATCGTGCCCGACCCGCTGGCCATCGGCGTGTCGCTTTACAGCTATCTCGAACAACGTGGCGCGGCTGTCGTGCGCGCCTTGCAGCACTTTCGCGCGGTCAACGCTTCGAGCGAGATCGCCTCGTTGATGGATATCGAACCGCGCTCGGCGCTGCTGGTCATTACCCGTATCGGGTATAGCGCGGACCAGCGTGCGATCGAATTGACCGACACCTATTGCCGCGACGATTACTACGACTTTGTCGCTGAATTGCGCACCTGATTCGCGTGCCTGATTTGCGTATCTGAGCAGGCCACGCGGGCCGCCGTCACGTGCGGCGCCATCGGGCGAAATTCAGTCACACCCCGCATTACGCCTCACCAGAGAGACTCATGCTGACCGGAAACATACTCACCACCGATGGGTGGATTCACGGCACGCTCGAATACGAAAACGGCCGTATCACGGCGCTGACAGGCGAACGCGTCGATCCGTCGAAGAACGACGCGCCGTACATCCTGCCCGGCTTCATCGATCTGCACGTGCACGGCGGCGGCGGCTCCGACGTGATGGAAGGCGGCGACGCGATCGAAACCATAACCCGCACGCATGCGGGTTATGGCACGACCAGCCTGCTCGCCACCACGATGACCGCGCCGCGCGACGAGCTGATGAATGTCGTCGCGGGTCTGGGCAACAACGCGCGCATTCGCACACCAGGCGGCGCGCGCGTGCTCGGCGTCCATCTGGAAGGTCCGTACATCAACCCCGGCAAGCTCGGCGCGCAGCCCGACGCTGCCGTGTCCGCGGTGATGGACGAAGTGCTGAAGTATCTGTCGATCGCGCCGATTCGCGTGGTCACGCTGGCACCGGAAATCGCCGGCCACATGGAGATCATCTCCGAGATGGCGGCGCGTGGCGTGCGTGTGCAGCTCGGTCATTCGCTCGGCACCTACGACGACGCCGTCGCCGCACTCAAGCACGGCGCGTGTGGCTTCACGCATCTGTTCAACGCGATGTCACCGCTGCATCACCGCAATCCCGGCCTCGTCGGCGCTGCGCTCGCGCACGCCGAATTCGCC
The DNA here is from genome assembly GCF_013177695.1 of Paraburkholderia solitsugae. GTDB lineage: Bacteria > Pseudomonadota > Gammaproteobacteria > Burkholderiales > Burkholderiaceae > Paraburkholderia > Paraburkholderia solitsugae. The sequence goes on along the minus strand of NZ_WOEY01000108.1, from coordinate 14,405 downwards.
GAAATCATTCCCGACTTGCTGCACGTCCATCCGGGCGCGATCCGCGCCGCGTTGCGCGCGATTCCGCGTCTCTACGTCGTGACGGACAGCACCTCGGCCACCGGCATGCCCGACGGCGAATACCGCCTCGGCAGCCAGCATGTGACGAAGTGCCTCGGCGGCGTGCGTCTCGCCGACGGCACGCTCGCCGGCAGCACCCTGACGATGGATCAGGCGCTGCGCAATCTCGTCTCGATCGGCTTGCCGATCGCCGATGTTTCAAACCGTTTGTCGCGCTACGCCGCCGACTACCTCGGCATCGAAGACCGCGGCCGCATCGCGCGCGGTGCGTGGGCCGATGTGGTCGTGTTCGATCGTGAACTGGCGTTGACCGCGACTTACGTCGAAGGGGAATCAATTGTCGAATATGCTTAAAGAGGCGCTGGCGTCCGCTGAAACGGTCGCCGCGCAACTCAGGGATACCTCGCGCGTCGAAAAGTTGGCGGCGAAGCTCGCCCAGCAGCCGCGCCACGTCGCGCTGACGGTCGCGCGCGGTAGCTCGGACCATGCGGCGAGTTACTTCGCAAGCCTGACGATGAGCCGCCTCGGTGTGCCGGTCGCCTCGCTGCCGATGTCGGTCGCGACGCTCCAGCAGGCGCCGCTTCAGGTGCGCGATCAGCTCGCGCTGGCGTTCTCGCAATCGGGCAAGAGCCCGGACCTGGTCGGCACGATGGAAGCGTTGCGCAAGGCGGGCGCGTTGACGGTGGCTGCCGTGAATGCGCCGAGTTCGCCGCTTGCGGACGCTTGCGAATTTCACCTGCCGCTCATAGCCGGTCCGGAACTGAGCGTCGCGGCGACCAAGAGCTACATCGCCATGCTATCGATCTCCGCGCAACTGGTCGCGCACTGGCAGAAAGACGATGCGCTGCTCAGCGCGTTGAACACGCTGCCCGACGCGCTACAAGCCGCCGGCAAGCTGGACTGGTCGAAAGCGGTGGACGAATTGCAGGGCGTCGAGCGCATGATCGTGATCGGCCGCGGTCTGGGGCTCGCGATCGCGCAGGAAGCCGCACTCAAATTGAAGGAAACCTCCGGCATCCAGGCCGAAGCGTTTTCGAGCGCGGAAGTGCGGCACGGTCCGATGGAACTGATCGACCGCGACTATCCGCTGCTGGTCTTCGCACCGCGTGGCCCCGAACAGGCCGGCTTGCTGCAACTCGCGCGCGACATGCAGGCGCGCGGCGCCCGCGTGCTGCTCGCCGCACCGGCCGATGTGCCGGAAGCGACGCTGCCGCTTGCCACCACCGCTCATGCGGCGCTCGATCCGATCGCCGCGATCCTGTCCTTTTACGTGATGGCTGCCGGCCTTGCCGCCGCACGCGGGCGCAATCCTGACGCGCCACGCCATCTCAACAAAGTCACCGAAACTCACTGACGAGAAATCAGATGCGACGTGTCGAGGAGTCCCGCTTGATGAGCCATTCTGAAGGCCATATTGTTTTGCTCGCGCCGATGACCGGTCCGGTCGTGCCGCTGGCGAATGTGCCCGACCCTGTGTTTTCGGGCGGCATGTTCGGCGACGGCATCGGCATCGATCCGCTCGAGGGGCGACTCGTCGCGCCGTGCGACGGCACCATCACCCATCTCGCGCGCACCGGTCACGCGGTCACGCTGGCGACGGCCGAAGGCGTGGAGATTCTGCTGCACATCGGCATCGACACTGTCGAGCTGAATGGCAAGGGCTTTGCGCCGATGGTCGCGCAAGGCGCACAGGTGCGAACCGGCGACGTGCTGATCGAATTCGATCAGGACCAGGTTGCGTTGAACGCGCCAAGTCTCGTCTCGGTCATCGCGATCGCCAATTCGGATGCGTTCGAGATTGTCGAGCGTGCGCACGACGGCATGCTGAAGGCGGGCGAAACGCCGTTGCTGGTGCTGCGCGCTCGCAGCGGCGAAGCGGCAGACGCATCGCGTCAGGCGAGTGCCACCAACGTGACTGAAGAGGCCCGTCAGCAAGTCACGCTGGTCCACGCTGGCGGTTTGCATGCGCGGCCGGCCGCGCGCGCTCGTGAGGCGGCGCGTGGTTTCGATGCGCGCGTCGAAGTGCGTTACGAAGGGCGTAAGGCTGCGATCGAGAGCGTGGTTGGTTTGCTCGGTCTCGGTGCGGGCGTTGGTGCGACTGTCGAGTTGCTCGGCGTCGGCCCGCAAGCCAAAGCCGCGATCGAAGCAATTGCCCACGAATTGACACGCGAAGCGCACGGCGAAGTCGAAGAAAAGCCGGCACGTCAAAGCTCGCTGGCGCCGCAAGCAGTCGCCCACGCTGCAGGTGAAGCGCTCGCGCCGAATACGCTCGCGGGGGTGTGCGCGTCGCCGGGCGTCGCGGTCGGCAAGCTGGTGCGTTGGGACGATGCGGATATCGATCCGCCGGAAAAGGCGAACGGCACGTCGGCGGCTGAAAGCCGTCTGCTCGACAAGGCGATTGCCACCGTCGACGTCGACCTCGGTACCACCGTGCGCGATGCGTCGCAACGCGGTGCGGTGGGTGAGGCGGGTATTTTCGCGGTGCATCGCGTCCTGCTCGAAGATCCCACGCTGGTCGACGCCGCGCGCGATCTGATCAGCCTCGGCAAGAGCGCCGGCTTTGCGTGGCGCGAAGCGATCCGTGCGCAGATCGCCATCCTGACGAAGATCGAAGACGCATTGCTCGCGGAACGTGCAGCCGATCTGCGTGATATCGAAAAGCGCGTGTTGCGCGCGCTCGGTTATACGAATGCTGCGGCACGCACGCTGCCGGAAGAAGCGGTGCTGGCGGCTGAAGAGTTCACCCCGTCGGATCTGTCGTCGCTGGATCGCACGCGCGTCACCGCGCTGGTGATGGCGCGTGGCGGTGCCACTTCGCATGCGGCGATTCTCGCGCGCCAGGCGGGTATTCCTGCACTGGTGGCAGTCGGCGATGCCTTGCACGCGATCCCCGAAGGCAGCCAAGTGGTGGTGAACGCCACCACCGGCCGCCTCGAATTCGCGCCGACCGAGCTCGATGTCGAACGTGCACGTCTTGAGCGTAGCCGCCTTGCCGACGTGCGCGAAGCAAACCGCCGTACCTCGCAACAGGCGGCAGTGACTGCCGATGGCCGCGCGATCGAAGTCGCCGCGAACATCGCCACGCTCGAGGACGCGAAAACCGCTGTCGACAACGGCGCCGATTCTGTCGGCCTGCTGCGTACCGAGCTGCTGTTCATCCACCGCGCCGCAGCGCCGACCATCGACGAACATCGCCAGAGCTACCAGGCCATCGTCGACGCATTGAGCGGCCGCACCGCGATCATTCGCACGCTGGACGTCGGCGCGGACAAGGAAGTGGATTACCTGACGCTGCCGCCCGAACCGAATCCGGCGCTCGGTCTGCGCGGCATCCGCCTCGCACAAGTGCGCCCGGACCTGCTCGACGATCAGTTGCGCGGTCTGCTAGCGGTGCAACCGCTCGGCGCCGTACGCATCCTGCTGCCGATGGTGACGGATGTCGGCGAATTGATCCGCATCCGCAAACGCATCGACGAATTCGCCCGCGAATCGGGCCGGACCGAACCGATCGAAGTCGGCGTGATGATCGAAGTGCCATCGGCTGCCTTGCTTGCCGATCAACTGTCGCAACACGCGGATTTCCTGTCGATCGGCACCAACGATCTGACGCAATACACGCTCGCCATGGACCGCTGCCAGGCCGACCTCGCGGCCCAGGCCGACGGCCTGCATCCGGCGGTGCTGCGGCTGATCGCAGCGACCGTACAGGGTGCGAACAAGCATGGCAAATGGGTCGGCGTGTGCGGCGCACTGGCGGGTGATCCGCTGGCCATGCCGCTGCTCGTTGGCCTCGGCGTGACCGAGCTCTCGGTGGATCCGGTGTCGGTGCCGGGCATCAAGGCGCGCGTGCGCAACCTCGATTATCAGCTGTGCCGTCAACGCGCCCAGGATGCCCTGGCGCTCGAATCGGCCCAGGCGGTAAGAGCAGTGAGCCGCGAAACCTGGCCTTTGGACTGAACCTCACGCAGTCCGCAACCAGCTTCGCATAGTCAGGACGTATCGCTACAAAACTCAACGACGACAGTCGACAACGAGACAAGGATTGGAGGTGTCAATGGATGGGAATCCGTTTCTGAAGATTCAGCGCCTGGGCCGGGCGCTGATGCTGCCGATTGCAGTGCTGCCGGTTGCCGGTTTGCTGCTGCGATTGGGCCAACCCGATGTGTTCAACATCAAGATGATCGCCGACGCCGGCGGCGCGATCTTCGATAACCTGCCGTTGCTGTTCGCAATCGGCGTGGCGGTCGGCTTCGCGAAGGACAACAACGGCGTGGCGGGTCTCGCGGGTGCGATCGGTTATCTGATCGAAATCGCGGTGATGAAGGACATCAACGACAAGCTCAACATGGGCGTGTTGTCCGGGATCGTGGCGGGTATCGTCGCGGGCTTGCTGTACAACAAGTACAAAGACATCAAGCTGCCTGACTACCTCGCATTCTTCGGAGGGAAACGCTTCGTGCCGATTGTCACCGGCGTGGTCTGTCTGGGCATAGGCATTGTGTTCGGCTACGTATGGCAGCCGGTGCAAGGCGTCATCGACACGGCCGGCCATTGGCTGACAACCGCGGGTGCGCTCGGCGCGTTTGTGTTCGGCGTGCTGAACCGTTTGCTGCTCGTCACGGGTCTGCATCACATTCTCAATTCGCTGACGTGGTTCGTGTTCGGCACCTTCACGCCGCCGGGCGGCGTCCCGGTGACGGGCGACCTGCATCGCTTCTTCGCGGGTGACCCGACCGCGGGCACGTTCATGACGGGCTTCTTCCCGATCATGATGTTCGGCCTGCCGGCTGCGTGTCTCGCGATGTATCACGAAGCACCGAAAGAGCGCCGCGCGATGGTGTTCGGCCTGCTGGCGTCGATGGCGCTCACCTCGTTCCTGACGGGTGTGACCGAGCCGATCGAATTCAGCTTCATGTTCCTCGCGCCAGTGCTGTATGCGATTCACGCGCTGCTGACGGGCTTGTCGCTGGCAATCTGCTCGGCGCTCGGGATTCATCTCGGCTTCACCTTCTCGGCTGGCTTCATTGACTACGTGCTGAACTACGGCCTGTCGACCAAGGGCTGGTGGGCGATTCCGCTCGGTCTCGTGTACTCGGTGGTGTATTACGGCCTGTTCCGCTTCTTCATTCGCAAGTTCAACATGGCGACACCGGGCCGCGAACCCGCCGCCGAGGAAGAACAGATCGAGTCGTTCACGGCCGGTGGTTTCGTTTCGCCGGTAGCGGGTGCCGCCGTGCCGCGCGCACAGCGTTATATCGCTGCGCTGGGTGGGGCGTCGAACCTGTCGGTGGTGGACGCCTGCACGACGCGCCTGCGTCTGTCGGTGGTCGATTCCAACAAGGTCTCGGAAAGCGAACTGAAGACGATCGGTGCGCGCGGTGTGCTCAAACGCGGCTCGACCAACGTGCAGGTGATTATTGGACCGGAAGCGGACATCATCGCTGATGAAATTCGCACGGTGATCGCGCAAGGCGGTGGCGATGCTGTGAAGCCGGTGGCGGCAACTGCGCCTGCTGTTGTTGCTGCGCCTGTGGCTGCTGCAAGTAGTGCTCAAGACGGTGCGCTCGACCCGGATCCGCTGCGTTGGCTTGCCGTGTTCGGCGGCGCGGGCAACGTCGTGTCGTTGGATGCTGTGGCGGCAACGCGTCTGCGTATCGTGGTTCGCGATCCGTCGGCGGTTGATCGTCAACGCCTGGCTACGCTCGATACGGCGTGGGTGTCGGCCGACACGTTCCACATCGTGGTTGGCGACGCAGCGCAGCGCTACGCCGCACAACTGGCAGTGCGTCTGTCGCCCGATACGGGTGCCGGTACGGCGCCGCAGCCCGCGTAATCTCATCGAGGCCTCGAGCTGAGCTGACTTCGGTCTTCTGCGCAGCTTGGGAGCCACGATAGATAAACGGGAGCAGGCAGGCGCTGTACTCTGTCGAGCCTCGTACAAATAAAATACGGCACCTTGAATCAAGGTGCCGTATTTTCGTTTACCGGCCCGCGTCTAACGGCGCTCAGCCGGCAACGGATGCATCAACGCGTCTTGTGCTTACTCGCTTCCAAAGGCCGGCGCGATTCCAGCCACATCACGTTGATGATGCCGAACGCCAACGCCACGCCAATGCCGAGAAGCCAACTGAAATACCACATCACAAACTCCTGTTAATCGTATGCCTGATCAATACATCGAATGGTGATTTTCTTCGAGCGCCGCGGCGGTCACCTTGCCTCGCATCACGCGATACACCCAGCTCGTGTAGATCAGTACGATCGGCATGAAGATGATCACGGCGACCAGCATGATCTGCAGCGTTAGGCGACTCGAGGTGGAATCCCACACGGTGAGGCTGCTGCGGCCGTCGAGCGAGGAGGGCATGATGAACGGGAACATCGAGAAGCCCGCCGTCAGAATGATGCCGATGATCATCAGTGAGGTTGACAGAAAGGCGCTCTTTTCAAAGCGCGAGCGCGCCAGCAACAAGGCGAGTACGCCGCCAACCAGGCCGGCCACGGGTGCGATCACCATCCACGGATAGTTTGCGTAGTTGGTGAGCCACAGGCCGGGTGCGCCGATCACGTTCTTCAGCAACGGATTAGCCACCGTATCGAGCGGCGCGGCGTCGACGATCTGATAGCCGCCGATCATTGTCGCGATCAGTGCGCCGGCAAGCAGGAACAGCACCACGGCGGCGAGCGAAGCGATCCGCAGCGCGAGCGATGCACGCTGGGCGACGACATCGTCCGCCTTCATCTTCACGAAGGCGGCGCCGTGCGCGGCCAGCATCGACACGCTAACGAGCCCGCACAACACGGCGAACGGATTGAGCAGCGCGAAAAAGCTGCCGTGATACGTGACGCGCAGATCGGTGTCGAACGAGAATGGCACGCCTTGCAGCAGGTTGCCGAACGCCACGCCGAACACCAGCGCGGGGACGAAGCCGCCGACAAACAACGCCCAATCCCACGCGCTGCGCCAGCGCGGGTCTTCACGTTTGCTGCGGTAGTCGAAGCCGACCGGCCGGAAGAACAGTGAGAACAGCACCAGCAACATCGCGAAGTAGAAGCCGGAGAACGATGCGGCGTACACCAGCGGCCACGCGGCGAACATCGCGCCGCCCGCTGTGATGAGCCACACCTGATTGCCTTCCCACGTCGCGCCGACTGTGTTCACGACGATGCGCCGCTCCGCATCGGTTCTGGCGATGAACGGCAGCAGAATCGCCGCGCCCATGTCGAAGCCGTCGGTGAGCGCGAAACCGATCAGCAGTACGCCGATCAATACCCACCAGATCAGTTTGAGGGTTGCGTAATCCATGATGATCTTTCCCTTGGAACAGAGTGGCGGCGAATCATGCGGCCGTGTTGGTCGGTAGCGGCTGATTCAGCGGCTGTTGTTGTTCGTGGTGATAGCGCCCTGTGTGCAGCGACGAAGGCCCGAGGCGCGCGTACTTGAACATCAGCATGATTTCGATGATGAACAGCACCGTATAGAACACGACGAAGCCGGCGATGCTCAGGTACAGATCACCCGGCGTCAGGCTCGAGGCGGACAATGCGGTCGGCAGAATGCCGGCGATGGTCCACGGTTGACGGCCCACTTCAGCGACAATCCAGCCGAATTCAGCAGCAAGCCACGGCAACGGAATCGCCCACACGGCCCAGCGCAGGAACCAGCGGCGCTTCTCCAGCAACAGGGAGCGTTGCGCGCAGAACCAGAACGCCAGCACGAAAGTCGCAAGGAACAGGATGCCGAGGCCGACCATCAGGCGGAACGAGAAGAACACGGGCGCCACCGGCGGAATCGTCTTCTTGGCGGCCTGCACGATCTGATCCGGCGTGGCATCCGTGACGTTCGGGGTGAACTGCTTGAGCATCAAGCCGTAGCCGAGGTCCTCCTTGTGTGCGTCGAAAGCGGCTTTGACGTCGTCCGTGGCGTCGCCCTGTTTAAGCCTTTGCAGCGCGGCGTAGGCGAGCATGCCGTTCTTGATGCGCACTTCGTTCTGCGCCATCAGTTCTTTCAGGCCGACCACCGGTTCGTCGATCGAACGCGTGGCAATGAGGCCGAGCGCATACGGAATGCGGATCGCATAGTCGGTGCGTTCTTCTTTCTGGTTCGGAATGCCGATGATCGTGAAGGGTGCAGGCGCGGGCGCCGTTTCCCATTCGGATTCGATGGCGGCCAGCTTGACCTGCTGCACTTCACCGGTGCGGTAGCCGGATTCGTCGCCCAGCACGATCACACACAACGTCGATGCGAGACCGAAGCCGGCGGCGATGGCGAACGAGCGTAAGGCGAATTCGGTGTCGCGGCGCTTCAATAGATACCACGACGACACACCGAGCACGAACATTGAAGCGGTCACGTAGCCGGCCGATACGGTGTGCACGAACTTCACCTGCGCGACCGGATTGAACAGCACCGAGAAGATGCTGTCGAGTTCCATGCGCATGGTCTGATAGTTGAAGGTGGCGCCGACCGGATTGTTCATCCAGCCGTTGGCCACCAGAATCCACAATGCCGACAGGTTCGAGCCCAGCGCGACGAGGAACGTGACGCTCACGTGCTGCACTTTCGAGAGCCGCTTCCAGCCGAAGAAGAACAGGCCGACGAAGGTCGATTCCAGGAAGAACGCCATCAAACCTTCAACGGCCAGCGGCACGCCGAAAATGTCGCCGACATAGTGCGAGTAGTACGACCAGTTGGTGCCGAACTGGAATTCCAGCGTGAGACCGGTGGTGACGCCCATCGCAAAGTTGATGCCGAACAGCTTGCCCCAGAACTGGGTCATGTCTTTGTAGATCTGCTTGCCGGTCATCACATAGACGGACTCCATGATGACGAGCAACCAGGACAGACCGAGCGTGAGTGGCACGAACAGAAAGTGATAAAGCGCCGTGATGGCGAACTGGAGGCGCGACAGTTCTACGACTTCGCTAACGGGCATGTTGATCACCTTGGGACGGATGCGAGGCAGGCACGGACAGCAGCGCCTGCGCGACTTGTTCAGGCGGCAGCGACATATGCTCCGCCTGCGGATGATTGAAGAATGCGTACTTGAGCACCATCAGCAGTGCGAATTTGATGGTGAGGACGATGGCGATATCCCGCGCCAGCGTCGGACCGCGCACCCAGGCGGCGAGCCGTTTGCGCAGGCTCGGGCGAGGGGTGGTATTGCGATTCAGGGCTATGGTCATGATCGGTCGAAGGCGACTTCATGCCGGTGAATCCGGCTAAATCCAGGCCACCTGAGCGGTCTGGCGAGTGCATCCCGATTCTAGGAGCGAAGACCATGTGCGCATGAGTTCGGCACTGCGGCATTGGGTCGCGAACGTCGCTCCGTGCGGACAGTATTGCTATGGGGTTTGTGATACGTCAAGAAACACGTGTTTGGCGGACATGTTCTTGAGTGAGTGCGCATGCGTCTACGATTGAGCGCATGCAGTGTCGAGTGGGCACAAAAAAGCCCTGCCTTCTTGCGAGGGCAGGGCTCTGCAGCTAAACAGCGCGCGCCGGACCAGCCGGCGCGAATCAAGCTTTCAAGTGTTACGCATACTCGGCCAACGCGCCGCGCATTTTCTTCATTGCGCTCGCTTCGATCTGGCGAATACGTTCGGCCGACACGCCGAATTCGTCAGCCAGTTCGTGCAGTGTCGAGCCACCCGAACCGTCGTCTTCCACCTTCAGCCAGCGTGCCTCGATGATGCGGCGGCTGCGGGCGTCCAGTGCGTCCAGTGCGCTCGCAATGCCGTCGCTTTGCAGTTTGTCGCGCTGACGCGAAGCCAGCACGGCAGTCGGCTCGCTATGCGAGTCGGCGAGGTAGGCGATCGGCGCGTACGACTCTTCACCGTCTTCGACCTGGCCCTCCAGCGCGATATCGCCGCCGGACAAGCGCGTTTCCATCTCGGCCACTTCTTCACGCTTCACGTTCAGCTCTTTGGCGAGACCTTCGATCTCGTCCGGCGTGAATGCGCCCAGGCCCTGCTTGTGACTGCGCAGGTTGAAGAACAGCTTGCGCTGCGCTTTGGTGGTGGCGACCTTCACCATCCGCCAGTTGCGCAGAATGTATTCGTGGATCTCAGCCTTGATCCAGTGCATGGCGTACGATACGAGGCGCACGTTCTGCTCCGGGTCGAAGCGCTTCACGGCCTTCATCAGGCCGATATTGCCTTCCTGGATCAGGTCGGCATGCGGCAGTCCATAACCAAGGTAATTGCGCGCGATCGATACGACCAGCCGCAGGTGCGACAGGACGAGACGGCGCGCGGACTCGAGGTTGTCCTGCTCGCGAAATTCGGTGGCGAACTGGCGTTCTTCCCCCGGCGTCAGCATCGGGATCCGATTTACGGCCTGGATGTAGGCGTCGATATTGCCCAGTTGACCGGGCAGCAACGAGGAATGCGAGAGCGCCAGCGCACCTGCCGAAGCGGCCTTAGCCGACGACGGGCTCAAAGTACTCGGAAGGGTCATTGCATGGCTCACGTAGGAAGCTCCTTTGGAATCAGACAAAAGCGTATTCAGGTAACGACTCCAGCGTTGGATGTTAGCACTCTGATTTGTCGAGTGCTAATACTTAGAGGCTGTAGGGGCATCCAAGTTCCGCATTTTCCTATTGAAAATTGGCTTCTGATAGCCATCTTTCGCTGATGTTGCCGGCAGTATGCTGATCGTAGGATTTGCCTAACAAAACACTTTCATTTTTATAAATGACCGGCGTTTTCTGATTTTGAAGCGACTAATTGCGAGAAATCAGGTTTCTTCATACGATCCATCGAATCCGGATTGTCTTTAGAATAAGCGGGACAGTGTCCGGTGATCAACGTTCGCCTAGCTCGGGTGCCCCATGAAGAACAAAAAAAATGCTTTGCGTGGTCTGGCTCTTAAAGGCGCTTCGGCGGCTGTTCTGTTCAGCGCTGCGGGATTGGCCGCAGCTGACCAGTTCGGTGTGCAGGTTGCCGCCGGCGTGGCGGGGCACCATCTGAAAAGACTCGATCTTGGCTTGGTCTGGGATCCGAATCTGACGTGGTGGCAAATCGGCGATTGGCATTTCTCGCTGATCGGCGAAGCGCACGTGGCCTGGTGGCACACCAACGAAGGGGACGTGCACGAGAACATCGGCGAAATCGGTGTGACGCCGATCATCCGCTTCATCAAAGGCTCCGGGTCGATTCGCCCTTTTATTGAAGCGGGCGCGGGCGTCCGGCTGCTGTCGAGTCCCAGAATCTCTTCTGACTTCACGCTCGCTACAGCGTTCCAGTTCGCCCCCATGGCGGGCATCGGCGTGCAGTTCGGCAGCCGGCAGCAGTATCAGGCGGGTTACCGCTTCGAGCATATTTCCAATGGCGGTATCAAAGAGCCCAATCCTGGTATAAATTTCAGCCAGCTATATTTGCAATATAACTTCTGACGACCGTGGCCACGTTCGGCTCACCGGTGCAAGGGGCTGAGCAATGGCGGCAAAGATAATCGAAGCGATTCGCGGGCTCGAGAGAGAGCGCTTTCGTGCGATGGTCGATGGCGACGGGCAGTCGCTCGATATGCTGCTCGCGGACAACGTGAGCTATGTCCATACGAACGGCAAGCGAGAAACGAAGCGGCAGTTCATCGACGGCATTACCGCGGGGCGCCGCCGCTATCGGCAGATCGAGGTGCAGTCGCAAGAGGTGCTGCCGGTGGGGCGTGAGACCTGCGTCGTCACCGGCCGCGCGCTGATCGAAATGGAAGCAAACAACGGAGCGTTGCTGTTTCCGATCGCGTACACGGCGATTCACACCCAGGAAGACGGGCAATGGCGCCTGATCGCCTGGCAGGCGACGCGTTGTGCGATCGAGTGAGCCTTTTGAGCTCACGCCGTTTCGCGGGTCGCGCCAGGTGAGCGCCTTGTGAGCGCCCGGGCGGCACGAGCAGGCGGGGTGCGCCGCCCGTGCTGACTTTGCCGCCTGCCGTGTTCCGGCTGGGCGGGGTTTAACGGAGGTCGCGCTGTCACGGGCGCGGCTCCAGACTGCGGGGTTGAGCCCCCGCCCCGCTTCAAGTCGCTCAAGCCGCCACGCGCTGCAGATCCTCATCGCTCCACACCCGCCGCTCCACCGCATCACCCGCATACGGATGCCGCGGATGCACCGGAATCTGGTTGCAGCGCTCGACCACGCGCCGCACTGCGTCAATATCGGAGAAATCGAGGCCCGGGTCGACGCCCTGCGCGTAAAGGTTCATCGCGACCGTCACGAGGTCCACATTGCCGGTGCGCTCGCCGTTGCCGAACAGACATCCTTCGACCCGATCCGCGCCGGCCAGCAGCGCCAGTTCCGTCGCGGCCACCGCTGTGCCGCGATCGTTATGCGGATGCACCGACAGCACGATGCTGTCGCGATAGCCGAGATTGCGGTCCATCCATTCGATCTGGTCGGCGAACACATTGGGCGTCGCGGCCTCGACGCTCGCGGGCAGGTTGACGATCATCTTGTGATCGCGCGTGGGCCGCCACGTCTGCGCAACGGCATCGCATACTTCGCGCGCGTACGGAAGCTCGGTCGTGTTGAAGGTTTCAGGCGAATACTGGAACGTCCAGTGTGTATCGGGCCGCGCCTGCGCGTGTTCCTTGATAAGGCGCGTGCCTTCCACCGCCAGCGCCTTGATTTCGTCCTTTGACTGCTTGAAGACGATCTTGCGAAACGACGGGCAGATCGCGTTGTACAGGTGGACGATGGCGCGCGGCGCGCCCTCCAGCGACTCGAACGTGCGCGCAATCAGTTCGGGGCGTGACGGCACGAACACTTCGATCGTCACGTCCTCGGGAATGCGATTTTCTTCGATCAGTTTCCGAACGAAATCGAAGTCGGTTTGCGAGGCGGACGGGAAACCGACTTCGATTTCCTTGAAGCCGATCGCCACGAGCATCTCGAAGAATTCGAGCTTTTGCGCGGGATTCATCGGCTCGATCAGCGCCTGATTGCCGTCGCGCAGATCTGTGCTCATCCAGATCGGTGCCTGGTTGATGGTGCGGCTCGGCCATTTGCGTCCGGTGAGGCGCACAGTGGGGAAGGGGCGGTATTTTTCAGCGGGATTACGCAACATGAAATTGACCCTCGCGCTTCGTCCGAAGGGTAAACGGACGAACGCAAACGACTACAGGTTGTGAAGAACTACGGTCGGGGCGAAACGGAAACGGCGGAACTGCGGAACTACGTTGAGGACCGCGCTTTGGGCAACTAATCGGGGTGATTCAAGCTGCCAATGCGCGGCGCTACATCTGACTTACGCTAGACGTAGCGATAGGGGCCGCGCTAGGCGGCCGGAGGTAACTCGGAAGGTGTTCGGAAGGGAACGCATAGGTCTAATGTATGACGGCTCGCAGCGGCGTGTCAACCCGCGTCCGTCATATTTGGCGCGTGAGTGCGGCGCCGCAAGCGCTGCGTCGTACTCACGCTGCGCACGTTACACGGCCGTTTTCGCCACATCGACGATCAACTCCACTTGCCGTTCGATCGCGCTCGGTACGGGCGCTTCGCCGCGCAGCACAGCGCCGATCCACGCGGCCGTGGTTGGGGCGTCGCGCGCTTCAGGCAAGTCGACTTCAGGCGCGTCGGGCGATGAGCGCTCGTGCGGTACGCGCGTTTCGCAGACGCCGTCGTGCAGCCAATCCACTTGCACCTGGCGCCGCGTGTCGGCCACCGCTTCGCCTTCGGTGCCCCGCGCGAGGAGGGCGCCACCCTCTGCAGCGGCCGGGTGCGTGTTGAACAGTTGCGTGAGACTGTCACGGTACGGCGGATGCGTGTAGTTCACGAGCCGCAGCCCCGCGGGTGCGAACGGCTGCAGGATTTTCACGAGCGTATGCGTGGAATTGCGCACGCCCATCCGTCGACGCAACGAGAGAAGGCGCGCGAGCTTCGGCGCGAGGACGTCGATCGGCGCGAACGCAAGACGCCGCTCGGCGAGGCCGTCTTCGATATCGGCGTGCGATTGCGCGTGCGGGATCTGCAGGTGCGTGAAGATTTCAGCGCTCGTCACGCGGCCCGGATCTTCGGTGACACCATGCACCAGCACCGGCACCCCCTCGCGTGCCAGCAATAGCGCGAGCAGCGGCACCAGGTTGGGCTGTTTGCGCGCGCCGTTGTACGTGGGTATCGACACGGGCCGGAACGCCGCGTGCGGCAAGTGAACCGGTTCGAACGACGCATGCGCGCCGGCCAGCATGGCGGCGAGTTCGTCGGCGGTTTCGCCTTTCACACGATACGCGAGCAGCACCGCGCCGAGTTCGAGATCGGATACGCGGCCGTCGAGCATGGCGGTATAGAGCGCGCGCGTATCTTCGGCGGTCAGCGCGCGGGCGCCATTCGGGCCGCGGCCGATTTCCTTG
>NZ_WOEY01000107.1 GCF_013177695.1 Paraburkholderia solitsugae | reverse complement strand
ATTCAAAGGACGCTATTCAGTGTGAGTATCGCATCTATAGCGGTCCGGCGAGACGATGCGCGCCGGTACCGCCGGCCGCGCACGCCTGTGCTGATCCGCTGCGCCGCGCCTGGCAGCGCGTTACACTCAATGTTTTATCGCCGCGCGGGCGCGGCACAATCCAGAAAACGGAGAACGGGATGAGTTACGTATTTGCACCCGCACCGGTAGTCGCGGTGCCGGTCGTGGGGTCCAGCGAGCAGTTCGCGGTGCGTCGCATCTACTGTGTGGGCCGCAACTACGAGGCGCACGCACGCGAGATGGGGCACGATCCCGACCGCGAACCGCCGTTCTTCTTCGCCAAGCCGGCCGACGCCGTGCTGTTTGTCGCGCCGGGTGCGACCGGCGAATTCCCCTATCCGTCGCAGTCAAAGAATGTCCACTTCGAGATGGAACTGGTGGCGGCGATCGGCAAAGGCGGCAAGAACATCCCGGCCGAAAGCGCGCTCGACCACGTGTACGGCTATGCACTCGGTCTCGACATGACGCGCAGGGATCTGCAGGCCGAAGCGAAGAAGCTGGGCCGTCCGTGGGATACCGCGAAAGGTTTCGATCATTCGGCGCCGCTCGGCCCGATTCATCCGGTCACGACCGTCGGTCACATCGGCAAGGGCGCGATCTGGCTGTCGGTGAACGGTGAGGAAAAACAGAACTCGGACGTGTCGCAACTGATCTGGTCGGTGGCCGAGACGATCGCCTATCTGTCGACGCTGTTCGAACTGCAACCGGGCGATCTGATTTTCACCGGTACGCCGGAAGGTGTCGGCGCGGTGGTGCAGGGCGACCTCATGAAGGGTGGCGTGGACGGGCTCGGCGAGCTCAGCGTACGCGTTGTCTGACGCGCGGTTGGGGGAGACATACAACATGAAGCTTTACAGCTATTTCCGGAGCTCGGCATCCTATCGCGTGCGCATCGCGCTCAACGTGAAGAATCTGCCGTACGACTACGTGCCCGTGCACCTCGTGCGCGACGGCGGCGAGCAGTTGAAGCCCGAGTACCGCAAGGTGAACGTGGACGGCATCGTGCCCACGTTCGTCGACGGCAACGAAGTGCTGCCGCAGTCGCTCGCGATCATCGAGTATCTGGAGGAAACGCATCCTGAGCCGCCGCTCTTGCCGGGGACGCCGGCCGACCGCGCGTATATACGCTCCGTAGCGTTGCAGGTGGCGTGCGAGATTCATCCGCTGAACAATCTGCGCGTGCTGAAGTACCTGAAACACACGCTGTGTGTCGACAGCGACGCGAAAGACGCGTGGTACAAGCATTGGGTCGAAGCGGGTTTCGCGACGCTCGAGGCGCATCTGGCGGCCGATTCGCGCACCGGCAAGCTGTGCTTTGGCGACACCCCGACATTGGCCGACGCCTGTCTGATTCCGCAGGTGTTCAACGCGCAGCGCTTCAACGTCGACACGGCGAAGTTTCCGACGATTCAGCGTATCTACGATCACGCGATGCAACTCGACGCGTTCGCTCGTGCAGCGCCTGGTGTTCAGCCCGACGCGGAATAATGCCGTGGTTTGAATGAAAAAAGGGCGCTCCGAAGAGCGCCCTTTTTGCTTGGTCTGCGACGAAGCTTGCCGTGCTCAACCGCCCAGCAACGCGTCCGAAAACTCTTCCGCGCTGAAAGGCTGCAAGTCCTCGACCTTTTCGCCGACGCCGATGAAGTACACCGGAATCGGACGCTGCCGCGCGATTGCCGCGAGAATGCCGCCCTTCGCCGTGCCGTCGAGTTTGGTGACGATCAGGCCGGTGAGGCCGAGCGCGTCGTCGAAGGCTTTCACTTGCGCAAGACCATTCTGGCCGGTGTTCGCATCGATCACCAGCAGCACCTCATGCGGCGCGCCGTCTTGCGCCTTGCCGATCACGCGCTTTACCTTGCGCAGTTCTTCCATTAGATGCAGCTGGGTCGGCAGACGGCCGGCCGTGTCCGCCATCATGACGTCGATCTTGCGCGCACGCGCGGCGCCGACCGCATCGTAAATCACGGCTGCCGGGTCGCCGCTTTCCTGCGACACCACTGTCACGTTGTTGCGCTGGCCCCAGATTGCAAGTTGCTCGCGCGCGGCGGCGCGGAAGGTGTCGCCCGCAGCCAGCAGCACCGACTGATCGAAGCTCTGCAGATGCTTGGCGAGCTTGCCGATGCTGGTGGTTTTGCCTGCACCGTTGACGCCCGCGATCATCACGACCAGCGGTTGCGCGCGGCCGAGCATCAGCGATTTTTCCAGCGGCTTGAGCAAGTCGATCAGCAGCGTGCGCAGCGCCGCTTTCACCTGCTGCGGATCGGTGAGGCGCTCGGTGCGCACTTTCTCGCGCAGCGATTCGAGCAGGAACTCGGTGGCTTCGACGCCGGCATCCGACATCAGCAGCGCGGTTTCGAGTTCTTCGTACAGATCCTCGTCGATCTTCGTGCCGACGAAAATGCCGGTCAGACTCGAACTCGTTTTCGATAGACCCGTCTTCAGGCGAGTGAGCCACGAACGCTTCGCGCTCCCGTCCAGCGTTGGCGGCGGGACAATTTCGATGGTTTCGAGCGTGGCTGCTTCGGGTTCGAGCTCGTTTGCGGACGCCGCAGCAGCCGGCTGCGTATCGACGCTAACCGGCGCCACCGGCCGCGGCGCTGACGGCGCGATGGGCGCTGCCGGTGCCTCCATGGCGGGTTGGGGCGCCAAGGCTTCCGGCGCCGTCTGCGATTCTTCTGGCGCGTTATCGGACTCTTTCGAACCCTTGAATCGTTTGAAAAAGCTGAACATGATCTGGCGTGGTGAGAGCGCGCGCCGATGCGCGCAGCCGGGACAAGCCCGTGGGAGCGGCAGGCAGCGTTGCGATGCGGGATGCAAGGCGCTGGAAGCCGCACATTTTATCAGGCGCGCCGCCGCCCGTCGTATTGGCCGAATGGCCAGGCTGGACGCCATGCGCCCCTGTGGTAACGTTGGCGCTCCAGTCCGCGCGCATCGGCGTCGCGGGCGCCCCTATAACGTACTCGAAACTGCATGCCCCGTTCTGCTCCTTCACGCGCCCACGGCGCTTCGTCCAAAGGCGGCAAAGCGCACGCCATCCGTATTATTGGCGGCGACTGGAAGCGCACGCCGCTGCCCGTGCTCGACCTCGACGGCCTGCGCCCCACGCCCGACCGCGTGCGCGAAACGCTGTTCAACTGGCTCGGCCAACGGCTGGACGGCCAGCGCTGCCTCGATCTGTTCGCCGGCAGCGGCGCGCTCGGCTTCGAGGCCGCCTCGCGCGGCGCGGCGCGGGTGTTGATGGTCGAGCGCAACGCCCGGGCCGCCACCCAGCTGCGCGCGAACCAGGAGCGCCTGTCGGCCCGTACGATCGAAATCGCGGAAGCCGACGGCTTGCGCCTCGCCGCGAGTCTCGCGCCGGGATCGTTCGACGTGGTTTTCCTCGATCCGCCGTTCGGCGACGATCTGCTCGACAAGGCGCTCGCTCTGGCTTTGCCGCTGCTGAGCCCCGAAGGTTTTCTGTACGTGGAAGCCGGTGCTGCGCTCGAGCTCGATGGGAACGAGAGGCTCGCCGGCTGGGAAATCGTGCGGCAAGGCAAAGCGGGCGCTGTCCACTTTCATTTGCTGCAGCGCGAAAATAAGGAATAATGCGCGTTCCAAAACAAGCAGCGGACGGGTACCGTCACGCGTGCGGTCGGTGCCAAATGCGTCGCGTGGACGCTTTGACGTGCCCATTTGTCTGAAGAGAGGAGAAGTCTCATGGTAGTCGCCGTGTACCCGGGCACGTTCGACCCGCTGACGCGCGGTCACGAAGACCTCGTTCGACGCGCGTCGAGCATTTTCGACACGCTGGTGGTGGGCGTGGCCGATAGCCGCAACAAGAAGCCGTTCTTCACGCTGGAAGAGCGTCTCGACATCGCTCATGAAGTACTCGGGCACTACCCGAACGTTCAGGTGATGAGCTTCAAAGGGCTATTGAAGGACTTTGTCCGTAGCAATAACGCGCGGGTGATCGTGCGTGGCCTGCGCGCGGTGTCGGACTTCGAATATGAGTTCCAGATGGCTGGCATGAACCGCTATTTGCTGCCGGACGTCGAAACCATGTTCATGACGCCGTCCGATCAATACCAGTTCATTTCGGGCACCATCGTGCGTGAAATCGCGCAACTGGGCGGCGACGTCAGCAAGTTCGTGTTCCCGTCGGTCGAAAAACGGCTGACGGAGAAGGTTGCTGAAATGGATTCGAATGACCGTGCGTCGGCGGGGCAACCGTAACCGGCGTAAACTGTCGGTTTGACGGATCAAAGCTGGCTTCGGCCGGCGTGAAGTGAGAGAAGTATGGCCTTGATGATTACCGACGAGTGCATCAATTGCGACGTGTGCGAGCCCGAGTGCCCAAACGACGCGATTTCGATGGGCCCGGAAATCTACGTGATCGACCCGAAGAAATGTACCGAGTGTGTCGGCCATTTCGACGAGCCCCAGTGTATTCAGGTGTGCCCGGTCGAGTGCATTCCGCGCGATCCTGAGCATCTGGAGACGGCGGAAGGTTTGATGGCGAAGTACCACGCGCTGCAGGCGGCGAAGGGCGCGTGAGCGTTGAACGATGATGGAAAACGGCGAGGCGTTTGCCTCGCCGTTTTCTTTTGCGGCAACGTCTGGTGATGAGCGCGTGCGGCTATTCCGATCGTTATCCGACGTAAGCGCTGAAAATGTCGTGCAGTGCACCCAGCAGAATGTCGCATTCGGCGTCGGTGCCGACCGAGATTCGCAGATGCTGATCGATTCGCGCCGCCTTGAAGTGGCGCACGAAGATTTCCTTTTCCCTTAGCCGTGCGACGAGCGCCGCTGCGTCGTAGCCTTCGTGGCGCGCGAACAGCAGATTCGCCGCCGACGGCACCACCTCGAAGCCCAGTGCCGTCAAGCCTGCCGCCAGCCGCTCACGGCTCGCAATCACTTTGGCGCAATGGTCGCGGAACCACGCATCGTCCTCATAGGCAGCGACGGCCGCGACTTGCGCGAGACGATCGAGCGGATACGAGTTGAAGCTGTCCTTCACGCGGTTCAGTGCATCGATCAGCTCCGGATTGCCGAATGCGAAGCCGACGCGCATACCGGCCAGCGAACGCGATTTCGATACCGTTTGAATGACCAGCAGGTTGGGATAGCGGTCGATCAGTGTGATGGCCGACTCAGCGCCGAAATCGACATAGGCTTCATCGATGACGACGACCGATTCGGTGTTTCTCGCCACCAGCCGCTCGATGTCGGCGAGCGGCAGCGGTCGTCCAGTCGGCGCGTTCGGGTTCGGGAACAATACGCCGCCGTTAGGCGCTGTGTAGTCGTCGACATCGATGGCGAAGCTGTCGTCGAGCGCGATGGTCCGATAGTCGACTTCAAAGAGCCGCGCGTAGGTCGGGTAGAAGCTGTACGTGATATCCGGGAACAGCAACGGCTTATCGTGCTTCAGCAATGCCTGAAAGGTGAGCGCGAGCACTTCGTCCGAGCCGTTGCCTGCGAACACCTGCTCAGCGCGAATGCCGTGGTACGCGGCGACCGTTTCGCGCAACTTGCGCGCTGTCGGGTCGGGATAGCGTCGCAGCGACTCGCCCGCGCCGCCCAGTTCCTTCTGAATCGCTTCAAGTACGCGCGGCGACGGCGGATAAGGATTCTCGTTGGTGTTCAGCTTCACCGGATGCGCGACCGCGGGCTGCTCGCCCGGCACATATGGCGTCAGACGGTGAACGATGTCACTCCAGTAGCGGCTCAAGCGATTCTCCTGTCGATGGCGATACGGCGATACGGCGATACGGCGATACGGCGATACGGCGATACGGCGATACGGCGATACGGCGATACGGCGATACGGGGGCGGGCAGGGTGCGCTCAGGGATTATTGCGATGCAGTTGCATCGTCGCCCGTTCAAGCTCGCCCTGGATGATCTGCGGCATCACGGCCAACGTACGTTCGATCGACGCATCGATCACATCCTGCTCGTCCCGTCGCGGCGGCTTTAGCACGTAATTGGCGACATCCGGCTTGGCGCCGGCGCGCGCGCTTTCGGGAATCAGGTCGCGCGGATGACCGATGCCGATCCGCAGCCGCCAGTACTGTTGCGACGACAGATGCGCCGTGATGTCCTTCAGCCCGTTATGGCCGCCGCTGCCGCCACCTAGCTTCAGCTTGACGCTGCCCGGCGGCATATCGAGTTCGTCGTGCGCGACCAGAATTTCGTCTGGGAGAATCTTGAAGAACTGGGCAACCGCTACGACCGACTGCCCCGAGCGGTTCATATACGTCTGCGGTTCCAGCAGATGCACTTCTTCACCGTGAAGCCGGGCCTTCGCGTAGAAACCGTGGAAGCGCCGCTCGTCGCGAAGTGTCGTGCCTGCTTCGCGCGCCAGTTGATCGACCAGCCAGAAGCCGGCATTGTGGCGCGTCGCAGTGTATTCAGCGCCCGGATTACCGAGCCCGACGATCAGCTTGATCATGATTGCGTAGGGCCATCTTGCCCGGGCGTCGAACTCGGCCTAGCCGG
>NZ_WOEY01000106.1 GCF_013177695.1 Paraburkholderia solitsugae | reverse complement strand
CAGCGTCATGGTCGTGACAGGCGACCCGCCGCCCGGCCGTGGACAACCCGCGACTCAACACTCCCGGGAGGTTCAACATCACACTAAACCCAACTGCAAATCTGTCCGTTGAACCGGGTCAATCTCAACTAACTAGGTCCGTCAAACTTTTAACGCGGTAGCCTTGACTGAGGTCTGCAGCAGCGGAGCGCTCCGCGCGGAAGCCTTCAATCTCTTCTGGGCTGGAGGTGCTTGTAACGTGGTCGGACAGGTCCCAAAGGGGCCAGCACAACGTGCTGCCTTCATTGATCCAAACGGCATTTCAACTCTGCTGTACGGCGGTATAGATTGAACAGATCGAACTCCTGATCGAGTTCGTCGACGATTCGCTGTAGCGCACTCTGAACCTTCTCCAGGTCAGTCCATTCGTCGATCTTGTTCAACGGGTGCAGGCGTGTGCCGCGCAGAAGCTGACCCGCCAGCCGCCCCACGCTGGTGTCCAGCGTATCTGCCAGTACCTCGATCAGCCGTAAATATTTCTCCGCGCTGCCGCGAATGCCGCGCGCGCGCGTCTGTGCCGGGCGGCAACGTGAGCCGGTACAACTCCTTCGCGTCGTCGGGGGTCTTTCTTGCTGGGGTCTGGTCCGCCGAATCCAGCTCTCCGGCACAACTCGCCCCTGGAAATACCCCGCTCTTTCAGGCGAGGCGCGACTTCCTCGAGGTAAACGTGCATTCGTTGGGCCACAATGGTTCGGTCGTCGAGGGTGAGCTTGCGGGGATCGCGTCCCTTCTGGTCGCCGTAAGCCGCGCGATTCAACTCGCTCCACGCGCTTCGTCCGTCTGCTGCCAGCCAGCGGTCAAAGAGTTTGACCCTGCGCATCGCTTGTTCAAAGACAGGTGCCGGGTCGACTGACTCAGCCGGTGCCGATGAAGTCGTTACACTCGACTTTGATTTCTTGTTTGTCATTGTGATTTCCCTGTTGTCTGCTTTCTTGATTCAGTGCCGCGGTACCCGTTTGAAGCGCCAACCTGACGTGATCACCGTGCCATCGTCGGCCACCACCGTGTAAGCGTCGAGAAGTGGACGCAGCCGGTCTACCGCCTGTGATCCAACATCCCGTTCCAGATTTCGACGGCTGGCGTTGTCGAAATAGAGGATCTCTGCTCCGCCACGGTCCAGCGCACGCGCACCGTATGTGTCGAGCCAATTCATAATCAGGGGAGGCAAGCCACGCTGCTGAGCGCGGGTGGTGGCGTGGCGGGTTAGCACTAACATGGTTCAGTCCTCGGTGGTGATGTCGTGACACCATTTTTGGTCACTAAATCGCTCCGCGCTAGTCCCTTTCTTATAAGGGGGAGGACGATGAAAACGGGAAGACTGACTCCAATTTCGGGAAGTTAGAGCCAATTTTCGGGAGGTAATGGTTGCCGTCAAGCCGGCGAGAATGTGCGGGCGGATGCCGGATTCTGATCAGATCAGCCCAGACCAGCCGGCTGGTCGCCCTGGCGCGTAACACAGCACGCACTGGACATAACATCTGATTCTCCCCTCGACAACACCTGCGACCATCTGCCCGGATGAATACATGCCGTGCAAGGCAGCTTGTGCACATTTACGTTACGCGTAACGAAATACTACATTTATCGTTATGAATAACGTAAAATAGATGTGTTCAACCGAACCAGGATGGATCATGCCTTCACCGGCAAACGACAAGGTAACCGGCACCACGGAAAAACGTGGCCGTGGCCGGCCACGGAAGCCGGATGCGATGTCGAACGCCGAGCGTCAGGCAGCGTGGCGAGCCCGACATGGCGCGCACACAAAATCCGTTACTGTAACGAAAAATATCCCTCCGCGTGGCGCCCATGACGCCTTGGTGCGAGAGTGCGAGCAGCTGCGTGGTGAACTGGTACAGGCGCGGCGCGAGCTTAAGACTGTGTCACGGGCGAAGCCGTCTGCCCGAGCTCCTTCTGACGTGGCGACGGTCCTCGGACGGCTTCCACGCCAGGAAGACGCCGATTCTGGCGAGCGGCGTCTGCACCTGACGATGACTGGCACCCAGTTTTTCGCGCTGGAGCGGCTGGTCGCGCACTTCGGCCTGTCCCGGCGCGCGGTGATCGGGCGCCTGATCGACTGGGCCGACGACACGTTTTCGAGGTCACTTTACGACGACGAAGCCGCATTTAACCGTTACATCGACCGTGACCGTAACGAAAAATGATCCCCCCCACTGACTGGATCGGCACGAGCCAGTTCAAGATCCTGCAGGACCGGTTCCGCCAGTGGTGGTCCGTGACCGGCTACGTCCCTGAGCGCATGATGTAATCGGTTTTGACAACACACAGGCACCGTGAATGGCGGCACCCAGCGAAGCATGGCCGGCGGGTTGGTTGATCACACGCCATCGTCCGCTTGCCTCCGCCACACGAGATGCTCGTCACGATCCCTTTGCAGCCGCGCGCCGCAATAACCGAGGGTCGGTCAACCACTCATCACGCGTTCCAACCAGGACGAGCGCGAAGTCCGGATGATTGGGATTGAGCAAATAATTGGATTCCGCAGGAACGACCGCACTGGGAACAGCCAGCACGGCGCTGGTTCGCTTCCGCTCCCACGCCGATCCAAGTTGCTGCAGTTCGGCCCGCGCTGAAATGTCCCGCCAGTCGCGAGGCAAACTGGCGGGATCGATACGTTCGACGATTTTCTCCGGGATACTGGCTGGGATCATCACATAGCGGGCGCGCAGCGGTGAATCCTGGACCAACATCTCGAGCAGCGCGAGCGATTGCGTCTGCGCCGTATACACCATCGCGACGCCTTTGGGGTTCCACCGGCCACCGTACAATCGCGCTCCTTCCCCAGAAAAAGCGGTATCCGCATATCGTTCGGTCACCACCCGCCACGCCGTGAACATCACGCAAACACGCCATGCTCGATGCGTCCCAGCGTATCCATCACGCTATCGGTGCCAATGTCGGTATCGACAAGGCTTAGTGGCGTGGCGTCTTCCAGGGCAGCAACCGGCATCTTAAGCCAGGCGAGTGCCAGGTCGAGATCGTCAAACACCTCGGCAGCGCGCGCGGCGACACGCGCGAGTCGCAGCAGCTTGGCTGACTCCTCACGGCTCAACACTCCTTCCCGCTTGCGACGCGCCAAGGTACGCTCCGGGATATCGAGCGCCTGCGCCAGTTCTGCTTGCGAAAGTCCGATAGATTTGAGCATCGCGTCCAGCGCCCGCGACGAAATGCCATGGCGGACGACCTCCACCCATTCAAGGCCGGATCGGGGAGAACGTGGAAATACCGATCGGCCTCCCAGTAATGAGTCGGCTGATACCTTCTCGATGACGTTCACGGTTTCACCTCCTGCCATTTGGCATCTATTTTATACCAAAATGGCAGAGACAGTAGTTGCTGCCAGGGCATCGCGGGTTCGGGCCGGACTTCTGGCTACTTTCAGCGAAAGTTCACGCCAACCCCCTTGGGGGAGATCGACGACACGTCTAGGCACCGCTCCGACATGAAGGTCCGCTCGTATGCCAGGAATCCGGAGACCCTGGGGTATGGGAGCGAAGGAAGGCTGAAGCGGGCGATACACAACGAGCGGCAGCAGCCGGTCTCGACCAGCCTGGCAACGTAGCCTTTCAGATGCTGCCCCAGGTCTGCACTGGTCATGGTGCCCTCCTCACAAATTTCCACAACCGGTCCTGATTACAGTTATCAAGCGGCCGTGCGCAGCGAGCGAACCCGCGCAGGGTCGCAAAATCGGCACGCGTCCAGGTGCGCTGTGGTGGCTGCGTGAGCAGCTGGAAACTGCTCGCCATCGTTAGAGCGCCGCCTGCAGATCGGTCAGCGTGACCATCAGCATCATCGGATCGATTGGCGAAGGCTCAAACCCGATCCGTTCGTAAAAGGTCTGTGCTTCCGTTGA
Organism: Paraburkholderia solitsugae; assembly: GCF_013177695.1. Classification (GTDB taxonomy): domain Bacteria; phylum Pseudomonadota; class Gammaproteobacteria; order Burkholderiales; family Burkholderiaceae; genus Paraburkholderia; species Paraburkholderia solitsugae. The sequence continues at coordinate 16,866 of NZ_WOEY01000106.1, read as the reverse complement.
CAGCGCATGCACGATCAGACCACGTATGCCGATGGCATCGGCCGCCTGCAGGACGCGCTGACCAGCATCGCGCATCAGGGCCCGGCCGACTCCCCTGCCCTGCAGCGACCGGTCCACCGCGAGGCGGCCCAGCACCACAACGGGAATGGGGTCAGGCATATTGCGGCGAAAGCGGCCCGGCGCCGCATCCACGGCCACGGCACCCGACGCGAGCGCGTAGTACGCTAGCACCCTCTGCCCGTCACAGGCCACGAAGGTGCGAGACGCCCCACCCGCCTGATTTTTCAGGGCGCGGCGCCTGAGCCACTGGTCGAGACTGTCGACCCCCGAGGCGAACGCCTCGAGGTTATGCTGAGCGTTGAGCGGCTCGGGCGCGCGCACCGTCATGCGGCGTCCCAGGGTGCCGGTGTCTGCATCGTTTTGCGCAGCCGCTCATTGGGACGGGGCGGCAGATCGAGCCGCGCTAGAAACGCCGCATAAGCCTCGGGGCTGGCCGTCATCACCACCTGGTCAAGCAGGGCCTCTTCGGCCGCAGCGCGCGCGGCCTCGAGAATGAAATCAGTGCGGTTCTTGCCGCGCGTCCGGGCGGCCCGGTCAATCAGGCCGCGCTCCTCGGGGCGGATCCGGATGTTCAGCGTTTCGCGTTTTGGCGCCGCGGGGTGGGCAGTGGTCATGGCAGGCCTCCGTCGAAAGTCCTAGCATAGCAAAACGCAATGACGTTGTCATTACATCGCTATGTGAACCCGGATGCAAACCCTTAAAAAATGAAGCGCAAGGCGGTTTCGCGGGATTTACCCACTAAATCCTTCCGTGCCAAGGCAGTTATCACCGTTGGCAGGGTGCCTTGCCGGCCATCACTGCTGCCACGCTGGACCGGGGGGGGGAGGAAGGATAGCGCGGAGGCCACAGGCGCCCTTCGAGAGCCTTAGTGCGGCGTCCGCTGCTATTCGATGTTGGCGTATCACCGCAATGGGCGTCCCACAGCTTGCGACGGATGCTCGGGTATCGTTGTCGTTGCTCATAGGCCACGCTCCCGTTGGTTTTCTGCCGGTCAGGCGCGCGCTCGGGCTGCCTTGGGTTTGTTGCGCAGGTACACGAAATGGTAGAAGGCGAAGGAAAGGTCCGCGTGGTTGAGCACGTCTGCTTCGCCGATGGTCGCTATGTCGAACTTGAGACGCTTGATGGCCAGCTTGCCAGAAGGAGACGCAATGTACGCGCGCATGAAGTCTTTCCTTGCCCGTGCGTCGGCCTGGTCGAAAGCTTCGCGACCAGCGCTGACCTCGTCGGCCAATCGCAGCTTGGCTTCTTCCTCACGAGCTGCACTGTTCGCTTCAACTGCTATTCTCGTGGTCGCTCGGGCAGTCACCTCGGCCTGCTCTTCCGTGGCTTTCTGGGCCAGTACCGTTTTCATCCGGCGCTCAGCCTCTGAAAGCTTGTAGCCCTCAGTGATGGCCTTCATCAGATAGCCCGCAGGACTCTTTGTCACCTTCGCGTCATCAATCTTTGCGCGAGTGTATTCGATTGCATCAAGGATGCGTTCATCGGACCAGATGGCGCGGTTCTGCGAGATGACACTGAACTGCTTTTCGGTGAAGGCGAATTCGTTTTTCAACGTGGTGTAGGTTTCCTTCAACCCAATCAAGCTCGCGCGGACGGTGTCGGCCCCTTCTTTCCTGGAAAGCCTGAAACGTATCCGGTCGATCTTCTTGGACTTCGGGCTTTCGGTGCGCGTCTCGTAGCTGAGCTCGATGTCAGAGACTTCGTTGATTTGCTTTACCGCAGGCTCGAGACTGTCCCGCTTGAAATACTTGAAGACTGTTGCGCTGGAGCCCGCTTTGCCGGGCCAGTTTCGGATCACATCGAGTTCAAACCAATCTGTGATGCCGTCCGTCACGTACGCAATGACGTGGTCATAGATTGCACGTGCGTAAGTAAGGGTGAAGGCCGACGTGATGCGAAGGCTCAACCAGTGCGACTTTTCTGGGTCCTTGATGTGGCGGATGAGCGGTTGCGGGACTTCAAACGTTATGCGTCCCTTGTCGATACCGACAATGCCGAGCAGTTGCACGGATACCCATTTTTCGTTTTCAGGTGCGGTGCTACCCTGCGGGGCCGCGATCACCTGGATGAGTGCCTTCTGTGCTTCGGATACGACTGCTCTCAGATGCTTGTAGTTGTAGCTGTCGTAACGCATGAGCCACCTGAAGTAGCTCAGCTCGACGTCGTAATATTTCGGTGTGGTCGGCTCCTGCGCCACGATGAAGTGCGCTGCATCAAGCAGGCGACGCGCCGTGACTCCAACGTCAGTGACATCAACGAAAACGTTGTTCCGCTGATAGCCGATTTCCTTGGGTGACTTATGGATCGGCGTGTCGGTTGCCAACATCTCCTCAAACAGTTCGAGCGACATCTGGCGCGATGTTGCGCTTGTCGATACGGCGGTTGACATCGTGGCCCTCTTTTCTTGGTTGTTAGCCGCGGAAAACTCTAACACGCGTAGGTGAGATGTCAAAACAAAAAGGCTCACCATCAAACCACTGTTTCAACAATTCGGCTCACCCACCTTCGCAACCCGATCGGTCAAAAATTAGGACCACCAAGGCGTCGCTAGGATGCTCTGTCCGGCACGCCCGAGGCGTTTGTTTGGTGTTTTAAAAGTCTTAGAAAAAACAAACCCACCAACTTACAAGGCCTATCAAACTCAAACAAAAACAACGAGTTAACCCTACAAAGGTGAGTGATTTTGTTTCAGGGGTGAGCCCTTTTGTAGGGCAAAGGTGAATTAAATTCCTCTATGAGAGTGAAGTGTTTACCCGTTCAGGGTGAGACTTCATGTGGCCGCCGGGACGACGGTGAGATGAATTGTTGAAGCCTTCCGAGCTGCCGACAAAGCCGTATGCGGCAGGGGTTTCCGGGACCCAACCTGCGACGGTGGTGAGGGTTTCTGTTGGCGACGGTGAGCAAATTTGTATGGGCCAGCGCCACCCACGGTGGAACAAGGAGAAAAGCGTTATGGCCTCGATAGTTAGGGAGTATCCAAGGTGATACTCGAATTTGCCGGCACGATGGTGAGGAGAATTGTGGCGGGCTGCCGGGTTGCACTCCCGTGGGCGCATGGTGAGAAGTTTTGTTGGATCGCTGTCGACGCTGCTCACTCATGGTGAGCTGATTTGGGAGGGCGAGCTGGCAAAGCGAGCGATGATGGTGAGGAATATTGTGGGGCGTCCTGTTCTACGCAGTGATTAACTCCAAGACGGATCGCGCTCGTTTCAAATTGAACCCGCTCGCCTCTTCTCGGTATGTATTCAACAAAACTTCTCACCCACCTTCGTGACCAGAGCCTTCACTGGTCCAACAATTTCCCTCACCATGATCTTTCAAAATTCATTCACAAAAACAGATATTTGACGCGTCACCGACCCGACGTCTTTCCACATTATGAAATTAACGCGAGTTTTTGGTTGCGAAATAGCCACTTAACGTCGGTTTCTAAGAAACGAGGTTAAGTCACGGGCACATTTTTGTATTTTTCTAGTATTCTACGCTTCGTACCGATTTCGGGCTAAACCTTAAAAACCATGTCCAAAGCAGAATTCCCGGCAATTACGCGAAGAGTGACCTTGGGTGAACTTGCGGGTTTCGCGGAGACGCTTAACACGCTCACGGAAGACTTGCGTAACAGTATCCTGACGCCGAAACCGCGAAAATCGGCTCCCTCATTTACTACGGCGGAGGTCGCCGAACTTTGCGGAATGGACCGCACGAAGATTCATTACCAGGCCACAAGGGAAGGAAGCACGCTGCCAGCGGGTGAGGCATCGGGTACTGGTCGTAGCCGCCATTTCACACTGGCCGAGGCACGGACGTACGTGCAGCAACTATCTGAAATATATCAGTCGCCGCTGGTCACCGGGTCGCGCGGTGCCGACGGGAAGGTCATTCTCGTCGCCAACTTCAAAGGCGGTTCGACCAAAACGACGACATCAATGTGTCTTGCGCAGGGATTGTCGCTCCGCGGTCGGCGGGTGCTCGCCATCGACCTGGACCCGCAGGCATCACTTTCCGAGCTTTGCGGCCTGTATGCAGAGAAGGAGGTTGATGAGGATTCGACCGTTTTGCCGTTCATCTATGACCAGACGATCGAAGGCGGGCTGTCATCATTCATCAAGCAGACCTACTGGGACGGTCTGGACGTCATCGCAGCCCACCCCTCCTTGTTCAGTGCGGAGTTCTACATCCCGTCGATGCTCAAGGCTAAGCCCAGCTTTCAATTCTGGGCAATCCTCCGGGAAGGTCTCGCGTCGCTACGCAGCAAGTACGACTACATCATCCTCGATACGGCGCCTTCATTGTCCTACCTGACGCTCAATGCGTTGATGGCTGCGGATTCGATGGTCATGCCGCTGGTTCCGGAAAGCCTCGACTTCATCAGTTCTGTGTCTTTCTGGGGGCTGTTCTCCGACATCGCGGGTAACTTCATGGAGAGGGAGGCCAACAAGGCCTACGATTTCATTTCGATCATCCTTTCAAAGGTCGATAACAGCCCGACTTCGTCGGCTTCTGTGGTTCGTCCATGGACTCAACGGGCCTATGGCGACTGGCTTACGACAACCGAAATTCCGGCAAGCTCGGCAATGAGTAGCGGCGCGCTTGCATTGTCGACGGTGTTTGACCTGAGCAAGAAGGACGCGAGTTCGAAAACTGTCGAGCGGGTTCGTCAGCCGCTCAGGGAATACTGCAAGTGGATTGACGATATGTACGTCGAACAGTGGAGACTCGGCAAATGAATATTCGTGCTCGAATGGCTGAGCAGACTGCCAATCTGCGCGCTGCTTCAGATATCCCGAAAGACGAAGTTACAGCCTCTAGGCAAACGAACGATAAGCCGAAGACCGGGCCGGGGATGGCTGCTGCCCTGGCTGCGGCCAATATCAAGATTCAGGAACTGGAAACGCGCGGCGCGCAATCAGTGCTGCCCGTGTCAGAGATAGTGCCGAACCCTTGGCAGCCCCGGCGGGTTTTCAACGAGGCGAAGCTAGCTGAACTCGCAGAGTCGATTCGCGAGGTCGGGCTGTTACAACCGATAGTCGTTCGCCGAGCGGAGTCTGCCTATCAGATTGTTGCGGGTGAGCGGCGTTGGCGCTCACACAAGCTGGTGGGACTTGAGGAAATCAAAGTCCTCGTCGTTGATTGCACGGACCAGGATATGGCGGTGCTGGCTCTGGTGGAAAACATCGGTCGGGATGACCTGGCCGACTATGAGATTTCTATCTCCATTCGCCGTACCGAAAAGGAATTTCCGAATCGCACGCGTTTGGCCGAAGCTGTCGGCATGAGCCGACGAGGACTGTACAGATATCTCGCATTCGACACCCTACCCGCGTTCATTACCAGCGACCTCGATATCAATCCGACGCTTATTGGTGGCAATGCCGCCGATGCGATCGCGAACGTCATCAAGAAGCATGGTGAGAAAGCGGTGGCCGCTGCCCGCGAACTTTGGCCGGAGGTCGTATCGGGAAACCTGGACCAAGGCAAGTACGCGCCGGCGATTGCTGCCCTGGTCGGCCGTCGCGCATCTAGCAAGACGGCTCGCGAGCGCTCAATTGAGAAGTTTTTTGCGGGAAAGAATCACGCAGGCAGCATTACCAAGGATGTGAACAGCTTCACCGTAAAAATCAAAACGGGCGTCCTGTCAGATGCACAGGAGATCCGCATCCGCCAAGTCATAAGCGAGTTGTTTAACGGCACCCCTCTTGAGTGAGGCATCGCCAATAGGTCTGGAGCCCGCCTCGATGCGGGCTTTTTTTCGACTGCAAGATTCGGTGTGTTATATAGCCGCCGGTGTACGCGATGCCGATGTGCGTTCGCCCGCGTGGCTCCTCGGATGGTCGGCGCGGATCCCCTTCCATCCGAGGCGCAGGGTGGCGAACGGGAGTGTGCTACTAGGCACACTTTTCGGACGGGCCCTGCTTCCGAGGCGACTCGACCCGAGTCAACTGAATAGCCGCGAATCCCTTGGGGCCATACGGCTGGCGTTAGCCGCCCCCTCCGCTCCTTTAGCGGCGGGGTGGCGGAGTGTGCTACTAGGCACACTCTTCGGTCGAGGCCTGCTTGCGAGGCGACCCGAGTCGGCTGCCTCGCCGGAAACGCTCGGCGGCCGTATGCCCCCGGTGGGGTGTTGGGATCCGAGCGCTTTTCGGAACGGACGATGGCTGCTACCGCGAATGCCGATTGGATTTGCCGGGTAAGTGACAGCGCAGGCCACTTGTGCCGCATATTGGGCCGAAAAGCGCCCGAGAAGTGTCCACGTCGACCCGCTGATCAGCTACGCCTCGCCTTGGACCTCACGACAGCCGACGTGGCCAATCATGTAGGTTTCTCAAAGTTCGAGCCTTCTGCCCGGAATCACCCGCAGTGGCTGCTCCAATGTCTTGACTCTCGCAGCGGGTAGGATGAACGAACGGCCTCTCGCCGACGACCAACAACGGACAGTTCCTGATCCGCCGGGATCGATTGTGTCGCCGCAGGGCCCGGCGACGTACTTGGAGAGCGGGCAAACCTCGGAGGCTCCTAGGGAGGGCGGCTCGAGCTTCCGGGCGCGCCACCGGTTTCATGTGGGGTACGCTGACTGGTATGGCAACGGTGGGAGCAAACCATGCGGTTGATCGTCGAAGCAAGGCTGGCCGATGGGGCGTGAACATCGTCGCCGGGCGAGCGACGTTCACGGACGGTCCCCGAAAGTTGTATGCCTGTGTACACAAGGAAGTCACCTCGGCTGCAGCGCGACTCGATCAGTTCCTCAGTCGAAACGGTGTGGCGAGCGATGAACGCGTGACCGTGATCAGCGACGACGCTGGTGAATTTGAGAAGGCCGTCCAGGGCAGTCAGCTGGCTCGCGGCCGGATCCTCGACTGGTTCCACATAGAGATGAAGTTCCAGGCGGCGCAGCGTGCCGTGTTCGGCAGCAAGATGATCGCCGCGCTGGAACGGGGGTCGGTGGAAACCGAAATCAACCGCGCGAGGTGGTTCGTCTGGCATGGCAAGGGCAGCAAAGAGGTGGAGCGGATCAAGGCACTGGACGGTCGGCTGCTGACGAGGGAGGGGTACGAATTTAGCTGCTGTAGAGGAACCTGAACACTGTCTCCAGGTACCGGAGGAACAACGCGCACACGTTGGTCACCTACGGCGTCCGGCATCGCAAGGGTCTGCCGATCAGCGGCAGCATCGCCGAATCCGCGGTGAACCAGGTGGTCAGCCACCGCATGGGCAGGAAGCGACAGATGCGCTGGACTGAAGAAGGGGCGCACTGTATGGCGCAGGTCAGGGTCGTGGTTTTGAACGGGGAATTCTCGCCCCGCCACATCTCGGCGCTCGAGATAGCTGCCTCGCATCACGACAAATGCATCGAAGTAGCATCGCTAGGCCGGCACCTACCAACGAACAGAACGGACCATACAACCCTGCCGCCAGCCCGTGCGGCCTGACTCAACCTCCCTTTTACACGCTCTCCAGTGCGCCGTGTTTCTACCTGCTCTCGCTGCACTTCAGCCCGACGCCGGAACTCCGGGACAGGATGCGCGACATGACAAGGGAATGCCCTGCCGCAACCACGTAGAAAAAGGGGGCGCGGAGATTGGAAGCGGAACGCCTTGCCAGCGTGCGGGCGCGGAGTTGAAAATCCCCCCCTTAATCCGCATGATGGAGTTGTAGCGACGCTGCGGTTTAAATCGGTGCCCGGATCACCAGCGACAAATCGGCGTCGACAATCGTAAGCGTACTTTGAGTGCGTCAGGTCCGGGTCCTGCACCATTTTCCAATGGCCTCCTTCGGAAGGCCATTTTCATATGGGCGCAACGACCTACTTCGACGAACGCGGCTGCCTTGGCTGGAAGCTGATGCACCCTACCAGCGCGGCGGCGCCAGCCGCTTCTTCACGCTAGCCGCAGCCATCACCCCGGACGATGCCGAGCCGGTGCTGAACCGCGTGGTGCGGGGTCTGTACAAACGTCGCGGCCGGTCGACTCAGAATGAACTCAAGTCGATCCATCTGTCGGTCGCAGAACGACTGGGATTTGCCGCCGAGTTGGCGAAGCTCCGCGGCAGGCGGTCTGATATCGAATTCGTCACAATCACGGTGCGGAAAGAAAACGCCAACGCCGCTTTCCTCCGGCATCCGAACGGGCTCCCACTACAACTACATGGTCAAGCTGCCGCTCCTCGAGGCGATGGCTGCCCTCGAGTCAGTATGATTTATTCCGGACGCCCGGTCCCTGAAGGTCGAGCACAAGCATGCGCTGTACGACTATCTGTGCACGGAACTGGCCGCCCACGGCGCTGACACGGTGTTGCAGACGATGCCGTGTCAGCGCAGGGACAGTCTCGCGCTTCAGTTCGTCGATCTGGTGGTGGACATTGTCCGGGCGCACCACGAGCACCGCAATGGCGAGGCCTACCGGGCACCGTCGCCGTCGATCCGGCAAAAGCACCTCTTTTTCTGATGGGACGGCGTCGTGGCGGTGCCGGGCGCGTGGCGTACGTTCCTGGGCCTTGTCGCACGGATGGCTTGCGCTTGAATACACCGCTAATGCTGTATATATCAAAGGGCTATCCTGTTAGCACCAACTCGGCCATGATTGCAGGATGAAAGAAACCCTGCACATGCCTACTGCCGGCGAAGACTATCCTCGAACATGGACCCAGTTTGAGGAATGGTTTGCCACCGAAGACGACTGTCTCCAATACATCGAGCGGCTGCGATGGCGAGACGGATTTGAATGTCCTCGCTGCGGATACCGGCACGAACCTTACCGTGGCAGCCGTTCCCGACTGATCTGCCGATCGTGCCATCTTCAATGCACAGCAACCTCCCGCACGATTTTCGACAAGACCCGGACGCCGTTGAAGGTTTGGCTGGCGGCCGCGTGGTATATCACGAGCCAGAAATCGGGCATGAGCGCTCTTGGCCTGCAACGAGTGCTGGGGCTGGGTAGCTATCAGACAGCCTGGACGATGCTGCACCGCTTCCGCCGAGCAATGGTTCGGCCGGGCCGAGAATGCCTGAAGGGCACGGTCGAGATCGATCAGAGCTATCTGGCCATCCGTGAGCGACGCGAAACACCTCGCGGCATGGGGCAAAAGAGACGCACAACCAAGGCGCTGATCGTGATTGCCGTGGAAATTCTGGAGCCCAAGGGCTTCGCGCGTATTCGCCTGCGGCGGATCGAAGAAGAGACTGCCCTGGATGTCTTGCCGTTCATCGAAGAGGTAGTGGAGCCCGGCTCCTTAGTGCGCACTGATGGTGGCTCTATCTATGGCTCTCTGGGCGACACCTATCAGCATGAGCGGTTCGCTATCAGATCTGTCATGCCGGGGTCGATCCCGGCGCATGTCCCACTGCCAGGCGTGCATCGCGTAGCGTCGTTGCTGAAACGCTGGCTCCTCGGGACACATCAGGGCGCGGTCAAGCCGATCCAGCTCGACTACTATCTTGATGAGTTCGTTTTCCGTTTCAATCGCCGCGCGGCGCGATCCCGCGGTCTGCTTTTCTATCGCCTGCTTGAGCAGGCTGTCATGACTGAACCGGTCACCTACAAGGCGGTGACCCGAAAACCCACTCCGACCAAGCGCCCATACGCTAGCAATCCGAAATTGTGGTGCTAACAGGATAGCCCTTATATATCAACAGTACTGTTCATATATACAGTTATTGGAGGTCGGCATGGAACACCTGGTACGCGTGCAGAACGAATCGGACCGGCGCACGCTCGCGTGGCTGCGCGAGCGGACGAGCGACGCGGCACTGCCCGCGGCCGCGCAAGCCTGCATGAGGCCGGGGCGCCGGGCAAGCCGTACGTCTCGCAGCTGTGCCGGCAGCTCGGGCTGCGGCCGCCGTGGCCGGTGCGGGCGGCGGTCACCGGTGACGCCGCGCATATCGAGGTCGGCGACTGTCATCTGGCAGCGATCCGGCAGATCCTCGCGCGGCCGCAGGTGGAGACGCGCCGGGCCGCGGGATGACAGGAGCGGGGCAGGGGCGCCGGCACGGCGCAGCGCCGGATCGGGGGTCGGCGGTGCCGTTCTGTCGCCGCTGGCCTTGTCTGCTAATTGCGATTAGCAGCCAGCATTCAAATCCCTTTGGAGGCGGCCGGGTTCAGCGGAATTGCGTTCCCGCACAAACGGCGCGAGAATTCCTTGAAATTTATTGGAAAAAACTCATAATCGGGAGTAAGGGGCCGTGCCGTGCTATCAGGATGATTTTCACCCGGACGCGCTGCAGGACTTCGCGCTGCACCAGCGCGCCGGACGGTACCACGCGCTGGGCCAGCTGCTGGCGCTGATCGACGAGGTGATCGAGCATGGACTCGCGTCCGGCGAGGCGCCGGTCCATCCGGTCGCAGTCGTCAGCGGCTACGGCCTGTTCGAACGGTGCGCGCCGCAAATGTTCGGGGTTTTCTCGATCGGGGCGCCGCCGGCGCCGGGCCAGTTACCGGTCCTGCGGCTGCTGGCGATCGACACCACCGCGATGGCCGCGCGGGCGGCTGCCGCGGCACGCGTCTGAAGGAGATATAGCATGGGCAAGCTCACCGAATTGCGCAACGAGCTGATGCACCACCCGGCGTTCCAGGCCGGTTACGAGCAGCAGGGGCAGCTGGTTCGCTTTGGGCGGATGATGCGTGGCGCCCGCGAGAGCCAGGGCCTGACGCAGGCGCAGCTCGCGTCACGGCTGGACATCAGCCAGTCCGAGATCAGCCGGCTGGAAAAGGGCGAAGGGGTCAACGGACCGACGTTCGAACGGATCGTCGCGTTCGCGCACGCGCTTGGGCTGCAGCTGGTGGTCGGCTTTGCCGATGAAACGCTAGCGGACGGGCCGGCCGACGCACGGGCCGGACAGGGTGCGCCCGCGACGGGGCGCGCAGCGCGGCCGCCGCGGTTTGCGGGATTCAAGAGCCGGCAGCGCGCGCGCCCCCAGGACGCCTCGGCACAGGACGAGCCCGAAGCGCTCTGGAGCACGTTTTGACCGGCGAGCAGTGGCTGCACGGCGTCGAGTACGGCGCCGAGGTGCTTACGCTCGCCAGCGTGCTGCTGATCTGGTGGCCCGCGTTCAAGGTCAGCCGGGCGCTGCTGGCTGCGCGCACCATGGCGCAGCTGGCGGGCCGCACCAGTTCGCCGACGATCGCACGGCTGGCGGGCGACCTGGAGGCCGACGCGAAGGCGGCGCCCACTGAATTCAACGCGACGGACTACTGGATGCTGCTCGTCGGCTTCTTTTGCGGCGCGCTATCGTCGGCCATCAAGCTGTTCTATCTGATTCCCGCCTCGCACCCCTGAGCGCCAGGCTTCATGCCATCCGCCGCGCAGTTGCCGTCCAGGTGGCCAGCGCGCGCTTCAGCGGCTCGTCGTCGACGTACTGATTGAAGGTCCGCGCGTCGGCGTGCCCCATGTTGTCGAGCGCGGCGCGGGCGTCGAGACCGTGCTTCATCCCTTCGGCCAGGCCCTTCGCGTACGTGTGCCGCAGCCAGTGGGTCGACGCCTGCTCGAGCCGCGTCGCATCGGCCGCGCGGCCCGACGCGCGCGCATGCTCGCCGGCTTCGCGGCACAGGCCGGTCACCAGCTCCCAGATCGCGGTGCGGCTGCGCACGCCCTTCCACTGGCCCCACCGCGTGCGCCGCACCGACAGCACCAGCGGCAGCGTCTCGTCGGGCGCAGGCACCGGCGGCAGCCCGAAGGCAAGCCGGTACGCCTGCAATGACAGCGCAATCTCATCGCACGGCACCCAGCGGGCCTTGCCGCCCTTGCCGCGCGCGATGCGCAGCAGCCACTGGAACGGCGGGGCGCCTGGAAACTCGCGCCGCAGCGCGTCCGGCACCGGTTCGATGCGCACGTGGCCCATCGCGCACTGCACCGCCTCGCTGGTGCGCACGCCGGTGTGCTCGAACAGGTCGACCAGAAACAGGTCGCGCGCCTTGCCTAGCCGGGCTTCCGTGGAACGCTCGTCACGCGCGCGGACCGCCTCGCGTAGCAGCGCGCAGTCGTCGACCGACAGGAAGCGCGCCTGTTTTTCCGGCTCGCGCCGGCCCACCGTCGGCAGCCCGGCGGCGGGATTCAGGTGCAGGTAGCCGACGTCGCGCAGCCAGTCGAACAGGCTCGTGACGATCTTCTGGGTCTGGCCGGCCGAGCGGTCCGATAGCGGCCCGAGGAACGGGCGCCAGTCGGGCGAGCCACGTCGCACGCCAGACCGTCGCACGGCCCAGGGCGCCGGCGCCTGCAGGAACCCGATGTACGCGGAAAACTCATCCAGCGTCCAGTTCGAGATCGGCACGCCCACCTTGCCCGCATACCAGAACAGCCGCTCCGCCTCGATCCGGTACTGCGCCAGGGTCGTGGCCGCAAGCCGCCCGCGGCCGGTCGCCTTGGCCGCGAGCCAGCGGGCCACGACCTGCTCGTCGGAGAGGTCCGGGGGCAGGATCGGACTCTCGAGCCGGTTCGGCCGCAGCGCAGGCTGTCCGGGAGCAATCGTGGCGACGGCGGCGTCCGGCGGAATACGGGCAAGGGCGCTCATGACGGGGCTCGCGGATGGGCTCGTGGGCGGCACAGAAGGCAACTAACGGTCAGCACGCCTTCCGACTGCGGCAACCCGCATGCGCGGGTCAGGAGGCCGCATTTCAGTGTGGAGGCGGGGGAGGGCAGGATGTGCATGGGTCTCCTAGACCGGAAAAAAGAACGCCAGCTCGAACAGGCAGACCGCCAGCGCGAATCCCGACAGGACAAAGGGCACTGCAACGTCGACGAAGTGCCCCGACCAGAGCTCGAGCAAGGCGGCCGTGGTCCAGATGACGCCGCGGCGAGTCTGGCTGGCCGATACCAGGCACTTGACGGCCCTGGGCGTGCCCTCGGGGTCGCCGTCTTCCTTCAGGTGGAAGACGCTCACCGTAATGCGTAATGCGGTTGCCCCACGGCAAGGGGGGGATGGAGCCGTTACCGGTAACACACGAGCCGCGCGTCCGGACTGGCACGAGCCGCGCGCCGCTCATGCGGCGCAGCTCCGGCGCCGACAGCTGCGGTAAGTCCTGAACGTCAATGAGCCCGAACCGCGCACGCCGACCGGCGATGCGCCGGTGCACTTCCGTCGCGACCGCGTCCTCGACGAGTTGCCGCACCCGTGCTTCAACGGCGCGCCGCGTCTCGTTGAGCTCCTTTCGCGTGTCCGCGTAGAAGCGGTACCGCATGAACATATAGAGCAGCGTCACGCCCAGCGCGAGCCACACCTTGAAGGCGCTGACATTGCCGTCGGTTGAAGGGAAAGTTGCAGCACCTGTGGTCAGCCTGCAGTGGGTGAGGGATGGGGTGCCGTCTGTGCCGTAATAACTTTTGCTTCTGCGCGCGAAGAAGTGAAAGTCGGAAATGCTAGGCGAAGGAAGAGAATGTCTGAAATGTCACATGCCTTGGTACTGCCCGCCCGACATGTCCGTGAAACAGCGCGGTGATCGACTTCAGCGCCCGAAGAAGCAATGGCGGTAAGGCTTTGCGGCCAATTTTGCCGACTTTTCGTCGGATTGTTTCACGACTAGACGCGGTCGGCGAGCAGCTAGGCCGCCTGGGTGCGGTCTGTGTGTATATGCACATTTAAAGATGTGAAAAAACGTAGCGAACGATACGTATTTTGTAGTGAGTAAGTTGGCGTGGGAAACCGCTATCACGCCACTGTCAGACGCGCGGATGTCCGGGTCGTTTTGTACTAAAACATGATGGTCGGGCAAACCGGAGCGTTGTCGATGATACCACCACGTTTCTTGCGGGCAGTCAACAACGCACGTCCGCACGGCGCGCATCGATATGACCTCTTCGGTCCGAAGATCGGGCGCCGGCTAACCCTGTTTGGGCGGCTCGCCCTCGATCTGTGGGTTCGCCTCGAATCAGATCCGCACGTGGTTACGTATTGCGAGCGGCCCCTGTGCATTCCTGACGCAAAGCCGCCCCGGGTCGTCGACTTCTGGGTCCGTACGCACAACGACGAGAAATTGTGCCTTGTACTGCAAACGGCGGAGGCGAGGTCAGCGGCGCAGGGCGGTCTTCTGTTCCCGGCTTTTCAGTTGTGGAGCCAGGCCTCTTCGCTGCAGTTGCAGATGATTCATCCGCAGGAGCTCGACGACCCACAGGTGCTTCACGAAAACCGGATCATGATGCTTCGTTACCTGGCAGGTAGTCACGCCCTTCCAGTCGAGAAATTGACATCGGACGTGATCACCGCGTGTAGCGACGGCACTACGCTGGCAGAACTCGAACGGCGATTCGCGACGGTCGATCCAATGCTCGTTCGCTCGGCCGTCTTCAGACTGGTGCTGCGCGGCGAGGTGGGATGTCCGGCACTGGCATTCGAGCCACTGGGGCCGAATACCCATCTGGAGCCGGTATGAAGCAGATCGCCTTCGGCGCATTGCGGTTCGATCGAAACTCCATTCCGCACGATCTTACCGATATCGGTCAATGGCCGGCGGCGGACGACAGCGCGCTTTCTGATGAGGGGCGCGACCTGCTGAAGCGCCGGATCCGGGCGATGGCGCTGTTTTTGGACGGCCACACACCTTTGCGCGAAATCAGCCGGGAAACGGGAGTTGGTTTCAACGACCTTTATCGCGTCTTCGAGCGGTGCATCACGCAGCACGAGGACGGCCGAATCTTTGGCTGCCGCGCATTGATCCCTTATCAGCACACGCGGTCGTACGACCGCCGCTCGCCGGTCAAGCCATCCCGCGAGGGCGTCGCGAGCAACGCCAGCGGAGCCTTCACCCAGTTGCTGCAGCGCTATCCGGACATCGCTCGCTGGATCGAACGCAAGGTCGCCGAGCGTAGCAGGAAGCACGCAGAACTCACCGAAGTTCACCGGCACCTGTGGCGACTGCATGGAGGCTTTCTTGCGCAATGCCGGCAGGCGGGTATTCAGGCGCACGAATATCCATTCAACCAGAAATACCTCGCTGAGCGATCGCTTGCCAGTCACGCCCGCGCGCTGTCGAACCGGAATTTCGATGCGGCGGCTCGGGCGGCAGGCGCCCAGCAGATCAGACATCGCTGGAACGACGATCCCGAGGCCGTTCGCAAACCCGCAATCCGTCCATTTGAGGCAGTCGAATTCGACGGTCACAAGATCGATGCGCGCCTGACACTGCGCATCGACGATCCGTTCGGTTTCGAAACATTGCTTGTGCTGCACCGGATCTGGATTCTGCTGATCCTCGATGTGGCAACCCGCGCGGTGATTGGCTATGCGCTCGCGCTGGGTCGCGAGTACAACAAGGACGATATTGCCGCCGCCCTGCAGGCGAGCCTGATGCCACACGCAGCACGCGCTTCGAAGATTCCTGCGCTGACGGTCAGACCCGGTGGAGGGTTTCCGTCTGAGATGATTCCGGCTACCGCGTGGGCGTGCTGGGGTACGTTCCGCTTTGATGCAGCGAAGGCACATTTCGCGAAGGCGACACTTGAGCGCCTGACCCAGGTCGTCGGTTGCACAACCGACAACGGGCCACTGGGCCAGAAGAACGAACGCGCGCTGATTGAGCGCTTCTTCGATCAGCTCGCGTCGCATTTCGCGCACAGATTGCCAGCCACCACGGGCAGCAGTCCACGTGCAGTCGAACGGGTGCTCAATGATGTCGGCGAGAAAGCTTCGCTGATGATGACGCTCGACGAGCTCGAAGATGTGATCGACGTGGTTCTCGCCAACTACAATGGCGAGCCGCATGGAGGACTGGGCGGGCGTACGCCGCTGGAGGCAATGCAGTACCTGCTCGCAAAAGAGGACGGCCTGCTGCGGACGCTGCCGGTGGCCCGACGCAGCACCTTGTGCCTGCTTCAGGAGGCCCGCGTGGTCACCATTCGCGGCAACGTGAGCCGCGGCGACCGCCCGCATATCAATTTCGAACACGTGCGCTACGACAGCAGGGTGCTGTCAGGCATCGCAGGGCTGATCGGCAAGCAGCTTCGCATCTATTTCAACGTCAAGGACGTCCGCCATCTGCACGCGTTCCATATGGACGGGTCAGAACTGGGTGTGTTGACCGCCGCGCGTCCCTGGTGCTTTACGCCTCATTCTCTGCGCGTGCGACAGGAAATCTTCTCACTGATTCATCAGCGAAAGCTGTCGGTGCGCGAAGGCGGCGATCCTGTTGGCGCGTGGTTTGCCTACAAGAAGGAACAGGCGCGAAGCCATACACGCGATGCCAATGACCTGGCGCGCATGCTGACAGACCGGGCGAAGTCGCATCAGGCACTACCGTCGGTCGATGTCGCACACGCGGCGCCAGCCGTGAAAAGCGAAGCGCCGGCGGCAGAAACACCTGCCCGAAAGACGCCGGACGCACCGTGGCTCACGCAGATTTTTACGTTCGGGTGAACGATGCCTGATTCGCTGAAACGCCCCGTTGATCCATCGGCGCATCCGCTCGTGAACCAGACGTACATGGTGCCCACCCCGGCAATCGCGGCGATGTACTCACGCGTGCGTCAGTGCATCCGTCGCGGCGTCGCTGGCGCTGTTATCTATGGACTATGCGCAAGTAAGAGACCTCTTCGGTCAACTTGCAAGTAACTATAAAATGGACATCGCCTAGGCGCGGAGGCATTCACTAAAACCAAATCCGCGTCTCAAAACGAGACCACATGACTGGCGCAGCAGGCTCTGGTGCAAATAGGCTGTCGGGTCGATGTGTTTCGTATAGCTAAGGATGTCTTATCGAGCTGACAGGACGGCATTCCACGCAGCGGGCGCAGCGGTATCTTTGAGGCTTAGCTTCACGAGGTTGAATTGACCTTTGCGAATGCGATGCATCAACTCAATGCCTGCCAGAGTGATCGCGGCATTCCTGA
>NZ_WOEY01000105.1 GCF_013177695.1 Paraburkholderia solitsugae | reverse complement strand
CCTCGATCGCCGCGGCCATTGCGCTGCCGGGCTTCATCTTCGATAGCTGAGCGAGGCTCGTCAGCTGTTGGCCATTTCTGAGCTGCATAGTTGTTTCCCTTACAGACCAATACGTTTGAACAGCGACTCACACACGGAACGCATTTCTGCTGCCGCGCGACGGTCGCTGTCGCCGCGTGGGTTCTTCCAGACTGGATGTTCCTTCGCGAGTTTTGTTGCAGAACGTTCTTGCAGCTCGACATCCAGCACGGCGTCGCCCCATTTCTGGCGCAGCGTGATTCGCTCTGTCTGGTCGTATGCGCGGCGCTTATTAACCTTGTTGAGAAGCACGCCGAGCAGTTCGAGATCCGGATTGAAGTTCTCAGCGATGATCTGAGCTTTCTGTGTGAGATCGAGCAGTCCGCTGGTCGCGTCCTTGTCCAGGTCACACGGCATCAGCAGGTAATCCGCGCAGATCATTCCGGCAAAGAGCAGGTTACTCATCGTCGGGGGCGTGTCGATCACGCAGATGTCGTACTGATCGTCCAGCCGGTTCAGCGCGGAGCGTGCGTGTTGCGTGCAATCGAGTGGCCACCCTAATACTTCTATCAGGTCGTCGGAGCCGGCGAACAGATCGACACCCGGCGCGATTGACATAGGCCGAGGTTCCTGCCCGCTCATGAACAGCAAGTGAGCACTGCTGTCCGGCGCAATGGCTGGCAGCTGAATATTGTCCCAATTGACGGATCGGGCACGCATCAGCGTTTCGTCCGCATTCGTCATTAACCTGTACAGCATCGTTCGGGTTAGGTTCGCCTGCGGGTCGAGATCAATCACGAGCGTGCGCAAACCCCTCTCCATAGCCGTGAATGACAGGTGCCGCGCGGTGGTGGTCTTTCCTACGCCGCCCTTCTGGTTCGCAATTCCAACCTTGTGCATGTTTCTCCCCGGCTTACGCGTAGATAGCCTGATCGATCGGCTCGAACACTCGGCCCAACGTATTGAAGACAGCCAGCCAGTTGGCCGCGTAAAGATTGACTCGCGCCGATTGGGCATCGGTGTGCTGCCCCGCGATGCTGTAGTGGCAGCCTTCCTGAAAGCACGTAACACGAGCGACAGCCCGAGCCGGGTCGACGTCAAAGCAGATCCACGACGCAGGATTAGCGCTCCCGCGCGCGGGCCGGTCGTGAGCGATCTCGACGGTGAGATGACCTTCTCTGGTCTCGTCAACAGTGCAATGGACTGCCATATCACCGGCCACTCGCGGCGGGGCAAAGTGCGTGCGGCTCGATGTCTTTCCAAGATTCGGAATCAGTTCGGTAAGCGCCTGGTAGATGCGCGATTGCACGGTGTTGGACATGAGACGCTCCGGTTATTGACGGTCCATTGATTTTTGATGGGTGACGTGTGGTCACGTGCAACGGATATTATTATTAGAAATGTTGACGGTCAATAGATAGTGCGAAATAAGTCCGATATCCCCCTGGATCGGACTACTTGGTTCGGCTAGAATCGCTCGTGTTTGAAGGCGCTCGAAGTGCCCGACAGGCCAGCTTCAGTGGATGCTGATGGCGCGAGTCAAGTCCGGTTCGGTTACGTGGGGCCGACCGGGAACGACAGCCCTACTGGTCCGCGTAGACAGGACTGGTGCAGTCGGAAAGACTTTCATATCTGCGCCGATGCGCGCACCCCGCACAAAATTATAGTACTGTCAAACAGTGAGTAAAATTTCGCATGCGAAAGTGTGAATCGGACGGCGTCATAACAACGGATCAGGAGCTGATCGTTTCGCTGCTGGACTCCGGATGTACGAGAGCTGAAGTTGGCGACCGGCTGAACATGTCTGCCGCCGTGATCGGCCGGCAGATATCCCGGATCAGAGAGAAAGTGAAACTAGGCACATATGATCCTCCACCCTTACCTATCGAAGCCGCGTTGACGCGCTGATACACCAACATGATCCGTTTCATTCTCTGCCTGCTCGGCGCCCTGTTCATCCAAGCCGCGGTCATGGCCCGCATGGCTAATGGTGGTTCCACTGACTTCTTCACCAGCTTTGGCGAAGGGCTCCGGGCGTCGGTGAACTTCGACACTGGCATCGTCCGGAACGCGGCCGCACTGGTTGGAGCCAAGCTCAACTAAATTTCGTCGTACGTTTGATCGCGGGATGACCATATCGCGAATAGGTCAAAATGGCATATTTGACGATAGTAGGGCGCATACGTGTATGCCCCCTTCGATCAACATCAATGACGAGCGCTACGAGCGTCTGCGCTTCCATATGCGCAGGCTTCGACTTGCCGCCGACCTCTTGCAGGTGCAACTCGCCCAGCGCGCTGCACGTCGACCAGCCAAACGTTTCGAAGATCGAGCGCCGAGAGCGATATGTCGACGTTTTGTTTTATCTCGACTGGTGTCGCGCCTGTGGCATTGACCCGGGTACCGCGTTCTCGAAACTTGCCTCCCTGGACAAGTAGCGAACTACGCGGTGGCGTTCGCGGGACAGCTCTGCGCTTGTCCTGACCAGACGGTTGCAAACTTCCCCTTCCCCGCCGCACGCAGCGCGTTTTTGATAACGTCGAGCTGTCCCGCAATGCCGCCGGTGAGCTGTCGAGGTTGTCCAGCGTATTCATTCCGCGCTGCGGCTGTCTGCTTCGGCGCTGTGCTCGCGAGTGCGTCGAACGTAGCGTGATGCGCGTCGGTCGCCGGCTGCAAGTCCCCTTTCCGCACGGCTTTGGCAAACGCCGATTGCCATCCGTTGAGTACGGTCCGCGCGATTCCTTCGGCGGCATCAAGGACGGTCAACGTGCTTCCGTCGGCGCTGACGGTTACGCGCCGGGTCCCGACCGCGTCGTAAAAGCTTTGGCCAGCAGAGCGGGCTACCGTGGCCGTCACTTCTGCCTTTTCGGTTGCTTCTCGTTGCTGCTGATCGGTTTGGTTCCGAAGCTGCCGGGCACGATAGGCAAAGTCGACTGGCTTGCGCAGAAGGGCGCGGAGGTAGTTGATTGGCGCGTGCGCTTTCTTGAGTCCAGCCCAGCTGACATCGACGACGTCGGAGAGGAATTTGCCGTTTGCTTTGGCTTCGGTCATGAGTTTGAAGACCAGAAATCTATGAAATCCCAGCGAAGTGAGGCGTTGGAGATCCGCGGGGAGGGTGCCTGGTTGTCTCTCTTGAGAGGAAGGAGGGAAAAGATCCTTATATATAGCTCCGTCTGCCACATTGGCAGACCGTAGAGCCAGCGAATCCTCCCGGGCTTCCTGAGCCTTTTCGTCCTTAGCATCAGGCGACGCCGTGTGACTGGCTGGAGTCTCCTTGACGACGAGACCAAGCAGCAAGGCCGCGCTTTCAGTGAGGTGGAGGTAGGCGCGACCAAACAGGCCAGCTTGACCGTATCGGCTTTGGGGAGGGCGCGTGATGAGGCCTGCAGCTTCGAGGTCGTCGAGGCTGCGATAGAAGGTCCGCATGGATTGCATGGCGCGGCCGGTAAGCAGTTCACGGCGCGCGAATATAGCGGCGTAGGGGCGTTTGGCGTCCACGGTACGGGCGAGGGCAGCGAGCAGGGCGCGGGAGCGTGCGCTGACGCCTTGTAGCTGCGCGGCACGATGGACGGCCCGGAATATCACCCAAGGCAGGTTGGTTGTGTCGCAGGTGAATTCGGCGCGTGCTTGTGCGTCGCCTTCTGCGGTTTGTGTTTCTGCTTCGCAAGGATGAGCTTCACCCTCGCCAGCAACGGAGTGTTGCGCGATAGACATGTCGAGCGTCCATTTTGGAAAAATGGAAGACACATGCTTGACTGCCGATCGCTTTCCGCTACACTCCGAAGTGTCAGTGCTTCGCCCGATTAGCCGTCGGGGGAGTGCAGCAGGAGGGGCGAGCGACAGCAAGCCCAATATTCAAAAGCCTTCGGAATTAGCCGTTCCGAAGGCTTTTGTCTTTCTAGCGTTAGAGCGTCATCGACTGCATCCAAGCCCCTTTCTTTTCCAGTAAGTCATTGATTTATAAGCATGTACGACTCGTACATCACTCCTTGCTCGTAATCTGGCTGGCGATGAACTCACGAATCCGCTGTGCCCAGTCGCTGGCAGACTCTGCGTCATCGCCCTTGAATTGAACTCCTACGACGCCTTTGCGAACCGAAATCTCGCAGATGTGCCGCTTACCGCTTTTGACGAACAGTTTTTCCGCTGGTGCAGCAGTAGGGCGTTTTGCCCGGGCCATACTCACGGCCTGCTCTTGCGTCATCGTTTCGTCGTTGACGAGCTTCTCGATCGCCGCAATTACTGCCTCAGCGCGCCCCGACTCCGCTATCTGCGACAGGGCCTGAGCCGCAGTGCTACCCAAGCGTTCCGGCCGTCTAAAGAGGATTTCTTTCGCTTTGTCCGGCAATGCGTCGTATCGCATGATCCGAGTTACATGGACGCGGCTAATGCCCGCGATCTCTGCAAGCGCCGCGTGGTCCAAGCCAGTTTCGGTTTGCAACTGAAGGAAATTCCAGTACTTCTCGAAGTCCGAAAGAGAGGGCGCCAACAGGTTGCTGAAAAATGCGAACTTGCTGACGTCCTCATCGGCAATATCTTGAGTTACAGCTCGAATGCGTTGCCGGCCCAGCTCGCGATAAATCGCGGTGCGATTGTGGCCAGCGACCAATTCACGTCGACCGTTCGGCCGGCGACGCAGCACGACAGGTTGAATCAGCGGGTTGCGTTCGAGGTTGGCTTTGAGTTCAGCGTATTCTTCCGGACTTAGTTTTCGGCGCCTGCCTTCAACTTCGTCGATGAGATCGAGGTCGACTTCTTCTTCAGCGGTGCGCTCGGCGAGAGCGCGTTTCAAGCGCTCGATCTCGTCATGCTGCTGCTCGGCAGTTGCCTGCAGGTGCATGAGCTGCCCCGGGGCCGTTCGGGGGGCCCCGACCGGACGACTTCCAGCTGCGGCCATCTCTTCGCTGGTGAGCTTGATGCCTGCCGCTTTTGATGCGAAATTCTTCATCGTCGCCATGGTCGCCTATCCTTTTTGCCAGAGACTCGAAATCTTGTCGTCTACCCGGTCGACGAACTGGTCGCACGGGGTCCGAATTCGCCGAAGAGTCTCTGCACCGCCCTCATAGACCGTCAGGTCGTAGACGGTCGCGAACCGCATGTTCGTGTTTCGCGCAACGTCGGTTTCGGGTATCTCGACAGGTATCACCCTTGAACCGTAGAGCTGCGAAATCCAAGACTGAACGGCTTTCGCAGCAGGCTTTGGCGTCATCCGGGTCACCAGAATGTCGATGAAATCGAATTCCTTCCTCGACTCATCCCCCCTGGCGGCCATCCCGGTCACCAAGTCAGAGAAGAGATGCCAAAACTGCACCATGGACGCGAACGCCAGTACATCGGGAACGACGGGCACAATCACTCCGTCAGCCGCGAAAATGGCATTGATCGTCAGGTAGCTAAGCGTGGGGGCAGTATCGAGAATGATGTAGTCGTATTCATCTCGCAGAGCTTCGAGACCCTTATGCAGAACGTTCTCAAAGCGCTCGCCACGGGCACCCGCTGAAGCCCGAGCCGGCAGCATGAACTCCGCGTTGAACAATTCCGTGGACGAAGGAATCAGATCGAGGTTTGGCCAGTAAGTGGACTGAGGAAGCGTCGACATGTCGAAGGGCTCTCCTTTCAAGAACGCTTCGACCAAGGGCATGATCGTCTGCGACGCATCAACCTCAGCGTGCGGATTTATCCCATAAAGCGTCGTGGCGCTTCCTTGAGGGTCGAGGTCGATATGGCAAACTCGCCGACCCCGCCGTAACGCGAGCCCCTGCGCCAAGATGGTCGACATCGTAGTTTTTGTGACGCCGCCCTTGAAGTTGGCCACCGCAATGACTTTGCCTGGACCGGTACGCGGCGGAGGGTTCAGTTCGGCCTTGACCCACTGAACTGCCTCTTCCACGGTAAACTGTCGTGGAGCGCCTCGACGGGACTGCGTGCCTTGCGGCAACTCCCCCTTCTTGAGTGCATAGGCCATCCGTTGGGTGTCTATGCCGCACATCTCCTGCACCCGCGCGGAACTGATTAACGGCGGGACTTTCCGGGGGAACGGTTCAAGCAACTCGTCGCGAATCTTCTGAAGCATGAAGTCAGATAGGCCGGCGAGCTTGATGAGGTCTTCGGGCGTCGTCTTCCCGGGATTCGCGAGGTCGAGATCCATAGCGTTCTTATGGCGTTCCATTCCGGTGGTTGTGTTCTATCGTTTGGGCGAAAATATAGCCAGCCGATAGAATTTCCCGAAGCGTAGCTGTCGCCTTGGGTAAACGCAAGTTAACTTTTACGGGGATGGACCGCCTGGGACCCCTTTAAATGCTGGGTTTGGCAGGTTTTCGTGAGAAATTACGTGAGGAAAAGCGTAGGTCGTCTCGGTAGCTACCCGCTCTTTCGCATGCGAAAAAACTACTTTTCTGCGCCCGAAAGGGCGTCCTCGAAGAACGCGTTCACGGCCTTGTAACGCCGCGCGCTGTCCCCTTTGGTGTAGATCGTGGTCGTCCCGAGGCTGGCGTGCCCCAGGTTGGCCTGTACGTCGCGCAGATCCGCGCCGCTGTCGAGCGTGTGGTTCACGTGGGTATGGCGCAGCCAGTGGGTGCTGGCACGGCGCAGATCGGCTGCGGCCCCGGGGTAGGCTGCCTCGAGCCGGTCGGCCGCCCGTGCGAAGATCCGCTTGAACAGGCGCGCGACGGCGTCCGGCGTCAGCGGCCTGCCGGTCTGCAGATGCGCAATCAGCGGCGTGTCTTTGGCGCACCTCCCGAGGGGTAGCGCCCCCCGCGCCTGCAGCTCCCGCTCCAGTTCCGCCATCAGCCGAACCGGCATCGGCACGTGACGCTTGCGGCGCCCCTTGCCGTGGACCTTCAGTTCCCACGCGTCGTCCAGCGCGCCGTCCAGCGCGGTGCGGGCCAAATCTCCCGTGGTTGACTTGGCCAGTTCCGCGCGTCGCAGTCCGGTGGCGTACGCGAGCAATAGTATGAAGTGGTCGCGCTGGTCTTCCCGCGCGTACGTCACGCGCTTTGTCGTCTGCAGCACGTATTGCCATTGGGCGTGCGTGAGCGTGCGTCCCGTCGCATCGATCTCGTCAATGCCGTCGGACTTCGGCAGACCGTGGAACGGGTTGCTGGCCAGATACCGTTCTCCGACCAGCCAGCTGCACATTGAACGCAGGACCTTGCGCGCGATCTCGCGACTGCGATCGCTCAGTTCTTTCCCGGTGAACGGCCGCCAGGCCGGCTCGAAGCGCTCGACGCGACGATTGCCAACCCAGCGGTCCGCGGGCTGCGGGTCCCGCAAGAAAACCTCGATGTACTCGCTGCAATCCAGCGTATTGAGCGACGACAGCGGTTTGCGCTTCTCCACGATCGCCCATAGCAGCAGGCGTTCGGCCTCGCGCCGGTAGGCCCGGGCCGTATCGGCGCTGCGGGCTCCGCGGACGTTCACCCAGGCGGCGATCGCAGCGAGATCGGTATCCAGCTCGGCCTGGTGCGCGGGCACGGGTGCGCGGTTCAGCCCGCGGGAGCCGTCGAGTTCTGCCGATACGCGCAGCGCTTCCAGCGGTACGACAGCCGGTACGGTTGGCGCGATCGGCGGCCGGGTGAGCGCCGGATGTCCCGGTTGCAGCTGCCGGCGCGGCGTGGTGGCCAGCGGGGACAGTACCTGCCGAAGTGACGTGGCATGCAGCGACAGCCAGTCCATGATGCGCTGCGCGCCCTTCGGACCGAGCTTCGGCACCTCGGTGTGCCAGCGGTTACGGCGTCGGCCAATCAGGGCCAGCAGGTCGGCCAGCGTCGAGAGGCCGGCCGCCTGCAGCCGGCCGGCGACGACGGGCTCGAACCAGCCGTCCAGTGGATGATCCGGGGCCGGGTCCTGGACCAGCGCCTTTTCCATGCGGCCGAGCGCATCGGCCTGGCGGCGCCGCAGCCGGGCATTGCGGGCAATCCGCCGGTCCATCCGCGGGGTGGCTTCCGGCGGGTAGTCGGCCAGGTACAGGTCGAGCAGCTCCGCCTCGCCATAGACGTGGTCTGGATCGATGCGATCCCGGTAGACCTCCAGCGTCGGCACGTCGTCGGTGCCGTGCAGCTCCGCGAGCGGGATGCTGCCGGGTTTGAGGCGCAGCAGGTGCGCCGCCTCGATGTCGCGCGCGCGCCGCGCGGCGACCGCCAGCGTGTCGCGCAGCGTCGCAATCAGTCGACGTGTGACGCGCACGTCGGTGCCGGGCTCGCCATAGGCGGTGTGCAGACCCTCGATCGTCGCGCCCTCAAGGTAACCGCGGTACAGCGCGAAGTGCGCCCGGGTGAGCCGCCGAACGGTCATGGTCTGCGTCCGGTGAAGTAAAAGTGGGACGGTCTGGAAAACGTAGACGTGATGTCGGGCATTTTTTGCAGTGAGGCGCGCGGGAATTATCGTGCCGGATCAGGCACTTGCACGAAGGCTACCAGCGCAGCGGAAATCTGCCAAGCAAAAACACCACTCCCGCTAACTCCAGTTATCAGATGTGGCGATTTTCATGCACGGCGCTTTCTGGTCGTCGCCGGCCGGCGTCAGGTTTGCCTTGGGTTTGCCTGTGAGCCGTGCGATGCGGTAGGGTCGGGTTTTACTCACAGAACAGGGCTGTCCATGAACAGGCAGGAACTCATCAGCGCGGTCGCCTATCGCACCGGCGACAGCAAGGCCGCCACCGGCGAAGCCATCGATGCGGTGCTCGGGGCGATCATGCGCGCGCTGACCGCCGGCGACGCCGTGCAACTGGTCGGCTTCGGGTCGTTCTCGACGGGGCAGCGCGCGGCACGCATCGGCCGCAATCCGTCGACGGGCGAAGAGATGCAGATTGCTGCCGCGAAAACGGTCAAGTTCACGGCCGGCAAGGCATTCAAGGATGCGGTCAAAGCGTCATGACGACGGTGGCGATCGCGCCCGGCGACTACGCCGGGCTGCACAAGGAAGTGGTCAGTGTCGTTGAGTCGCCTTGCAGCTCAACCCCTATCGTCGAGGGAACAATGAGGCTGACTATCCCTTGCGGGCCGAGACAATAACTGGTGCGACTTCACGTCGCACACGTACGTAAAAGTCCGAATCTTGAGGGCGCCCCAACCTGTCCTCAGAGTCGATCTCACCCCACGCGAAAGCGGGCAGACTTCGACCGGGTCGTTCTCGACGAGCTTGTTTGGTGAACCTAGGGTTTTAGGCACAGTGGAACGATTATCGTTTTTTCGCGTAACTGTTCCACTGTGCCTCAAACCCCTAGGAGCCCGCGTGCGTCCCTGCAGGCACCTCCCAACACCACGGGCGCGATCGCTTGACTAACTTATCACTAGATGATAAGTTGGCTTATGGTCAATCGTGATGCAAGCCTCGACGCCCTTCTCTTGCTTGATGGGGACACTTTCTTCGCGGACGCCGAAGGGGAATATTGGGTGAAATTCAGCGTGCAACAGGTCCAGGTAACGCAGATGCGTCCCCACGGGCTGCATTATTCGCTGACGTTGCACGACAGGAGCGGCACGCGCCTTCTTGGCTTTGATAACGCGCACGCGATCCGCGAAGGAACTGGACCCGGAGCCAGAACCCGCATCGAGTACGATCATCTCCACAGTGGGGAGAGAGTGCGGTTTTATGTCTACCAGGACGCCGCGACTTTGCTGGCGGATTTCTGGACTGAAGTTGAAGCGATATTGCAGAAGAGGAGTACCCAGCCATGAATACGCTGAAAGTCGGTATTGCCACGTTTGAACAGTACAAGGCCCGCACGATGGCGATCGCGCGCGGCGACTACGTGCCGGCCGTCGACGAACCTAAAGTCTGGTTCCAGTCGCTGGAAAGTTTCGCGCGCGTGCTTTCGGACAAGAACCGGGAGCTGTTGACGCTCATCGCGCAAACAGAACCAGCTTCCGTCCGTGAGCTGGCGGAGAAGACCGGTCGCGCCGAATCCAATCTGTCGCGAACGCTCAAAACCATGGAGAGCCACGGGCTGGTGCATTTCGAGAAAGGCCCCGGGCGGCAGTTGGTCCCGCGTGTGAACTACTCGGGCGTCGAACTGGCTGTTTCGTTCCAGTGAATCCTCAAGCTGGGCCGATAAGCGCTTGCCGACTCTTGGCGAGCGCAGGAAAAATCATGCAGTGATCACACGGTCGGATAAGAAAGGCATCGCCATAGAATGACAACCGACACCCGAGCTCTCACGCGACATCAAAGCGCTTTCTTTGCCCATCGCATCACCCTTGAAGGGGTGGGTGACGATGCGCTTGCGCAATCGCTATCAACCGCGCGCGTCGATATGAACCCACATCAGGTTGATGCGGCGCTTTTTGCATTGGGATCGCCTCTCTCGAAAGGTGTCATTCTTGCGGACGAGGTCGGGTTGGGAAAAACAATCGAAGCAAGCTTGGTAATCGCGCAACGCTGGGCGGAACGCCGGCGGCGAATTTTGCTGGTCGTGCCCGCATCGCTTCGCAAGCAGTGGAGCCAGGAGTTGTTCGATAAGTTTTCGCTCCCTTCCATCATCGTTGAGAGCAAAAGCTATAACCTGGCGAAGAAGAATGGTAATGCTCGTCCGTTCGAGCGGCCTGACACGATCATCATCACCTCCTATGAGTTTGCGGCAGCGAAAGCCGAAGACATTGCACAGGGCCGGTGGGACCTGGTCGTCTATGACGAAGCTCACAGGCTACGCAATGTCTACAAACAGGGCACTGGCCTGCGAGCAAAGCGGCTGCGTGAAGCCACCAGTTCCTCCTTCAAGATCCTCCTGACCGCCACGCCGCTGCAGAATTCCCTCATGGAGTTGTACGGACTGGTTTCGGTTATCGACGAACATTTTTTCGGTGATGAGAACGGATTCCGATCGTCGTATGTCGGGGGCGGCTCTGCCAATAATGGGTTTCTGTTTTTGCGGAAGCGTCTTGAATCGATTTGCAAGCGCACGCTGCGCCGTCAGGTGCAGCAAGCTGGCCTGATCAAATACACTGCCCGTTGCCCGCTGACGCTGTCATTTGAACCGTCCGACAACGAAGCGCGCCTTTATACGGCCGTGTCGTCCTACCTGCAGCGGCCGGGCACCATCGCCTTCGGTGATCGGCCAAACGCACTGGTTACGCTCGTTGTCCGCAAGATTCTCGGCTCCTCGACCTTCGCCCTGTCCGAGACATTGGCGAAAATCATCGAACGCCTAAAAGCCAAGGAGCGGCCGTCGATCGAAAACCTGGTTGACTACGACGTGATCGACGAGGCGGCTGAAGAATTCGACGATGACGACGCAGAAGACGACGAAATTGACCCCGTCAAGCTGGCGGCAGAAATCGCCGAGCTGGAAGAATATCGCACCCTTGCACTGGCAATCGGTGAGAACGCGAAAGGCGGCAAGCTGGTAAGTGCTCTCCCGGGCGCATTAGACATGATCGTCACCAAAGGCGGTCAGCGAAAAGCGGTCATTTTCACGGAGTCCGTCCGCACGCAACGCTATCTCGCGGAGCTCCTTTCGGCCAACGGGCACGCCGATGAGATCGTGCTTCTGAACGGTCAGAATAACGATCCTTCGAGCGGGGCGATTTACCGGGACTGGCTCGCCCGCCACAAGGGTTCCGATGTCGTTTCGGGTTCAAAGACCGCGGACATGAAAGCAGCGGTCGTGGAAGCTTTCCGCGACCAAAAATCTGTTCTGATCGCGACTGAATCGGGCGCGGAAGGTATCAACCTTCAATTCTGCTCCCTGGTCGTCAACTTCGATCTGCCCTGGAATCCGCAACGGGTCGAACAGCGCATCGGCCGCTGTCATCGTTACGGCCAGAAAATCGACGTGACCGTCGTCAATTTTTTGAATCTGAAAAACAGGGCTGAGCAGCGTGTGTACGAGTTGCTCGACCAGAAATTCAAGCTTTTTGACGGTGTCTTTGGTGCCAGCGACGAGGTCCTTGGAGCGATTGAACGTGGCGTGGACATTGAGCGCCGCATCCTCGAAATCGTCCAGGCTGCCCGGAACGAGACCGAAATCAATATGGCGTTTGACCAACTCCAGGTCGATTTGCAGTCTCAGATCAGCGAGCAGGTCCTCGACGCACGCAAGCGACTCCTTGAGAACGTCGACGAAAAGGTCACACGGCAACTTAAAACCCGCGATGGGGAAATCCGCAAGCACCTGTCTGATCTCGACCGAGATCTGTTGCGGATCGCGCAAACGGAACTGCCCGAGGCAAGTTTCCATGCCGATGACGAACGGCGTTTCGACTATCAAGGGCAGACTTACACGACCGAGTGGCCATTGGCCGACGAACGCGGGTGGCTGTTCTTCCGCATGACCGAGGGAACCCTGGCGCAGAAGGTGATCGCCCAGGCTAAGGAGCGCGCGTTCCCGAGGGTCGGTCATCTGCGATTCGATCTTTCCGCCTATCCGGGCAGGCTTGCTGACGTTGAACCATTGCGCGGGTCCGGGGGGTGGCTGCGGGTTGGCAAACTGAGGATCAATACAGCGGCCGTTGTCCGCGAACACCTTGTCCTGTCACTCGTAACCGACAACGGACAGGAGGCGCATCCGGACACGTTCGAACGGCTTTTTGCTGTGCCCGCCAGCGACCTTGGCGAGACCACTGACGTCGCGCCTAACGAAACACTGGATGCGGTAGAAGCTGAGCGGCGTAAAAGTCTTCTCGCCCTCGCTGAGGAGCAGAACAACGTCTGGCTGGAAGAAGAGGGCGAAAAACTTGATGCCTATGGTGACGACCTGGAACGCGCGTTCGAGGCCGATGTGAAGACAATCGATATTGAAATCAAAGCAGCAAGAAAAGCATTGCGAGGATCGAATTTACCCATGAGTGAAAAACTCACAGAGAAGCGACGTATCAGTGCTCAGGAAGCCAAGCGCGACAAGATGAAGGCGGCGTTTTTCGACCGGAAGGCCGAAATCCGTGCAGAAGTGGAATCAATGCTCGACAAAATTCAGGAAAGTCTAAAGATAGCGCCGACGCTCACACCGTTGTTCACCATCCGGTGGGAGATTATATGAGCAAGAAGCAGCGTCTCGAGCTGACCTGGGTTGGCAAGGATAACCGGCAGCACCTCGAACCACGGATCCTCATTGAAGATCAGTCGAAGTCGCATCACGCGAAGCATCGCTTGACGGACAGTGACCTATTCGACAATCGGCTAATCTTCGGCGACAACTTGCTGGCACTCAAGGCACTCGAATCAGAGTTCGCGGGCAAGGTGAAGTGCGTCTTCATCGATCCTCCCTATAACACCGGTAGCGCCTTCACGCACTACGATGACGGCGTGGAACATTCAATCTGGCTGTCGCTCATGCGTGACCGACTCGAAATAATCCAACGGTTGCTATCGGACGATGGATCGCTTTGGATCACGATTGACGACAATGAAGCTCACTACCTCAAGGTATTGTGCGATGAGGTGTTTGGCCGGAGTAACTACAAAACGACGATAACTTGGCAACGGAAATACAGCGTTAGCAATAATTTTCAGGGCATAGCATCGATTTGTGATTTTGTTTTGGTTTATGCCAAAAGCGATCAGTTCAAAAATAAGTTATTACCCAGGACTGAAGAATCAGCCGCCCGATACTCAAACCCTGATGACGATCCAAGAGGACCGTGGAAGGCCGTTGATTATCTTAATCAGGCAACTCCGGAAAAGCGGCGCAATCTCTGCTACGACATAGTCAACCCGAATAACGGGATGGTGATTAAGAATACCAAGAAGGCTTGGAAATACGACCCGCAGACGCACCAACGTCATGTCGACGAAGACCGCATCTGGTGGGGTCGCGATGGGACTAACACTGTGCCAGCATTGAAGCTATTTCTTTCCGAAGTCCGGGATGGAATGACCCCCCACAATTGGTGGCCTCACGACGAAGTCGGTCATACAGACGAATCCAAGAAAGAAATGATTGGTTTGTATGGTCCTCAAAATGTGTTCGATACTCCGAAACCGGAGCGGCTCCTCAAGCGCATTCTCGAAATTGCGACCGATCCCAATGATCTTGTGTTGGATTCATTTGCTGGCTCCGGTACGACGGGCGCAGTGGCGCAGAAAATGGGCCGTCGTTGGATCATGGTCGAGTTAGGCGAGCATTGCCACACGCATGTTATTCCACGGTTGACGAAAGTCGTTGACGGCGAGGATTCAGGCGGCGTAACGGACTCTGTGGGGTGGAAAGGCGGAGGTGGCTTTCGGTACTACCGCCTTGCGCCGTCATTGCTTCAGAAGGACAAATGGGGTAACTGGGTCATCCAAACTGACTACAACGCCGCCATGCTCGCCGAGGCCGTGTGCAAGCTGATGGGATTCACCTACGATCCGAGCGAGCAGCATTATTGGATGCACGGTCATTCTTCTGAGCGAGATTTTATCTACGTCACGACGCAAAGCTTGACGCACGAACAGCTGCGCGCGCTCTCCGAGGAAGTCGGTGACGAGCGCAGCCTGCTTGTCTGCTGCAAGGCTTTCAACGCCAAAGCGGATTCGTTCGCGAACCTGACGGTGCGAAAGATCCCCCTTGCCGTGCTGCGCAAATGCGAATGGGGCAAAGACGACTACAGTCTGACCGTCCAGAACCTGCCAATCGCCAAGCCAGAGCCGGTCAAGCGCAGCTCCCCGAAGACGGCGGCCCGACCGCAGCCTGATTTGTTTGCAGAAAAGGAATAGCACGAATAATGAGCCGGGAACTGCATACCATCACACAGCGATTGTCTCTTCGTCCGCCACAAGCCGCTTCTCTGGAAATCCTTGCGGAGGTATTACAGCGTGTCCCACTGAGAAAGGACATCGCTGATGGCCGGGCACTCGCAGCTATCCGCGAAACCTGGCCGCAATTTGAGGATTTCGAGCGTGACTTTCCATCGCTCTGCTTTGCCCTTGCAACGGGCGTGGGGAAAACACGTCTGATGGGCGCGTTTATCGCCTATCTCTATCTGACAGGAAAAAGCCGGCATTTCTTCGTCCTGGCACCGAACACAACGATCTACCAAAAGCTGATCAATGACTTCACGCCAGGTCATCCCAAATACGTTTTCAAGGGTATCGCTGAGTTTGCAACCAATCCGCCGCTGCTGATCACCGGCGACAATTACGAGAGCGGCCGGGGCGTCCGTCTCGAAGGCGGTCGAGCCTCCGACCTTTTCGGTAGCGATGTCCATATCAACATCTTCAACATCGACAAGATTAACAAGGAAGAGGGACCGCGCGGAAGTCCCAAGATGAAGAAGTTGCAGGAAACGATCGGCGAGAGCTACTACGATTATCTCGCGGGCCTGGATGATCTTGTGCTCGTGATGGACGAAGCGCACCGCTATCGCGCGAGCGCAGGTGCCAAAGCCATCGACGGGTTGAAGCCAATTCTCGGGCTTGAATTGACGGCTACACCGAAGACGGTGGGCGCGAATTCCGTACCGTTCCGTAACGTGATCTACAGCTACAGCCTGGGGCAGGCAATGGCGGACGGGTTTGTTAAAGAGCCGGCCGTAGCCACGCGGAAAGATTTCGACCCGAAATCGGTGTCTGATGAGCGCCTCGAGCAGATCAAGCTTGAGGATGCAGTTCACAACCATGACCACGTTGCCGTCGAGCTTGACCGGTATCACCGCGTGACGGGGCGACCAAGGGTGCAGCCATTCATTCTGCTTGTCGCACAGGACACCGACCATGCGCGGCGTCTACGCGGCTACATTGAGTCGGATGATTTTTTCATGGGCCGATTTAAAGACAAGGTCGCAGAGGTTCATTCGGCTTTGCGGGGTGAAGAAAGCGAGGACGCTACCCAACGCCTCGTGGCGCTGGAGCAGGACGGTCGCACTGAGATCGTGATCCACGTCAATAAGCTCAAAGAGGGCTGGGACGTGACCAACCTCTACACGATCGTTCCGCTGCGGGCGTCCGCCTCCGATATTTTGACGGAGCAGACGCTTGGTCGTGGTCTTCGCTTGCCATACGGGGAGCGCGTGACGCGAAGCGGCGAGGAGGACTTTGCGGCCGTCGACAGGCTGACAGTTATCGCCCATGACCGCTTCGACGAAATCATCCAGAAGGCCAGAGAGCCCGGCTCGATCGTCATGACGCATATTGAGATCGGCGATGGATGCGACGTTTCTTCCGCTGGCGCCGCGCTCGTGACCGCCCCTTCGATTGCGGAAATTATGATCACTGGTGGTGGTCCGTCACTTCCTGGCCTGGAGGAGGCGGCGGCACCGGTTTTCACACTGAACACACCGGAAGAAACCCGCACGGCAGAAGTAACGCTCGAAGTGATCCGGCGCTTTGAACGCAAGCTCGGAAGCGCGGAAGAGCTCCGAACTCCCGACGTGCAGCGTCAGATAACCGAAGCCGTTCAAGAGATCATCCGACCGGCGCAAGGGACGTTAGCGGGCATGGTGTCTGCGCCGCGCGTCGATCAGATCGTGGAAGCCGTGACGCAAACTGTAGCCGAGCGGACACTGTCTATCCCTCAGATTTTGGTCATTCCGAAACGGCAGGTAACGTTCCAGTTCGCCGACTTCGATTTGAAAGACCTGACCACAATCAACGTCCGGCCGATCGACGATGGATTGGTGGTTCAAAGCCTGCGAACCGAGGTTCGAATATATCTGGCGAAAACTGTCGATGATCCTCGCGAGGAGCGCCTCGAGGATTACCTGGTCCGCTTCCTGATCGAGCGGAACGAGGTTGATTACGATGCCCATGCCGATCTGCTTTACAAGCTCGCGGGCCAAATGGTCGCTCGCATCAATTCGTACCTGACGACTGCAGCAGAGACGGAAAACGTACTTCTGAGAAATGGTCGCCAGCTTGCCGAGTTCATCTTCGCGCAGATGATGCAGAACTATGTCGAAACGCCCTTGGGCGAAGACGACTATGAGGTTCGTGTGGCGCGCGGATTCACCTTGCTTCAGGCTCAGCCGTTCAATGTGGTTCCGGGGCAAAGAGTGCACGACTTCCGCCAACCTGTATCGCCGGCATCTGACACGAAACGGCAGGTGTTTGGCGGATTCAAGAACTGCTGTTATTCCCTCCAGAAATTCGATTCGGATCCGGAACGCCGGTTCGCCGTTCTGATCGATGCCGACCCGTCGGTCGAGAAGTGGTTGAAACCAGGTAGGACTCAGTTTCAGATTGAATATCGTGCCGGCGACAACTACGAACCGGATTTCGTTGTCGAAACTCGAGATCGCATGCTGATCTGCGAGGTGAAGAGCAGGAACGAACTCAACGATCTCGTGGTGCAAGCCAAGTCGCAAGCCGCCACGAAATGGTGCCGGGCCGCAAGCCAACATGCCGCCGAGCGTGGTGGCAAGCCTTGGGCTTATGCGCTCATCGGCGACGACCAGATCATCGGTAGTGCGACGCTG
This sequence comes from Paraburkholderia solitsugae, assembly GCF_013177695.1. Classification (GTDB taxonomy): domain Bacteria; phylum Pseudomonadota; class Gammaproteobacteria; order Burkholderiales; family Burkholderiaceae; genus Paraburkholderia; species Paraburkholderia solitsugae. The sequence goes on along the minus strand of NZ_WOEY01000105.1, from coordinate 52,767 downwards.
ACCGGGTTGATGGCGCGTTTTACCCAAGGTTAGCGCGTCGGGCGAAGGATGGGAAAGCGCGACCGCCCGGCACATTGAGAGACTGCTTATCGGGCAGCCTCCCCATCCTTATCTCGGTCCGCAGTTCAGCTGCGCCCCGGACCTCACATGGCGCGGTCAAGGAAAATTGGATAACAGATCATAAACTGCGCGACGGACTGCCGCCTGCTCGGGGCGCGACAACTTCTTTTGAATCAGGTCGGCCAGATCTTGAGGACTGATTTCCTCCTGACGGATCATCCCCAAAATATGCATGCACTGCATCAAGAACTCGTCCGGCGGCTTCACTTTCCCTGCCGCATAGCGCGATAGATTGTATTGTGTAATGCCGTGCTTTGACGCAAAATCGCTCTGTCTCAAGCCTGTTTGCTTCCATGCTTTTCGCACGATTTCGCCGGGAGATGAGGCCATAATATTGCTTTTAGCGTACTGAATTTATGCGGAGTATATGCTTTACATGCATAAACACAATACCTACAATGCGTGCTACGGGAGGCTAGGAGCGTGTAATGGGCAAGGAAAGCAAAATCGAATGGACGCATCACACTTTCAATCCGTGGTGGGGATGTGTGCGCGTGTCTCCGGCTTGCAAGTTCTGTTACGCTGAGACATGGGCAAAGCGGCTCGGGGCCGATATCTGGGGCAGCAAGGCGGAACGTCGGTTCTTCACGGATGCTCACTGGCAGGAGCCGATTAAATGGAACAAGGAGGCCGCAGTTGATGGCGTGCGCCGGCGGGTCTTTTGCGCCTCGATGGCTGACGTATTCGAGAATCGAAAGGATTTGCACGCCCCTCGTGAACGCCTGTGGGGATTGATTGAAGCCACGCCTCATCTGGACTGGTTGCTGCTCACGAAACGAATCGAGCATGTAAAAAAACTTGCCCCTTGGCATGGCAAGTGGCCGGCGAACATCTGGCTGGGCACTTCTACAGAGAAACAGAACTGGCTCGAGAAGCGTGTCGACCATCTGCTCGCACATGATGTCGTCGTTCGTTTCGTTTCAGCCGAACCTCTTCTCGGGCCGCTGGACATCGCACAGTGGTTGGCTAAGCCTGGAGCGTTGAGCGCCGGCATCAACTGGGTCATTGCCGGCGGTGAAAGTGGTGCGCATGCGAGATGGATGAATCCTGTGTGGGCGGAAAGTCTGCGTGATCAATGTCGGAATGCCGCTGTACCATTTCACTTTAAGCAATGGGGACATTGGGCTCCTGAAGAAATCATCGAGGAAGGTATTTCCGCGCGCGCCCAGCGCGTCGAGGTAGTTGGAAGAATGGGCGAGATGATTCGCATGGTCAAAGTGGGGAAGACCAAATCGGGAAGATTGCTAGATGGCTCCACGTGGGACGAATTCCCAAGGGGGGCATAGGCTATAGCCTAGGGGACATATGCCGCAAAATCACTATGATTGGAAAAACGGCCCTGCAAAATTACAACAGCATAGCGTTGCCAAACATGATCTTCTACGAAGTTATCTGGCAGCATATTTCCCCACACTGGTCAGTTCGCCGCATCAGGAAGAATTGCGTCTGACCATCGTGGATGGATTTGCTGGCGGCGGAGCCTATGAACACGATGTTACGGGACAATTTCTGCTCGGCTCGCCCTTCATTTGCCTCAAGGCCGCAGAAGAAGCAGAAGTTCGAATCAATCATCCTGGGCGTATAAAGAAGGTCAAATTTAACGTCGACTATATCTTTGTTGAAAAGAATCGGGATGCTGCAAACTACCTGACCAAGACGATTGGCGAGCAAGGCTTCGGTTCTCGCGTAAGCAAGGACATCCATCTCATTCAAGGTGACTTCCGATTGCATGCCGACAGGATTATCGAGCATGTCCGGAAAAAGACCCCCAGAAGCGGCAGATCAATTTTTATTCTCGATCAATACGGCTACGCAAAAGTGCCCATGCCGTTGCTTGCAAAGATTTTCCAGACGCTGCCAAGGGCTGAAGTGATTTTGACGTTCAACGTCGATTCGTTCAATTCATATGCGAGCGACAAAGGCGGACGCTCTCCGCTGGAAGGCATCGGGTTGCCGAATGTATTTCAGGGGAAAAGTCTTCAGGAGATCAAGAATAATGAGCGTGACTGGCGCGCTTACATTCAGAGTCAACTCTACCCGCACATCGTCAAATCGGCGGGGTCACGTTTTCATACGCCATTCTTTATCCGGTCCACCCAGGGGCATGGCGATTTCTGGCTACTCCATCTATCAATGCACCAGAAGGCGCGTGATGTAATGACGGAGGTTCACTGGGAGCACAGCAATACCTTTATCCACTATGGTGGCGAGGGGCTGGACATGTTCAAAATTGGCTATATCACGAACGCCGATGAAAGGTTCACTCAGCAGGGCAAGCTTGGGTATACGTTTGATGACGATGCAAGGAAACGCACCGAAGAACGGCTACATCTTGATATTCCGCGCTTGATATACGCGGACGAAGATGGACAGAGTTACGAGACGTTGCACGCGACCACATGCAACGATTCGCCCGCAACGTCGAGGATTTACAAAGATGTATTGAGCAGCCTTGCAAAGCAGGGTGAGATCGAGATTGTCTCGCCCGACGGGCGTCATAAGACATCGGCGAACCAAATCAGGGATGAGGATCGAATATTGCCGCCGCGACAGCGTACGTTATTCAACTGAAAGCCGTGTCGTTGCAGCGGCGCATGGTTCTCTGGAGTCAATAAAAGAAGACCGCATCTTAGAGCGGCCGTGGTTCGTTAAGGCCATGTTCGGCGACCGCGATGAGGATGAAGAAGGATCGACAACGTCGCTTACCAGCCATTCCAAAGAGCTACGATACCCTGCATGAACGTCGTGCAGTGATGGCTGTTCCAGGTCACATCGCCATTGCCGTCGAGCAACAGGTATTGCTCGTTCGCACAGAGGAACTTCGAGCGATCGGCCGCAAGCAGCCAGTTGATGGACGTCACCATCGAGTCGACATAGCTGACGCCAAAGCAATGTGTCGGCACGTTGTAGAGGAGCCCTTCAAGGTAGTAGGACGGCGCGGTTCCGGCGTTGATATGACCACGCTCGATCATGTGCTGGCGGGCGTTCTTGAAGATGCGGATGATGTGCTTAAACCATTCGCTGGTCTGTTGGTTCTTGGTAACGAGGTTCTCGCGATGCTGCCGTGGATAGTTGATGACGCGTGTCCCATCAGATTTGTGAAAGCTAATGCCGAGTACGTAGTCGTGTTCTCCTTCTCGGTCTGACACATACCAGTTGTACTTCCTGTGGTGGGTCGCGACCAGCACGTCCGCCTTCCGCCGGCTGTGGAAGGGCTCAATCATTACTGCCTTGGTCCCGGCATGAACGTGGGCACCAAAACGCGCCGTTAGGGCCCCCAGCACGTCTTTGCGAAAGTGGTCATGGGTATAGGTCGCGACGCCGTGCGAAGACCGGAAGGCCTGTTGCTGGTCGGGCGGCAGGGCTGACAAATCATAGGTAAAGATCGAGTCAAGCCGGATGACCACATCGACATCGCTCTCCTTAATGATGTTCGTGTCGTTGCCGTAAGATCCCTGCAGGAAGATCTTGTAGCTCTTGCCGCTGTAGCCGGTTCCAACTGCTTCTAGGGCCAGTTTCACCGTCGCGTAGGTATCTTTCGACGTCGTCTGCGCCCCGATCTGTGCCATACGGGTCAAGTCATCTTCCGGGATTGCCACGGCTTCTCCTCAGGAGAAAAGTTGTCGGAGTTGGCGCTCGTGCTTGCCGAACGATTCGAGGCCGCGCCGGTAGAGCAGTTTCAGTTTTTCGATGTTGTGCTCCATCAGGTCGGCGGCCATGTCGGGGGTGGTGTAGCTGTCGTTAATGCGAACCATGGGCACGTCCGGGCAGAGCAGCATGGCGAGCTGTTCCAAGGAGTGCGTGTTTATCCCCAATGTCTTGTGCAGCAGCCGGACGAGAAAAAACTTCTCGATGGCCCACTTGTGCCAGTATTTGGGCGGTTCGGGGTAGTTGCCGACACCGAGGCTGACGACGCGCAAATCTTCATGGGCGTATCCCAGTGCCTGCGTTGCGTCAACGATGGCGTAGAGGGTCGGGTTGTTAGCGCAGTAGCCACCGTCGATCAGTTCGACATCTCCGTCGCTGGTCTTGACCAGCTTACGGTTGAAGATCGGATAGGCGGAGCACGAGGCGACAACAGCGTCCGCTACGGACGCGCCGAAGCCTGGCTTAAAGGTGCCTTTGCTTCCATGAGCCTGGCCGATGTGTGCCTTGAAGATCATCGGCTTCTCTTCGAGCCAACGGGCGGTCACGATACCTATGCCGGTCTTCATGCCGCTGAATGCCGTACCATCGAACACCCGGGCAGCTAGCCCCTCCAGCGCGGCCGACCTTGCGTTGCTGCCGCGCATACTCATTAGGCGCGGAACCTCCGCCTCATAGAGCTCACGGATCTCATCAACGCTGCGCCCCAGCGCGAGCAACGTCGCGATGATGGCGCCAGTGCTTGTCCCGAAGATGAGATCAAAGCGCTCGCAGAGTGGTGTGTTGTCGAGCATCGCTTCGAGCTGCTTCAGGACGCCCAGTGTGTAGAAACCTTTAGCGCCGCCGCCATCGAGGCAGAGGATGCGGAAGGGTGTGCGGCGGTCGGTTTCGTCTAACATTATCGTAATGTAACCGAACGTGGGCCCCCTCTGGTGACCATCACCCGATGGGTTTGCACCAGGTAAAGGATGTCAAAATTTGCTTGGTCGATACGGGTAAGCCCCGTTCGTTTTGCGCCAGTTTCGAAAGGCTGATCGCCGAAAGCGGTTGCGAACGACACTTTTGGCGGCCATTTCGGACGTTCAAGTTTTACTGTCAGGTCGAGGCCGACAGTCGAAATCTTCACGCTGGACGTCCTATCAGGTACGAGTGGTCGAGACACCTCTTCCACTGGGCATGTCGATGAGACTTTGATGAATGGTGTTGGTACGTCGAGATCACCCAGATGATGTGTGCCACTTGATATCTGCTTAAGAGCCTTCGCAAAGCGTCGGATACGGCATGTCGGACTTTGTTCGAAGCGCCGAACCAGCGCGCGAGGGGTTGATCTCAGAGCGTGCAGTGGATTGCTAGACCTTGGCATTGGGACGATTCGCTTGCCCGGAGGTTATTGATAGCTATCCTCTACGCCCGCGGTGTCTCCGTGACGTATCCCAGTCTGACGCTGATGGCTTGTGCCTCGCGTCGCACGGCGGCGGCAATCGGCCCATCGATCGATGAGTCGAATCCTCCTGTCGCCCCCAGCGCCGTCAGCGTTCCGCACAGCCGGCCGTTGAAGTCGAAGAGCGGCGCAGCGACCGCGCTGATTCCTTTCAGGTTGGTGTCTTTGACCGTTGCACACTGCGCGGCCTGAACTTCGGCTCTGAGCCGCCCGACAGGATCGTTGGCGTCGAGCTGGCCTCGTAGGTCGGCTGGAGCGTGCGCCAGTTCGTCTTCCGCCATTGCCCGGACGCGGGACTCATCCAGCAGCCCCAGAAAGACCCGGCCCGTTGCAGACCACAGCACCGACATTACGGAGCCCACTCGGACGTTGACCGTCACCGGCAGGCCGGGCTCCTCAAAACGCACGATCGTCGGACCCCGGTTACCCATCACCGCGACGAAACAGGTGACCTCAAGACTTTCTCTGAGCAGCACTAGTGACGGCTCGGCCACCCTGATTGGGTCGACCAGCCTCATCGCAGCGAGTCCGATCGCGAGACATTCCGTCCCCAGCACGTACAGCTGGGTGAGCGGCTCCTGCGCGACCAGAGATTCTTCCATCAGGCTGACCAAATAGCGATGCACCTTCGCCGGACTCTCGTCGACGTAGGCTGCGAGTGCCGTCAGCGACGCGCGTCCCCCGAGCGTGGCCAGGCCTTTCAGCAAGACCACCGCGGTCGTTGCGGATTGGACGCGCTGGCGGCGTCCGCGCTCCGGCGCGGCGGCGGTCGTCGTCCCGGCCGGCGTGATAACTGAGCTTTTTTTCATGGCTGCATTTTAGCGGGGCGCGCCTTGTGGTAGCGGACCATCTCGTAAACCCCGGGATGCAATTTACGCATTGCGTATTATAGTTACGCAAACAGTCTTTTTGCAGTGGGAGATTTTGATGAGCGAGACGATTCCAACGGAGCGTGGCTCCGCATGTCCTTTCAACCACGGCGCGCAAGCCAACCCGGGGCGCACGGGGTCGGGTTGCCCTGTCAGCCGTCGGGCCGCGGAGTTCGATCCGTTCGAAGACGGCTATCAGCAGGATCCGCCGGAGTACGTGCGCTGGGCACGCGAACAGGAACCGGTGTTCTACAGCCCGAAGCTCGGTTACTGGGTCGTCACCCGTTACGACGACATCAAGGCGATCTTCCGCGACAACCTCACGTTCAGTCCCTCGATAGCGCTCGAAAAGATCACTCCGACCGGCCCCGAAGCGAACGGTGTGCTGACCTCGTACGGTTACGCAATGAATCGCACGCTGGTGAACGAGGACGAACCGGCACATATGCCGCGTCGGCGCGCGCTGATGGATCCCTTTACGCCTGAGGCGCTCAGGCATCACGAGCCGATGGTGCGGCGGCTCGCGCGCGAATACGTCGACCGTTTCATCGACGACGGCAAGGCGGACCTCGTCGACCAGATGCTCTGGGAAGTGCCGTTGACCGTCGCGCTGCATTTTCTGGGCGTGCCGGAAGAAGACATGGACACACTGCGCGAATACTCGATCGCGCACACGGTCAATACCTGGGGTCGACCCAAGCCCGAAGAGCAGGTCGAAGTCGCGCATGCGGTCGGCAAATTCTGGCAATTCGCGGGCAAGGTGCTCGACAAGATGCGTCAGGATCCGGACGGCCCTGGCTGGATGCAATACGGCATTCGCAAGCAGAGAGAATTGCCCGAAGTCGTAACCGACTCGTACCTGCATTCGATGATGATGGCCGGCATTGTGGCCGCGCACGAAACGACGGCGAACGCCACAGCGAACGCCATGAAGCTGCTGCTCGAGCATCCTCAGGCATGGCGCGATATCTGCGAAGACCCCGGTCTCATTCCGAACGCAGTGGAAGAGTGCTTGCGGCATAACGGTTCGGTCGCGGCATGGCGGCGTCTTGCAACACGCGACGTGACTGTGGGGGGCATCGACATTCCTGCGGGATCGAAGCTGCTGATCGTCACGTCGTCAGCGAATCACGACGAACATCAGTTTGCGGATGCCGATCTGTTCGATATCCGTCGCGAGAATGCCAGCGACCAACTGACGTTCGGCTACGGGTCACATCAATGCATGGGGAAGAACCTCGCCCGCATGGAGATGCAGATCTTCCTCGAGGAGTTCACGCGTCGCCTTCCGCACATGCGCCTCTCTGCACAGCGCTTCTCGTACGTGCCCAACACGTCGTTCCGCGGCCCGGAGCATCTGCTCGTCGAATGGGACCCGGCGATGAATCCGGAGTGCAATGACGCATCGGTGCTTAAGCCGCGTAGTGCGGTACGCATCGGCGAGCCGTCGGCACACGCTCTCAGCCGGCCGGTTGTCGTTACGTCGGTGTCCCGCGAGACACCCGATATCGTTCGTGTCAGGTTTGCATCGCCGGATGGGCGGCCGCTGCCGCGCTGGACTGCGGGTTCGCATGTCGACGTCGAATGTGGTGCAACGGGCATCTCGCGTCAGTATTCGCTATGCGGGGACCCCGATGATGCAGGAGCGTTCGAAATCGCAGTGCTCAGGGAGACGGAAAGCCGCGGCGGTTCGGCATGGATGCACGACAACGTCAAGGTCGGTGCGCAGTTGAGAATTCGTGGCCCGCGCAATCATTTCCGGCTTGACGAATCAGCGAAGAAGCTGATCCTGATCGCGGGCGGCATTGGAATCACACCCATCAGTGCAATGGCGCGCCGCGCCAGTACGCTTGGCATCGACTATGAAGTTCATTTCAGCGGACGCACGCGGGCCTCGATGGTTTTGCTACCGGAGCTTGCCGAGCTTCATGGTGAACGGCTTCGCGTGTACGTGTCGGATGAAGGGACGCGTAACGATTTCACTGCACTGAACGTGGAAAATGGCACGCAGGTCTATGCATGTGGACCAGTTCGAATGCTCGAAGCCCTGCAGGAAGCGAGCGCCGCGTGGCCCGACGACTCACTAAAAGTCGAGCATTTCGAATCGAAGCTCGGCGCACTCGATCCCGCTAACGAACACGCGTTCGAAGTTGAGTTGAAGGATTCGGGACTCGTCGTTGTGGTGCCCGCCAATCAGACACTGCTCGAGGCGCTGCGCAAGGCGAACGTCGATGTGCAGAGCGATTGCGAAGAAGGCTTATGCGGGTCGTGCGAAGTTCGTGTACTCGCCGGCGAAGTCGATCATCGGGACGTTGTGCTGACCAAAGGCGAGCGGCAATCCAATACCCGCATGATGACCTGCTGTTCCCGCGCGGCCGGCAGGAAGCTCGTGCTGGAACTTTGAAAACATTCCTTTTGCTTTTACTGCCGAGCCGCCCGAACGAACAGGTCGTGAACAAGAGCGGCCGGCTCACCAGGAGACATCCATGAGCAACAAACTTAACGTCAGCGAGTTGATCGACGACGGTCGCTTCGGCATCTATCAGTTAATGATCGTGACGCTTTGTGCGTTATGCCTTGTCATGGACGGATTCGACGTCCAGGCGATGGGTTACGTCGCGCCCGTTGTGATCCGCGAGTGGGGAATTGCCAAGGAGACGTTGTCGCCCGTGTTTGGCGCCGGGCTGTTTGGCATGCTGGTTGGCTCCCTCGCCTTCAGCACGCTTGCGGATCGGGTCGGGCGCCGTCCTGTGCTGATTGCGGCCACATTCTTCTTCTCGATCTGCATGTTCGCGACGGGATTTTCGCATTCGATCGGGGAACTGGTCGGCTGGCGCTTTGCCGCAGGGCTGGGGCTTGGCTGCATCATGCCGAACGCGATGGCACTGGCTGGAGAATACAGTCCGCGCCGGATCCGCGTGACGCTGATGATGATCGTGTCCTGTGGCTTCACGATCGGCGGTGTCATAGGGGGGCTCATCACGGCGTCGTTGATCCCGCATTTCGGCTGGCGCGCGGTGTTTTTCGTCGGCGGTGCGATCCCGTTCGTGCTGGGCATGCTGATGTGGCTGGCGCTGCCGGAGTCGATCCAGTTCCTGATTTTCCGCAAGAGCGACGCTGAGCGTATTCGCCGAAGCCTCGCGCGGATTGCACCGGCCGTAGCCATTCCCGCAGGTCACGTGTTCGAGGTCGCTGAAGAGAAACCGCGCGGCGTGCCGTTCGTAGAATTGTTCAAGGACGGGAGAACGCGTGTGACGTTACTGCTGTGGATCGTCAATTTTGCCAATCTGCTCGACATGTATTTTCTGTCCAACTGGCTGCCGACGGTGGTGCGCGAAGCGGGCTATACGACTTCGATTGCGGTCTACGCGGGTACGGCCCTTTGGGGGGGCGGCGTGATCGGCACGCTCGCGCTTGGCCGTATCATCGACCGCATCGGCTTCACGCGTGTCCTTATCACGACCTTCATGCTTGCGATCGTGACGATTGCCGCGATCGGAAATCCGACCGTGCTCGTCTCCGTCGGTGCGTTGTTCCTGTCGATCTTCCTGACGGGCTTTTCGATCATCGGCGGGCAGCCCGCACTCAATGCGCTCGCCGCCACCTACTACCCGACGGCTTTGCGATCGACCGGCATCGGCTGGAGTCTGGGGATCGGGCGAATCGGATCGGTTGTCGGTCCGGTGCTCGGCGGCGCGCTGATGCATCTGCAGTGGTCGTCAGCGTCGCTTTTCGTGGCCGCGGCCGTGCCCGCATGTGTCGCGCTGGCGGGCGTATTCGCGATTCATCTTTCGATGCGTGGCCGCGCGGGAACGGGTGAGACAGCAGGCGCGTTACATTAAACCGGCCGCCCCCGGGCCGCCTTGTTGCAAACACGGCGAAACTTGCTTTACGAACGTCATCCTGGTCAAGCGATCTGACCGTCAGGACATGCCGGTGAACGCCCCATACGAGTCTAAAAGCGGCCGTTCGATCGGGGAATGTGGCAGTCCGAGAAGGGTCGTGTACTGCCGGTCGCGACAAGCATCGGTTGCGCAAAGACTGGCTCGAACTCGATGGGCGCCGAGGCATAGCCGCGTGGCGCAGCCCGTGCGGCGATACCGCTATCAGCGGCGCGCCAGCCCTACGTTAGAGATCATCTGCCGAAAGCGTTATCCGTTCGCCAGTGCTTGGCAACGCTTTCTGCTCTATCGCCTGCAGAATTCGGCGCTTGCCAAGCTCGAAGGCGAGCATCAATTGTTTTGGGGTCTCGTTCGCAGCACCGAGTTTTTCGCAGTGTACTGCCGGTCAAAGAAAAGTCATCCGCCCACGCAGCCATTCGATCCACCCTTTACGACGGACTTTTCATAGATTTCCGGCTACAAGACCACGCTCGCCCATAGGGGGCGAAACGAATCTCGGATGACACTTCGTTATCAGGTGACGGCTTCAAGGGCTCGCGCTTTAGCGGAGATCCGCCCTTTCACTGGTAAAAATGGCGGATTAATTTCCTTCGCTTACCTATGCTTCTCTAAGTAGTAAATCTAAAAGGCGACGAGAGTTGAGAAAGACCGGCGCTTTGAATTTGAGGAGAAACCGTGCGCATCATCATGTTCTGTGCAGTTGCACTACTCGCGAACCTACCGTTTTCAGGTCAAGCAGAAACGCATTCGGCTGACATTCACGTCTGGTCAAATACGACCGACGAAGTCCGTGTATGGATTAGGGACTGGAATCCCGACGTGCCACCGCATAAGGGGTCATTCACCGCGCAAATGTGGTTCTGGGATCAATGTAGCGCCTCTCGGAGGGGGATCTCCGGAATAACACCCAGCAATCCGGCAGGGAATCCAGCGTCCTTCGTAGCGGTCCGCGCGAACTTCGGTCGGTTCGCGGTACATGACTCGACCTACACCTTTCAGGTTATTGATGAGGATCAGAAAAGTGACATTGGCGATCTCAAGCGTGGCGACGTGGTTGTGACATTTGAACAACCAGATGGCACCGCAAGCAAAAACAAAGTGGTCGCAAACATGCTTCAGGCTGGCCTAAGCGGCAGCACCTGTCCTCAGCCCAAGCCTCCAATCACGAAGGGGGGGCAGACGCCACAACAACACACGGCCGGACATTGCCAGCAAGGTGGCGGTGTGTGCGATCTAATTCAAAGTCAGTCTTGTGGGAGCGCAGATCTCTGCGTTCCGTGAGGACGCTATCACAAGTTGTCGTGGCTTGTGACGACCGCGCCAACGCCTACTACTTCTGACGTTGGAAACGTCGTCGCGGGCGGAAAGTTGGAGGTTAAACGAAATAAACGGCGGATAGTTCAGAGTTCGCTTAACCGTCAGTGCCGAATTTAATGAGATCGGTAGCCACAGGGACGATGCCAAGAATTGGCGAAACTCAAGGTTGGTTGAGCGCCGACGACTTTGAGAGCGAAATACCCCGCTAGCCGTCATCGGAAAGATACGAGCCGAACGACCGAGTCGGGTCTATCAACGACAGTGTCGGACGGCCGAGTCCTCACAGGAAATGTCGGCCGCCCGGATTTTTGCACTAACTGTCGCAGTAGTTTTTCACTTACCTGGCACAGTTTTCACTCTCCGTGGCACGCGACAACGAGCGCGAGGTGTCCAGTGCCACAAAACGTGAGAAGTCGAGTCCTTGATTTTGTGGAACTTCTTCAGTAATTCAGTCCTGTATCTGCCGGAGTTTCGACACATATCGTGAATAAAAACGGCAGTCGCGACACAAAACGTGAAAGTTCCCGGCGACCGTCGTAGAGCCGCTTACAGCAAGGGTTTGCGGGCATCTATCGGGTCCGAAGAACGCGAAGGTAGCCAAACGGGGCCCATGACGCTCGCAATCCGGATATCCGCGTTTCGGTTGTGGGGCGTGGAACGGAAACTGAGAGTGCCGAGGTGATCGCCACGGACGCGATGCGCCCCTAGCCGGAAGGGGCGCTATCAGGGCATAAGTGGGCTCCGCGCGTCAATCGGTCCTGCACGCCGGGACGCAACAGCAATGAGAGTATCGCGGTACCCCATTTCTATCAGCGTCGCGGCATATTTCGGCGAGAAATGCAAGGAAGCGAATACGCCGCCCAGTGCTGTGGACGGTGCTAGGCGGGTTATCTTCGGCCACGCCGAAATCTCGTCATAGGGGATCACCCGAGGCGGGGAACTTTGGATATTGAGGTGGTATGGGGTTTGGCCTGTCCGGAGCAAAGCGTAATCTTCCCTTGAGTAATCAAACCCGAGCAACCGGGGTCTGCGCAGCAGATCGAGGCATTCGTCGCGACGCTCGTCGTCTGACTTCCCATTCGGATCGAGCGATAGGAGCCAAATCTCGTCCAGGCCAAACTGCAGCAACGGTGTGATGGGCTCATTATCGGCCAGCCCGCCGTCCACATACTCTTTTCCATTGACAACGATCGCCTTAACGACCCCGAAGGGAATCGCCGCTGAGGCCATCAAAACATCTATACGCGCTTCAGGTGGCACCTCGTCAACGCGTATGTATTCTGGAACCCAGATCGGCTGCGCTTCTGGCGCCCACCATCCCGCTATGGTATTTCCCTTTGGGTGGTACCTCCATACCGGTCTGTCCGGGTCGTACACAAGCTTGTTCCAAGCTACCGCAGCGAAGCACGGCATCGTCAATGTGCTATCGCGCAGGAACTCGCCGATCGTGCTCCGCAGCGGAGCGCTGGAAAAGGTGGTGATACGAGTCAAAATGCGGAGCACCAATTTCAAGAAGGCGGATAGCACTACACCTAAGGCGATCACTAGGACCGAGAAGACCACGTAGGCGGCGCCGCGGACGTAGCCATTGTCGATGGCGCGAAAGACACTGACCGATACGACGATGAGACGTAACAGTAGGACTGAAAGCACCACACCGTACGCTAACTTTTCTGCAAAAAAATAGTATTCCTTCGTCACATAACCGATTAAAAAAAAGACAGCCGCGAGCGCCAGTATTCCGTAACTCATCGGCATCCGAACAAGTCTGTCGTCCCATACAATAAGACCACCATTTAGTACAAAGACCGACGTCGCTACGGCCCACGCCAGAAATATTGCGGCATATTCGGCGAGTTGCTGGTACTCCGTTCGGAATCGCCCCAATAAGATGCGATGAGCCCCAAGGTTAAATAAAATCACGGCCTGGAGAAAAAGCTGCGCAAGCGTGCGAGGAAGGAGCCGAAGAGGACCGTGAAACTGATACGTGTTGTGGGGTGATACCCGGCGCCACAATATCTCCCCGGCTTCAATCTGCCCTGTCGCCCAGATCGCAGCATTCAGTGCTCCCGCTGAGGTCGCGGACACCGCTTCGAATTTAATGTCGGACTCGTGGAGGGCTTTAAGGGCGCCGAAGCTGTATGCGCCCTTCGCACCGCCGCCGGCGATAACTAAACCCCGTCGGATGGGCCTATCCATGAGGCCGCCTGTCATCGATTGGTGAAGCCACGTTATCTCCTGGGGGGCGTAAGCTGCGAAGCAGACAGGTGGACCGGAACATCGCTAGGACATGCTAATGGAAGTGTGCCAAAACGGCTGCCCTGGAGCGCGTTGGGGGCATCATTCGCAGAAACGAGCTAAAGGAAAAAAGGGCCGGAAGGGTCCGATAATCTCCCGATCAACTTCGACGCCGTGCGATCGTAGTTTTCTGTCATCTCAGCCACGATACTGTCCAACTCCCATGAAGGGAAACGTCATGCCATGCGTTTTTCCAGTAAACGCAATCGGATGTTTTCACTATCTGTGCCAGCAGTTTTTCACTTGCCTGACACAGTTTTCACTTTCTGTGGCACCTGACACGAACAGTCGTGGCTTACTGAAGACTGAGAACGCATTAGACCCAATAAAGACCCGTCGCGGCTCATCGTCATCGGCGTGACAGCGGCCGCACCTCGATCTGCAGCGGGAGCGGTTGCGCACATTGTGATTTTTCACCAAGGGCACCCGCAAGCACAGTGCTCAGCTCCGGTGGCGAAGGTCCGTTGTCCAGGCGAAGCGGTCTCCTAAATGTCCGATTGCCGGCACAAGCGAACGACGGTTCATGGCCGCACCGGGACTTTCGTTAGGGCGACGGTCCGACCTACTTATGTGCACCGAGGCTCGGCCCATTGTCGTTCTCGACTTGTGCTGCTCAGGCCGCCATTCGATGTTCGTAGTAAGGGCGATAGCGATCGTCGAGAATCGCGTACTGTGCCGCAAGATTGCGTGGATCGGGATTGAGCCACGCGTCGATATGCTCCGGCTTGATCGGGATGATGCAGCGATCGTGGCCGGCGGCGGCAACTTCAGGCGGCGGCTCATCAGTGATGGCCGCGAACGAGAGCAGATCAGGCTGGCCGGGGCTTTGCCAGTGTGACCACAGGCAGGCGACGAGCATGTCCTGAGCGGGCCGCGGCTTGAACTCCAGGACCACGTTTTCCTCCAGTTCGCCTTCGGCGAGCTCGCGCCCTTCCAGGCGATGTCGTTTCACGTTTTCATAGAACGCATTCGCGACGATAAGTCCGTGCGAATACCCAAAAAGTCCCTTCCAGAAGCCTTCGAGGTTGTCCAGCCTGGCATTGTAGAGTCCGGGATATTTCTTGTCGTAGAACGCAGGCTTGCCAGCCGGGCGACAGTGATATCGCATCGGCTTGATGACGCGCTTGCCGTCTTCCATGACCATCACCGGAGCATAGTTGCCGGGGAAAATTCGCGAATCGCGGTCTTTCAGTTCGGTGCGCCGGAGATCGTCGAGCCCGCGCAGCGCCGACTCGATTTTGTTGGTTGCGATCCGTTTGCTTTCGGTGGCCGCCTTCGTCGTTTTGCCCTGAAGTGTGCGTTCCGCGTCGGCGAGCCGCGCGCGCTGCTTGAACAGTTCCTGCTCCAGCCTGGTTGCCTGCTCGCCGTTGAACCGGTCGATCGCCTCCCTGATCCGACGTTCCTCGTCCGTTTGCGGAGCCGAGAACGCCGCGTCCATCGCCTTCGGAATCTTGACGTTGCTGCCCTCGGCGCGTTCCCAGTAAAGCTGCGCGAACTCGCGAATGCTCATATGTGCGCCAAACATCCTGACGTACTTGCGGTAGTTCGCCACGATCTGGGCTGAATAGCACATGGTCGCTCTCCTTGAAGGACGGTGCGCCAACATGGTACGCCGGTTCCTAATGGAAGTTTCTCGTCGACGTGACGAGCGAGCCGAGCAGCGGGGACACGTCGACCAGCCGGTGAGCGACGAGGTGACGCACCTCTCCCTCCCGCTGCCACACACCGTACACGGCAAGCAGCGACGAGCCGAGCGCTTCGCGCCGCTGCTTTTCCTGCAGGGACGGCCAGATGATGACGTTGACCTGTCCGGTCTCATCTTCCAGCGTGACGAACATCACCCCCTTCGCCGTGCCGGGGCGCTGCCGGACCGTCACGATGCCGCAGGCACGCGCGAGCTGCCCGTTCCTGAATCCGGCCAGCGTCGACGCCGGCAGCAGGCGCTGGGCGATCAGGCGAGGGCGCAGCAGTTCCAGCGGGTGCCGGCCGAGCGTCAAACCGAGGGTCCGGTAATCACTGGCGATCGCCTGGCCTTCCGTCATCGGCGCGAGGACCGGCGTCGCGTCGTCATCAGTCGCGCCGCGCAGCAGATCCCGGTCAGGTACCGCAGCCACCGCATGCCACAAAGCTGCACGCCGGTCGCCGGCGAGTGAGCTCAATGCGTCGGCTGCCGCGAGCGCCTGCAGATCCTTGCGATCGAGCTGCGCGCGTCGTGCAAGATCGGAGACATCGATAAAGTGCCGCACGGCGCGCGCGAGCTCGATGCGCGCGGCGGCTTCCTCCTTCAGCCCGCGTACGAGCGACATGCCGAGGCGTACCGGCGCGCGAGTCGATTTGCCTTCGACAGCCGAATCCCAGTTGCTGAGCGTGACATCGACGGGCAGCACCTTCACGCCGTGGCGCTTCGCATCCTGCACGAGCTGCGAGGGTGAATAGAAACCCATCGGCTGACTGTTGAGCATCGCCACGAGGAACGCGACCGGCTCATGGTGCTTCAGCCATGCACTCGCATAGACCAGCAGCGCGAAGCTGGCCGCGTGACTTTCCGGAAAGCCATATTCGCCGAAGCCCTGGATCTGCGCAAAGATGGCCTCGGCGAATTCGCGGTCGTAGCCGCGCTCAAGCATCCCG
This sequence comes from Paraburkholderia solitsugae, assembly GCF_013177695.1. Classification (GTDB taxonomy): domain Bacteria; phylum Pseudomonadota; class Gammaproteobacteria; order Burkholderiales; family Burkholderiaceae; genus Paraburkholderia; species Paraburkholderia solitsugae. Next base: position 36,544 of record NZ_WOEY01000105.1, on the reverse strand, counting down.
TTCACGATGCGGTCGTAGTAGGCTTCGAGTCCGCCCTTGCGACGCCACGCAGCCATCGCGCGACGCAACTGGTCAGCCTCGCCGGCAGTGAATCCTGCCGCGAGCATCGCGACCTGCATCACCTGCTCCTGAAAGATCGGCACGCCGAGCGTGCGCGAAAGCGCCTGCTCCATCTGCGGACTCGGATAGGTGACGGGCTCCAGTCCCTGCCGCCGGCGCAGGTAGGGATGCACCATGCCGCCCTGCACCGGGCCCGGACGTACGATCGCCACCTCGATCACCAGATCGTAAAAGCGGCGCGGCTGCAGGCGGGGCAGCATGCTCATCTGCGCGCGCGACTCGATCTGGAATACGCCAACGGTATCGGCGCGACAGATCATCTTGTAGGTCTCTGAATCCTCGGCAGGAATGTCCTGCAGTTCGAACGGCTCGCCGCGCTTTTCTGAAATGATGTCGAGTGCGCGACGGATGGCTGACAGCATGCCGAGTGCGAGCACGTCGATTTTCAGCAGGCCAAGTGCCTCGATATCGTCCTTGTCCCACTGGATGATTGAGCGGTCGGCCATCGCAGCGTTCTCGATCGGCACCAGCCTCGACAGCTTGCCGCGGCTGATGACGAAACCACCGCTGTGCTGCGACAGATGTCGTGGAAAGCCCAGCAGCAGCGCCGCGAAATTCGCCCACTGCACGATCAGCGGTGCTTCAGGGTCGAGACCGGCCTCGGCGAAGCGGTTGAGCAGATCGCGGCTTGAGTCGAACCATTGGTAAGCCTTCGCGACGCGATCGACGATCGCCGGATCCACGCCGAGCGCCTTGCCCGATTCGCGCAGCGCGCTGCGCGGGCGGTATGTCGTCACGGCGGCTGTCAGCGCCGCGCGATCGCGCCCGTACTTGCGGTAGATGTACTGCACGACTTCCTCGCGGCGCTGATGCTCGAAATCGACGTCGATGTCGGGCGGCTCACCTCGCTCTTTCGAGATGAACCGCTCGAACAGCATCGACGAGCGCGCGGGATCCACCTCGGTCACGCCAAGAGCAAAGCACACGGCCGAGTTGGCCGCCGAGCCGCGCCCCTGGCACAGGATGCCTTCGCTGCGCGCGAACCTGACAATGTCGTAGACCGTCAGAAAGTAAGGCTCGTAGCGCAGATCCCCGATCAGCGCGAGTTCGTGTTCGATCTGCAGTTGCACCTGATGGGGGACGCCTTCCGGCCAGCGGCGATGCGCGCCAATGTAGGTTTCCTGTCTCAGGTAGCTCGTCGGCGTATGGCCGGCCGGCACCAGCTCGTCGGGATATTCATAGCGCAGCTCGTCGAGCGAAAACGTGCACAGGCGAGCGATTCGCAGCGTCTCCTCGAGCGTGCGCTGGGAATACAGGTTGGCGAGCCGCAGACGCGATCGCAGGTGCTGCTCAGCGTTGGGCGCGAGATCATAGCCGCATTCGGCGACCGGTCTGCCGACCCGGATCGCCGTCAGCACGTCCTGCAGTGGCTTGCGCGAACGCACGTGCATGACGGGCGCGCCGGTCGCGACAACGGGAACGCCGTGACGCGCCGCGACGTGTTCGACGGTGCCCCGGTGAATATCGTCCATTGCACGCGCGTGCAATGTCAGTGCGACCCATGCGCGATCGCCGAAGGTCTGGACGAACCACTCGACCTGCGTATCCAGTCGGTCTTCATCGGCGGGGTAGTCCGGTGACAGGATCGCGACGCAGTCGGGCAGTCCCCGCAGGTGTCCAAAGGGCTTCTCCGGGTGCGCGAGATCCAGCGGCGCGAGCCGGTAACTGCCCTTGGGTGCGCGCATGCGGCCGAGCGTGATCAGCTCGGACAGGTTGCCATAGCCTTCACGCGTCATCGCCAGCGCGGTGAATGACAGGGCCGGCGAGCCGTCGGCACTGGTCAGGTGGAAGTGCGACCCGACGATGAAAGGCAGCCCGGCCTTCTTCGCCTCGACGTGCGCGCGCACGACGCCGGCCAGCGAGCATTCGTCCGTGACGGCCAGCGCGGCATACCCGAGCTGTGCGGCGCGAGCGGCGAGATCCTCGGCGTGCGATGCGCCGTGCAGAAAGGAAAAGTTGGACGCGCACTGAAGCTCCGCATAGTCGGGCAGTGCGCCGTAGGTCGGCGCCATGGGCGATCACCCGAACAGGCCGTGCAGGAACCAGCGCGGCTCGCGTTCCTCGACGGCGCTTACGCGCTCCCGAAAGACCCAGTAGTGCACCGCGTCGTCGGACTCCGCGACAAAATAGTCTCGCGTCACCGGGTGCCCATCCTGCCAGCCGACCTCGATCCGTTCGCCCGGCGAGACCATGCGCAGCGGCGTGCCGTAGAACGGGCGGTGGCCGCGCATGATGAGCTGCACCGGGTTGTCCAGAAGCCAGGTGGGCCGCGGAAGATTGGGCGGCGGCAACGTGGGCCTGGCGGTCTCGCCGATGGGAAGCCAGCGTGCGGCGACTTCCGGGCGGTGGTCGGCAACCGGAGCCGCCTTGAGCACGTTCTGCGCGCCGAGCCGGGCGACGAGCAGCTCCATCAGGCGCGCGTGATCGTGCGGCGAGCCGCCGGGCTCCGGGAACAGCGATTCGCTCGGCGCGTCCGCTTCGCGGACGTCCTTTGCATCGAGGCGAACGGCGATGACCGGCGCGACCAGTTCGACGCGGCCCAGCCGTTCTTTCAGCAGGCGCACGAGGTGTTCCTCGCGTGACGTCGGTTCGCCAAGCGCGATTTCGATTGCCGTCGGCGGCACCGCCGCGCGGCCGCGTTCATGCTCGAGCTCAAGTACAAACCGCGCGATCGCCAGCTGTCGCGCCGACAGCCAGCCGGTCATCTGCAGGATCAGCCGCCGCGCCGCGAACAGCACGGCTTCCGCATGCTCGATCCGGTCGGGCAACTCGAGCCGCGCGCTGAAGGCGGGGGGTAACTCCAGCCATTCGTATACTTCCGGCGCCGCGCCCGTCGCGCGATCGAGCGCATCCAGCAGGGCCGTGCCGCAGCGCTTCCTGAGGCCTGCGCGGGGTAATCGCCGGACGTCGTCGACCGTTTCGCATCCCAGTCCGTCGAACCATTCGGCGTAGGGGCGCGCAGGCGGCAGGGCAGGTAGCGGCACGCGACGCAGCGTACGGTCGACGGAGCGCAACGTGAGCGCGATGCCAGCCGATGACCGGGCGAAGAGCCACGCGGACTGCCCTGTAGGGGCAACGGCAAGTGTCGCGGTCACGCCGAACGCGGTCACCGTTTCACCCGCCCGCCGGCGCAGTGGCCGGATGCCACCGAAGAGGCGCAGGCTTGCCGAGACGTCGGCCAGTACGACCGATTCCTCCGCCAGCACCACGTGGGGGGTGAACTGCAGCAGGGCGAACGCCACGCCACGAACAAGCTCCGCTTCACGGGTGAGATCACGTTCCCGGATGACCGCGTCGGGGGCGAGCGTCAATACGCCACCGCGGCGCATGCCGGGCACGATCCCGGCCGAGTGCGCCGCGCGGTCGAGCGCGACAACGCGGTCCTTCTCCAGCACGACAAACCCGGCCTCATGGCGTGGCGTCGACCAGCGCGGGAGAAACGACTCGAGGGCGAGGTGCGGCAGATGTACGCCGATCCAGAGTTGCATATCGGCTCAAAAGTGCAGGTGAAGGTACGAGAGGAACGAAAACGGGTTCGTCGCGCTGCGGTCCGCGGCGTTTGACGAACGTCACTTCAATACCGCCCCTGGCGGCTCGCAGCGCAAGCCGCAGCGGCGCTGGCGACGTCGCCTGGGCGGCCGCGAGTGGGCGAAACAGGAACAGCAGCGTGTCCGAGGCCTGCGCGGCCAGATGCAGGCGCCGGAGCGCCTCCTGCCGCACTTCGGCCTGCCAGAAGAGCAGGGCGCCGCAGGTGCCGGCACGCAGGATCTGCTCGGCGGCCCACAGCGCATCAGCCGTACGTGGTGCGCGCAACACGCAGGCCTGTCGTGCGGGAACGCCCAGCCACGCCAGTCCGGCGGGTTGTAGCCGATGCGGCGGCTGCAGCAGGAGCAAGGGGCGGGATCCGACGGTCGCCAGTGCGGGCTGCAGCAGACGCAGTTCACCGCAGCCAGGCTGCGGTGTGAGCACTTCGGTGAGCGCGCCCGCGGGCCAGCCGCCGCCCGGCAGCTCGGCGGCCAGCGCGGCGTGGCCGCACGACACCACCCGATCGAAGCCGGCGGCCAGCTGCGAAGCTCGCCATAGACCAGGGTGGATTTCTTCGGGGTGACGCGGCAGGGCGCTCATGGGGCAAGAACACTGTATGGATATACAGTGTCTAGTGTAGCGCTTATCCCGGAAAAATGTAAAAGGAGGTGCTCCGGAGGCCACGGCCGGTTGCCCGCAGGCCGTTCAGGCGGGCGCAAGATCATCTTTCGCGACTGGCTCTGTCGCAATTCTGCAACGCCTGCGTCAGCGATTGACATAAGGCCGCCCCAGGGCAGAGGCGGCAATGCGGCCTCCCGCAAATATTCAGACGAGATACCTGATTGCTTCAGAAACACGGATGTGTAGGATGGAGCCAACGCCAGCGCCCCGTGCGCGGCGTGTGTGTTCGCGCCGCAGCAATGTCTGCGGCTTTTTTTATGCATTCGGGAAATCTCTGGCGCTTGCGCCGCCATCCGGAGTCACTAACCTGACGGCAGCTTTGCAGCATCTTCCGGCACCGGAGCCTTATTAGACCACCGTCTATCAAGCGCCCTGGATACGACGGTACGCGTTGTAGTGTCGGAGCGCGCCTTGCTTGTCCCCTCGAAGTTCCTTGAGTCTTGCAAGGTTGTAGTGTGCATCCGCGTAGTCTGGCTCAATCGCGAGGCACTTGCCGTAGCCATTCAGCGCATCCTCGGCGCAATCTAGCTCCTCCAGCGCAACGGCGCGGTTGAAGTGAAGCTGGCAGTCGTCCGGGAAGTATTCCAAAGCCCTGTCAAACACTGCCAGCGCTTCTTCGCAGCGTCCCTCTTCACACAGGAGAACGCCCAGGTTGGTGTAAGCGCCGTAGTGCGCCACAGGCAGCAACTCCACGACTTTCCGATAAGCATGCTCGGCCCCCTGTCGGTCCGTGGCAGTCAGTTGCTCACCTAGCTCAAACCACTCCTCGGCCTTGATGTGAGCGTCCTTTGCGCTGCGAGGGAAGCTGTCCAGAAACGCAACGTCACCTTTCAGGGGAGCGACCTCAAAGTCGAGCAGCAACTGCCCCGACTCAGCTTCCCATTGGTCGGGACCTAACCGCACAGCAATTGTGTTGCCAACGGCGGTAATTCGAATCCCGGTCAAGGGCAGTTCCTCCGGGAGCGAAGCCTTGAGGCGCGTCAATGACCGCAATATCTTGCGCGAAGGAATGTTGGCCGTCTGGAGCTGATAGGCGGTACGCAGCAGGACAGCATCGTGAAAGCTGTAGCGCAGTTCGTTCCGGGGGCCGCGGGCAGGGGTCACAAAGCCGGCTTCGACCAGGCCGGTCAAAACTCTGCGCGATATACCAAGCAGGGACTGGAGACTGCGCAGAGAGTAGTGATGCTCCAAAGCGTGGCGCGTCACTTCCGGGCCCGTACCCGAGCAGATGGTTCCTCAGCCTTCTCGGCGCGCTTGACGCCCTTACGCCCCTTCGGGGCAAGGGCCTCGACATCTCCGGCAGAAGCCCTGGCCCTGGTGGCAGGCGGCCTGACCTTGCCGCCTTTGGCCAGGCTCGCGCGCAGCGCATCCATCAGGTCGATGACCTGCCCGGTAGCGGACACTTCCACTTGTTCGGGCGTAACAATCTGCCTGCCGGCAATCTTCTCGTCGATCGCTTTGAGAACGCGCTTCTTTTCCTCGTCTTCGTACTGCGTCGGGTCGTAGTTCTCCTCGGCAATCTGGTCGATGAGCTGTAATGCCAATTTAAGCTCAGGCTCAGAAATCTCGGCTTGCTCGATGTGCAAGTCCTTCAATGAGCGCACCTCGTCGGCAAAGAGCAGCTGCTGAAAGACCAGGCCGTCTTCGGTGGGACGAACCTGCACCATATGCGTCTTGCCCCTGGAGGCCCATCTGGCCACCGCGCAGCGACCGCTCCTGAGCATGGCTTCCCTGAGCAGGTTGTACGGCTTTCCGCCTCGCTTGTCCGGAGCCACGAAATAGGCCTTGTCGTAGTACAGAGGGTCGACGGTTTTCTCCGGAATGAAGGCCACGATTTCAACCACGTGACTTCCGCCCTCTTCGAGCGCCTTCAGTTCGTCTGAAGAAAACACAACAAACCGGTCCTTCTCAAACTCATATCCCTTCTGCAAATCCGCACGCTCCACGACCTGCCCGGTCCTCTCCGAGACGTACTGTTGTTTTGCGCGGGAGCCGTCCTTGCACATGTAGTTGAACTTGACGGCGGTTTCGCTCTCGGTGGCGCTGTAAAGCTTGACTGGAATGGACACCAGACCGAAGGAAAGCGACAGCGATGCGATAGAACGTCCAGGCATGACATCCTCCACACAACAGGTGGTGGGCGGGGCAGCAACCAGGGCAGGCACTCGTGCTCGTGCGACTCAGCTTAGCCTTTTCATCGCTGCCGTCAACAGCTGCCGGGTCGACCAGTAATCATGCCAGGGGTCTTCGGTCTGGAAGCTGAGGTACTCGCGCGCTGTGGCCACGGTCCACTGCAACCCACTTTTCAGCGACATAAGTTGCTCCCAGGTCACGGGCATGGACACCCCCATGCCCGGCCGGGCCCGGGCAGAAAATGCGGCCACGGTCGTCTGGCCCATCCCGTTGCGCAGGTAGTCGACAAACACCTTTCCCTGACGATTTGAAAGGCCCGACTTTGCAGTGAATCGCTCGGGAATGGTGCGGACCAGATGCTGTACAAAGGCCCTGGAGAAACCCTTGACGGCCTCATAGTCGAGCCGCGGCGCCAGTGGCACCACAATGTGCAAGCCCTTGCCGCCGCTGGTCTTCAGCCAGGCCTTAAGCCCGAGTTCGGTCAGCAGCGTGTGGACAAGGAGTGCCGCCTCCTGCACCTCGAGCCACTTCAAACCTTCGCCGGGGTCCAGGTCGAAGATGACCCGGTCAGGCTTGTCGAGGCGCTTGACCGTTGAATTCCATACGTGGAATTCAACGACGTTCATCTGGGCGGCCGAAACGAGTGCGTCCAGGGTGTCGACGGTCAGCAGGGCGCCGTGTCCCGGCCACACGTTCGCTTCGTGTTCCTTGAGCCCGGGCATCCTGGTCTCCGGATGTTTCTGAAAAAACAGTTCTTCGGTGATGCCGTTGGGCGCGCGCACCATCGAGAGTGGGCGGTCCTTCAGGTGGGGCAGCATCCAGTCAGCGACGCTTTCGTAGTACCGGACCAGATCGAGTTTGGTGATGCCGGCCATCGGGTCGATGACCCGGTCAGGGTTCGTTATCTTGACCGGGTTTGCCGCTGGCGCCGCGGCTGCAGTCCTGGCGGCTTCCCGGGTGATATCGCCTGCCGGCTTGTCGGTGCGCAAACCCTTGAACGAGGCGTGTCGCACGTGACCGTCACGCGTCCACTCGGCGAACGCGACCTCTGCCACCAGCAATGGCTGGACCCAATGCGCGTTGCCCGCAGTGCGCGTGGTCCGCCGCCCTGGTTTGACCGCTTTGGCGTCGAATGGCGCAGACGGCACTTCAACTGCGGTCAGGCGGGTCCACAGGTCTCGGGCAGTCCTGGCATCCCAACCTGTGCCGACGCTGCCGGCATGGCGGAGCCTGCCATCCACGTGGTATCCCAGCAGCAGGCTCCCGACCTCCTGTGATGCCGCACTTCGACTGGTGAAACCACAGATGACGAACTCCTGGCGGAGCCTGCATTTTGCCTTTAGCCAGGTCTGAGTCCGCGTCGAAACGTAAGGCGCGTCGCGCCGCTTGAACATCAGGCCCTCCAGGCCCAGGTCACACGCGGCCTGAAACACCTGCGCCGGCGGTGCGTCGAAATGCTGGCTGATCCGAATCCGCTCGGTGGGCTCGCCGATAAGCTGCTCGAGGAGTGCTCGCCGGGAGGTCAGGGGCACCTTCCGGAGGTCCTGGCCGTCCCAGTAAGGGACGTCGAAAAGGAAGTACACGATGTTTTCATTGCGGGGCCCGGTGATGGCATTCTGGAGCGCATTGAAGTCAGGGAGTCCGTCCTTGAGCACCACCAGCTCTCCATCCAGCCAGGCCTCTGTGATTCCAAGTTTTTCGACGTCCGAGGCAAGACGCTTCAGCTTACTGGTCCAGTCGTGGCCGCCTCTCGTGAACAGGCGGGCGCGTCCCCTGTCGATGCGCGCCATCATGCGATAGCCGTCGAACTTCGTCTCCACTACCCAGCCGTCATCTTTCGGCAGGGATGTCGCCAGGGTGGCAAGCTGGGGCTCCAGCGTCGCGGGCAGGTCGGAGTTGACGGCAAGTGACAGGTCGATCTCTGGCTCCGTCACGGGTGACATCCCGGCAGTCGCTCCAGGCGCGCGCTCCTCGACGAGGCCAAGCGGCTTGCCGGCGACGCTGTCGGGCAGCGCCTTGATGACATCGTATTGCGCGAGCGGTTGAGCCCATTCGTCACGCTTCTTGAAGAGCATCCATTGGTCCTGCCTGTCTTCAGGCCTGGAGATGCGCACCAGCTCCCACAGCCCCGCGAGCTTTTCCCCGTGGAGCCTGAAAACGAGTTTCCCGGCCTTCATCCCGTCATGCGGGTCTCCAACCGGCTCCCAGGTGCCGCGGTCCCAAACAATGACGGTGCCAGCGCCATACTGTTTCGGCGGGATGGTGCCTTCAAAGTCTGCGTAACTGACCGGGTGGTCCTCGACGTGAATCGCCATCCGCTTTTCCTTGGGGTCGTAGCTCGGCCCCTTGGGGACAGCCCAACTGAGCAGGACACCGTCGAGTTCGAGACGAAAGTCGTAGTGAAGCCGGCGTGCCCAGTGCTTCTGGATAACGAAGGAGAGACCTTTGACGGGCGTTGAGGGGCTGGGAACCTGTGGCGCAGGCTCGGGCGTGACCTTGAAGTCACGGTTCTGTTGGTAGCGGGCGAGCGGGGGGCGGGTCCTGTCGGAGCGGGCAGCCATGGCCTAGTCTACGGCTGGTCCAGCCGGTCCGCCAACGACTGAAGGGTGTGGGATGCACGCGATACCTCCCGCCCCTACGCTGCGGGGAAAAAATCGGGCATGACAGCAACTCTCCGTGTAGGCGGGATGTGCTGGCTACACCCCGCTCGAGGAAAGCGCCTGAGTCAGGTGTGTGGTGCGGCGGTCAAGCCCGGTTCTCGTGAAGATTCTGCAATGCCAGCGCAACGAGCCGGTGTACCGGTTTAAGATAGTCGCCGGTGTGCAGACTGCCAAACCAAAAACGGGCGGCCAATGCCGTCGACCAGATGACGACCGAAAAAGATAAATCATTCAGGGGCAACGCCAGCCAGTTTTTTGTGGCGGGCGAGTTGTGTCGGCGTGGGTATGCCGCGGTGGTCACGCTGGGCAACACCCCCAACACCGACGTTCTGTGCAGTAACCGGGCGGGCACGAAGTTCGTTCATGTGCAGGTCAAGACCTTCGTGCCCGGAACCGTAACCTGCAACGTCGGCCTGAAGGCTGAGCGTGCGTTTGGTCCCAACTTTTTCTGGATCCTCGCTGGCATTCCGCCGGCCGACTCAGCGGAGCGCTTCCGTTACTTCATCGTCCCTTCCGCCGACATGGCCGCCAACGTCGCGAGTACGCATGTGAAGTGGTTGGCAACCCCGGGCAAGGGCGGCAGGGCGCATCGGGACAATCCGGTGCGCGCCGTCAGCATCCCGCCGCTGACGCGGCCATACCACTGGAGCGTCGAAGGGTATGAGGATCGCTGGGACCTGATCGACACGGCGCTGACCGGCGACCCGGCCATAGCGCTGATGGAGGCCGGCTGGAATCCTCAGTCTGCGCTCGCCGCGGACGCCGAGCACTGAAGCGCGCGCTTCGGGCGGCGGAATTCATCCCTGCTTCTCTCGGGCGAAGGGAACATGAACGATGGGATGACAGCGGAGTGCGCCCATGAATAGCATCTCGATCGATGCTATCGGAGGCGTCCTTCCGCTTGCCGTGTCGCTGCTTTACCTGCCGCGCAGTGTCAGATCGCTGGGCTGCTTTAACGGCGTCGCGTTCATCCTGTCGCTGCTGATCTCGACGTTTTCCTCTTACTGCGACAGCAACGCTGTCCATGTCGTACCTGGGGCTATCCTCCTGTGCCTCGCGTTGTGGCTTCCGCGGGCTCGCGGGCGCAACCGGGACTTCCCGGCCGCGGCGATCTTTGCACTCACGTTCATCGCGGGCTTTCCGGTCGACGTCTATCTCGGGCACATTTGCCACGCGGCGAACGGGACCGCAACCGTCGGCGGCGCCGGTCTGGCCGATGGCCTGATTCTTGGCCCGGCCATGCTTGCCGCAGTTCACTGCGTCATCTATTACTTTTGCGAACGCGACGAGAACGGCAAGGTCAAGCTGGGAGCCTTCCTCGAACAACAGTTCGCGGTCCTGCGACCGTCTGCTGACCGCACGGGCACTGCTGTGGATGCGAAGCGTTTGTAACGCGTAGCGAATGTCGTTCAGGCGCAATCCGTTTCGGCACGCCAACACCGCTCAATTACAAGGCGCAGGTCTTCGACGCGTAAAACGAAGGCACGCGCGTGCTCTGTCTCGGCGATTAGCATCTGGACGGATCCGTCGCTGTGGTAATACTTGGCCAGTCGCTGCCACCACACATGCGGATACCACGCAAATCTTAAGCATCGTTGCCTCCATGAAAAAACGTTGCCCACCGTGATGAAGAACACGGGCGAATAATCGAAGGAGGTATGCGTACCGTCAGACGGCAGTGCTTGGCGAGCCGGCAAAAAAAAACCGACCTGTCAGGGTCGGTTAAAAGTTCTGCCAATTCCGAGGGCCGTAGCAGAACCTGAGAGGCAGAATTATGCCAGCTGTTCTCTGTCTGTTCAGGCCGTTTCCGAATGCTAAATGAGCGACACCGGGCGTGACGCGTGCCACGTTCATTGCACCTTATAGCCACTGCGATCGCAGGCTACAATCAGCGCGTTGTGAACCGCGAGCGGCATCGACGACCGCAATTCGGGCTTCAGGGTCGGGAGGCTCTTATCGACGACGTCCGTCGCCTGGGCTAGCGTGACGCCGTTCAGACACGCCGCGAACACTGGTTGCGTCTGCTGGAAAAACACGCGATCCGCGTCCAGTACGCCGGCCACGTAGGTCTGCCGCTCCGAGGGCGGCATTGCCTGGTAGTGATCTGGCGAGACCGCTTGACGGATTCCGCCTGGAGTCTGCGCAAATGCCGCCGATACTGTCACGCAGGCTGTGAGTGCCAACAGAACTTTCTTCATTTGCATCCTTTATTCCTCGATTCCATTGTGATGAGCGATTCGGCCCGCAAGGACCGCGCGCCAGACGCTCAGGTTGTCCAATCCGGTTTTAACGGCAACTGATCCCGTTTTCTTGACCCCGGGAAGGAACTGCGGGGATCACGCCGCGTGCGGTCGCTCTAGCGTTGCTTCAGCCATTCCGTGCAAAACCATTGCCCCGCGCTTTTTCCGAGGAACGCGGACTTCGTATGGGGCGCGAAGCGATTTTCGGCCATATGTTCGCAAACCTGCTCGGAATAGAGGTCGAAACGGCGGGTGTTCCGAGTTCAAGGACCGTGACCGAGGTTTGACACTTGCCTTAGTCCCAAAATGGGACTAAGATGCATCGATGCGAATCATTGCGAAAAAAGTCCTCCTGGCATTCTGCGACAAGCATCCGATCGCGCGGCAGTCGCTGCTGGCATGGCATGAGGAAGCGGTAAAGGCCGTCTGGATGACGCCGCAGGACATAAAGGCCAGATATGCGACCGCGAGCTTTGTTGGCCGAAACCGTGTGGTATTCAACATCAAGGGAAACGACTACAGGCTGATTGTTGCGGTCGCGTATCGCATCGGGGTCGTCTACATCAAGTTCGTCGGAACGCATGGTGAGTACGACAGGATTGATGCTGAAACCGTAGAACTGGAGTGACCAAGATGGAAATCCGTCCAATTCACAACGAACACGATTACAAAGAAGCCTTGCAGACAGTATCTGGCCTGGTCGACGCCGACCCGGCTCCCGGCACTCCGGAAGGAGACCGTTTGGAGGTGTTGGCCACCCTGGTGGAGCGTTATGAAGCTGAGCACTTTCCGCTCGATCTTCCCGATCCCATTGAGGCCATTAAGTTCCGCATGGAGCAGGCCGGACTGTCTGCCAGCGACATGCAGCCGTATCTTGGCAACCTGAACAGAGTCTACGAAGTGCTCAATCGGAAGCGCGGGCTAAGCCTTGCCATGATTCGCCGTCTGAATCGCGAGTTGAAGATTCCAGCTGAAGTACTCATCGCCTAGGAAAAGCAATGAACGACAACATTAGGCGATTTCCGCGCCCTACAGCAAATCGTAAGCGACTCGACCTCAACACTGGAATGGTTCGATGTGAGGTGTCGAGTCGGTGGCTTCAGTTTCCCGATACTGCTACCGCATTTACAAGCGGAACTCTGATGTGCATCGATGTGATGACCCTTGGCGAAGACGATCAGCCACGCAAGCTGTGTGAACTCGTGCTTTCGAAAGAAGACCTCATCGCAATGTTGGACCGCGTGCCGGTCAAAAGTACCAGTGAGTGAACCGGAATGACACAAAATACGCCACTGCACCGTGCCTGCATTGCGGTTGCCCGCAATGTGTTATGGCGCAACGGTGCGACCTCGAGCGACATCGTGGAGACGCTCGCGCGGAAATTCCAGGCGATCGCGGAAGAGCATCAGGACTTCGTGCGCAAACAGCGAGAGCACGATGACGTGATAGCGGACGCTGTTGAATATATTGGCCACGTCCACGCACTGCCCACCGGCACCGACACAGAGTGGTTCCGACACCAGCTAGCCGCCCTAATAGAAATCGCGGTGCCGAACACGGGACTATCCGAGGACGCCGCGAAGTTGCTGCCGCACCTTCAGGAAGGCATTCGCGAATCGCAAGCTGACGTACCAGTGCAGCGCAGCGCCCTGCGGATGGAGGACGAGGAGGCAAAGGAAATTCGCCGACTCGAGGAAGCTGGCGTCGAACATGGAGCCGTATCTGACCTCCTCGATCTCGTCGAAAAGCTTTATCACGGGGATCCTTTGGACGACAGAGATAAGCGACTCTTTCAACTGGCTGCTCTGGCAGCTCCGATGACAAGGCAGGCACGCTCCTGAATACTGAGTCAACGGGCATACAATAAGATCCCGAGGGCATTCGGTACCAAAAGAAGCTCTATCGAAATCGGAAAACGCACGGTCTACGATGAAAAGCGCCAACGACGTTCTGCTTTGCGACTTTTGCGGGAACAGCCAGCATGTTGCTGCACTGCTCGTCCGAGGGATTGCGGATGCAGCGATTTGCGATGAATGCATAGATACGTGTACTGAGATCGTCACTGAGCGCCGCGCAGAGAGGGCGGAACGTATGCCGAAGATCGTTAGCGTCGCCCGTGCTTGGGCGGCCAAAGCCATTGGAAAGCGTTGAAATAGCAGTCGAGCCTAGAAGAGGACGGAAAACGGGAAACGGCCATACATGATAATCAGCATTCAGCCACCGAAAATTCCGGCACCGAAAGATTGGGGCACGTTCGAAGTTGAGCCGTTCGAGCAATACTATCGACGGTGGCCCGAGGAATATGCGCACGTTCCTTCGCCTGTTGTCGAAACTTGGGTCTATCGTCATTGGCGAGAGTTTCAGTTGTGGCTAGGGCTTCGGCCGCTCGATTGGTGCTATGAGGTTACACGGATGAGCTCTGCCGAGATTCTCACTGTAGGACATGTGCGGAGGTGGCCGGAAATCCTAAGGTTTTGGGGCGATGATCTCTTCGATCAGCCTCATAGGCGCACCACTTGGCTTGGTCGCACGATGTTGGAATTGGGCACTACGCCCACGCCGATCATTATCGCGCGGGCTGGCGGGCGATACTGCCACCCGAGGGAAAGTAATGCTTACTTTCGAGAACCATATCAGCTTATCGAAGGGCATATGCGAATCGCATATCTGCAAGCCATGATTCGCCATAAGCATTCGCCGTTGTTGGCTGATCATGAGGTGATCGTGGCGACGCTGCCTACGGACCTGGCTGAGTAGGAAAACGACGGGGAAAGCCATGAGCTACGACGAGCACGATGCGGCGATGGATGAAATGTACGAGCTTATCGGTGATGAGCTGTATCCGGAGCATCGCACCCAGGCGATCGGTGAATTCACAGCGGATCGCTTGAGTTCGTACTATCTAGCCAATCCAATGGTTATGCGCCCCGCCGTCGATGCCCTCCAAGAGGCGAACCGGCTCAAGGATAACGGACATCATTCAGCAACTGTCGTGTTTTGCGCCACGACGATCGAGTTACTCCTCAAGGCCACGCTTTTGCAGCCCATCGTCTATGGCCTTGTCCACAACGAGGGACTAGCGGACATCATCGTGAAGCACGCCGTTGGGCAAACGGGTTTTGACCGCTACCGAGACCTACTGTCGCGCCTCTTTAAGGAACTCGCTAACCTAGACATAGCAACGGTCAGTCGAGAAGGCGCTACAGTCGCACTCATCGACGAAAGCCGACGCGTTCAAGGTCTTAGAAACGACATCATTCACAAAGGTCACGCTTGCGATGAAGCTGCTGCGCAAAACGCGTTCGACGTAGCAGTAGCGGTCTTCGAGCGGATCGTAGTGGATGTGCTTTGGCAACTCGGCCTCGCTGTCGGCAAGAAAGGCCGGATCGAGCCTCGGCAAGATACGTAGGAGAAGGCCGTATGACACTCCTCGAAATCGCGCGCCGTTGGCGAGAGCAAAACGGGTACGCCGGGCGAGGTGGTGTGATCGTGCTGTTCCATGGTGAGGTGCAAAGCTGGGTCAACGAACTGCGCAATCGGGAGCAATGGCAACCGGGCTGCGTAGCTATCGATGAGTAGGGTCGGAGTTGGACGACGATCGCTGGCAATCAGAGTGATGGAGCGCTCATGTGGCTGCCCAACGATCCCATCTAGGAAGAGGACGAGACCATGTATCGCGACTTGTTGAAGGCTATCGCAGATTGTTTCGAGCGCATCGCGGACGACCATGCGGGTCACGGGGGCGAAGTTGCTACGCTGATCGAGCAATGCCAACAGGCGATCAAAGACTCGCGAGAGGGTGCACTTGGCCCGTGGGAGCAACGTGAGCTTGACTATGCACGCGCGGCGCAGCGCGCCGGATGGCTTCGACTTGCTCTCACAGCCGCTGAGAAGGCGCTTTTGGTTAGCCAACTACCACCGGCTGAATACGCGTACGGTGCGAATTGCGGCCAACCAGCCGCATAACGGAAAAGCGAACAATGAGCGAGCAGATTACCGAGCAGGAGCGGCTTGAGCGGCGGCTCACCGTCGACAACGCCATTGCTACGCAACAGCTCGACATGGGTGTGGTCGCAGACCTAGAAGCGTACGCCCGCGGCGAGCTAACTCTCGAACAGGTGCGCGACTCCACACTTGCGCGCGAACGCAAAAGGACGATTGGCGACCTGACGAACCTTTACAACGGTATAAGGCCTGCCTACGAAGCAGTTGGCAATGTCATCGGCGGTCTGGTGCTCTTAACGGCTTGGGCCTATTGCTCGCTCAGATACGGCTTCCTTCTTGGTTTCGGTTTCGGCTGGGTCCCGGCTGCAATCCTTGGCTTTATTGCCACTCGACTGTGGCCGCTGTTTATCGTCTTGCTGATCGTTTTCTGGACACCGATGTTTTTAATTTGCGTAGGTGCCGCAACCGAGATCAAGTCATTTTTCCACTGAGAAGAGGGAAAAGCGGCCTAGGCCGTGCAACAAGGAAAACACGCGCGTCACACATGAACGAAGACAGAGCGGGCAGTTAGGTTGCCGTCAAGCTGTCTGCTGAATTCTCAACGGGGAAACCAAGGACAATGAAACCGAAGACACTGGCTGTTTCGCTGGTCGCTTTCCTTTTCTGTATGGTAAACAATGCCCACGCCGGCGACACCATCCAACAGTTCGGCAAAGGAGTTGGATCTACATGCGGGACATGGACGGCTGAACGAAAGTCATCGACGCAATGGCTATCTGCGGGAAACTGGGTTCTCGGCTTTATGTCGGGTGCAGCTAGCGCACTCGATAGGGACCTTCTGGACGGCCTAGACTCCGAGGCTGTTTTGGGATGGATGGACAACTATTGCAGCGCTCATCCATTGGACAAGATCGCTGTCGGTGCAACGCGGCTTTTAGAGGCGCGGGCGAATGCGAGGTAGACCGAACAACTGACCCGCGTCGCGACGCCGTACAACGCGTAGGAAAATCCATATGAAACTCATCCCTATTGCGCTATCCCTGATCCTAATTGGCTGCGGCCAAGCATCGCGTGATGCTTCGCCCACGGCAGCAGGCCACTATCAACTGGCTGTGGATAGCGGCGGCAATGCGTGGAGATTAGATACGAACACGGGCGAAATGAAGCGTTGTTGGCAAGGCACCTCACCAGCAAAAACGGCGCCGAGTTGCTATACAGCGACTCAGGAGTGACGCGATTGCCACGCGCGTGACGCACGGAAACCCGAGGCAGAATCGTCGTAGCAGCACGAAACCTACCATCGACAGGGAAAAAATGAATCGATCAATCATCGTTGTCGCGCTGATGCTTGCCGGATGTGCATCACCGGCGGTTTTTCGTGACCCCAAGACGGGTCAAGTGGCTCAATGCAATGCAACGACGCCAGGGATTTTTCCGATCATCGCTCAACACGAGATTGACGATTGCGCAGCAGCTTATGGACGCATGGGCTGGCAGAAGCAGTAGAGCGTGAATCTGGAGCATGGAAAAGCCTCGGCGATCGTGAGTTAAATGACGCCGCCCAGCAGCAGGACTCGGGTATCACGAAAGAGGACAAGCATGGCATTCAAGATCAAAGTCGCCGATCAGAAGCGCATCGATGCAGCGTTCGGCGAACTGACGGCGCAGCGGAGCACGTTGGAAGAGTCTGTGCGTGTGTTCAATGAGGCGGTTGCGGCTGCACGTGCGAAGCTGGAACTAGACGTGGACGAATATAACGAAAAGGTTGATGCGGCGCGGGGCATGCTCGATGACGTGCATCGTGAGCTTGAAGATGAATTCGATGATAGGTCGGCGAACTGGCAGAACGGCGACAAGGGAATCGCGACGAAGGAATGGATCGATTCGATCAGCGCATTGGCCGAGGAATTAACCGAGGCGGCGCTTGACGTCTTCCCCGAATCGCTCGAATTTGAGGATGTAATCGGCGATGACCCCGCCGAGGGCTACAACGAACTGGACAAGGAAGCGCCAGGCGCAGAGTAATCAGCGGCGGCCTGACATACCGAGGAAAAGGGAACAAAGACAGCAGATCACGAAGTGAGGCGAAAATGGATCCTTACGAACTCATCAAAGCTGTACCAACGGAAGTGGTAAAGGAATCGGAAAAGCCACGGATGCCGAACCATTCACTCCATAAAGTCGTCTTAACGGCAATGTTCACGTTTGTTGCGGCAACTGCGCGTGCAGGGGATCTTCCAGATTCGCGGTTCACCCCCGGCGCGATTAACCCCGACGTAACTCAAGCCAATATTCATCAGACGGTGTGCGTTAAGGGTTACACCAAGGCAATCCGGCCTCCGGCGTACTACACAAACGCTCTGAAGAAGCGCCAGATCGAGCAGTTCGGCTACGCTGACCGTAAGGCGCGCGACTACGAGGAAGACCATCTTGTGGCTCTTTCTATTGGCGGCGCACCCACCGACGAACGCAACTTGTGGCCGCAGCCACGCAATAGCGAGTGGAGTGCTGATAAGAAAGATCAGCTTGAGTTTGTGCTTTACAAGATGGTCTGTAATGAAGAAATTTCGCTGAAGCAAGCGCAACGAGAAATGGCAACGGACTGGATTGAAGCGTGGAAGCGATACGTGCCGACGCACCCTGATTACCGGTTCAAGGGCGAATAGGAAAAGGCGTATGGCACTTGCACAGATCGAGGGGGACGGTTGGGAGCTTGACGACGCAGAAGTCGTCGCGAAGGCGCATCCATCGACCTTCTGGTTGCCTGAACGGGAGCGACGTGAATCGCTTCGCCCGGGTGATACAGTGAAACTGATTTTTAGGATCAGGACCGTGGCCGAGGATGGAAATCAGGAGGTTCACGTTGAGCGGATGTGGGTGACTACCGAGGGGCTAGAAGAAGGCTCGTACCTTGGAACGCTCGAGAACAATCCACTGTGTACGTCGGACATGGTCGCGGGCTTTCGAGTCATTCGACTACACCGCCTTCATTGAAGAACTGCACGAACTCGTCGCACGCGCGAGGAATTTTCGCGCCGATGAACGCAACAGGGATAGCGAGAGCTTTCGACGTTGGCGGCACGAAACGGAAGAACTCATCCACCGCATAAATCGGCTCAGGTACGACATCGCGTGCGGTCTCGAAGGTCGGAGCTTTCAGGTCATGGCCTACGGGTCCATAACTGCGCGCGAGCAGCAGGCAAAGTTTGACCTCGATCTGAACGATACGTTGGGCGAATTCGAGCTGGTGATGAGCCGCTTCGAGAAATATGGCGATCCGAAGGCGAAGCCGGCCGCGGCGACCAACGGTGCGCAGGCGGTGCCTGCAGTAGCAGCCAAGTCTGAACCGCTGACGGCTCCTGAAAAGGTAACGATCAGCTGGCTGCTGGCCAATGTGCCGGTTACCTGGTATCTGGCGTTAGTCGTGTCGTATGTAGCTGCCTTTGGAGCCGGCATGACCGTGGCAAGCACGAAGCTCGGTAAGACGATTGTCGAGTGGGTAACTCCTGCGCCTTCAGCCAGCAAGCCAGCGGGCACTCAATGATTTAGCCAATCCAGCACCTCGGTGCGCGGGCCGAACCGTGGTGCCGAGATCCATCGCGTTAGCTGCGGCCGCCATTCCTCCCACGCGTACGCTGTGAGATCAAATTCTTCTTCGATTTTTCCACTGTCGTCGTCGCGCAGAAACGCAAATACGACCTCGTGGCCATTCCAGTAAGCCACGGCAAAGTCGGTCAGTTCGGCCACCATCCCGCGGGATAAGTCCCGAAGCATCATCGACAGCTGGGCCGAAAACGTCTCTATCGTCAGTTCAGTCATGGGGTCTCCCCGGGAATGGTGCGCGAACCGGCATAGCCCTGCGGGCTTATGAAGTTGCCCAAATGAGCATAGCTTGCTTCTCATTTGGGAATCTAATAAACTGTACCAGTTGGGAATCAATCGCTGCCCATTTGGGAGAAAATCATGACAGCAGAAGCAGTGGCAGGACGGCAGCATTCGCGGCGGACAAAGTCCAGCGCTTCAGCGGCAAAGTCTGCAACGGCCGCTAGGCTCGCGCACATAGGCACCAACGGGCTCGGCGCTCGGGAAGACGATCTCACGTTTTTCCTCGGCCTCGCCCCGATCGAACAGTCACGCCTGATTCGAGACGGCATGGAGGCGGTCATCGTCAGCCGGATCGCCACCGAGTTGCTGGATATCCCGGTGCAAACCTTGCTCGCTAGTCTGCGCCTTCCCAGCAGCACCATCAACCGCAAGATTTCTCAGGGGGAGCGGCTCAGCGCGAGCGAATCGGACCGTGCAGCGCGCACGATGCTGATTTACGCCCAGGCCAAGGACGTTCTCGAAGACGGCAGGCTGGCGGCTGAATGGCTGCTGCGCCCGAACGTTGAACTGGGTGGTGAACGACCATTGGACACGCTGGATACGCAGACGGGATTTGACCGTGTGCGTGACCTTCTCATACGTCTCGAACACGGCGTGACCGTATGAAGGTGTTTCGCCTCGCCAAGGAGAAGCCCGGCAAGTACCGGGCCGATGATCTGAGCGGCAACGGTGCTGCCCTGGCTGGCGGCCGCTGGAATCCGCGGGGGGTGCCGGTGCTCTATACGTGCTGCCACGCTTCGACAGCGGTCCTCGAGGCACGCGTTCATGCGTCAGGTCTGCTTCCGGTGGCCAACTTCTATCTGGTCACGCTGGAAGTGCCGGACAGGGTGGTGTCGAGCGCTTACGTGCCGGATCTGCCGGACGACTGGAACGTGCTCGATCACGATCCCGCGTCGACTGTGGATCTGGCGAGGCAGTGGCTCGAAGCCGGCAAACGGCTTGCAATGCGGGTTCCGTCTGTTGTATGTCCGAGTGACGACAACCTGATCCTGAATCCAGCGCATCCGGGCATGAAGCACGTAGTGGTGTTGCATAAGCAGCGCTTCGAGCTGGACCGGCGGCTCTTTAAGTGAAACCAGCGGCGATCGCGCTCGTGCGGTCGACGTACGAACAGGACCATGACAGGCGGAGTAGTGGTATGAATCCCGTTGAAGCGAAAACGACCCTTGAGCAGCTGGCGCGCGGCATCGATCCCGAGACGGGTGAAATCCTCGCCGGACAAAGCCCGTTCAATAACCCGCAGGTGATCCGGGCCCTGTTTTTTGCTGTCAAGGAACTCGACAAGCTCGGCGGTGAGCCCGCGCCTGCCGGGCGAGCTGCCCGCGAACGACCGCAGAACGCCGGCCGCTCCTGGTCGGATGAGGAGGATGCGAACCTGTTGAAGGCCTTCGACGCGGGCGTGTCGGCGAAGGATCTTGCTGCGAAACACGGCCGCACGAAGGGTGCGATCGATTCGCGCCTTGTTCGCCTCGGCCGCGTGGATCATTGAATGCCTGCTGCGTGTGCGTTCGCAGGAGCGTGTCACGTAGGGTAGGTGAGATCGCTGACGGTTAGTTGCAAATTATCGTTTCCTCCAACGCCACTCTCCCCGAATCGGAGACCGAATGACCAAGGTAGTTGCGCGACATCCCCCTCCATTTGCTTGAGATGGGCGACATCGTCGAAGACTGGATACCGGTGAAGACGGCCATGCTGGCCGGACCTCTGCTTGACCTCACGCTCGCTAAATGGAGCGGCGACTTCAGCCTCGTCGTCGTTCAGCTTTACGCAGGCCTGCATCCGGCGTACGTGCTGGTCCAAGACAACGAGACCGCGACTGAGACCGACAGCGAGAGAACGCTCAGGCCGTGGAACCCACAGGCGGACCCCGAGCTTGCCGCGCAGTTGGTGCGTCGACTGAACGCCGAAGGGGTGCCCACGGAGCGCGCCGAGGGTGACGACATGCGCGCTGCGCTGTGCCGTGCGCTGACCAACGCCGTGGGGCCTGTCGTAGCGGTGCCGGTGTACAGCCACGTCGGCGACAAAGTGCCGGACGTCGATACCGTTCGGGCACTTGACGAGCGGATCTTCGCCACGCTAAGCGCCGATGAGCGCGCGGTGTTGAACTTCTACCGTACACGGGGCCGAAAATTCGGCGCGTACATCACGATTACCGGCGACGTCGATGAGACTGCGCTGGCCGCCGGCGCCAGCCCGCTGCAGGAGGACGCAATCCTCCGCCGCAGCAGCCGGGTGCATGTTTCTATGACCGATGAAATGGGGGCTGGGAATGGGGTTGTCGCACTTTCCGTGCAAAATATGGCGGTAGCAGCGCGCAGAGCCGCTCGCAGCAAGGCTCGGCCGCTCGGTAGCTTTCGCGCAATCAGCAATTCAGCAAGTACTTGATCAATATGGATTTTCAGGATCAAAGCGCCAGATTTTGCACGGAAAGTACGACAACCCCTTATTCGGCGAACAGGTCCGGACCAAACACTTCGTAGTGAATGCGGGCGTCATGGATGCTGAGCTCCTTTAGCGCGTCATGTTGCATGCGCATAAAGGGGATCGGTCCGCAGATGTAGTAATCGGCGTCCGGCAACAGGATCGAACTCTTGATCAGATTGACGTCGACGAAGCCTGCGTGATCGTAGTCACGGCCCTGAGTATCGTGGGGCCGTGGCTCGTCATAAAACACCACCAGATGAAAATTGGCATGCGCCGCGGCTGTCTCACGCAGCCGGTCACGCATGGCATGCACCGCGCCGTTGCGAGCACCGTGGACAAATACCACCTGCCGCTGCGGATCCTGTATGGCCTTCTTGAGCATGCTGATCATCGGCGTCAGCCCCACGCCTCCGCTGATCAGCACGATAGGCGTCCTGGCGCTCACATCGATATGGAAACTGCCATATGGCGCGGCCAGCCTGACCTCGTCTCCGACATTGACGTGATCATGCAACAGGCAGGAGACATAGCCTGGCGGGTGCGTACCGCCGCTCTCGCGTTTGACCGAGATGCGGTAGCTGCGTCCGTTTGGCGTATCCGAGAGGCTGTACTGCCGAATCTGCCGCAAACCCAGAGCCGGCACGTTCACGGCGATACTGGTGTATTGCCCGGGTTCGAAGTTGGCGACGGGTCCGCCATCGGCCGGTTCAAAAACGAAGGATGTGATGACGCTGCTTTCCGGCCGCTTCTCGCGAACGACGAAGGTGCGCCAGCCGGCCCAGCCGCCCAGTCTCTCCGCGGAGCCTTCGTACAACTCACTTTCCATGCCCATCAGCATGTCTGCCAGGTTGCTGTAGGCCTGTGCCCAAGCGGAAACAATATCCTCGGTCGCCGCGGTCCCGAGCACGTCCTTGATGGCGCCAAGCAGGTGCTCGCCGACGATCGGATAGTGCTCCGGCAGCACGCCGAGGCTCGCATGCTTGTTGGCGATGTTTTTCAGTACTGCCGTCAGGCTTGCGGGGTCCTCGATATTCTCCGCGTAGGCATAGACGGCACGCGCCAGCGCCTGCTGTTGCTGCCCCTGTTCCTGATGCGCCATGTTGAACACATTCTTCAGTTCAGGATGGGTCTCGAACAGGCGCTGATAGAAGCGCTGGATGATGGCGTAGCCATATTCGGCCAGAACGGGCGCGGTGGCCTTGACGATGTCCTTCGTTCGCTGCGTCAGCATGACCTGGCTCCTTCACAACGCTGGGGAGCGCCCCCACCTGGCTCAAGTCTATACAACGATGGCGCGTTTGATGATACCGAGTCGGCCCGGCTCGAGCCGAAAGCGGCGGCCGAGAGCATACTGGCATCGGTTGACGATATCTCCGTTGAACACATCGGGGGACGAACATGCGCCTGATCGAACCAGATGAACACAAAGATTTTCTCGCGACCTTGCAGCGCGACGGTTTGGTAGAAGGAGATTTCTATCTTCGGGAAACCGACACGACAGACCCTAAGAGTGACGAGAACTGCGGTCTACAGGGCTATGTCTGCATAACCAGGCTATCGACGCAGGTTACGAAGGAATACCCGTTATGCGACGAAAGCGATTGGCTACAGCATTTCACGAGAGATCTCGACGCGGGCGTCTTCGGCTGACCGGAATGAGATCCCGGGCGCCATCGAAATCCGTGACTTGCGCTACGCGAACGCGAGCACGAAATCGAACCGGGCCGCCTTGCGCCCGCCGTGGTCGTCGATCGTCATCAGCAGCCGGCGATCAAACAGGAAATCGCGAGCGTTGCGCGGCTCGCCCGGAAAGTAAAGTTGGGTCGTGAGGGTAGGCCCGTTCGGCGCTTGCACCGTCAAATGGAAATGTCGTGTGCGTCCCGGATACAGACCCGGCACGATGGTCTCGAGGCGGTAGCGTCCCTCGCTGTCGGCGAATTGGTGACCGCGCAGCCGGAACCCCTCGACGTCGTATTCCCCGGCGTCATTAGCGTGCCAGAAATCGAGCAAAGCCCCGGACACCGCCCTGCATCGTGTCGACAGCACCTGCCCGGTCAGGACGATCTTCGTTCCATTGATCCCCGGTTCGAGCAGCGATGCGCGTTGCGGCGAGTGCGGCAGGAAGAACGGGCCTGCCGTCTGCCGCGGCGTCGGTCCGTGACCGTCGTCGCAGGCGGGCGTCGGTGAAACTGCGTCGGCCCGGCCTTCGTCGGTTTTTCCGAGCGCCAACAGCAGCAACGTGGACGGCACCGCACCCGACCTGCGAAGAAAATCGCGCCGCCCAAAGCTCACACTTCGTGCGCGCATCGTGGACCCTCCTTGTTTCGCGCTCGATCGTCACGCCGCGCGATCCGCGCCGCGGAGTCGACGGGCGTCCGTGCGGGTCCCGTCGAAGTTACCAGAGCCTGCACCAGTGCCAACCATGGTAAGCCGAAACTTCAGGTCGGGTGAGCCGGCCGCGAGGTCGCGACCGGCCGTAATCGACCCGTTGCTGTCGGTCGAGCCGCTGTAGGTCCAAGGGCCGATGTCGGAGCCGACCGGTCATTTCGTACTGTCGATCGAGGACAAGTCATCGGCCATTGCCGACAGTCAGGTGTCGCCGTTCGCGAGGCAGCTACAGGTCGCTTTTCTGCCATTCGGATATCCGCACTCCGAATGGCGCGCTCACTGCAAGCGGATGCGCACTCTCGCACCCTCTCGGGCGTCTGGCGCTGCACTCGATCCATGTCTGCCTGTCAGGCTAAAGCGATCACTGATGATGTAGCGGCCTAGCGCTTGTCGGTCATGCTGACATTCAGGTATCGGCGTTACCGAAGCGGCTGTGGGTTGCTTTCTGAACACGCCAGGTCTTTCTGCCAGTAGGCGCGAACTTTCGACCGGTATCGGACGCTCGGTTAGGTGCAAGCCCAACGGGGCCGTCGCGTGTACAGTGGCTTTCTAGCCGACTTGCACGCCGCACTTGAGGCAGCGTGCCCAATCTGGCCTTGAGGTTTGGGGCAGGTGGTAATGACCGTCCATATCCTGCGATGGGCGTTGGAAGCTTCGCCGTTGCGAACTGGAGCGCGAATCCCTGATGGTTCTCGGAGAGCTTCAGGTTCGCCAGTAGCGCTACACGTTGCCGGAGTGTGTGCGTTGGATACACTCGATGAAATACTCGAAACTCGCACTCAATACCATATCCCTGCGATAGATGAGGCCCAGGGTAAGGCGTGAAGGACAGGCATCGGTTTCCAGCGGTTGCATCAATCCGAGCCTGATCTGTTCCTGCAGCAGGCGTTCAGGCCACACACTGATGGTCCCAGGTTCCCGGGCGAGCTGCGCATAGAGTCGTTGCGACGTACAAACGTTCACGTGAGACGGCAGGGAGAGAACCCTGTCGCCGCACAGCTCGCGCCAGAAGGCGGGAAGACTGTCGCGAGTGTGATTGTACAGCCAGCGCGCGCAGGTTAAACGTGCAAGTTGTGTTTCGCGCGCCAGTTGATCGTCGCGTCGCACGGCCAGAACCTGTACTGATTCGCTGATCGGTACCACCCGGTGTTCAGCGGTCACATCGCCATCGGCGACAAATGCCACGCACAAATCAAAAGAACCATCGCGCAATCCGTCAGTGGTCTGTGTGGGGAGGCATTCATACACGTTCAGCCTGACGTCCGGCAGTCGCTCTCGGAAGGCGCGCAACGCATCGGGCATCGCAATCGCCGAGGCCAGCAGCGAGACTCCAATCGAAAGGGTGCGCTCTGTTCCCGATTTCATCTCATCGAGTTCGCGTTCCGCACTGACAATCTCAGCTATCACTGCACGAGCTCGCCGCAGGAGCGTTTCGCCGTATCGCGTGAGATGCACGCCGGCACCGCTGCGCTCTAGCAACTGCACACCAAGACGTGCTTCCAGCTCCTTGATGCACTTGGTCACTGCCGGCTGGGATACGTTCAGTACTTCGGCTGCGGCTATCAGCGTGCCGTGTTCGGCAATCGCCACGAGCATTTGCAGCTGCATCGTCTTCAGGGTTGCTCGTTCCATAACCATTGGTTATATACGTGAAAAATTGGAAATTGTCCGCTGCCAACGCGCCCCTAGTATGCGAACTCCGGTACAGCCGAAAGGCCGAAGTATACAAGGAGGCAAACAGTGACAATGAACGCAGTCGATATTGATATCGACGAACTGGTCGCATTGCGACGAGACATACATGCTCACCCCGAGGTGGCATTCGACGAACACCGCACAAGCGAGCTTGTTGCAGCAAAGCTGCGCGCTTGGGACATCGAGACGTACACCGGTATTGGTGGCACGGGCGTCGTCGGGGTCGCGCACGGGCTCCGCGGGAAGGGGCGAACGATCGCGCTGCGCGCCGACATGGATGCGCTGCCGATGGAAGAGGAAGGCCGTCCGCTGCACCGTTCGCAACGTCAAGGCGTGTTCCATGGTTGCGGTCATGACGGACACACGGCGATGCTACTCGGCGTCGCGCGTCATTTCAGCCGCAAGCGCGATTTTGCTGGAACAGTCGTGCTCGTGTTTCAGCCCGCTGAGGAAACGGGTGGTGGCGCGAATGCGATGTTGGCTGACGGACTCGAAGAGCGCTACGCCTACGACGAAATCTACGCGCTGCACAATATGCCGCATTTTCCGCCCGGAACGTTCGGTGTGCTGGACGGCGCGATGCTGTCCTCGTGCGATGAAGTTGAAATCCTAATCGACGGTGTGGGCGGACATGGTTCGGCGCCGGAGGAGACCAAAGATCCCGTGATGGCTGCCGGGCAACTCATTTGCGCGTTACAGACTGTCGTGAGCCGCACGATCGCACCCAGCGCGACAGCGGTGTTGAGTATTGGCAGCGTGCACGCAGGCAGCGCGTCGAACGTGATTCCCGCTCATGTGGAGTTGACGGGCACGCTGCGCACCTTTGACGAAGGTGTTCGCACGCTAGCCAAGTCCCGCATCGGTGCGATCTGCGAGGGCATCGCCATGACCAGCGAGTGTTCGATCTCCGTGGCGTTCCGCAACAGTTCGCCGGCGACTATCAATCATCGCGAGCAGGCCGAAGCCGCGGCACAAGTTGCCGTGGACATCTTCGGCGCGGAAAACGTGCTGCGCGAGTTCGCGCCGATCAATAGCTCAGAAGACTTTTCGGAGTTCCTATTGCGGCGACCCGGCGCATATGCGCTCTTGGGGCAGGGAGGCGTGTATTGCCATCATCCCGAGTTCGATTTCAACGACGACGTGCTGCCGCTTGGCGTGCGTTTCCTCGTGGCTCTCGCTTATGCGCGCTGTGCGGCGTAACAGTGGGCGACAGGTAATTTCGGCCCCGGTTGTTGATACGTTGCGTACGCAGTCGTGTGAGTTTCATCGTATGCGTGGCTCATAACTGCTAGTTATACGCATGAAAAACTGGAAATTGCCCCGTCCCAGCGCTGGCTAGCATGAGCTTACCGCCGCCCGCTGTTGGGCGCGACCCGATGCATTCATCGGAAGAAAGAAGAGTTTCGGCTGATAGGGAGGAGATTTTCTGATGGCAATCCAAGGTGAGGTGGACTTGAATCAAGGTAACGCGGTACGCAAACAACCAAAAAACATTTCTCTGAGGCGTTTCGACCCCGGCGAAGTCGCGAGCCGTTATGGATTGCTGATAGCGTGGGCTTTTCTGATATTGGCTTTCTCGATCGCAAGCCCGGAAATCTTTTTGAGCAAGGCGAATTTTGCCAATATATTTGGATCGCAAGCCATTCTGGTCGTGATGACGATGGGCATGATCGTGCCGCTTATCGTCGGTGAATTTGATTTGTCCATGACGGGGCTGATGTCCTGCTGCCTCATGCTGATCGGGGTGCTGAACGTTCAGTATGGCTGGCCGATCGGTTGGGTCATACCGCTGGTAGTTCTGCTTGGGTTGACGGTTGGCGTTATCAACGCTTTCATTGCCGTCCGAATTGGTGTCGACTCTCTTGTCGTGACGCTGGGTATGGGAACCCTCCTCACAGGGGTCTCCTATGGCATCAGTGGGCTAAGCATCATCGGTATATCGCCGCTACTCACCGATTTCGCCAGAACCAGGGTTTTTGGCGTTCAGATGGCTTTTTTTTATGGTCTCTTGTTAACGCTCGTCTGGTGGTACATCCAGCGATTTACCCCGTTAGGCCGAAATATGCTCTTCGCAGGCGCCAATCGTGAGGTGGCGCGCTTGTCGGGGATTAATGTTGATCGTCTGCGTGCAGGCTCGCTCGTCGTATCTAGCCTGATCGGTGCTGTAGCCGCCGTCATCCTTGCGGGGGTCTTGGGTTCGGCCGACCCCAACGCTGCAAATGGGTATTTGCTTCCCCCGTTCGCGGCAGCGTTTTTGGGCGCGACTGCGATTACGCCCGGACGGTTTAACCCGTGGGGTGCTTTTATCGCGGTCTATTTCCTTATAACGGGAATCGTCGGTTTACAAATCCTTGGCCTATCAGGGTGGATCGAGCAGGTCTTCTACGGAGGAGCTTTGGTATTGGCCGTCACCTTGTCGCGATTGGCAGCCAATCGTCTTAAGAAGCGCTGAAATGGCACGACGTTGTCACGCCTGATTACAAACTGGAGGAGAGAACGATGAAATTGGAAGAGAAAGCAATGAGCCAAGAATTCAGCATGACGAATTTTTTTCGGGAAGCAAAAGAGCTTTTCAAGGTTTCGTCTGCGTTGGCGATCATGTCCTTGGCCGCCCCGGTACTGGCTGGGAGTATGTCGATGACCGAGCAGGCAAAGCAAATTGTCAAGGAGGCTAGCGCGCCATTGTCGAATGGCGCTGACGCACGTGCGATCTACGTCGGCCAAAAGCTTGCTGGAAGGTCGATATTTTATATTTCGGCGGGTCTGAGCTTTGAATTCAGCCAGGAAGTTCTGAAGGGTGTGGAGGATGCGTCAAACAAACTCGGGATGAGGATCATCACGGCTGACGCTCCCGACTCGTCTCAGGCATCAGCGTCGATCGATCGCGCCATCAGTCGGCATGCATCGGCAATCGTATTGCAGGGCATTGATCCGTACACCGTTCAAGCGGCGATTACGGATGCCAAGAAAGCCGGCATCCCAGTTGTCAGTACGGCTGCAATTCCGGCGGGGCCGATCCCCAAAAATATCGCGGATGCGGGGCTTTCGGCAAATGTGAATATTTCGATCGTCGACACCGGCAAGATCACCGCTGCCTATATTGCCGCAAATGGTCGGCCGGATGCCCAAGTGGCGCTGATCAGCTGCTCAACGTTCGAGTCAGACAGCGTCTTTGCAAAGGAATTTACGAAGGAACTTAAACGTCTGTGCCCCGAATGCCAGGTTATACAGAAGGATTCGCCGCTGCCGCAATGGCAAACGACGTTGCCGTCGCTCGTGCGCACCTTGGTTACCGTGAATCCGAAGATGAGCTATGTCGTGGCCTCGGTTGACTCCATGGTGCCGTCGATTAAGCCCGCAATCATTGCGGTCGGCGCAGGTGACAGGATCAAGATTGTAAGCAGCAATGCGTCGTTGCCGGATATGCAGGCTATCGCCCTGAAGACCGACACGGAAGTCGCCAATCTCGGCGCGTCCAACGAGCGGATGGGATGGGCAACGGTCGATCAGGTCGCGCGCCTGCTCATCGGTCAACCCGCTATCGACAATGTTGAGCCCCAACGGTTGTTCACCATCGACAATATTGGAACGGTGAATCTGACCAAGCCGGCCGCCACTTGGTACGGGTTCGACTTTCAAAGCTATTACCTCAAGCTGTGGGGCTTGAAGTCATGAATTCGGCAAATGATAAGGCGGTGGCCGACGCTGTGATTTCTCTGCAGAACATCTCGAAATCATTTGGTCCGCGCAAGGTTCTCGATGGCGTGAACCTCACCCTGTCGGGCGGGCAAGTACATGCGCTCCTCGGGCAAAACGGCTCCGGAAAATCGACCCTCATCAAGATCCTGTCAGGCGTATATCAGCCTGACGACACGGATCGGCGTGCCCGGATGGTGCTGCGGGGCGAGCCGATCAATTTGCCACCTGACGCCGATTTTGCAGCAACGGCGGGGATTGCTGCGGTCCATCAGGATCTTCCCATCATCAGTTCCGCGAGTGTGCTGGAAAATCTGATGATTGGACGCTTCGAGACCGGGCTTGCGTGGCGAATTGATTGGCGCCGAGTTCGCAATGACGTGGCGCGTGCATTGGGCGAGTTTGGCATTCATGCAACGCCGGAGCAGGCAGCGAGTGAGTTGCCGGAAGCCGATCGCGCCATGCTTGCCATACTTCGAGGATTGCAAGGTCTGCCTCCGGATCGTCCCGGCGTCCTCATTCTCGATGAACCAACCGCGCATCTTCCTCGTGACGGAGTGGACCGGGTTTTTGCCGCGATCCGACGAGTGGCGAGCCAGGGGCACGCAGTACTGCTGGTGACACATCGCTTTGATGAGGTTTTTGCGGTCACTGATAGGGTGTCGGTCATTCGTGATGGTGTCATCGCGCATGTCGCCAGCACAGGGTCATGTACTGAGCGGGAGCTTATCAGAGCCATACTGGGTTTTGATCTTGATGCGCTCTATCCAGAAAGGGAAACAAACGCCGGAGAAATAGTTCTGGACGTCGACAACCTTTGTGGGAAGCGGGTTCAGAATATGGACTTTGCCGTTCGCCGGGGCGAAGTTGTGGGCATCACCGGCTTGATCGGTGCAGGACAGGAGGAAATCCCGTATCTCCTGTTCGGCGCCAGGAGGGCTAGTTCCGGTTCCATTGCCGTGTGCGGTCAGTCGTTCTCGCAGGCCGAGCTTTCTCCCGCCAAATCCATTCGTGCGGGAATGGCATTGTTGCCCGCCGATCGCCGCAACGCCTCTGGCGTCGGTGCTGCTTCCGTTCGCGAAAACGTCAGTCTGCCAGTCCTTCAACGCTTTTTTAAGAATGGATTCTTGCGTGAAAAGGCCGAGCGAAATCATGTGCACGAACTGCTTGGAAGATTTGAGGTTCGGCCATCAGATCCAGAGTTGCCGCTTTCGGCACTAAGCGGCGGTAATCAGCAAAAGGCATTACTCGCCAAGTGGTTTCAGATGAAACCTGATGTACTGCTGCTGCATGAACCAACGCACGGTGTCGACGTAGGCTCACGGCGAACTATTTTTCGAATGATCAAAGATGCTGCTGACGCAGGCGCCGCCATCGTACTGTTCAGTACGGAATACGCGGATCTGGCAAACCTCTGTGATCGTGTCGTCGTCATGCGAAACGGCCAAAAAAGCGCTGAACTCAGCGGATCGACTCTCGGCGAACAGCGGATCGTCGCAGAGTGCATGATGGAAGGCTAGGATTTTGGGTCCAGACAAATTGAAGCGGCCGACGCCAGCGATTCGGCGCCAGTCCTGAACTGAAAGAGACAACTTATGAAGACGCTAAAGATCGGAGAAGTGAAGGCTGAACCCGGTACAAAGCACCGAACAGAACTTGGAACCATTCGAAACCCCTCCGGTTCCAAATTCAGCATTCCATGCCTGTTTGCGCATGGCGTGGAGGAAGGCCCCACACTCGTTCTTTCGGGCGCAACCCACGGAAATGAAATCGCGGGTACGGGGGCTATCATTCGCCTTATGCAGGGACTTGATCCGTCAAGGATGAAGGGCTCAGTCATTGCGTTGCCTGCCGCAAACGCGGCGGCTTTCGATCAGGGGGCGTACTTTACTCCGCAGGATGGTCGAAATATGGCATCCGGCGTTTACTGGAAAACAGACCCGAAAGGCACTTTGACCGCACGTATGGGAGCGTTCATCGGACCTCTGTATCAGATGGCAGACTACTACATCGACCTTCATGGCAATCATGAACCGTCTGCTCCGATGTCGATGATGTATCTGAGCTCTACCAATGATCTGGTGGTCCGTGAAAGGACAGTGGCGCTCGCCGATGCTTTTGGAGTGACGCCGGTGGACATGAGCGATCCTATCGCTCACCCACACTGGGTTGGTGCGGCCGACGACTATCCCGTTCCCACGGCGATGGCCCATGGTGTTCCGTCACTGATGGTCGAGTTAATGATGTCGCACACCTGCATGGATGCCGACCGGGGCTGCAGGGGTGTGATGAATGTGATGCGCATGCTTGGAATGATCGAAGGGAACCAGGAAGAGCAGGTGTCACCGAAGGCTCTCCCGGGTCGCTACAAGTACTGGGGTTGTATCAACGCTCAGGCTGCGGGCCTGCTCTGGCCAAAGGTTGAGCCCGGCGAGCTGGTCGACTGCGGCGAGACGGTCGCGGAAATCACCAATCTTTATGGTGACGTTCTGGAGGTCGTAGTCAGCCCCACTGACGGATTCGTTTGGGCATTTACCGGTGCACTATCTGGCGCTGGGACGTTTGCCCTACCGGAAGGGTCGGATATCGGATTCTTTGCGGAGCGAACTTCGTAGTCAACGCCCAAATTTCTCCGTGTGCTGAAACCCCGGTCGCGATTGGGGGTCGCGACTTTGGGGTTCGGACGCCCATCTCGTCTGGAATTGGAATGCGGATTGAAGCGAACCGTTAGCATTGTCGTGCCGACTTGAATCGTTACATGCCGCGCTCGAGGAGCATCGCCTCGACATGGAGAAACACCGGCCCCGTTCAACGAAGTGGCAACTCGATAATAGAAGTATCGCAACAGTAAATAAGACGAAAGTAGGCATATAACGTAGTTTTACTAAATAAATGAGGGGCATGGAGATGTTGAAAAACAGTATCGTATTTGCGGCTCTTGCCGGCGCATCCGGTGCGGCCTTTTCGCAAAGTACCGTTACGCTGTATGGTGTGGTGGACGTCGGCGCTACCTATCTAAGCAGTCAGGTTTTGTCGGACCAGGATGGGCATAGAAGCGGTAGCAAGAACGTGATGATGACAGGTGGAAATAACTTTCCGTCCATTTTCGGACTGAAGGGCGTTGAGGATCTGGGCGGCGGAACGCAAGCGATTTTTACTCTGGAGAACAGCTACACCAGCGCGACGGGAGCGTTGCTTCAACCCAATACCCTGTTCAACCACCAGGCCTATGTAGGCCTCAGTAACGGGTCATACGGTGCGATCACGTTTGGGCGGCAGTTCGACCCCTACACGTCATATCTGGGCATACTCGCGTCGAGCTGCAACGGTGCCTCTCTCATGGGGGCGCACTTCGGCGACATCGACAACCTCAACTTCGCGATGAATATCCCCAACGCGTTGAAGTATGAGAGCCCAACCTGGGATGGCTTCAAGTTCGGTGCCCTTTATAGCTTCGGCGGGGTGGCGGGCAGTATCGCCACCAACCGTGCGTGGTCTTTCGGCGTGGATTACAGCAATGGACCTGTTACGCTGGCAGCCGGCTATCTCTACGTCAACCACCCGTTCCAGTCTGCGCTGGGCGGCACTGCGAACGGCGACGACAGCGGGTATATTGGCGACCTCAGCTGGTCAGCACTCGGACCCGCTCGCTATGATCAGATTCAAAACGCCAACTCGCTCGCGAACCTCGGGGTCGGCGGCTCGTACACGTTCGGGAGCGCGACACTCGGACTCTTGTATACCCATTCCCGGCTGGCGAACAGCCTCTATTTCGCTCAAGCGAATAGCAGTACGGGCAGCGACATAACATTCGACACGGTAGAGTTAAACGGCACATACAATGTGTCCGAGGCGCTCGTGTTTGGGGCTGCTTACAGCTACGAATATGGCCACGTGAATACGACGAGTCAGCGGCCGAAATTCCAGATCGCGAGTGTCGACTTCACCTACAACCTGTCAAAGCGAACAGCGCTGTATGGGATTGTCAACTACGAACATGCCGGCGGCGACGGCATCGGTCGCTATACGAATCCTGTGACAGGGGAAACGACGTTTGGTTTGCCGCTTGCACAGCTTGCTGCTGTCGGCACTGCCAACTCTGCTAACCAGGTTGCGGTGACGGTCGGCATTCGGCATACGTTCTGATGCCATGGGCGCGCCGGACTGGTGTGTCCCGGTGCGCGCACTGAGAAAATGTCGGGAACCTGATACGAATGGCAGAAAAGCGAACTGAAGGCGCCTCACGAACGGCGACACCTGAATGTCGGCAATGGCGGGATCACGCGCGTAGCTCGTCCGTCCGGTTCCGGAGTACTGCGGCCGTTCCAACGGCAGGTTTTTGCGCTCGCTGAACGGCAGGTTGTGGCCGCACAGAGACAGATGCCGACCGTCGCAGATCGACCCATTCGGCCAGTCGACACTACGGAAAGCGGCCGCTCATTTGGCCGCTCCAACTGTGCGCGCGCTGGTCTGGCCATCCCCCAATCCATGCTCCGCCCTACGTCGGCGTACGCGGTGTGCGGCTTCGACCGCGCGGGCCGATGCGCTGCGCCAGGACTTCCTGCAGCAGGGTGTGCTGCATGCTGACGAAACACCCGCGCTGACGCTCTGCGCAACGGCCAACGCGGGGGTCATGTTAGAGGGCAAGCGATATTCCGTCAGTTCTCTGCCGAATCAACGGATTCCTCAGGAGCAGGGTCCAAGTCCAAGTAGATTGTGGAGGCTTGACGTCTTAACCCTTCCGCTGGGTACGTTCTGACCAGTCGACGATTCTCTGCTTCATAACTGATGCCGTTAATCAGACATGCTTCGCCAACTCGGGAGTTATAGGCATATAACCAGACGAAGTGTTTCGTCGTCCAGGATAGGACAGCTTTGTGGAGCGCCATAGTATCGCGAAAATTCTTGTCTTTTTGGCATGCCAATCCCATGATGTTCAGGCAAAAGCCCAGAACCCCGGCACGTTTGAAGTTCGGAATTTTCCCCATCCTGATGATTTCATCGTATATCAAGCGGCGCGCCTTGAACTTCACAACCTTGCCCGCCGCGCTGTTCATCGAACCGAACTCGAACAGCTCACCCCAGACGGCACCGTATTGAATCGCCCAGCAGAGGTCCTGCGGAGACCGGACACAGGACGCCCTGAAAACCACCTCGAAGATCATGCTGGCGAGATGATCGTAAAACGTCTCATGTGGTGGCCCCGCATTATTTCTTATCCGCAATCGGACATAAGGTGGCACGCCCTTTTTGTCAAGAATGTCAACTGCGTCCCTGATAAATTTCACCACAGCGTGGAGCCTGTTATGTATGTCGTCATCCCAAGCATTCTCTGGCATGCCGTCGATCTTGTAGAGGTCGGATACGGCTGTTTGTATATAGCCCTTCGCCCGATGTAGAACAAAGGAGTGTCCGCCCATCCCCCCATTGACGTAGTCGCGAAAGGTAACCAGCACTAGTCGGCAATAGGCTTCCCATTGGGCAGCGTTTCCATTTGACGGCGTCGCATCGAGCAATGTTCCAATCGTTTCTACCATCCGGTAGTTTCCGAACATCGCCTTACTGAGCGGTTTGACGTAACCGATCAAACCCGATTCATATCCTGCTGTTTCGTGGAACAGAAACGAATCCTTGTTCAAGAAGGCTTCTCCAACGACGTTTCTCGCAAATGTACCAATCTGCACTCGGTATTTCTCGGTCTCAGCCAGTTCCTGAAATATCGCGAGCGCCGTGCCGGATGACGATTCGATCACCGCGCGGCAAAATTTCCTGTCCGCTATCAATAGCAACAGATCGTCTGCGTACGCTGCTACCCGGGGACGGGGATCTTGTTGTCCCTCGGCGAACTGCGGTTGTTCAGTTGCATATCGAATCACTGACCTTACAGAATGTGCGAATTCGTCCGCAACTATAGCGAGTTCGGATGAAGAGCCTTTGAGGATCACCCGATACAATTCGCGCACGTAGCGTTCAGCGTTTCTCTTTCCGTAGACGGGCGGACGAATGAAGGCGAACCATGCCCACGCAAGGAACGTACAGAAAAAGGTTGCGCCCAGGAGAGCTTGCCAAATCTCGGGGGTAAGAAGGTCTCCTTCTGGAACGTGCCATTGTTCGGCGCGCCACAGGTCCGTCAATAATGTCAGTAGACCCACCGCTGCGACCATAGCAAAAGTGATGTGTCGAAGCGGCAGTGGCGCGGTTCTGACTCGAAACTGGTACCGAAACTCGGCGATGGTCCAAGCCAGTACCATGAGGGCTAATGCAGCAAGGAATTCAGCGAATCCGAAGAATTTGGGGGCGTTCGCTTTCAACGGAACAAAGCACACGAACCACCAGCAGTATTCATCAACCACTTTGCCGCTCCTTGCTCGATAGGTTTGGTCTAACGAGGCTGCGCTCGTGTGGGAGAGGTTGTCTCGGGCTTTGCCAGCTCCCAAAGGATAGGGAATGTCGCCTGGCCTCGCTCAAGCTCGCCACCTATTGACGACGATCTTCGAGCCGAGGTCGAACGACCGAACCTGGCCGGACTCCGCCAATGATGACCGCAGGCAAGCCATCGAGACGAAAGGACTTCTGTAAGTTCGCTGTGCGAGAATCATAATCCACTCCTATCGGTCAGGAAGGTGACAGCCATGGACCAGTTCCGTACCAACCTCACGGCACCACTTCTTTCCGCCGACTCGACACTATGGTTTTCGGCCTACGGCTTCGGCTGGGGATACTGCGCCTTTGCGCTTCCTCCTGAAGCGGTTTGCGAAAAACTCGGCGCAGCGAACGAGACCCCGAAGCAATTGATGCTCGCCTTCGAGCTTGGAAAGCGCCGGCTTTTGCAGGGTGTAGAGCAGAAAGCGTTGTCAGG
Source organism: Paraburkholderia solitsugae (assembly GCF_013177695.1). Lineage (GTDB taxonomy): Bacteria > Pseudomonadota > Gammaproteobacteria > Burkholderiales > Burkholderiaceae > Paraburkholderia > Paraburkholderia solitsugae. Next base: position 293 of record NZ_WOEY01000105.1, on the reverse strand, counting down.
CACTGGCGAACGGATAACGCTTTCGGCCGCTGACCTCTAACGAAGGGCTGACGCGTTGCCATATCACGGTATTGCGACGCTGGGTGCGCATCGCGCCTAAGCCTCGGTGTCCATCGACTTCGAACCGGTTTTGACCTGGCAGTTGTCTGTCACGATGGGCCGTGGTCGACCCATCTGAGCCACTGGCCCGGAAGTTGCCTCGGTCCGGCCCAATCTCCATAAGAGACGCTCGCGAATGATTTCTTGCCTGCGCTGCCAGCTAACAGATGCAGTTCCAGCTCAAGTGAAGCGTC
>NZ_WOEY01000104.1 GCF_013177695.1 Paraburkholderia solitsugae | reverse complement strand
CAGGTCGCTCAATCGTGCAGGTCGCGAGGACAACTCGCGCCCGTAAATTGCTCCCTGCGGCTGACAGCTGCCACCTTGAACACCGGTTCGCCGCTTGACTTCCAATACGGTTGCTTTTCTTTGCGGCCGGTGTATAGACCGGAGACATAGCTGGCAAAGAAAAGTAGGTGCCTGCCCCGCACAGGGGCGACGCTAATAAACCAATATCAAATCAAGGAAAGGCCAACACCGTAGGCACACAGAAACAAAGCGCCGCGCAGGCTAACAGATCAAGGAAAGGCCAACGCCGTAGGCACACAGAAACAAAGCACCGCGCAGGCTAACAGATCAAGGAAAGGCCAACGCCGTAGGCACACAGAAACAAAGCGCCGCGCAGGCTGACAGATCAAGGAAAGGCCAACGCCGTAGGCACACAGAAACAAGCGCCGCGCAGGCAAACAAACCAAAGCAAAGCCCAACGCCGCAGGCATACAGAAACAAAGCGCCGCGCAGGCGAAAAAACCCTTATTTCCCCTTCTCAAGATACTCAACAAACCGATCCGCGACAGGCTCCGAATCCCCCGCCCTTCGCAAAAGCAAAACCTGCGACAAAAGCGTCTCGCCCTGCAAGGGCAAAAAGCAAACCCGTGGATCCTGCACCTGCCGCAAGGTAAACGGCACCAACGCCACCCCCATCCCAAACCCGACCATCGTCACAACGGTCTGCCACAACCGCGCCTCATGGCGAATCAACGGACTAAACCCAGCCCCCACACACTGCGCGATGATCAGATCGTGATAATGCGGCGACACCGTGCGCGGAAACAGAATAAACGGCTCCTGCGCCAACGCCCGCAAATCAACCCTGCGCTTTCGCGCCAGCGGATGATCAACCGGTAAGCAACACAAAAACGGCTCGGAAAAAATCGGCGTCGAAATCACATCCGACGGAAAATTGCCCCAATGCGCACAGCCCATGTCGATCTGCATCCGCTGGATCGCATGCACCTGCTCGCTGGTGTTCATCTCCTTCAGAACGATTTCGACACCCGGGTAGTCAGCCTCGAAACGACTCACCGCCTGCGGCATACCGCGATACAACATCGAATTCACAAAGCCGATGCGCAAGCGGCCAGCCAGCCCGTGCGCCGATCGAACCGTGATGCGTTCGGCTTCGCCAGCCTGCAGCAGCAAGCGGCGCGCCTCGCCCAGCAGCACCTGCCCCGCGTTCGTCAGCGCGACCGTCTTGTTGGTGCGTGCGAGCAGTTGCACCCCCAACTGGTCCTCGAACTTGCGGATGTCGAAACTGAGCGCCGGCTGCGAAATGAACAGACGTTTGGCCGCGCGGCCGAAATGCAATTCCTCGGCGACCGCCACGAAATAGCGTAATTGCTTCAGGTCCACGGCAGTCTCCGGTTCTTCCATCGATAAGCAACGTCTATCGTACCGGATATAAGTTGTATTAGACGATTATCAAAGCCGCTTCTATGCTCCATCCACAAAGGAGACACGCATGAGCGAAATCACCGCGCAGCCGGCACACGGCTCGTCCAATATTCCCGACAGCCGGGGCATCAACTTCTTCAGCAGCGATCCCGACTTCGCCCGTTTGCTCAAATTGCATCTCGGCGACGCGCTGTATCAGGAACTCGAAAGCCAGCTCGTTTCCCTAGGCCAGCGAGCGTCCGACGAACTCGACGTCTGGGCACTGTCCGCCGACAGGAATCCGCCGCAATTGCGGCATCGCACGCGGCGCGGCGAAGCGCTGCAAAGCATCGACAAGCATCCCGATTACGTCGCGCTCGAACGCGTGGCCTACGCGGAATTGGGGCTGGCGTCGATGAGCCACGACACCCGCGAAGGTAAGAAAGCGCCGCCGCCGCTGGTCAAATACGCGCTGACCTTCCTGTTCGTGCAGGCGGAATTCGGCCTGTGCTGCCCCGTCAGCATGACCGATTCGCTCACGCGTACGCTGCGCAAATTCGGCGCCCCCGAACTGGTCGCGCGATTTATGCCGATGCTGGCGTCGCGCGATTTCGACACGTTGTTTCAGGGCGCGATGTTCATGACCGAACAGGCGGCGGGTTCGGATGTCGCCCGTATCGCGACGCGTGCGGCGCTCGAAACCGGCGTGAATGGTGAAGAAACGTGGCGTCTCTGCGGTGACAAATGGTTCTGTTCGAACGCCGACGCCGATCTCGCGATGGTGCTCGCGCATGTGGACAATGCGCCTGCCGGTATCAACGGCCTTGGGCTGTTCCTGCTGCCGAAAACGCTGCCCGATGGTTCGCGCAACAGCTATCGGATCGTGCGTCTGAAGGACAAGCTCGGCAGCCGCTCGATGGCGAGCGGCGAGATCGTGCTGGAAGGGGCCGTGGCGTATCTGATCGGCGAAGTGGGGCGCGGCTTCCACCAGATGGCCGACATGATCAACATGTCGCGTCTGTCGAACGGCGTGCGTGCGGCGGGTCTGATGCGCCGCGCGTTGACCGAGGCGTTGCACATCGCGCGCCATCGCGAAGCGTTCGGCCGCAAGCTGATCGATATGCCGCTGATGCAGCGGCAATTGCTCAAGATGATGCTGCCCGCGGAGCAGGCTCGCTCGATGTTCATGCAGATCGCCTTGCTGCTGGAAAAGGCCGACGCCGGCGATCGGCAGGCGGCGAAATGCGTGCGCATCCTCACGCCGCTGATCAAGTTCCGCGCTTGCCGCGATGCCCGTCGCGTGACCGGCGACGCGATGGAAGTGCGCGGCGGCACGGGTTACATCGAAGAGTGGAGCGACGCGCGTCTCGTGCGCGACGCGCATCTCGGTTCGATCTGGGAAGGCACCAGCAACATCGTCGCGCTCGACGTCGCGCGCGCGGCAAAACGGGACGGCGCACTCGAACCGCTGCGCACGTATCTGCAGGATATGCTCGGCACGGCAGGCTTGCCGGCTGGGAGTATGAAGGTGCTTCGTTCTACCTTGACTCGCGCTTGCGATGCCCTGGTGAGCGTCGCCGAGTGCGGTCGCGATGAATCGGTCCGACAGGCGGGCACGGCCTTGTATCACGCGAGCACTGCCGTACTCATGGCTTGTGAAGGCGCGCGCCTCGCGCCGGATTTCCGGCGTCTCGCGCTGAGTCACCTGGTGTTGCGGCACAAGCTGTTGCCGTTCGATCCGCTCGACGTGCAGACGTCTTCGGATGAAAACAGCGTCATCGATGCACTGGTCAATGCCCGCGGCGTGACGGTCGATCAGGCGCTGCAACTGCTGCCGGTAGAGAGCGAGCAATGACCGAACATGTGAACGATGCCACGCAGGACGCACGGCACAGGAAGCAGACGAAGCAGACGCAGGACGCCCTGGACGCCCAGGACACGCGCCACACGCAAGGCGCGTTACAAGGCATCAAAGTCATCGACCTCAGTCGTGTACTCGGCGGCCCTTACTGCACTCAGGCACTGGCTGATCACGGCGCCCAGGTCATCAAGCTGGAGCCCCCCGGCGGCGACGAAACGCGCGGTTGGGGGCCTCCGTTCTACGGTGACACCGCGTGGTATTTCGCTGGCGTCAACCGCAACAAGCAGGGCATCGCGGTCGATCTGTCACGTGACGAAGGCCGGGACATCCTGTGGAAGCTGCTCGAAGACGCCGACGTGCTGGTCGAGAACTTCAAGCCCGGCACGCTCGCGCGCTGGGGCATGGACTACGAGCGTGATTTGCGCGAGCGTTTCCCGAAGCTGATTCATTGCGCGGTATCGGGCTTCGGTCCCGATGGCCCGCTCGGCGGCTTGCCGGGCTACGACGCCGCGATTCAGGCGATGACCGGCTTGATGAGCGTGAACGGTGAACGCGACGGACCGGCGACGCGTGTCGGCTTGCCGGTCGTCGACATGGTCACCGGTTTGAATGCGCTGGCCGGCATTCTGCTGGCGCTGGCGGAGCGCACGAAAAGCGGGCGTGGCCAATCGATCGATATCGCGCTGTACGACTGCGGCGTGTCGCTCCTGCATCCGCATCTGCCGAACTATTTCGGCTCGGGCCACACGCCCCAGCGCAGCGGCAACGCGCATCCGAACATCACGCCTTACGACAGCTATCGCACCGCGACTGCGCCGATTTTTCTCGCCGTCGGCAACGACCGGCAGTTCGCGCGCCTGTGCGCGCATCTCGGCGCACCGGAACTGGCAGAGGATCCGCGCTACGTGGATAACCGCAGCCGCTGTGCACATCGCGAGCCGCTGAAGGACGCGCTCGAGCGCTTGCTCGCATCGCATGATTGCGAGCCGCTCGCGCAGGCATTGATCAATGCAGGCGTGCCGTGCGGGCCGGTGCAAACCGTCGACGTCGTCGCGCGCCATCCGCATACGCTGCATCGCGGCATGGTGATCGAGATGGGCGAGTATCGCGGCACGGCGTCGCCGATCAAGCTGTCGCGCACACCGGCCACGTATCGCAGTGTGCCGCCGACGCTTGGCGGCGACACACGCAAGGTACTCGACGCACTGGGTATCGACACGGCAACCCAGCAGCGTTTGCTCGAAGCGGGCGTACTGAAAGCCTGACCGTTGGCAGCAGTTTTCCGGTGACGGCACGAAGAAGCCGCGCCATCCAGAAGAAAGACCTTGGAGACGAAAGACATGAATCGCGAGCCAGACGACCACGCCGCAGGCCGGCAACCCACCCGCGCCGCAGCAGCGGCATTTGTGGGCACCACGATCGAGTGGTACGACTTTTACATTTACGCCACCGCATCCGCGCTGATTTTCGGCAAGCTGTTTTTCCCGGGCAGCGACCCGTTCTTCGCCACGCTGGCTTCGTTCGGCACCTTCGCGGTGGGCTTTTTCGCGCGGCCGTTCGGCGGCCTCGTGTTCGGTCACCTCGGCGACCGTATCGGCCGCAAGAAGGCGCTCGTGGCGACGCTGGCGATCATGGGCGTCGGCACGGTCGGCATCGGTTTCCTGCCGACGTACGCGGATGCCGGCGTATGGGCGCCTGTGTTGCTGGTGCTGCTGCGTGTGGCGCAGGGCATCGCAATCGGCGGCGAGTGGGGCGGCGCGGTGCTGATGGCAAGCGAACATGCGCCGCAGGGACGGCGTACCTTTTTCGCTTCGTTTGCGCAGCTCGGCAGTCCGGCGGGGTTGATCCTGTCGCTGCTCGCGTTTCGCGCGGTGGCGTCGATGGATAAGGAAGCGTTTCTTAGCTGGGGCTGGCGCCTGCCGTTTCTCGCCAGCGCAGTGTTGCTCGTGGTGGGTTTGCTGATCCGCGCGGGTGTCGACGAATCGCCCGAATTCAAGGCGCTGAAAGCGCAACGGCGAGTGGCGGCGCTGCCGGTCGCCGAGGTGGTGCGCGACGCATGGCGCACGGTGCTGTTGTGTCTTGGCGCGAATGTGATCGGCGTGGCCGGCGCCTGGTTCGTCAACACGTTCATGCTGAACTACACGACGCAGACGCTTGGGCTCGACCGTTCGCTGATTCTCGATTGTCTGTTTGTGGTGGCGTTTATTCAGTTGTTCACGCAACTGGGTTCCGGGTGGTTTGCGCAACGGATCGGTACTGGAAGGTTTTTGAAGGGCGCGGCGGCGTTGGCGATGCTTTCGCCGTATCCGATGTTCGCGCTGGTATCGACTGGGCGGCCCGTGGCGATCGTGGTCGGCATCGCGCTGGCGGTGATGTGCATGTCGAGTTCTTATGCGGTGATGGCCGGTTTCATGTCGACCGCGTTCGAGGTGCGGGTCCGGTATTCGGCCATTTCGTTGTCTTATCAGGTGTGCGCCGCACTGGCGGGCGGGTTGACGCCTTTGATCGGGACGTTGCTCGCGCATCGATATCCGGGCGCATGGTGGCCGTTGGCGGTGTTTTACAGTTGCCTCGCCGGGGTCTCGCTGGTGTGTATCAGCACGTTGGAGCGCCGCAAGCGAGGCGAGGCGCGAGGGGTTGTCGAAGTGCCCCAGGCATAAACCCGCTATTTCGTGGTTAACACCATCCTGAATCCCCAAAAGCATCCTAATATCAAGGCGAAATGAAAAACGACAGGGGAAGCCACCATGTATCGTCATCTTTCGCTGGGTGTCGTGACAGGGGCGTCGGCGCTCGCCAGCGTCGACGTGTTGAGCAGGATGAGCACCGCCTGGCGCCGGCCCGGCGCGGCCAAACCATTCGACTTCGTCCTTGAGCAGCAATCATGGCCTGGACCGGCTTCGCAAAGCGCCGCGAGCGCGCGGTTCAAGATCCACGTGTTCGATACGATTCGCGCCTTCGAGAAACGCGGTGTCGATGCGATCGTCTTGCCGTGCTTCCTCAGTCACACCTTCATCGACGAACTCTCGGCGAACGTGGCTTTACCGATCGCCAACCTCATGGCTGCGCTCCTTGCGCATGTGCGGCAAGCGTTTCCGTCGGTTCGCCGCGTCGGCGTGCTGACGTCCGACGCGATTCGCGGTAACGGTCTCTTCGAACGCTATTTCGACAGCGCGCAGTTCGACGTCCTGCATCCGCGCAACGAAGCGGGCGTCGATCGCGTAACGCGTGCTGTGTACAGCGACGAAGGCATTAAAAGCGGTCATCTTTACGGCCAGCCAGTCGAGTTGCTGCGCGCGGCGTGTGCGGACCTCATTGCGCAAGGCGCCGAGATCATCGTGCCTGGGCTCGCCGAAATCTCTCTGGTGGCGCGCTGGCTCGGCGCGCTGGAAGTGCCGTTCGTCGATAGCAATCTGGTCTATGCACGCTACGTCGCGGCGGCGCAATATTCGCAGCCGGAGCGAAGTTTCAAGGTCGGCGTGCTGGGCGGTATCGGCCCGGCGGCGACGGTCGATTTCATGGCGAAACTGGTGCGCAACACACCGGCCGCGCGCGATCAGGACCACATCAAGGTGATGGTCGAGCAAAATCCGCAGATTCCGGACCGCACTGAAGCGCTGCTCGGCAATGGGGACGATCCGACACTCGCGCTCTACGCCGCCTGTAAGAAGCTCGAAGAGGGTGGCGCCGATCTCATCGCGATTCCCTGCAATACGGCGCATGCGTTCGTCGAACGGATCCAGCCGTCGTTGAGCGTTCCGATCGTCAATATGCTGACCTGTACCGCCGATTATCTGCGCGAGACTTTCCCGAGCCTGCGCGAAGTCGGTGTGCTGGCCACCTCGGGCACGCTGGCGAGCGGGGTCTATGAGAAGCCGCTCGAAGCGTGCGGCCTCGTGCAGGTCGCGCCGGCGGAGGCCGCCCAGGCCCGGCTCATGAACGCGATTTACGGGGCGCGCGGCGCCAAGGCGGGCTACACGTCAGGCGAGTGCTGTGACGACGTCGCCGCAGCGGTGGATGACCTGGTCGCGCAAGGCGTGCAGGTCATCGTGCTGGGCTGCACTGAGTTGCCGCTGCTGCTGCGCGGTTCAACGCTGGCGCGGCCAGACGGGCGGGTGGTGCAGCTTGTCGATCCGACCGAGGTGCTGGCAAAACGCTGCGTGGCTTATGCGCTGGCCGGAAGCGGGGTGATGCGGGCGGCTTCGGAACCGGCGCCGCCGATGGCGGGCCGGCTTCGCGTGGAAAGCGCTTACGGCTAGACCCAGCTAGACCCAGCTTGCGTGCGGCGCCGCGCAGCAAAGCCTTGCAATTCCCACCCTCCGTCGCCACCTCCTGAACGCTGCGCGGTCCCTCCTGAAACGGCTGAGCGCGCCCCAATCGGTTGATCGGGGCGCGCTCAGCGTCGCCATTCATGGCCCGAAGCGCTGCGAGCGCGCAACCGTGCCGCGTCATGGAAAACTGTATAAATATAAGGGCTATCCATTTAGCTCCACAATTTCACATTATGGTGAAGCTTTGACCTTTGGCGGACGTTGCGCGATCTGGCGATACGTGACGGGTTCGGCCACTACGGCCTGCTCAAGCAGGCGGTAAAAGAGCTGGCCGCGGGAACGCGAGGTCCGGCGGTTGAAGCGAAACACAAACTCGTCGAGATAATGGTCGAGTTGGAGTGGCTTCACGGCACCGTGGTGGGTGCCAAGCAGCCAGCGCTTAAGCAGTGCCGACACGCGGTGCACGCCCGGCATCGAGATATGTGCGGGGCTGTCAGCGCCACTCATGACGATCCGCTTATGCTGATAACCCTCTTCGGTCAGGCCATGATAGATGGAGGAGCCATCGGTGTGAAGTAACGAGCCGGGTTCCACAACCTCCCGCACGAAGGGCAAAACGCATGCGGAGGTATCGTCGGCAATGGGTTGCAAACGGATACGTCCGAAACCTTTGGGTTCCAGGATTTCCACGGCCACCGCAATGAGAGCCTTGGTCGTGTGGCTCTTGCGCCCGGCACTTGACTGGGCGACTCGCCGGTCGTGAATGGCCAGATAGACCTCATCAACCTCAACCATGCCGGCCAGCCGCTCGCGCCCCGGCCTGACCATCGCCCGACGAAAGCGGTGCAGCATGGTCCATGCCGTTTGATAACTGCCCAGCCCCAATACCCGCTGCAATCCCAAAGCGCTGACGCCATGTTTCTGGCTGGTTATATACCAGGCCGCCGCCAGCCAGACCTTTAAGGGTGTGCGCGTCTTCTCGAAGATTGTGCCCGCCGTGACCGTGCCCTGATGACGGCAGGATTGGCACATTAGCCGGGCGCGGCTGGCACGATAGGGGGCGTCCGTGCTTGCACAGGACGGGCACACAAACCCGTCACGCCAGCGCAACCGTTCGAGATAGCGAAGACAGTCATCCTCGGTTGCAAACCAGTCCAGAAACTGGCTCCATGTTCGAGGGAAATCTTCACCGGCAGTCGGGGTATGCTTGAGTTCGCTCACCACTCGATCATGGCGCAAGTGGAGCTAAATGGATAGCCCATATAAATATACAGTATAGTATCCCGCTGCAACCTGGCCTTTGGCGTGTCCTCCCGCTGGCCAGGTGTCCCGAACTTGCGCGGTCGCGAGGCGTCCGTGAGAGGTGGTCCACTCATTCAGACGGTCGGAAAAATTGGCTTCCAATAACCTAATCCGCATTCGCGGCGCGCGTCAACACAACCTGAAGAACGTCGATCTCGACGTACGAACCGGCGAAATGACGGTCGTCACCGGCCCATCCGGTTCCGGCAAATCGAGCCTCGTGTTCGACACGTTGTACGCGGAAGGGCAGCGGCGCTACGTCGAAACCTTCAGCGCCTACGCCCGGCAGTTTCTCGACCGCATGGACCGGCCGCAAGTCGACCGGGTCGACGGCGTGCCGCCCGCCATCGCGATCGACCAGACCAACCCGGTGCGCAGTTCGCGTTCCACCGTCGGCACCATGACGGAGCTCAACGATCACCTGAAGCTCCTCTACGCGCGCGCGGCCGAACTGTTCGATCGCAAGACCGCCCAGCAGGTGCGCCACGACACGCCCGAAACGATCTATGCCGAGCTGCTCGAGCGCACTGCGGGGCATGATCCGCGGCTGGTCGTCACGTTTCCGGTCGAGTTGCCGGACACGGCGTCCGAGCAGGAAGTGGAGCAATGGCTCTCCGCGAGCGGTTACACGCGTGTACAGGCGCAGCGCGAAGTCGATTCGCCGACCGGCAAGCGCAAGCTGCTCGACGTGGTGGCCGACCGCTTCCGCCTAAGCGCGGTCGAGAAGCCGCGCGTGGTCGAGGCCATCGAGGCCTCGCTCAAGCGCGGTGGCGGCCGTGTCAACATCTACGTGCTGCCTGCCGCGCCAGAAGCGCCGGAGGCGAAAGAACCTGAACCGCAAATCTGGCGTTTCTCCACCGGCCTTCACAGCCCCGAGAGTGACCTGCGCTATGCGGATCCGCAGCCGGCGCTGTTCTCGTTCAATTCGGCTTACGGCGCATGCGAGGTCTGCCGCGGTTTCGGCCGCGTGATCGGTGTCGACCTCGGTCTGGTGATTCCCGACGCGCGCAAGACGCTGCGCGACGGCGCGATCAAGCCGATGCAAACACCGGCCTGGAAGGAGTGCCAGGACGACCTGATGCGCTACGCGGCAAAAGCTGATATCCGCCGCGGCACGCCTTGGGGCGAGCTGACGGATGCCGAGCGCGACTGGGTCATCAACGGTTCGCCGGACTGGAACGGCAAGTGGCAAAGTCATTGGTATGGCGTCAAACGCTTCTTCGAATATCTCGAATCGAAAGCGTACAAGATGCACATCCGCGTGCTGCTGTCGAAGTACCGCAGCTATACGCCGTGCGAGACCTGTGGCGGCGCGCGTTTGAAAACGGAATCGCTGTTATGGCGCCTCGGCAGCAAGCAGAATGCGGACGAGGGGCTCGCGGCCGAAAAGCGCTTCATGCCGCGCGGCGTCGAGTGGACGCGTGCGCAACTCGAGGCGTTGCCGGGTCTGACGGTGCACGATCTGATGCTGATGCCGATCGAACGCATCCGGCGTTTCTTCGACGAGATCAACCTGCCGAGCGCGCTGCTCGACGACGCACTCAAGCTGTTGCTCGCCGAAGTGCGCACGCGCCTCAAATATCTGTGCGACGTCGGCCTCGGATATCTGACGCTCGACCGGCAAAGCCGCACGCTGTCGGGCGGCGAGGTGCAGCGGATCAACCTGACCACGGCGCTCGGCACGTCGCTGACCAAAACCCTGTTCGTGCTCGACGAGCCGAGCATCGGCCTGCATCCGCGCGATCTGAACCGGATCGTCGAAGCCATGCATCGGCTGCGCGATGCGGGCAACACGCTGGTGGTGGTCGAACACGATCCCTCGGTGATGCTCGCGGCGGATCGTCTGATCGACATGGGTCCGGGGCCAGGCGAGCGCGGCGGCTCGATTATTTACGACGGCGCGCCTGAGGCGATCCGCTCGTCCGGCACGCTGACAGGCGAGTACCTGGGTGGTCGCCGGCATGTGGCGGACGCGGCGCACTGGTCGCAGCGTCCGGTGGATGACAGCACGCCGCGCATCGTGCTCGAAGGCGCGACCCAGCACAACCTGCGCGACGTCACCGTCGAGATTCCGCTGCAGCGGCTCGTCTGCGTCACGGGCGTGTCGGGCTCCGGCAAGTCCACCTTGCTGCAGGATGTTTTGCATCCGGCCATGGCGCGGCACTTCGGTCTCGCCACCGAATCGCCGGGCGCATTCAGGCGCCTGACGGGCGCCGACCAGGTCACTGACGTGGTGTTCGTCGACCAGTCGCCGATCGGCAAGACCGCGCGCTCGAATCCGGCCAGCTACGTCGGCGCTTTCGACGAAATCCGCAAGCTCTTCGCCAAGGCGCCACTCGCGCAACAACGCGGTTACGGCCCCGGCATGTTCAGCTTCAACTCGGGCGACGGGCGCTGTCCGACCTGCGGCGGCTCGGGTTTTGAACACATCGAAATGCAGTTCCTGAGCGACGTCTACCTGCGTTGCCCGGATTGCGATGGGCGCCGTTATCGCGCCGAGTTGCTCGAAGTGAAAATCGAGCGCGGCGAACCGGCGCGTGCTTTGAGCATTGCCGATGTGCTGGAATTGACGGTAAGCGAAGCCACCGCTTACTTCTCCAAGGATGCCGAAGTATTGCGCGTGCTGCAGCCGATCGTCGACGTGGGTCTCGAATACGTGAAGCTCGGCCAACCGGTGCCCACGCTGTCCGGCGGCGAAGCGCAGCGGCTCAAGCTGGCCGGTTTCCTCGCGGAATCGGCGCAGGCGCGCACCGCGCGCAGCGCGAAGCAGCCGGTCGCAAAACGCCTGTTCATGTTCGACGAACCGACCACCGGTCTGCATTTCGACGACATCGCCAAGCTGATGCAGGCGTTCGGCAAACTGCTGGCGAGCGGCCATTCGCTGATCGTGATCGAACACAATCTAGACGTGATCCGCGCAGCCGACTGGCTGATCGACCTCGGTCCTGAAGGCGGCGATGGCGGCGGCAGGGTGCTATGCGCGGGCACGCCGGAAGACGTCAAGCTCTGCCCGGAATCGCATACCGGCGAGGCGCTGCTGCAATACGACCGCGCCATGAGCGCCGCAGCCGATCCGGCGTCGCAAGGCATCCCGCTGCAAAAGGCACTGAGCGCGGCGCGTGCGCGGCGGGCTATCGAAGGCGAGGACGTGGTGCGCATCGTCAATGCGCGCGAGCACAACCTGAAAGCGCTGGATGTGGATATTCCGCACGGCAAGTTCAACGTGATTACCGGTGTGTCCGGTTCGGGCAAGTCCACGTTGGCCTTCGACATTCTGTTCCACGAAGGGCAGCGCCGTTACCTCGAATCGCTCAACGCGTACGCACGTTCCATCGTGCAGCCGGCCGGGCGGCCCGAGGTCGACGCGGTGTATGGCATTCCGCCCACCGTCGCAATCGAACAGCGTTTGTCGCGCGGCGGCCGCAAGAGTACGGTGGCGACCACGTCCGAAGTCTGGCACTTCCTGCGCCTGCTGTATGTGAAGCTCGGTCTGCAACATTGCATCCACGACGGCACGCCGGTCACGTCGCAAAGCGTCGAATCGATTGCGGCGCAATTGCTGCGCGATCATAAAGGGCAGCACGTCGGTTTTCTTGCGCCGCTGGTCGTGAATCGCAAGGGCGTCTATACCGATCTCGCGAAGTGGGCGAAAGCGCGTGGCAATACGCATCTGCGTGTGGACGGCGAGTTCGTGCCGGTGGACCCGTGGCCGAAGCTCGATCGTTTCCGCGAGCACACGATCGAGTTGCCGGTGACCGACCTCGTCGTGTCGCCGGACAACGAAGCGGAACTGCGCCAGGCGCTCGACCAGACGCTGGAAATCGGCAAGGGCGTCATGCATCTGCTGGCGCCGCTCGACGGTTTGCACGACGCGATCAGCGGCGGCCATGCCACGGCGAAACTCGGCACGGTGAAGGTACTGTCCACCAAGCGCGCCTGCCCCGTATGCGGCACGAGCTATCCCGAACTCGACCCGCGCATGTTCTCGTACAACAGCAAGCATGGCTGGTGTACGACGTGCGTCGGCACGGGCCTCGCATTGACGCGCGAACAACGCGCGGCATACGACGATACCGTGATCGTCGACGACAACCGCGGCCGCGAGCAGAGCTTGCCGTCCGAGGAACAGGAGCCGGAAGGTCTCGTCGACGAACCGTGTGCGGATTGTGCCGGTACGCGTTTGAACCCAACCGCACGCGCGGTCACGTTCGGCGAACAGGCCATTGTCGACGTCGCGCAATGGACGGTGTCCGACACGCGCGCGTGGATCGACACGTTGGAGATGACCGGTCGAGACGCGGAAATCGCGCGCGATGTAGTCAGCGAAATCGGCAGCCGCCTGCAATTTCTGGAAGAGGTCGGGCTCGGTTATCTGAGTCTCGATCGTGCGGCGCCGAGCCTGTCGGGCGGCGAAGCGCAGCGTATCCGGCTCGCCGCGCAACTGGGCAGCAACCTGCAAGGCGTGTGCTACGTGCTCGACGAACCGACCATCGGTCTGCATCCGCGCGACAACCAGATTCTGCTCAACGCCCTGCGAAAACTGGGCGAAAAGGGCAATACGCTGGTTGTGGTCGAACATGACGAAGACACGATTCGGCGTGCTGATCACATCATCGATATCGGGCCGGGCGCGGGCAAGCGCGGCGGCACACTGGTCGCGCAGGGCAGCGTGGCCGATCTGTCGGCGCAGCCCGATTCGGTGACCGGGCAGTTTCTTGCCCATCCGATCGTGCATCCGTTGCAGCCGCGCCGCGAGGTGGTTGCGTCGAGCAAACGCGTAGCCGCGGTGCCGGAGAACTGGCTGACGGTGCACGGCGGCAAGCTGCACAACCTGCAGAACGTCACCGTGGGCATTCCGCTTTCACGGCTGGTGGCGGTGACCGGCGTGAGCGGTTCGGGCAAATCGACGCTCGCGCGCGACGTGCTGATGACCAATTTGCTGGATGCCGTAGGGCGCTCGGTGTTGTCGTCGCCGGCCACGCGGCGGGCGCGTGCGGCGACCGAGACCCAGCCGGCGGCGAACCGGCGCTCGAGCGTGTTGGCGCGCACGGCGCCGCGCACGCCGCTGAACGTCACGCATGCATGGCAGGGGTGTGATTCGATCACCGGTTGGGAAAGCATCGACCGTGTGCTCGAAGTCGATCAGACACCAATCGGTAAAACACCACGGTCGTGTCCGGCGACCTACATCGGCGTGTGGGATGCAATCCGCAAGCTGTTCGCCGGCACGCTCGAAGCGCGCGCGCGTGGCTACACGGCATCGCGTTTCTCGTTCAACACCGGCGAAGGACGCTGCCCTGCTTGCGAAGGGCAGGGCGTGCGCACCATCGGCATGAGCTTTCTGCCTGACGTGAAGGTGCCGTGCGACGTTTGCCACGGGCAACGCTTCAACCCGGAGACGCTGGCGGTCACCTGGCGCGGCAAGAATATCGGCGACGTGCTGACCATGGAAATCGACGAAGCCGTCGAGTTCTTCGCGCCGATCTCGAACATCGCGCATCCATTGCAATTGATGAAAGATGTCGGCCTCGGTTACCTGACGCTTGGCCAGCCGTCGCCTACGTTGTCGGGCGGCGAAGCCCAGCGTATCAAGCTCGTCACCGAGTTGAGCAAGGTGCGCGACGACATCACCCGGCGTGGTCAGAAGGCGCCTCACACGCTGTATGTGCTGGACGAACCGACTGTCGGCTTGCATATGGCGGACGTCGCGAAGCTGATTCGCGTGCTGCATCGTCTCGCGGATGGTGGCCATAGCGTCGTTGTCATCGAGCACGATCTCGACGTGATTGCCGAGGCGGACTGGATCATCGATCTCGGCCCGGAAGGCGGTGTGGGTGGCGGCACCATTGTCGCCGCTACGGATCCCGAAGGATTATCCCGCGTCGCCGCCAGCCACACCGGCGCAGCATTGCGTCCCGTGCTCGCACGAACGCAGAACGACAAGGCACGGGTGACTGCCGAGGGAACCAACGGTTGAGGCGTCGGAGCGGCGCAACCGACGTTGCGCTGCTCCGGCTGGGTCGTTCAGTCCGAATAACCGCACGCGCCGGGTTACGCGCAGCCAACCGTCACTTGAATTTACCCACGTGCGGTTGTCGAGACGCCCGGCGTGTCTAAGCCGGACATTATCGGCTGTGTCGGCTATATGTAATTAATTAGAATGAAGTTGTAATTATATAAATGACGTAATTGAAATGTGTGTTTAGAGTGTCGTAAATACCGCTAAAAAGATTTTCAAACGCAGTTTTCCTTCTGCTATCTTCTCGCCTTCGACGCCGGCCCTCCGCCGGTGCTCGACTATCACGTCAAACACACTGTTCGCGATCTGCTCCCGGTTGTCATGCAGCCATCGCGAAAAGCCCGCCGGGCGGGCTTTTCGCGCTAGGTATCACCAGCGGATCTGTCAGCAGTTCATGGCGTGCAATGGGAGGCCGCACTAGCGGCTGCGTCCCAATGAGCGAGCCGCGCAAGGTGCGCTCGCCTCCGTTCGACGTGCGCTTATTCTTTTAAAGCGACGCCAATACGGCATTAGTTAGAGTGCTCTCTCTAAACTTAGTATGCTCCCATCAAAAAAAGTTTGACCACGCATTTTTTGTCCTGCTATCGTTCCCTCCCATGAAACGCAGGTGACAATCGCGCAAAAAGTTCAGAAGCCGCAGCGCGCTTCGATCAAATTGTCTCCAGCTGTTCATGCCAGACGGGAATGGGCGGGTCGAACATAATCTATTAGTAGTTCTACTTAGATGGCAGTTCGGCTGGTATGAGTTGCCGCTGCGGCGTCGTACAGCTGTACCCATGTCATTGAATCAGGGTTGGGCCCTATAGCTTAAATGTAGGAATGCAAATCAAAGGCATGGGCTAAGGATGCGGTTGTCTGAAGTGAACGTTGGTTGCCGTATGTAAGCGCGCTGCAGTGACAGAAATGGACGGTTCACGCCGGAGGAGTAAAGGTGGGTACGAAAGTCGAAGGGCAATTTCCGGCAGTAACGGCCCGTATGGAGAGGCCAGGGCGCCCGCGTGAGTTTGGGCGCAAGCAGCAAAACCCAGTACGCCGTTTCGGCGGTATCGCAGTGGTTCTGCTGCTGCACATCGTGTTGATCTATGCGCTCATCAATGGCCTTGCCACCAAGGTCGTGCAGGTCATCCAGCATCCTATCGAAACGAAAATCATCGAGCCGGTGAAGCCGCCTCCGCCGCCGCCGTTGCCCACTGTGCAATTGCCGCCGCCGAAGTTCGCACCGCCGCCGCCGCCGTTCGTGCCGCCGCCGGAAGTGCAGGTGCAAACGCCGCCCCAACCGACCATCACGCATCAGTCAGCGCCGGTCGTATCGGCACCCGCCGTGGCGGCCGCACCGCCGGCGCCTCCCGCGCCGAGCAAGCCCGTAAGTGCTGAAGTCGGGGTGGTGTGCCCGAACTCGGATCAGATTCGTTCGTCGATTCGCTACCCGAAGGAAGCGCAGGAGAACAACGTGACGGGCGATGTGCTGATTGAATTCGTAGTCGACGCACAGGGCCATATTACGAATGAACGCGTTGCCAAGTCTGCGGACGATTCCTCACTCGATCGCGCTGCGTTCAACGCGGTCAAGCAGTTCACGTGCGTTTCCCAAGGCCAGGCTGTCCGTGTGCAAGTTCCGTTCTCGTTTAACCTGAACTGAAACCCACAGGCTGTTCGGTACCGGTAGCGATTTATCAGTCTTGGTTTAGAAGTTGTACTAATGAACTTGGAGCAGGCATGAAAAAGCGTACTCTCGCCGCATTGGCGGCAACCCTGTTGTTCGCCGTAACCACGGTGGATACCTTTGTGGCACCGAACATGGCCCACGCGCAAGCTAGCGACGCCACCGCGTCGGCTGCGGCGCCCGCCACGGCCGCACCGCAAACGGCCGCCCCGGCCGCTGACCAGGCGGTACCGCCGCCGGCGCCGGCCACGTCCGAAACCGTCAACAACCCGTATGGTCTTGGCGCGCTCTGGAAGAACGGCGACTTCGTCGCACGCTTCGTGCTGATATTGCTGGTGCTCATGTCGATGGGCAGCTGGTACATCATGATCACCAAGTTCTTCGAGCAGTTCCGTGCGAACCGCCGTGCAAAGAGCGCCGACGAACAACTGTGGACCGCGCCGTCGCTGGTCGAAGGCACGAAGCTGCTCGACGAAGCGTCGCCGTTCCGCTTCATCGCCGAAACGGCGATCGAGGCAGGCGAACACCATGACGAAGCACTCCTCGAAGCGGTCGACCGCAACACGTGGATCGATACGTCGGTCGAGCGTGCCATCACCAACGTGTCGAATCGTCTGCAGGACGGTCTGGCCTTCCTCGGCACGGTCGGCTCGACAGCGCCGTTCGTCGGTCTGTTCGGCACGGTGTGGGGGATTTATCACGCACTGACGGCAATCGGTATTGCCGGCCAGGCGTCGATCGACAAGGTCGCGGGCCCGGTGGGCGAGGCGCTGATCATGACCGCGATCGGCCTTGCCGTGGCCGTGCCGGCGGTGCTTGGCTACAACTTCCTGGTTCGCCGCAACAAGTCGGTGATGGAGCGGGTTCGTGCGTTCGGCGCACAACTGCACACCGTCTTGCTCGCCGGCAGCCGACGCTCGGCACGCGCTTCGGCTCGTGAAGCAGCGCTGGCCCAATAAGCGGAGTCCGTCATGGGTATGAGCGTTGGGCAGGATGATAACGACGAGGTCATCTCCAGTATCAACACCACGCCGCTTGTCGATGTGATGCTGGTTCTGCTGATCATCTTTCTGATCACGATTCCGGTGGTGACGCATACGGTGCCGGTGCAACTGCCGAAGGAGACGATCCAGCCGCTGCAAACGACGCCCAAAAGTATCGTCATTGCGGTCAACCGCGACGGCGATTTCTTCTGGAACGAGAAGCAGGTGGATGCGCCTACGCTGCTGGCACGCCTGAAAACCGTGTCGGTCATGACGCCGCAACCGGAAGTGCACGTTCGCGGTGACCAGAGCGCGCGTTATGAATTCATCGGCCGGGTCATTACCGAGTGCGAGCGCGCCGGTATCGCCAAGGTTTCGTTTATTACTGAGCCGCCCGCACGCGGCGGCTAAGAGAGGCGATCATGGGAATGAACGTATCGTCGGGCGGCAGCAGCGAACCGGATGTGATGGTCGATATCAACACCACGCCGCTGATCGACGTGATGCTGGTGTTGTTGATCATGCTGATCATCACGATTCCGATCCAGACGCACGCAATCAAGATGAACTTGCCGGTCGGCAATCCGCCGCCGCCGATCACGCAGCCGGAAGTGGTGCAGATCGATATCGACTTCGACGGCACGACGACATGGAACGGCCAGCCGGTGCCGGACCGCGCGGCGCTCGAGTCCAGGCTCGCACAGGTGGCGGCCGAGCCGGTTCAGGCGGAAATCCATCTGCGGCCGAACAAGCTGGTGCCGTACAAGGATGTCGCGGCGGTGATGGCGTCCGCCCAACGACTGGGCGCGACGAAGATCGGTCTGATCGGCAACGAGCAGTACATGCAATAAGGAAGTGGAATGCTAACGATCCATCAACGGTTCAAGCGCGCCGTCATTGCGGCCGCAATCGGGGGGCTGTCCGCGCTCGTCGTGTTGCCGGTCACATCCCATGCCGCGGACACCTTGCGGCCGGATGTGGCGAAGCCGCTGAACGCAGCGCAGGATCTGTATCGCGCGCACAAGTACAAGGATGCGTTGACGAAGATCGATCAGGCCGACGCCGTACCGGGCAAAACGCCCTATGAAAGCTACATGATTCAGGAGATGCGTGGCGCTGCGGCAGCGGCAGCCGGCGAATCCGGTGTGGCGGCCCAGGCCTACGAAACCTTGCTGAGTTCAGGACATCTGACCGGTGCTGACGAGCAGCGCACCACGGCGGCGCTCGCGGGCATCTATTTCCAGCAGAAGAACTACGCCCAGGCCGCGAAGGTGGCACAGCGCTACCTGAAGTCGGGTGGCAGCGATCCCGACATGCACACTTTGCTCGTGCAGTCTTACTACCTGTCGAACGATTGCGGCAATGTGGTGAGCCTGCTCAAGCCGAGCATCGATGCGCAAGTGCACGCCGGTCACGCACCTGACGAGTCGCAACTGCAATTGCTCGGCACCTGCGCGCAACGTGTGAAAGATGATGCGACATACCGCAGCACGCTCGAAAAGCTGGTTGCCTATCATCCGAAGCAGTCTTACTGGGACGACCTGTTCAACGCGATTCGCAGCAAGCCCGGCTATTCGTCGGCGCTCGATATCGACACCTACCGGCTGCGCCGCGCGACGGGTTCGCTCACCACCGCCGACGATTATATGGAGATGACGCAACTCGCGATCGTGGCGGGCACGACAGCCGAAAGTAAGCAGGTCATCGATCAGGGCTTTGCGTCAGGGGTTCTAGGCCATGACGCGCAGACGGATCGCGAGAAGCGATTGCAGGCGCTTGCCGCGAAACGGATGCAAGCGCCGCCCGATCCCGCGAATCCTGTCGCGCCGGTCGACATCGGCTTCAACGAGGTCTTCGCGGGGCAGGCCAAGCAGGGTCTTACGACCATGGACGCAGCGATCGCGAAGGGCGGAATCGATCACCCGGACCAGGCGCAATTGCATCTCGGTGAGGCGTACTTCGTGGCAGGCGACAAAGCGCGTGCAGTGCAAACCTTCCGTGCCGTGAAGGGCACTGACGGTTCAGCCGACCTCGCTCGTTTGTGGGTGCTGGTGGCGTCGAAGTAACGGCATCCCGATCCCGACATGTTCCATCCAGCGACGTGCTGCCGAGGTATGCGCGCACCGAACCGGGCGGGACATTCTCGCCGTATGGAACACAGGCCGTTGCCAACAAACGGCGGTGGTTGCGTGCGCAACCATTGCCCGGTTTCCGGTCAGTGCGAAAGTGTCCCGGCGATCGCATTGACTGAGCGACTCACCGCGGCAGCTAATCAGGCATATGGCGCATGTCTTAGGGAGGACGTTGCACTCAACGAAACATAGTTTAGTTTTATCAAACTAATTTTGACTACGGGATTCTGTCTTGCTATGGTTTTGCCACTCGATAACAAGGCACAGGTCGCAGTTTCTATAGGAAGCAAAGTCCGCGCGCTTCGCCAACGGCTCAAGCGCACGCTGGATGAAGTGGCAACCACTGCGGGAATTTCCAAGCCATTTTTGTCGCAGGTAGAACGAGGTCACGCAACGCCTTCAATCACATCGCTAGTGGGCATTGCGCGGGCTTTAGGTGTGACGGTGCAGTACTTCGTCGACACGCCAACCGAAGACAAGTCGGTGCGCAGAGGGAGTGAACTGAAATACTTCGGGTTCGACGGGACCGCGAATCGTTTTGCACGGCTGACGAACCTGTCGGTCGGCAGCAAGCTGGAAGTGATTCTCGTCAGGATGCCAGTGGGGCAAAACCCATCGGAAGTCACGACGCATGCAGGGGAAGAGTTTTTGTACGTGATGAGCGGCCAGATATCGCTCACGTTAGAAGGTACAACGTTCGTATTGCAGGCAGGTGACACCGCGCATTACGAATCCACGGTGCCTCACTCCTGGTCCAATACGGCCCGCGAAGAAGCAGTGGTGGTGTGGGTGGGTACGCCGCGATTATTTTAAGTGCCTTTGCTCCGTGCTTTCGTTGAAAGCCATCGCTCAGTAGTTGTAAGCATAACTTAATGTATGACTCCGGTTTGATGAGGTGGGAAATGCGTTACCCAGCCACCATCAACCGTGACGGTAGAAATGAAAACAATTGGTAAGCGCTGCGCATTTCGTTTGTAATAAATAAGTAGTCCGATATTGATGGATCTGAAGTGCCCCGTCTTCCTGTCTGTATTTGCAATTCGGTGCGCTGCTGACCGGGTTGCCGGGCAGAAGCGCGGGGCAGCTTTAACGGAGCGCGGCGCACGATCGCCGTATATCGAGTGGAGAGGTTCACAAGATCTCTCTTCACACACAGCTGTGGCCTTATTGACGAGCGGGAAGGGGAAAAATGAAACAAAGGGCATTGGCGCTGGCCATCAAAAGAATAATCTGGGCTGAACTGGCGTTGTCGGCCGCAATCGTCGTGCCGGCGTTTGCGCAAAGCCAGCCGGCCGCCACCGGAACTACGGCAGGCGCGACGACGGAGAGCACGCCGGCAGCGGCTGCGGCTCCGGCATCGGCTGCGGCTCCAGCAGCGGCTGCGGCTCCGGCATCGGGCACTGCCGCCACACCGTCCGCGGACAACAACACCGCGACACCGGCTGGCAAAGGCGTCCAGCAACTGAAGAAGTTCGAAGTGACGGGTTCGCTGATCCGCAGCTCCGACAAGGTCGGCTTCAACCAGGTTCAGACGGTTACGCAGAAAGACATTCAGAACAGCGGCGCTACGACCGTCGCCGATTTTCTGCGCGATACTTCGGCCAACTCGGCGAATAGCTGGAGCGAAGGCCAGTCTGGCAACTTTGCCGCAGGCGCTGCGGGTATCGCGCTGCGCGGTCTCAGCGAAAAATACACGCTGGTGCTGGTGGATGGACAGCGCGTTGCGCCGTTCGCGTTCTTCTCAAACAGCGTCGACTCGTTCTTCGACCTGAACACGCTGCCGTTGAACTCCATCGATCGCATCGAAATCGTGAAGACCGGTGCCGTGTCGCAATACGGCTCGGACGCTATCGCGGGCGTGGTCAACATCATCACGAAGCACGACTTCCAGGGGCTGCAACTCGACGGCAGCTACGGTAGCGCGATCAACGGCGGCGGCGGCGCCGGCACGACCAAATTCGGCGTGCTTGGCGGCTTCGGCGATCTCAACTCCGATCGCTTCAATGTGACGGCTGCGGCGAGCTACTACAAGTCGAACGGCTTCACGCTCGCAGACCGCGACTCCACGCGCAATCAGGATTTCACCAATCAGCCAGGCGGTCTTTCGTTGCTTGCGCCGTCGTACTGGAGCTTGCCGGGCGGCGGCGTGCAGGCGTTGAGCAACTGTCCGTTCGGCGGTTCGGTACGTCCTGCAGCCACCAATTCGCTGACGGCGGGATCGGCGGGCACGGTCTGCGGCTTCAACACCGCAGAAGGCACGTCCATCGCGCCGCTGACGGAACGTGAGAACGCGAAGATTCACGCTGACTTCAAGATCAACGATACGACGACGGCGTTCGGTGACTTCCTGATCAGCAGCAACACGACCACTACCAACGACGGTCTGTGGGGCAACGTGGTCGGCAATCCGCAGAACCCGACACTCGTGTTGAACCCGCAGACGAAGCTGCTTACCCCGTTTAGCACGGTGGTGCCGGCGAGCAACCCGTACAACCCGTTCGGCGTTGGTACACCGCTCACGTATGCGTTCCCGAACACGATCGCGGAAAAGACGTATGCCACGTACTGGCGCGCATCCACGGGCGTCAAGGGTTCGTTCAACCTGCCGAACGGTGAATGGGATTGGACGAGTTCGATCAGCCACTCGCAAAGCACGGTCGCGAACACCTACACGAACCAGATCAACTCCAGCGTACTGAACAACATTTATCAGAACGGGACACTGAATTTCGCGAATCCGTCGGCTACGCCCAATGCGTTCAACGGGCTGTACATGGATGCGGACAACCTGGGTATCTCGAAGCTCGATACCGTTGACGCGACGTTGTCGACGCCGGAACTGTTCCACCTGCCGGCGGGCGACGTGGGTCTCGGGTTCGGTGCGCAGTTCACGCACCAGAGCGAAGTGCTCAACCCGGGTGGGGCATTCGCAGATGGCCTCGTCATCAATCCGAATCTCCAGACGGTGAACGGCCAGCGCAACGTGGCGGCCGTCTATTACCAGGTGGACATTCCGATTGTGCGCAACCTGACCTTCAGCCAGTCGGGCCGTTACGACCATTACAGCGATGTGGGTGGTGCGTTCTCGCCGCGCTTCGCCCTGCGCTATCAGCCGGTTCAGGCGCTTACGATGTATACCTCGTACGATCGCGGCTTCCGTGCGCCGACGTTCGTTGAGGACAGCGCGTCGCAGACGCTGGGGATCCAGGTGGACCCGAAAACGGGCCTGAACTACACCTCGATCACAACGGGTAATCCGAACCTTGCGCCGGAGCACACAAAGAACTTCAACATCGGCTTCCAGCTGTCACCGACCCGCACAACCGATGTCGGCTTTGACTGGTACAAGATTCGCGTCGATAGCGTGATCGGCCAGGGCCAGCCTTCGCAGGTCTCGATCGACCCGACAACGGGCGACGTGCTCTACAAGGTCATCCCGTACCAGAACCTCGGCTACCTCGACACGAACGGCTTCGAAGGCACGTTCCGCCAGGCGTTGCCGACGACGACGGCCGGTACGTTCACCTTGTCGGGTGACTGGGCTTACGTGAACAGCTTCAAGCTCGGCTCCCCGGGCGCAGCGCCGGTGAACGGCGCGGGTAACGACTACACCCTCACGCAACCGTTCGGCGGCAGCTTCCCGCGCTGGAGAGGCAACACGACCCTGGACTGGACGTACCACAAGTTCGACGCAGCGTTGACGTGGCAGTTCACGGGTCCGTACGCGCAGAATCTGAATCCCACCGGGCCGAACAAGGTTGGATCGTACAGCCAGTTCAACCTGATGATGACGTACACGGGGTTCAAGCACTGGACGATCTACGGCGGCATCGACAACATCTTCAACCGTACCCCGCCGTACGATCCGATCTTTGCAAACGGCACGTTGGATCAGAACGGGTACGACCAGTCGATATACACGTACATTGGCCGTTTCGCGCAGATCGGCGCAACGTACAAGTTCTGATGTCCCGGCAGTTGATCTGATGGAAGCACCGCTCCGGTTTCGTTCGTGCAAGGAACCGGAGCGGTGTGCTTTAAGCGGCGACTCATCGTGCGGCGGCGCAGGCTGCCTGTCGTTGCAATGGGCCAGCGTGCGCCGGTAAAGCCAACAGGCTGCACTCGTGCCGCAGGACGAATCGCGCACAGGTCACGAGCCGGTGCGCACTGTATGGGCTGATGAAAAGAATGATGAATTCCGGACTGCTGCGCCTGCACGACGCGATGGGATGTTTGCTCGGCGCAGTGCGCTGCGCCGCGAGCATCTCGTTCGCCGTTGCCGCTGCGCCTGGCATACTGGCGGTATGCGGAGCGATCCCGACGACGGTGCAGGCGAAGCCGTCGATCTCGCAGTACGACCAGCCGAAATATCCCGCCGATTTCACGCATTTCGACTACGCAAATCCCGACGCGCCGGCTAACGGCTCGCTGAGTTTCGAAAACTATAGTGAACTGCAAACCTACGATTCGCTGAATCCGTTTCTGGTGCGCGGTGCGCCTGCGCCCGACATCCAGAATCTGATGTTCGATACGCTGATGCAGCGTAGCTGGGACGAACTGGCCTCCGAATATCCGCTGATCGCCGACGATGTCGAGGTCGCGCCGGATCTGACGTCGGCGACGTTCCATATCAATCCCGCCGCACGCTTTTCGAACGGCGACCCGATCACCGCTGCCGACGTCAAGTATTCATACGACACGTTAGCGAGTCCGCAGGCGTCGCCGCTTTTCAACGCGCAGTTCTCGATCATCAAAAGCACGACGGTAATCGACAAGAGCACGATCCGCTTCGATTTCAAGCATCCGGAACGCGATGCGCCGCTGATTGCCGGTGACTTGCCGATCTTCTCGCCGAAGTGGGGGATAGAGCCCAACGGCAAACGTCTGCCATTCGACCAGATCTCCTCCACGCCTCCGATCAGTAGCGGCCCGTATCTGATCGAGGGGCGCAAAAACGACAAGCAGATCACGTATCGCCGCAATCCCGATTACTGGGCGGCGAATCTGCCGTCGCGACGTGGCATGTTCCGTTTCGAGCGCATCACCTTCAATCTGTACCGCGACCATTACACGCAACTGGAAGCCTTCAAGGCGGGCGATGCGGACGTCATCGTCGAATACAGCGCGACGCAGTGGGCGCGCAAATATGTTGGCAAGAACTTCGACAACGGACTCCTGAAGAAGGGCGAATTCGCCGACGGCCCTGCGCAGATGCAGGGCATGCTGATGAATATGCGCAAGCCGATGTTCCAGGACCCACGCGTGCGCCATGCCTTGACGCTGGCACTCGACTACGACTGGATGAACCGGATGATGTTCTACGGCCAATACCGGCGTACGAACAGCTATTTCGAGGCCAGTCCGTTCGGCGCGACCGGCATGCCGGGCCAGAAGGAACTGGCGCTGCTCGAACCGCTGCGCGGCAGCGTGCCGCCGGAAGTGTTCGGCCCGATGCTCAAACAACCCGACACGATTCCACCGAATTCCTTGCGCGGCAATTTGCGCGTCGCGCGCGATCTGCTGGCGCAAGCCGGGTGGCACTATCGCGACGGAGCATTGCGCGACGCCCACGGTACGCCGATGACGATCGAGATCATGGACGACCAGCCCGGCATGGATCGTCTGATCCTGCCGTATATGCAGGCGCTCGACATGCTCGGCATTCAAGCCCATATGCGCGAGATCGACAGCGCGTTGTACGAGAAGCGTCTGGATAATTTCGAGTACGACATGACCACCTTCATCTATCCTCCGGTCACGATTCCGGGCGCTGAACTGACGCGCCGCTTCGGCAGTGCGGCTGCGTCCGAAGTCGGCTCCGAGAACTATACGGGTATCCGTTCTAAGGCGGTCGATTCACTGATTCACTCCGCACTCTCCGCCACCAATCTCGACGATCTGGAAGCCGCGACCCGCGCGCTGGATCGTGTGCTGATCTATTCGTTTTATCTCGTGCCCGAGTACTACGCACCGGGTGCGCGCATCGGCTACAAGAGCACGCTCGGTTTTCCGAAAATCGTACCGAATTCCTACCTGTACGAAGACTGGGTCATCGACTACTGGTATGCGAAAGCACCGGGCGCACCCGCGACACAGAAACTCCAGGCCGCGCAATCCGCGGGTTCAACCACGGCCGCGGCCCACTGAGGTACAGCATGCTTGCCTACATTCTCAGACGATTGCTGTTGATGGTGCCGACGCTGCTCGGCGTGGTCACGCTGACCTTTGTCGTCACGCAGTTCGTGCCGGGTGGGCCGGTCGAACAGGTGATGACGCAACTCCGCCACGGCGTTGGCCGTGGCGGAGAGGCGGGGGCCGGTGGTGGCGGTTATCACGGCAGCCAAGGTGTCGATCCGCAGCAACTCGAACAGATCAAGAAGCAGTTCGGCTTCGACAAGCCACCGCTCGAGCGCTACATCCTGATGCTCAAGCGCTACGCGACCTTCGATCTCGGTCAGTCCTACTATCAGCATGACAGCGTGTGGGACGTCATCAAATCGAAGCTGCCGGTGTCGATCACGCTCGGTTTATGGACCGTGATGCTCACGTATCTGATATCGGTGCCGTTGGGCATTGCGAAAGCGGTGCGCAACGGTTCGCGCTTCGATACGGTGACCAGTGTGCTGGTGCTCGCCGGCTATGCGATTCCTGGTTTCGTGCTGGGCGTGCTGTTGCTGATGCTGTTCGGCGGCGGCACGTTCTGGCAGGTGTTTCCAATGCGCGGCCTCACGTCGGATAACTTCAGCGACCTCAGTACCTTCGGCAAGCTGCTCGATTACCTGTGGCACATCGTGCTGCCGGTCACCGCTTCAGTCGTCGGCAACTTCGCGATCGTCACGATCCTGACCAAGAACACCTTCCTCGAGGAGATTGGACGTCAATACGTATTGACCGCACGTGCCAAGGGCGCGCCGGAGCGCGACGTGCTGTGGAAACACGTGCTGCGCAATGCGGCGATTCCCTTGCTGACCGGTTTGCCGGCGGCCTTCGTCGGCGCCTTCCTGAACGGCAACCTGTTGATTGAAACCCTGTTCTCGCTCGACGGCATGGGCCAACTTTCGTATGACTCGGTGATTCGCCGTGACTATCCGGTCGTGCTCGGTTCGCTGTTTCTGTTCACGCTGATCGCCCTCGTAACCAAACTCATTGCTGACGTCTGCTATGTCCTCGTCGACCCCCGCATCCAATTCAACCGCCTGGACCGCTGATCTGTCCAGTGCGGAGCACGTGGCGTCGCCGTCTCCCTGGCGGCGCACATGGCTGCGCTTCAAGCAGCAGAGGCTCGGTTACTGGAGTCTCGTGATCTTCGTATCGCTGTTTGTCATCAGCCTGTTCGGCGAGGTGCTGTCCAACGATCGTCCGCTGATCGTCCGCTATGACGGGCACTATTACTTTCCAATCGCAAAGGACTATTCGGAGAAAATTTTCGGCGGCGATTTTCCGGCGCGCGCGAATTATCTCGATCCGTATATCCGCTCGCGGCTCGAATCGAACGGCAACTTTGCGATCTATCCGCCGAATCATTTCCACTACGACACGATCGACTACTTCGCTGCCCATCCTTACCCGGCGCCGCCCACCAGAAGCAACTGGCTCGGTACGGACCAGTACGGCCGCGACGTGCTTGCGCGGCTGCTGTACGGTTTCCGGCTTTCGGTGCTGATGGCGTTCGCGCTCACGGTATCCGGCGTCATGATCGGCGTCTTGACGGGCGCGGTGCAGGGCTTTTACGGCGGACGCACCGATCTGATCGGTCAGCGTCTGATCGAGATATGGAGCTCGATGCCTGACCTGTACCTGCTGATCATCTTCGCGTCGATCTTCGAGCCGACGCTATGGTTGCTTTTTATTCTTCTGTCGATGTTTGGCTGGCTCGTGCTCTCCGACTACGTACGCGCCGAGTTCCTGCGTAACCGCTCGCTGGATTACGTGAGGGCGGCACGCACCATGGGGCTGTCGAACTGGCAGATCATGTGGCGCCATGTGCTGCCGAATAGCTTGACGCCGGTCATTACGTTTCTGCCGTTCCGCATGAGCGCGGCGATTCTGTCGCTGACCAGTCTAGACTTCCTGGGATTGGGGGTGCCACCGCCGACGCCGAGCCTTGGCGAATTGCTTCAGGAAGGCAAAAACAACCTCGACGCGTGGTGGATTTCGATTTCGGCATTTGCTGCGCTGGTGATCACGCTGCTGTTGTTGACCTTCATGGGCGACGCATTACGTAACGCGCTCGATACGCGCAAACGCGGTTCGGCTTTCGGCGGAGGTCCGCGATGAATCAAGCGTCAATCGGCCGGCCATTGCTGGAAATCGACCGTTTCTCCGTGCGTTTCGGCGACAAGATCGCCGTACATGAACTCAGCCTCTCGATCGCGCGCGGCGAGCGCGTTGCGCTCGTCGGCGAGTCGGGCTCCGGCAAGAGCGTCACTGCGTTGTCGATTCTGCGGCTCGTCGAACACGCCGATCTGAGCGGGCGCATGCTGCTCGACGGCGAAGATCTGCTGCAGAAAACCGAGCAGGAAATGCGCGGCCTGCGCGGCGCCGACGTGGCGATGGTGTTTCAGGAGCCGATGACGGCGCTCAATCCGCTCTTCACGATCGGCAAGCAGATTGCCGAGAGTTTGCGCCTGCACGAAGGCCTGCGGCCGAACGCGGCGCGTAAGCGCGGCATCGAGTTGCTCAGGCGCACCGGGATTCCCGAGCCGGAACGGCGCATCGACAGCTTTCCGCATCAACTGTCCGGTGGCCAGCGGCAGCGCGCGATGATCGCGATGGCGCTTGCGTGCCGGCCACGCCTGCTGCTTGCCGATGAACCGACCACCGCGCTCGACGTCACCGTGCGTCAGCAGATCGTCGATCTGTTGATTGCGTTGCAGGAGCAGGAAGCGGCCGAGCGCGGCATGGCGGTGCTGCTGATCACGCATGATCTGAATCTGGTGAAGCGTTTCGCGCAGCGCGTCGCGGTGATGGAGAAGGGCGTGCTGGTCGAAACCAATACGACCGAGGCGCTGTTCTCCAATCCACAGCATCCCTACACCCAACGCCTGCTGGACAGCGAACCGCAGCGTGCGGTGGAGCCGGTAGAGACGGACGCGCGGCCTTTGCTCGACGTCCAGGGACTCGCCGTCGACTACAGCACCTCCGCGAAGGGTTGGCGTTCCATGTTCGGGCGCTCCACGTTCCGCGCGGTGCAGGACGTCGATCTGAGCGTGCGCCGCGGCGAAACGCTCGGTATCGTCGGCGAATCGGGGTCGGGCAAATCGACACTGGCGGCCACCGTGCTCGGCCTGCAGCGACCGGCGGCCGGTCATATCCATATCGACGGTTTGCCGCTCGCCACGCTGAAAACAGCGCGCTCCCGCCGCGCGTTGTATTCGCGCATGCAAGTCGTGTTTCAGGACCCGTTCGGCTCGTTGTCGCCACGCATGACGGTAGAGCAGATCATCGGCGAAGGGCTGACCATGCATCAGCCCGAGATGGACGCGAAGGCGCGGCGCGCCCGCATAGGCAGTCTGCTGGAAGAAGTGGGCATGCCGGCGGACGCCATGCTGCGGTATCCGCATGAGTTTTCCGGCGGTCAGCGCCAGCGTATCGCGATTGCGCGTGCGCTCGCGGTCGAGCCGGAATTGCTGGTGCTCGATGAGCCGACCAGTGCACTCGACGTATCCATCCAGAAACAGGTGCTGAATCTACTGACAAATCTGCAGAAAAAGTACAAGCTAAGCTATTTGTTCATTACGCACGATCTGGCGGTGATGCGAGCCATGGCGCATCGCGTGATCGTGATGAAGTCAGGCCGCATTGTTGAAGCCGGCGACACACTCGATGTGTTGCGCGCGCCATCGCATCCTTATACCCAGTCGCTGCTGGCGTCGTCGCTGATCGTGGCGCCGGCGGCGGGCAATCGAGATTCATACGGGAACCGCTAATGATTGACGAACGTTGGGCGCAGGCCGCCCGGTCGCTTACGAGCCGCGCGGCGTTCTGGTCGCTGCGCATTGTCGACGAACAGATCGACGATCACGAGATTCGCAATGACATCGCGCAACCCATGCGCACGGTGCGCGATTGCGGTGCGATGCTGATCGCATGGGTGGACGCGGGAGCAGGTTATGCCGCCACCGCGAATCTGAGTGCCGCAGGTTTGCAGGCAGCGCTGGATCTTGCCACGGCGCGAGCGGAAGCGAGCGCCGCCTTGTCCTTGATCGACCATCGCGAAGTGGCGCGTCCTGCCGTGAGCGGTCACTATGTGTCGCCGAACGCACAGCGTGCATTACCGAGCCGCGCCGAATGGTTAGACCGCCTCGCCGTGGAATGCGCGGGCGCGAATCTCGATGCACGGATTGTCGAACGCGTCGCAGCGGTGCAGATCACGCATACCGATCAGCTCTACATGACCGGCGACGGTGTGCGGATCGATCAGCAGTTCCAGTTCGTGATGCCGCAGTTGAGCGTGGCCGCGCACGCGGACGGCGATACGCAGGTGCGTACCCTTGGCGGCAACTACGGCACTTTGGGGCAGGGCGGCATGGAAGTGCTGACACGCTTCGGCTTCGACGGCTCGGGTGTCCGCGTCGCCAATGAAGCGCTGCAATTGCTGGCCGCACCGAATTGCCCGTCAGGCAAGCGCGATTTGCTGCTGATGCCCGATCAGATGATGCTGCAGATTCACGAATCGATCGGCCATCCGCTTGAACTCGATCGTATTCTCGGCGACGAGCGCAACTTCGCCGGCTGGAGCTTCGTCAAGAAGGAGATGTTCGGCTCGTACCGCTACGGTTCGGAACTGCTGAACGTGACCTTCGACCCGGAACTGCGCGAGGAAGCCGCCTCGTACGCATTCGACGACGACGGCACAGAGGCGCACAAGCAATACCTGATTCGTGACGGCGTGCTCGAACGTCCGCTCGGCGGCGCGCTTTCGCAGCAA
Source organism: Paraburkholderia solitsugae (assembly GCF_013177695.1). GTDB lineage: Bacteria > Pseudomonadota > Gammaproteobacteria > Burkholderiales > Burkholderiaceae > Paraburkholderia > Paraburkholderia solitsugae. The sequence continues at coordinate 8,103 of NZ_WOEY01000104.1, read as the reverse complement.
CGTGCGCATATGGCCGGCGTGGCGAACTCGCGAGCGTCGAACTGGAACCGCCCGCCGATCGACCGGATGGCGAATCTGAACATCGAACCCGGCGAGAGTTCGCTAGAGCAGATGATCGGCAACATCGAACACGGCATTCTGATGCGCACCAATACGTCCTGGTCGATCGACGACCATCGCAACAAATTCCAGTTCGGCTGCGAATTCGGTCAACTGATCGAAAACGGCAAGCTCACCCAGATCGTCAAACAGCCGAATTACCGCGGCATCTCGGCGAATTTCTGGCGCAGCCTGAGCGCGGTGGGCAACGCGGATACGCGCGAGGTGTACGGCACGTCCATGTGCGGCAAGGGCGAACCGGCACAGATCATTCGCGTTGGTCACGCCTCGCCGGCTTGCGTGTTCAGCAACATCGACGTGTTCGGAGGCGCATGATGAGTCAATTCATGTCTTCGCGCTCCGCTACGTCGATCGACTGGCAGCAGCATTTCACTTCACTGGCCGATGCCATCGAACGCTTGCAGCAAGGCGCGGAAACCACGCTGAGTTCATTTGCCGGCGAACAGTCGGACTTTATCCGTTTCAACTCGGGCAAGGTGCGGCAGATCGGCAGCGTGTCGCAAGGCAAGCTGACCTTGCGCTTGATCGACGGTGCACACCAGGCCTATTCGACGCTGACTGTCTGCGGCGATCTGCAACAGGATCTGGACGATGTGAACGCGGCGCTCGCCACCTTGCGTGAAAGCTTGCGCGGTGCGGCGGACGATCCGCATTTGTTGTTCGACACGTCGCAATGGCAGCGCGCCACGCAACGCTCGGGCAAGCTGCCGGAGCCGGGCGGCTTGTTGCGCACCGTTGCCGAATGCGCGCAAGGGCTGGATTTCGTGGGCTTTTACGCGGGCGGAACGATCGTGCGCGGTTTTGCGTCCACGAGCGGCAGCCGCGGCTGGTACGAAGTCGATAACTTCAATTTCAGCTGGTCGCTATACGACCCGAGCGGCCGCGCGATCAAAACGACTTACGCGGGCGACGACTGGAGCGATGCTGTTTTCGCGAGCAAGGTCGAGCAGGCCGCAACGCGTCTCGCCGTGCTGGCGCGCACACCGCGCACGTTGGAGCCGGGACGTTATCGCTCGTATCTGGCACCCGCGGCGCTCGCGGAATTGCTTAGCGTGACGGCATGGTCCGGGTTCTCCGCTCGCGCCCAGGCAAGTTCGCGCAGCGAGTTGTACAAGCTGCATGTGGGAGAAATCGTAGTCGACCCGCGCGTCACGATCAGCGAAGATCTGAATCTTGGCATTACACCCGGCTTCAACGACGACGGCTACCTGCGCGAAAGCGTCCCGTTGATTCAGGCCGGCCGCAGTGCCGAACGTTTGACCAATGCGCGCAGTGCACGCGAGTACGGCTTGACGCCCAACGGTGCGCTGGCGAACGAGTCGCCGGCGGCGCTCTCGATGCAAGCGGGCGATCTGCTGGAAGAAGACGTGCTGGCGAAGCTCGATACCGGTCTTTACATCGGCAATCTCTGGTACGTGAATTTCTCAGACCGGATGAATTGCCGCCTGACCGGCATGACGCGCTTCGCGACCTTCTGGGTCGAGAACGGGCAGATCGTCGCGCCGCTCGAAGCCATGCGTTTCGACGACAGCCTGTACCGTCTGCTCGGCAGCGAACTCGAGCAACTCGGCGCGCAAGCGGAATTGTTATTGAGCGACTCGACATGGGGCGAGCGCGCCACGGGCGGTATGCAACTGCCCGGCATCCTCGCGAGGTCATTCGAATTGACGTTATGAGCCTATGAATCAAGACATAAAAACAAAATCCAAATCTGAGAGCTTGCCCGAGGGCCTGACGCTGCGCGCGTTGCGCGTGGCCGACGTGGAGCAATTCCACGCCATGCAGCAGTTGCCGGTCGTAGTGAACGGCAATCCGCATGTGCCGTTTCGGACGATTGCCAGCACGCGCGAATACCTCGAAAAACTCGAGCCCCCCGAGATCGCGATCGCGGCGATGGTCGGCGACACGCTGGTCGGTGAGGCGGAACTCACGCCTTTTAAAGGGCGCCGCGCGCATGTGGCCTCGCTCGGAATTTGCGTGCATGACGCATGGCACCGGCGCGGCATCGGCAATGCGCTGATGACCGAACTGATCGATCTGACCGACAACTGGCTTGGTCTGCGCCGCCTCGAGTTGCACGTTTTCGCCGATAACCATGCAGCGCTTGCGCTATATCGCAAGTTCGGCTTTGAAATCGAAGCGCACCAGCGTGGCGCAGTGTTGCGCCGCGGCGTGCTGATCGACTGTTATTTCATGGCGCGGCTGCGTGAGCCGGCGCCGTGGATGTCGACGTCATCATCGGCCAACTTCGCGGCGGAATAAGACTATGAAAGAAGAAACGTTGCAGGCCGCTTTCGCGCTCGACAATCGTATTACGGTTCGAGCGCTCGAATCGTCCGACATGGATGCGTTCGCCGAGATCATGAGCATGCCAGGCGTTCGGCGTGGCACGCTGTCGGTCGGCTACCGCATCACTGAACAGCTCAAGGCGTGGCACGAGCGGCGCCTCAAAGGCGGCGTGAGCGTGTGCGCGACCATCGGCGGGCGCATGGTTGGCCACGCCGGGTTGGAGGTTCAACGGCCCAGCCGTGCGCATTGCGCGCATTTAGGCGTGGCCGTGCATGACGCGTATCATGGGCGCGGTATCGGCACGGCGCTGCTGCAAGGGCTGACTGACTGCGCGGATGCGTCGCTCGGTTTGCGCCGCATCGAGCTCACGGTATTTTCCGACAACGCGCCGGCGATCGCGCTGTACCGCAAGTTCGGCTTTGTCGAAGAAGGCCGCTCGCGCGGTTTTGCCATGCGCGACGGCGTACTGGCCGACGTGCTGCATATGGCCCGCCTCGTCGACGCACCGCGCCTCCAGGCAATCTGAACGGATTATTGCGTGCCATTCTTTTTCATCGACCGTCCGGTCTTCGCATGGATTGTTGCGCTCGCCATTGTCGTGGCGGGCGCGCTCGCCATTCCGCAACTGCCGGTGGCGCAGTATCCGCGTCTTGCGCCGCCGCGCATCGTGATCAGCGCCACTTATCCGGGGGCGGCGACGGAAGTGACGGACGCCAACGTCGGCAGCATCATCGAGGAGAGTCTCGATGGCGCCGACAATATGCTGTACTACGAAACGACCAGCGACAACCTCGGCGATCTCGAGATCGACGCAACCTTTGCGCCGGGCACCAATCCTGATCTTGCGCTGGTCGACATCCAGAACCGTCTCAAGCAGGTCGAGCCGCGCTTGCCGCAACAGGTCGTGCAGCAGGGCATCAGCGTATTCAAGGCTGCCAACACGTTTCTGATGCTGGTCGCGCTGACATCCACAGATGGCTCGCGCGATTCCGTGCAATTGAGCGACTACCTGAGCCGCTACGTATTGCGCGAACTGAAGCGCGCGCCGGGCGTGGGCGCGGCGGAGTTGTGGGACGCCGACGAAGCGCTGCGCATCTGGCTTGATCCAATGAAGCTGCGCGAATACAACCTCGGCGCAGCGGAAGTGAACGCCGCGATCGCCGCGCAGAACGCCACGGTAACGGCCGGTACGTTGGGCGACGCGCCGTTCGTTCCGGGGCAGCAATTGACGGCCTCGGTCAGCGTGAAGGGGCAACTGATCTCGCCCGCCGAGTTCGGACAGATCGTGCTGAAGGCGCTGCCCGACGGCTCGACGGTGCGCTTGCGAGACGTCGCGCGGGTCGAACTTGGGCGCGACAATTATTCGTTCTATTCGCGTCTGAACGGCAAGGCTGCGGCGACCGTCGGCATTCAACTCGGGCCGCGCGGCAATGCGCTCGAAACGTCCAACGCGATTCGCGCTCGCCTCGCCGAGTTATCAAAAAGCTTGCCGCCGGGCGTCGCCGTCGAAATCCCGTTCGACAACGCGCATTTCGTGCAGATCGCGATTCGTGAGGTGCTCGTCACACTGGCAGAAGCGGTGGCGCTGGTGTTCTTCGTGATGTGGCTGTTCCTGCGCGATCTGCGCTACACGCTGGTGCCGACGGTGGTGATTCCCGTCACGCTGATGGGCGCGTTTCTCGCGATGTACGCTTGCGGCCTGTCGATCAACGTGTTCACGATGTTTGGCCTTGTGCTTGCAATCGGTATCCTCGTCGACGATGCGATCGTGGTGGTGGAGAGCGTGCATCGCGTGATGGAAGAAGAAGGTTTGCCGCCGCGCGAGGCCACCCGTAAGGCGATGTCGCAGATCGGCGGCGCGATCGTCGGCGTGACCGCGGTGTTGACGGCCGTGTTCGTGCCGATGGCGTTCTTTCCGGGTGGTGTCGGCGGCATCTACCGGCAGTTCGCGGTGGCGATGATCGCGTCGATGCTGGTGTCGTCGTTCATGGCTTTGTCGTTGACGCCCGCGCTGTGCGCGAATCTGCTGAAGGCGCACAAGCACCCGGTGAGTGAACGCGACGCCCGCCGCGGCGTGCTCGGCTTCGCAGCGCGAGCGGCGAGCCGTTTCACTTCCGGTTTCGATCGGGCCGCGAGCGGCTATCGTGGGCTGACCGCGCGCACGCTGCGGCGTATCGGCCCGATGCTGGCAATCTATGCCGTGCTGGTCGGCGCGTGCGCCGCGCTCTACTGGCAAATGCCCGATGGCTTTTTGCCGAGCGAAGACGAAGGCCAGTTGCAGGTGATGGTGCAATTGCCGGCCGGTGCAACGCAGGAGCGTACGCTCGCGGTGGTCCAGCGGATGGAGAAGATCCTGCACGCGGAGCCCGCGATTGCACACGTCACCAGTGTGGTCGGCTGGAGTTTTACCGGTAGCGGTCAGAACGTGGCGATGGGCTTCGTCGAACTGAAAGACTGGGGCAAGCGCGACACCGATGCGATGGCGTTGCGCGACCGGCTCAATGAGAAGTTCGACAAGATTCTCGATGGTGACGTGGAGGCGCAATTGCCGCCTTCCGTGCCGGGGCTTGGGCATTCGGACGGCTTCGTGTTCCGGCTCGAAGATCGCGGTGGAGTCGGGCTGGACGCGCTGAAGGCTGCGCGCGAGCAACTGTTCGCGCAGGCCAAGGCGAGCCCGGTGCTGGCCTCGGTGCATTCGGAGGATCTGCCGGATGCGCCGCGCGTCGAACTCATCATCGACCGCGCGAAAGCGTACGCGCTCGGCGTGCCGTTCGAGCGGATCTCCGATGTGCTGGGCAGCACCTTTGGCTCGACGTATATCGACGATTTTCCTGCCGGTGGCCGGATGCGCCGCGTGATGATCTCCGCCGACGCCGCCACGCGGATGACCGAAGACGATCTGATGGCGCTCGCCGTGCCGAACTCGACCGGCGGCATGGTGCCGCTATCCGCGATTGCGTCACGTCACTGGAGCATTGGTCCGGTGATGCTGACGCGCTACAACGGCTATCCGTCACTGGACGTGAGCGGCCACGCTGCGCCCGGCTACAGTTCGGGCGCGGCGATGGCGGAGATGGAGCGGCTCGCCGCTTCGTTGCCGGTCGGTGTCTCGTATGACTGGGTCGACGCGGCGCGCGAAGAAACTGCGGCGGCACAGCTCACCCCGTTGCTGATTGGCTTGTCATTGCTGGCCGTGTTCATGGCGCTGGCTGCCTTATACGAAAGCTGGACGATCCCGCTTGCCGTGCTGATGGTCGTGCCGCTCGGCGTGATCGGCGCAGTCGCCGCCATGCTGCTGCGCGGCATGCCCAACGATGTGTACTTCAAGGTCGGCATGATTACGGTCATTGGCCTCGCGGCAAAGAACGCGATTCTGATCGTGCAGTTCGCACGCGATCTGTATCGACGGGGCCTGCCGTTGACGCGTGCCGTGACCGAAGCGGCCGCCGCGCGCTTCCGGCCGATCGTGATGACCTCGGCGGCGTTCCTGCTGGGCGTCGCGCCGTTGGTGGTGTCGAGCGGTGCGGGCGCCGAAAGCCGCCGCTCGATCGGCACCGGGGTGTTCGGCGGGGTGCTGGCGGCCACGCTGTTCGGCCTCGTGTTCGCGCCGGTCGCGTTTCATGCGGTCGCCTCGCTAACCTATAGCAGGCGGCGGCTCGCGGCGCTGCGGCGCAAGCGTGACGAGCGGCGCGTGCGCCGTGAGACGAGCGAAAGCGGCCGTTTGACGAATGGCCGATAGTGTTACGGTGCCCACGCCGCGCGTGGGCACCGTCGCCGTCAATGTCGAACGCGGCGTTCAGCCTGCCGGCTGATTCGCCGCCTGAGTGGGCGCTGCACTGGCCGGCGTTTGCGTAGCGGTGGTCGACGCATGCGCGACCGGCATGCAATCCGCGCGATATTCGGCCTGCACTTTCTGCTCAGCCTGTTGCAGATCATTGGGGTATTCGTCGTCGTCGTTGCTGGGGCTGTAGCCGACCGCTTCCAGTTCACTGAGCTCGTTCATCAACTGCTTGTGCGTGACTTCGCTCTTCTGCTGCTTGAACGGATAGTCGTTGCATTGCTGCTGCGTGAGGCCGGGCGAGGCCATCGCCGAAGCGCTGCCGATCAGCAGAAGGGTAGTGACGAGGGTCCTGGTTGCGAGTTTCATTTTCATACCATCCACGATAAGGTTCGAGTCGGACCGCAAAGAATCAGCGGGATGACAGTAGGCTAGTTGAGACGGCCTACCGGAGCGGCGTCGGGAAAATGAAATTTGTTTTATCGTTCAGCCGGCTGTTTTTTTGAGCCCTGCGGCGAACTTAAATTTTTCTTCATGAAACGGACGCTCGTCCGCTATACGACCGCGCGTAGCCTGCATGCAGGTACTGGGTAAAGCGGCGACATCCGTCGAATCGCACGCCCGTACTCTGAACGCGCAAGCCGAATATGGCATCATGTCCTTCTACTGATAACCGGTCGTGCCCGCCGCTTGCATTGGTAGAGCTGGCTGCGGCGCATGCAATGATCATGTCGCGAGTACTGACGATCGAAGATGATGAAATTACCGCGAATGAGATTGTCGGTGAGCTGAAGAGTCGTGGATTTACTGTGGATTGGGTGGCGAACGGCCGCGACGGCATGGCGCGCGCGATCAGCGAAGACTACGACGTGATCACGCTCGACCGCATGCTGCCGGGCGTGGACGGTCTCACGATTCTCACCACCATGCGCAGTATCGGCATTCAAACGCCGGTGCTGATGTTGAGCGCGCTGGGCGATGTGGATGAACGGGTGCGCGGCCTGCGTGCCGGTGGCGACGATTATCTGACCAAGCCTTTCGACCCCGAAGAAATGACCGCGCGTCTCGAAGTCCTGTTGCGCCGCAGTCAAACACCGGCCACGCCACTCGAAACGCATCTGCGGGTCGGCCCGCTCGAACTCGATCTGATTTCCCGCAAGGTTCAACGCGACGGCGAAGAGATCGTCTTGCTGCCCACTGAATATCGCGTGCTCGAATTCATGATGCGGCATGCGGGACAAACCATCACGCGCACCATGCTGTTCGAAGCCGTGTGGGGCTATCACTTCGACCCAGGCACCAATCTGATCGACGTGCACATGGGCCGGCTGCGCAAAAAAATTGACCCACCCGGCGTCACGCCGATGATTCAGACCGTGCGCGGCTCGGGTTATATCCTCGCATGAGCAGACCAATTTGATGGACACAACCTTCCCGGCCACCTCCGCGCTCGGGCGGCGCTGGCATTCCACGACCTTTCGCCTGCTATCGATCTACGCGGTTATCTTTTCCCTTTCGGTGATGTTGCTACTGGGCTACATCGGCTGGGCCGTGACCGGCGACATGGAGCGCGAGACGGATGTGGTGATGGACTGGCAACTGGTCTACTTCGATTCACTGCCTGACTCCAGTATTGCTGACGCGATTCATCGGCGTATCGAACACGAGCGCATGCACACCAATTACTACGGCCTGTTTGCTCCCGACGGCCGTCTGGTGGCCGGCGACGTGCTGGTGTATCCGACGACACTACCCATCAATCGCACCGGCAAGACGCTCGATCTCGCGCTCGCGATGGGCCGCAACGACCAGGTGCCGGTGGTTCGCGCCATGGCCGAGCGGCGCAAGGACGGCTCGACGCTCGTCATCGCGCGTGACCTGACACACATTTTGCGGATTCGCGAGACCATCATTAA
>NZ_WOEY01000103.1 GCF_013177695.1 Paraburkholderia solitsugae | reverse complement strand
CCCAGCGAAATCTCGGCTGCGCCGCCGTCGAGGATGCCCGCCGACAGGGAGCGCTTAAAAGCCAGCACCGACAGCATGCCCTCTTCGATCGTTCCTTTGGCAACGTAGTTAACGATTTGTACGGGCTTCCGCTGCCCCATGCGGTGAACACGCGCGATACGCTGTTCAAGTACCGCCGGATTCCACGGCAGATCCATGTTCACGAGCGTCGAGGCGTGTTGCAGGTTGAGTCCCGTGCTGCCCGCGTCCGTCGACAGGAAGACACGGCAGTCCGCATCGCTGCGGAAACGCTCTACCAGCGCAGGCCTCTTTTCCGATGGCACGCCGCCGTGGAAGCTAACGTACCCGATGCCGAGTTTCTTGAGCCGGCGAATGACGATTTCATGAGTCCGCGTCCATTGGCTGAAAACCACCGCTTTCGCTTCCGGCTGGACGAAGAGACCCTCAAACAACGCCGCCAACTCGTCAGCCTTGACGCCATGGTCAGTTTCCTGGTCCAGGAGATAGGTGCTGTTGCACGACATGCGCATGTTCTGCAAGGCGCAGGTGAGTCGTCGCTGGTCCTGATCCGACAGAAACTTCGTTTTGCGCCAGCGCTGGACAATTTTGGCCACGATGTCCGCGTTCTCCGTGTGATGAGCCATCTGCATCTCGGTCATCGGCACCAGTAGGTTCTGGTCGGTACGGTTCGGCAACTGAAGCAGCACCTCGGACTTGCGCCGGCGGATCATGACCGGCGCCAAGCTCTCACCGATCTTCTCAAGTCTGGTGTAACCCGTCACACGTCCGGCTTCATCCTTAAGCTGGTGCTCATGCAGCAGCTTCCAGGTCGGTCCGAGGCGATGCTGGTCGACGAACTGGACGATGGAAACGAGTTCTTCCAGCTTGTTTTCGAGTGGTGTGCCCGTCAGCACAACGGCATAGGGACTGTCGATGCGCTTGAGTGCTTTCGCCGCGATGGTGTTCCAGTTCTTGATGCGCTGTGCTTCGTCCACGATCACAAGCTCAGGTGCCCATGCGGAGATCAGGTCAAGGTCGGATTTCAGCTTCTCGTAGTTGGTGATCTTGCAGAAATCTTCCTCGGCGTATTCGTTCTGCCTCTGCACGAGGCCTCCAGCGACCACTCGCGACGCGCGGCCGGAGAAGCGAAGAATCTCGCTCTGCCACTGATACTTGAGCGACGTCGGGCAGACCACGAGTACCTTCGACACCCCGAAATGCCGCGCCAGAATCTCCGTCGCCGCAATAGCCTGAATGGTCTTTCCCAAGCCCATTTCGTCGCCGATCAAAGTACGCCCGGCGCGCACCGCAAACAACGCGCCTTCGGCCTGATAGGGGTAGAGCGGCGCCTTGAGTAGGTTCTTCAGCAGAGGGTCGGCAGCACCACGCGGGAACAAGTCGTCCAGCGCCGCGACGCGACGCGACGCATCCTTCCGGCCGGCGACGAAATTGAGCGCGTCGTCGTAAGCGCGCAATTCGTGACCTGTCTTCGCCGCATTGGCGAGAAAACGTCCCAGTTCGTTGAAACGAACCTCCGGTAACCGCCAACCATTAGATACGTCGAACAACGCCGCGGCGGCCTTCGCCACCCTCGCCGGACAATCTGTACCGGCGCGAAAATGGATCGTTCGCTCACCGTCGTTGCGCAGATACAGTTCCGAAAATGCAGGCTGGAAGCCGCCGGCAAAAGCCGCCTTGGCACCGCGTTTTTTTACCAGTCTGGCGAGCGTGAATTCGATATGCTTGCAGGTACCCAATTCGTTGGTCGCATAGTCGGGACAGGTACAGAAGTTTTCTCCCGGCCGTGTCCCGCGGATCGCCACACGATAATTGGATTTCGACTCCGGATTGCCGACGCGAAACTCGGAGAAAAACGGCTCCGTCCCGAGATTCTCCAGCCCGAACACCTGCTCGCGCCCAAATTGCCGGCGCAAGGCGCGCTGCCAATCGGCGGGAGGCATGTGATCCGGGGCGTGAGCACGAGAAAGCTTCGGGACTTCAGCTGCCTTGGCAACATTGCGCTTGCGTTTCATAACTTCCGCGTAGTCATGGGTTGATAGATACCTAGCTTGTCGACTCCGCACCCCCGGCATATTTCTTCATGCGCAACTCTTCGAGCACTTTGTCCCTCAGCTTCCACGCATCACCTTTGATGCGGACTATCAGTTCCGCCCACGGAGCGCCAGCCCGCAAGTTCCCTCCACTGTTACCACACTGCGTGGGTGCCGGTGTCGCTCAGCGGTGCCGGTCCTGGACTTGCTATGCGCTAACGCCGCACCGTCGAAGCATCCTGTCCATAGAGGATCTAACGAGGCTCCGCCTCAGATCCACGAGTGGTATTGGTGACTGCGTGACGCTCGGGGTGTAGGGTAGCCTCGCGCGCCCCGGCTTGGACAAGCCCAGAGACGTACGAGCTCGAAGCTCAATGGGGTCCGAAGACCCGTGGACGACCGGAGCCATACATGACGCTATCACAGAGTGTGTGCGATGTTCTATGGGACCACGTCGTGCTTGAGAGCAAGTGCAGCGATCCGATGTGGCACCTATGTCGCCAGGTAGGTAGTCGCCACACCCATCGTTAGCGCGGGATACTTTCTGGACGAGAAGGGCGCGCGAGGCCCGCAGCGGGGCGTGGCCAAGCCTGTGGCGTGGTTCCACGCAACCGCGATTGCCTGCGTGCGCGACTGACTTCGATTTCACGAGCGCGATGACTGCGCCGTGCTCCACGTGCAGGAAAGGCCCAGCGGAGCCGGACATCGACCGAGACGACGCGAAGCCTGGTCATGCGCGCGGTGTAAGGTACAGCGGCGGATCCCCTGCGAAGAAGGCGCGCTGTCGGATCTTGCCGATAGTGGCGAGCATCACCGTTGGTGTAAGGGGCAGAATCATGGGCTTTTCTTGCCGAACGTTTCTGATCGCTCGTGACGATACCCTCTGGCGGCTGTCAAGCACCAAGTTTGACCGGATGCTGCGAGATCCGGCAAGCCACTGTCTGCCCGTTTTTGCGGGGCAACGAGCGCGAATGGCCAGCGTCGTGGTCGAGCTTGTGGCGAGAAACCCGGGGCACGTCGTTCGGAGCACGTTTTCCATTCTCTCTTTCGATGCCGAAGGCCGCATCGACCCGAGCAGATTCGAAAAGCAGCAGTTTGCCCTCGCGGAGTCGGTCGTCGCACCCGTCTTTGCAGTATTCGATGATGACAGCAACCAAACAGTCGTCGACGCGGCTTCCCGATTCATTGCACAGGGAGGCCAATGGGTTCCGTCACACGCTTTGGCGCGCGTCATAGATCAGACCGCGTTAGGCCAACGACAGTGTCGACACCTGTAAGCGGTCGCTCGAGGGCGGCTCTACGGCATCCAGTTCTCGACTCTCGAGTGTTGGAGTGCCGATACCTGCCGACCGACGCCAAGGGATGAATGACGGCTCCACACTAAAAGCTGCCGATCAAGTGGCGCGCGGTCCAGCGTCCGGAGTGGGTCGATACCTGCCGCACCAGTTCGGAACGAACACATATTGAACACTGCCGTGTATCCATTGCGAACACTGAGAGGTGGGACATCGTTCGAACCGCCAGCGTGATCGATACAACGAACACCGCCATTGATTTCGGTGCGCCGAACATCTTGACTTGTGGCCAATTAAACCCTAGCAAAAATATCTTGCTGCCTCACGGTAGCCATTTTCAACAAACCATTGCGGTTTCCGCTCGATCGATCCGATCGCAACCGGGATCAATAACTCTCGCGGATCAACTGTATCCGGGAGTTCAGCCGCGGTGAATTCAGAGATTCGATTCGGCATGACATGACCCCGGACGCTGCTCTTGCCAGCTGGGGCCAACGTGCGATCCGTCGCACCTGCACGTCGAGATGCACATGATGTTTTGATTTAAGCTTGATTTTTACATGATGCGATGTATGATTGATAGATGATGTTTTAGAAAAATCCACCGAGAAACACATCATGAAAATCATACAGGGCGACGACGTCGGTCTGCCGATACGACTGGTCCAAAAGCGAAATGAAGCACAGATGACCCAGCAAGAACTCGCGGAGAAAATCGGTATCGCCCCGCGAAACGTTTCGCTTTACGAAAACGGCCACGCGCGTCCGCGCGGTGAAACGACCCGGAAGCTCGCCGCAGCGTTGGCCTGCGATCCTTACTGGTTAGCGACCGGTAAGAATGCTGATACTCAGAAGTACCTCGCCAACAGCTATCACGAAACGCGTACGATCAAGCCGACGTTGACATCGGTTTTCGTCGAGGACTGGGAAACGCTCAGCGACGAACCGCTCAAGTTTGCGCCTCATTTCACCCTGAACCCGACGGCTCCCTCTCACTCATCGGACCCGAGCCTGTTCGCACACTGGGTGGCGACCACGTTCTCGCTATTCCGTGCGACGCGTTATCCGGGCAGTCGGCCCGAAAACGTCGAATACCCCGCTGGCACCGTCATCGTGTTCGACGCCGGGCCGACGTCTGCCGAAACGCTGCGGAACGGCGATGTGGTGATTTATCGCCTCGCCGATGAGGTTGGCGCGCCAGGTCTCCGCCGAGTTGTTCGCGAGAACGGGGCTAGGGAGATCATGCTCGTCTCGTTCGATCCGGTGATGCCGCCGATTCAGTTCGACGAACTAGACGTCCGGATCATCGGCGTTGTCGTGTCTCGCTGTGTAACGAACCACATCGAGTGGTGAGCGATCAAGAGTTAAATCACTGCTTCTTTTAGGAGGTGCGAGATGCTGATGAAAGCAAACGTAGTGGAATTGGTTCGCCCAGGAGTGATCACCAATCCGCTGGCTTACTGGGCAACCCATATCGGCGCCATTCTCGTGACGCTCGCCGACCAGCAGCGCCTAACGTACCGCTTCTACGGGAAAACCATCCCTGAAGGCGTACCGCAGACCCTTGCCACACTTTGCGGAAACGCACCTGTGAATTTTCTCAAGATGATGGACGGTGCCATCCAAAATTTCGGGATGCAGTATTTCTTAAGCACCTATCTAATGAGCACCGAGGGGTTCCCGTGTCTTCGTCAGTTGCTGGAAGCCATCGGCAAAAGCCGGAATGTCGATCTGATTAGCCCAACCGTTTCGGTTGGTGTTTATGTGTGTGGCAAAGATTCGCGATCGGGACAAGCGTTTCTGGCCAACACCCAAGCCTATCTGTTCGGCTCAAACGGCATGACCCTTAACGAAGCAGCGCGTCAGATCGAGTATGCCGACCTCTGCGTCCTACTCTACCCGCAGTCCGGAGAACACCCCATCGCACTTCTCGGGGAAGTGGAAGGCGTACGCGGTGAAAGACTCACCTGGCCTTCTTTCTGGGATGAGAAGTCGCCGCACTGCTGTTTCGGCATCGGGGTGCATCGGGGCCTGCGCGGTATGAGCGAACTCTTCACCCAGCAACTGTCGTCAGGTTCTCGCACGATCATGCGTTTCGGATCGAGCCACCACGTCGTTTCGGATTTTCACAAAGCAATTACGACGTTGATCTCTCAGATGAGTCACAGCCGTCACGCCGACTTGCATGCGGAAGAGGGTCTCGCCGAAGTCATGAATCTCGTGCGTCACCGCTGGAACGATCCGATTGACCTGTTGATCGAAGAGTTACAAAGCATGAGCATGTTGTCGACAATGCCGACCGAACAACAAATGGATAATTTGTGCGGTTTGATGCACGTTCCGTCGATTGTCGTGTGAGCAGGCCGTTACACATTCAATCGTCCAGCGAAAGCAAAGAGAAAGGGGGGTCCTTGTTCGGGACGCCCTTTTTCTTTTTCAGGTAGCGTTTAGACGACGGAGGCCGAGCCTTCGCTCCACGTTCATCCGTGCCTAGGTCGCCCTATCATCTTGACTTGTGGCCAATTAAACCCTACTTGCAACCGAGCTAGCCTGGCGTCTGTTTGCTCGTGGTCGCTCATGCGACCAACTGATGGCCTCACTACAAATAGGCGCCAAATGAGTTCACCTTCCCGCAATCGGCGACTGTCGGCCATCTACGGCCCTTCGGCCGCGCTTTCGGGCGGACATTCGAACGTCGGCTTCACTCAGATAGCGGACCGCCCTCGAAGAACACGATGGCTAAATTAGCCCATCCCCCACCACGTGAAAATCAGCCGGGCGCCAGCCAGGTGCGCGGAGCGCGCTTACCCAATGCACTTCGGGGAGCCTCGCGTGCGGTCTCTCGGCTGGTCAAGTAGAGCAATTCAGCCTCGCTGGTCGACGACCGTCCCGACACGACCGGACATTCTGCTTGACGCTATCCACTACAGCTGTAGTTGCTATTCTTGCTACAGTTGAGCAACCACTCAGAACGGCGGAAACGGCCTGATTTCATAAGGAATCAAGCGTCTGAGCCAATCGCCCGGAGGGACGGCGGATTCAATACGAAATTGGCCCGTTACCACCTAAGTGCACGGTAGCGGGCCAATTCAGCAAATGGGGGCGCTCAGAGGGTACAGCGCGCTCTGTAGGCGATGTTAGCGACCGGGTGAGTCGCCAACGACTCGCCAATCTGACTGGTTAGTGACCAGAGTAAAGCGAACGTTGGCCGGTAAATGCCGGCACTGCGGGAGCGCCCGATTCCGATGACCCGCTCACCACGCCACCAACGCCGCTCGTCGAGCCATTCTGGGCGGCAACGCGTGCTTCCGCAGCCTGGATGTCCGCCGGGTAGGTGGCATTATCAGCGACTGACGGGTTATAACCCGCCTTCTCGAGCTGGATCAGTTGATTGCGGACTTCGGCGCGCGTCACGGGTTGATTCGACTGCGCGAACGAAGCGACCGGAGCGGCAAGAACGAGAGCGATTGCAACAGCCTTGATGAGCGATTTCATGATTACTACCTCCAGAGATTGTTTTGAACGGCGCTGCAAACATGGTCGTGTGCAGCCAGTGATCACAGTCTAAGAAGGTAGAGACCTAGGGTAAATACCTAAGTTATGAAATCACTTTTCTCACAAGCAGGGGTAATCGTGCGAAATCTGGCGGTACGCACTTGCAGATCTGATTGCAGCAAGGCCCGGCGGCTCCACGGCTTTCGCGCAATCGGCGAATGCGCAAGTCATTGATCAATACCGATTTTTAGGGTCAAACCGCCATAAATTCCACGAAAGGTACAAACACCCCCTTCTATGGGGAATGGCACTTCGACGGCGGCCGGCGGGCCGCCGTGTGAACCTTAGACTTCGCTCGGTTTGCTTAACAACTGTTGTTAATATTCCGCGTCCTTTGGGCTGGGTGCGTGCCGACCACGTAGGATGGCATATGGCCGTTGCTCCTCAAAAGCTGCCAGACGGCGTAGGAAAGTCCGATGGCCGTATCGGGTCGATACCTGCCGCACCAGTTCGGAACGAACACATTTGAACGCTGCCGTGTATCCATTGCGAACACAAAGAGGTGGGACATCGTTCGAACCGCCAGCGTGATCGATACAACGAACAGCGCCATCGATTTCGGTGCGCCGAACATCTTGCTGGTCGGGCCGCCTGGCGCGGGCAAATCGATGCTCGCGGCTCGCCTGCCAAGCCTGCTCCCGCCCATGACCGACGATGAAGCACTCAGCTCGGCGGCCTTGCTGTCCGCCAGCCGGGCCGGCTTTACACCGTCGCAGTGGCGACAACGGCCGTTTCGCGCGCCGCATCATTCGTCGAGCGCACCGGCGCTGGTCGGCGGGTGCAATCCACCGCAACCCGGCGAGATCACCCTGGCGCATCTGGGTGTGCTGTTTCTGGATGAGCTGCCGGAATTCGACCGCCATGTGCTGGAAACCCTGCGCGAACCCCTCGAGGCCGGTCGCATCACAATCTCGCGTGCCGCCTTGCAAGCGGATTTTCCGGCAGCCTGCCAGTTGATCGCCGCGATGAACCCTTGTCCATGCGGATGGCGTGGCGACCCCAATGGCCGCTGCCGCTGCACGCCGGAAATCGCGGCGCGCTACCTCCGCAAACTGTCCGGGCCGCTGCTCGACCGGATCGACATCCAGATCGAGATTCCCGCGCTCACGTCGGCGGAGTTGTCGGCGCGTTCCACCGCCGCCGGCGAATCCAGCGCGTCGATCGCACTGCGGGTGAATGCCGCCCGCGAGCGGCAACTGGCCCGGCAGGGCAAAACCAATCGCGAGCTGGGTGGACGGGAAGTGGACGAAGTCTGCCGCCCCAACTCCGCCGGTGAAGCTTTGCTGCGCCAGGCCGGCGAGCGCTTCGGCTGGTCGGCGCGTGCTTACTACCGGGTCCTGAAGGTGGCGCGGACCATCGCCGACCTGGCCGGCACCGCCATGCCGAGCGCTGAGCAGATCGGTGAAGCCATTCAATATCGGCGGGCTTTCGGGTCGTTATAAGGTGAAAAATCGGCTGTCAAGACTTGACTTATGCACATGTACGCGTTCCTGACGAATTTTGATACATCTGAAAGGCACACGGAAGCATGCATCCAAAAGGCATTGATTCGATTGGGTTTTTTCGGCCATCCGGAGTGGATTCAATCTGACAGAATGCCCACGGGATGGGCATCGGCGGCAAAAAACGCGAAGTTCTCAACAGAGTTATCCACAGGACCTGTGAGTAATCGAAAAACTTCAACGTAAACCGGGAATTAGCGCGTGATGCTGCGAAGGAACTTTCACTGTGCCCTACGATCTATCGCGCGGCCGGAACGCCCGCTCTCAATACAGTTGGAACGACGAAAAAAACTGGTCGACCTGCTCCTGCTGCAAAGGCTTGGAAGCGATGATGGCCGCCTGGTACACATGCCGGCCATGCGCAACCAGCCGCGCATAGACAGTCCGCGTTTCGTGTTTCGACCCGGCCTCACCGGTCAGCTTCATTTCCAGACCCTGCACCTGACCACCGGCGGCGAGCGGGATTTGCACCGCATGCGCGTCCGGCGCGGCGCCGACGTTACGGGCGAGGCCCGTGCGCAGGAATTCGAGAGCGGCGCGCTGGGTCGCTTCGTCGTCGTTCGGCAGCATGACGGTACCGACCGCGAACACGGCGTCGCCGGCTTCGGCCGTCTGCATCGCCATCTGCATTGGCTTGCCGCCGATCTGGACCGCGCGCTGATCGTTATCCGGCTTGGCCGGCAGGTCGACCGTGTAGCCGTTGTCGTTATTCATGATGGTGCGCCAGTCGAAGGTCGGCGAACACGCTGTCAACGCGGCGCCCAATGCCAACGCGCAAGCCATCGTGCCAAGTGCTGCGCGAGCCCGCTGCAAGCGGGAAGCGGTACCGGCCGGGCGGCCGTCGGCTAGGGAGACACTCGGGGAACGGCTAACGGGGCGGTCAAACGGGATGATCGAGATCCGGGCGAGGAAGCGAAAAGCGGTTCGGAGCATGGGGACAGAAGATCGGGCTGACAGGAACGTAAAACTCTATTATCCCCTCCCGGGCCGCCCTCTGCCGCGCGGCCGGAATGGGGCTACAATAGCGACGCTAAGTAACACCGGATTTAACAGTCCAAACCAACGCACTGTTCCGCGCGGCCCGCGCGACTCTCGAGGTTCCGTTCATGAGCTCCACCCCGTCCACCGCCGCACGGCGCGCGAATCCGATTCGCACCATCATCATCGCCGTCGTGGCCATCGCGATTGCGATTGCCGGCTATTTCGCGTTCGCCGGCCAGCAGCGCGTGCCCGAGGCGACCTTCACGTTGCTGTCGGGCCAGAAAGTCTCGACTGCCGACCTGAAAGGCAAGGTCTACCTGGTCAACTTCTGGGCGACCAGCTGCGACACCTGCATGAAAGAAATGCCGCAGATGGTCCAGACCTATAACCGCTTCAAGGGCAAAGGGCTCGAGTTCGTCGCCGTCGCGATGAACTACGACGCGCCGATGTACGTGGCCAACTACACGCTAACGCGCCAGTTGCCGTTCAAGGTTGCAATGGACGACGGCTCGGCCGCCAAGCAGTTCGGCAACGTCCAGCTCACGCCGACCACCTTCCTTGTCGACAAGGACGGCAAGATTCTGAAGCGCTACGTCGGCGAGCCGCAATTCGCGGAACTCGACAAGTTGCTGGAAAAAGCGCTGAACGCGGCCTGATGATTAGGCGCAGCCGCGCTTCGTGATTCAAACCGACTCAAACTGATTCAGACACGCCGGCGCCGCACCCCGCCGCCGGCGCTTCAACTCCTCACCGCTCCCCTTCCCCTTTGGCCGCGAGGCCATATCGCTTGATCTTCTCGTAGAGCGTCGCCTTGCCAAGCTGCAGCTTGTCTGCCGCGACCGCGACGACACCGCCGGCCTGCTCCAACGCCTCCGCGATCACCGCTCGCTCGAACTGCTCGACACGTTCCTTCAACGGTTGGGGCGCTGCGCTGTCGTCGGCGAAAGACATGACCGGATCGTCGGCCACGCCGAGCACGAAGCGGTCAGCTGCATTGCGCAGTTCGCGCACATTCCCCGGCCACTCGCGCTGCATCAGGGCGGCACGCTGCCGGTCCGTGAGAATCGGCGCAGGGCGCTGATAACGCCCCGCCGCGTCCAGCAGGAAGTGCTCGAAGAGCGGCACGATATCTTCACGGCGCTCGCTCAACGGCGGCAGCGCGACCGTCACCACATTCAGCCGGTACAGCAAATCGCGACGGAACGAGCCATCCGCGACATGCTCGGCCATGTCGCCCTTCGCGGCGGCCACCACGCGGCAATTCACGCGAATCGGCTGATTCGAGCCGAGCCGTTCCAGCACGCCGTCCTGCAACACGCGCAGCAGCTTGACCTGCAACGCGAGCGGCATGCTCTCGATTTCGTCGAGGAACAGCGTGCCGCCCGAAGCATGTTCGAGCTTGCCGATGCGGCGTTTTGCCGCGCCGGTAAATGCGCCGGGCTCGTAGCCGAACATTTCCGACTCGAACATCGGCTCCGGTAGCG
Source organism: Paraburkholderia solitsugae (assembly GCF_013177695.1). GTDB lineage: Bacteria > Pseudomonadota > Gammaproteobacteria > Burkholderiales > Burkholderiaceae > Paraburkholderia > Paraburkholderia solitsugae. The sequence goes on along the minus strand of NZ_WOEY01000103.1, from coordinate 29,909 downwards.
CGCCGCAATTCACCGCGATAAACGGTTTGTCACGCCGCGGCGACAGCTCATGCAGACTGCGCGCGATCAACTCCTTGCCCGCGCCCGTGTCGCCGTTGATCAGCACCGACGCGTCGGTCGGCGCAATATTCGCGATCAGCCGGCGCACCTGCTCGATCGCCGGGCTACGGCCGATGATGCGCGGCGCCACCGCGTTCTGTCCGGCGAGTTCACGGCGCAGCGCGAGGTTCTCCAGCACGAGCTTGCGGCGCTCCAGCGCACGTCGTACGGTTTCGATCAGACGCTCGGAGGCGAACGGTTTTTCGATGAAGTCATACGCGCCGTCACGCATTGCCTGCACGGCCATCGAAATATCGCCATGACCGGTGACCAGAATCACCGGCACGTCGGGTGCGCGCTCGTGGCACTGCGCGAGCAGTTCGAGACCACTCGCACCAGGCAAACGAATATCGCTGACGATCACCCCGGAGAAATCCGCGCTGATCATCTTCGCAGCGGATTCCGCCGACGCGTGGCCGATCACGTCGAAGCCCGCCAGTTGCAGACTCTGCACGCTGGCGCGCCGCACCAGTTCGTCGTCTTCGATATACAGCACTTGCAAGCCGTGGTTCAGCATGGGGTTCTCGTTTGATTCAGGAACCCGTGGTGAGCGGGTCCGATGTGTGGCTCGTCTGCGCGCGAGCGCGGCGCAGCGTCAACACGAATAATGCACCGCCGTCCGGCGCGTTGCGTGCCACCAATGTGCCGCCGCAGTCGCGCGCGATAGACGATGAAATCGCAAGGCCGAGCCCCAGCCCATGCCCCATCTCCTTCGTTGTGAAGAACGGTTCAAACAGACGCGGCAGCACATCGTCGGGAATGCCTGGGCCGTTGTCGTGCACGGCGAACGATACGCTCGAGTCGGCAGTTTCGATCTCGATCGAAATGCGCGGCGGTGTCATCCCCACCGTTGCGTCGAGCGCGTTGCCGAGCAGATTGATCAGCACCTGTTCGAGCCGCAGTTCGTCGCAATTGGCGATCAGTTCGGGGTGGTCGTCAGCGAGATTCAGCGGCGTACGCACGCCGGTGTCGGCGTCGAGCAAAGCGAACTCGACTTCAACGCCTTGCAAACGCTTTTGCAGCAGCGCGATGACGTTGCGCAACGCTCGCATGATCGGCGCACGCGCACTGCGCGGCCGCGCGCGTCCGACGAACAGCTTCAGCTGATTGGTAATCTTGCCCATGCGCTCGGTGAGCGCCGCGATCGCTTCAAGATTTTCGCGCGCCGACGCCTGGTCGCCGCGTTCGAGCAGCACACGCGTGTTGTCTGAGAAGCCGCGCAACGCCGCGAGCGGTTGATTCAATTCATGCGTAATGCCGGCCGCCATCTGACCGAGTGCGGCGAGTTTGCTCGCCTGGATCAGCTCATCGTGCGCGGCACGCAGTTCCTGTTCGGCGCGCGTGCGCTCGGCGACTTCCTTCTGCAACTGTTCATTCGCCTGCGAGAGATCCGCGGTGCGCTCGGCCACGCGCCGGTTCAATTCAGCGTAGGCCTTTTGCAGCAGAGCGCGGCTGCGCATCACTTCACGCACGCGGGCGCGGCGCATTCTCCAGTAGAACGCAAGCAACACCAGCGACACGTATCCGAAGCCGGTAACAATGGTCGCGTTGCGCGCGTCGGCGTCGACCGGACTGACGGGCGACATCGTAAGCAGATGCCAGTCCGGTTCGCCCATGCCGCGCCGCGAGGCGAGATAGCGCGGCGCATAGCGGCCACCGCCGATGCGCACGATCTGCGCGTTGCCCTCGAGCGTGCGTTCGATCGTGACCGGCAGCGGCGCGATCGGCTGTTGTGCGTACTGGCGCGCCTGATAGATCGAGTCGGCGACTTGGCCCGACAGCGGCCGGATCGTGTGATATTTCCATGCCGCTATCGACGACAGAAAAATCACCCCGTGATCGTCGGTGACAACCAGAGGCTCCGACGCATCCGCGCCCTGAAACCATTCGAGATCGAGTTTAACGACCGCCACACCGACGATCTTGCCGTCTCGTCGCACCGGCTGCGAGATGTAGTAACCCGGCGCCTGCGAAATCGTGCCGATACCGAAGAAGCGACCCACGCCGCCCTTCACCGCATCGAGAAAATACGGCCGGAATTGATAGCCCGCGCCGATGAAGCTGCCCGGCCCGTGCCAGTTGCTCGCGGCAACGCAATAGCCGTCGAGCGGAATGATGTACGTAACCGTTGCCCGCGCGTGGCGGTTAAGGTCTTCGAGATAGAGATTGGCGCGCTCGACGTTGGCTGGACTGGGATTGACCAGCACGTCCTGCACAATCGGATGTTCGGCCAGCAGGTAAGGCAGTGATTCGTAGCGCGCAAGCGTGCTTTTCAGCGCGCTGGTCGTGCGATCGACGCGCACTGCGGCGTTGCGCCGCAAGTTGTCGATTCCGCTTTGCCACGCAAGGCTATACGTGAGCCCGCACGCCACCACGAGCCCGGCGACGAGCGCGAAGAGGATTAGCAGGCGGCGCGTCACGTTGGCAATTCCCGATCGGTGAGGATCGGATATTGTGGCATAAGGCGACGCGCCGTCGGCGCGAGCTTCGTCGGCCGACGGCGCGGGGTCATGGTGCGCGGACGCCGCTTTCATACGTGGGCGTCCGCGGCCGTGATCAGGGTGCTGGCGGGAGTCGTGGCCGGTAGGCTGCTTAGGCCCCAGCTTAAACCCCGGCCGGCTCTTTGACCGCCACTTCACCCCGCAATGCGGCGTTCAGCTTGTTGCGGTCCAGTTCCTTTTCCCATGCCGACACCACCACCGTCGCCACGCCGTTGCCAACGATGTTCGTCAGCGCGCGGCATTCGCTCATGAAACGGTCGATACCGAGAATCAGCACCATGCCCGACAGCGGAATGGTCGGCACCACAGCAAGCGTAGCGGCCAGCGTGATAAAGCCTGCCCCCGTCACACCGCTCGCGCCCTTCGAAGTCAGCATCGTCACCGCCAGCAACGTGAGCTGCTGCGTCCACGTGAGGTCCGTGTTAGTGGCCTGAGCGATAAACAGCACGGCCATCGTCATGTAGATGTTGGTGCCATCAAGGTTGAACGAGTAACCGGTCGGCACCACGAGACCCACCACCGAACGCGAGCAACCAAGCTTTTCGAGCTTCAGCATCAGTTGCGGCAGAGCGGCTTCCGACGAACTCGTGCCGAGCACGATCAGCATCTCTTCCTTGATGTACGCGACAAAGCGCAGGATGTTGAAACCCACCGCGCGCGCGATGATGCCGAGCACGACCACCACGAACACGATCGAAGTCAGATAGAACGTGCCGATCAGCTTGAGCATCGGCAGCAGCGAGCCGATACCGTACTTGCCGATGGTGAAGGCCATCGCGCCGAACGCGCCGATCGGCGCCAGCTTAGTGATGATGCGCACGATGCCGAACAGCACATGCGAGAGCCCGTCGATGAAGTTCGTGACGACTTTGCCCTTCTCACCGGCCGTGGCCAACACCGCACCGAACAGCAGCGCGATCAGCAGGATCTGCAGGATTTCGCCTTGCGCGAAAGCCGACGAGAGCGTGTCAGGAATGATGTGCATCAGGAAGTCGACCGTGGTCTGGCCGTGCGCCTTGGCGGCATACGAAGCGACCGCCTTGCCGTCGAGCGTGGCCGGATCGATATTGAAGCCGACGCCGGGCTTCAGCACGTGCGTGGCGATCAGGCCGAGCACCAGGGCAAACGACGAGACGATTTCGAAGTACAGCAGCGCCTTACCGCCGACGCGCCCGACCTTCTTCATGTCTTCCATACCGGCGATACCTGTCACCACCGTACAGAAGATGATCGGCCCGATCACCATTTTGATCAGTTTGATGAAGCCGTCGCCGAGTGGCTTCATGTCGATAGCGAAGTCCGGCGAAAAATGGCCGAGCGCGATACCGATGATGATCGCCACGATCACCTGGACGTACAGCACTTTGTGGATAGGTTTCTTCACGATGTTTCCTGCGATGTGGATGAGCTCAAGGCCTGCCACGCTGCGCATCATGCGAACGAAAAATCGTCACGCCTGTGCACGGCATTAGGCCGCGACAAGACGACGAATTCAGAAATACCGGGAAGGGAAATCAGACATCGTTGTCTCCTTGCTTTAGTTGTCGGACCGTTGCGGCCGCGTGATCTAAATTGCAAGGTCGATGCCAGCTTGATGCACGGCGAATCGCTTTGATTTTTATAGGTTTTTTGGCGTGTTACGGCACGCGCCGTCCGGGATTCCGGAAATCCGGACGAGAGGTGTCGGGGAATCCGGAATCCGTACAGGCGACAAATCCGGGCAAACCCGGAGAGCCTTTTGGGCTGCGGCTTCCGCCCACTTCAGCCGAAACCGCTCACCCTGTACGCGGGGCTTTCGCACGCGTCGGAAGAACCGCTCAGTCCGTACGCGCGGCCCTCGCGCACGTCAGGCACTGCTGCTCGGCTTCTATGCACCGCCCTCTTCCAGCACCAGCAAGTTCTCGTGCGAGAAACCCAGCGATACCGGTTGCCCCCGTTCGGGCAAGCCGCGATTCGGGTCGTTGAACACATCGAGTGAAATCACCGCGTCTTTCACGCGCGTTCTGATACGTACCACCGCGCCGAGGAAATTCACTTCTTCGACGGTTGCGTTCAGCGTGTTGCGGCCCGGCGCGGCCGGCTCCAGCACAATGGCTTCGGGCCGCAGCGCGAGCATGCGTTTCTTGCCAGCGTCGTCTGCCGGCAATTCTTGCGTGGTGGTCAGCTCCTGACCGTCGACGGCCATCTTGCCGGTTTTCGGGTCGACCACATGGCCCGCCAGAATGTTCAGCGTGCCGACAAACGACGCGACAAAGCGCGTGCGTGGATAGTTGTAGATCTCCGAAGGCGAGCCGATCTGTTCGACGCGCCCCTCGTTCATCACCACGATGCGGTCGGAAATGGACAGCGCCTCTTCCTGATCGTGCGTCACGAAAATCGACGTGATACCCAACTCACGCTGCAATGCGCGGATGTCTTGCCGCAACGAAATGCGAATCTTCGCGTCGAGCGCAGACAGCGGTTCGTCTAGCAACAGGACCTGCGGCTTGCCGGCGAGCGCGCGCGCCAATGCCACGCGCTGCTGCTGACCACCCGACAACTGCCACGGATAACGCTCGCCGAGATTCGGCAGCTTGATCAGCTGCAACATCTCCTCGACGCGCTTGTTGATCTCCGCCTGGGGACGATGCGTGATCTTCAGTCCGAAGCCGATGTTGTCGGCCACCGTCATGTTCGGAAACAGCGCGTACGACTGAAACACCATGCCGACCTTGCGCTGCCGGGTCCGCAGGTACGTCACGTCCTTGTTATCCAGCCGGATGACGCCGCGCGTCGGCGTTTCGAAGCCGGCGATCATCCGCAGCACCGTGGTCTTGCCACAGCCGGACGGCCCAAGGAACGTGATGAATTCGCCGCGTTCGATCTTCATGTCGAAGTGATGCAGCGCCGTGTTCGCCCCGAAGGACTTATGCAGATTTTCGATCTCAAGGAATGCCATGATTCGCTGCCTTAGTCGGTCAAATGAGTCCGTCAAATTTTCTGGCCGCTAAGCGCGCGTGCCGAGCCGAACACCTGAATCAAACCCATCGACGCCCATGTGATCACGAACGCGATGATCGCAAGCGCCGATGGTTCATACGCGCGGTTCGCACCAATCAATTGCAGATACGGGCCGAACGCGGGGCGGTCGAGCAGACTCGCCAGGGTGAACTCGCCGATCACCACGGCAAAGGTAAGAAACGCACCGGACAGAATGCCCGAGCGGATATTCGGGAATATCACCTTGAACAGAATCGTCGGCCAGTTCGCACCGAGACATTCGGCGGCTTCGGTCAGCGAGCGCACGTCGACCGCGCGCAACCCGGCGTCGACCGCGCGATACATGTACGGCAGCGAGAGGGTCACGTAACCGAACACCAGTAACAGGTCGGTCGCGCGTTCGTTGCCGGTGAGCGGCAAAATCGAACTGCTGTTGTAGATACGCAGATAGCCGAACACGATCACGATTGCCGGCACCACCAGCGGCAACAGCGTGATGAATTCGACAATTGGCCGCAGTTTCGGCAGCCGCAACTGCACGTAGTACGCGGTCGGCACCACCAGCAGCACACAGACAATAATCGTCAGCACCGCCATCAGGATCGAATAGCCGAACGAGGCCTGAAAACGCGGATCGCTCAGCACGACGCTATACGCTTCGAAGCTATACACGCCGCGCTTCATGCGCAGACTGAATTCGAATGTCGCAAGTAACGGAATCAGAAAATACAGCGAACCGACGATCATCGCGGTCCATGCGCCCACACGCGATTGGCTTTTCATCGACGGCCCCTTTCAGCGCGTGAGCGCAGCCAGATGTAACCGCCATTCGACAAGCCGGTCACGAGCACCATGCCGAGCGCGAGCGCGTAACCGAGGTTCTGGTTGTGCATCACGTCGCCACGAATCTGTGCGTAGAGCAGGATCGTGACGATGTTCAGCGAACTGCCGGTCAGCGCATAAGCCGTGGCGACGGCACCGAATGAATTGGCGAACAGCAGCAGCGTCGCGCCGAGCACGCTCGGCCACAACACCGGCAACGCCACGTGGCGCCAGTATTGGAAGGCCGTGCCGCCAAGGCAGTCACAGGCTTCACGCCATTCGCGCTTCAGGCCGTCGAGCGCGGGCGTGACGATCAGCACCATCAAAGGAATCTGGAAGTACAGGTAAGTCAGCGTCAACCCGGAGAAGCTTAGAACGCTGAAACCCGTCGAGTACAGATTGAAGCCGAGATACTTCTTCAGCAATACGGTCACGAGACCGACGCGCCCCAACGTGCAGATAAAGGCGAACGCTAGCGGCACGCCGGCAAAATTCGAGGCGACGCCGGAGAACGTCATCAACGTAGGACGAATCCAGCCCGGCAATTTGCCTTGCACGGCCGCCCACGCGAGCAGCGAGCCGATCAACGCGCCGCCAAGCGCGGAAGCGGCGCTCACCTTGAAGCTGATCCAGTAGGCGTCCAGCACGGTGGGCTGGAGCAGATCGCGGAAATTGGCGAGCGTGAAGTGGCCTTGCGAATCCTGGAACGCACCGACCATCAGAAAGCCGGTCGGCAGAATCAGGAACAACAGTGCGAAGGTAAAAAACGGCACCACGCCGACCCACGCGAGGAGCTGCGACGCGCGACCCGGACCGCCGACGCGAGGTGTTGGTGTGGGCGCAGGTGGAACCAGTAATTCCGGCTGCACCGATCCAGCATCCGATGAAGCACTCATAGCTCACCCCTGGCAATCTGACTAACGCCTCACGCGCCGCTCTCGTGGAGCGGCACGCCACCTTTGAAACTGCACGTTGCGGTGAGAAACGGCGGCGTGGGCAGCATTCGATTAATCGCTGTTCCCCTGCCGCCGCAACCACAAGCGCTACGACGATTACTTGACGTTCGCGCCGACCGCTTCGTCCCAGTGCTTCGTAATGGTGTCCTTGTAGGCGTCCTGTTGGGACAGCGTCGGGAACACCACATTCTTGTATGACGACGGCGGCGGCAGCTTGTCGAGCAGCGCTTGCGGGACCTTCTTCGCCGCCACCAATTCGTTATAGCGCATCGGGTGGCAATAGCCGGTCAGCCAGCCAATCTGGCCTTCGTCGGAGTACAGGTATTCCATCCACAGCTTGGCGGCGTTCGGATGCGGTGCGTAGGCGCTGATCGCCTGAACGTACACACCGGCGACCACGCCCGTCTTCGGAATCACCACCTGCACCTTCGGATTGCCCTTCAGCGTGTCGCGGTCGGCGAGCGCGTTGTAGTCCCAACGCACGACGATCGGCGTGGTGCCCTGCGCGAGCGATGCGGCCTTGCCGATCACCGGCACAAAGTTGCCGCTCTTGTTCAGCTCGGCGAAATACTTGAGACCGGCCTGGTCGGCCTTGCTCGCATCGCCCTTGCTTTGCGACAGGCCCGCGGCGAACACGGCCTGGATCGCCTGATTAGCCGTGCGCGGATCGCCGGCCAGCGAGACGGCGTTCTTATAGTCTGACTTAAGCAGATCGCTCCAGTCGGACGGCGCCTTGTCGATCATGTCGACGTTCACTTCAAACGACAGCACGCCGTAGTAATCGCCATACCAATAGCCATCGGCATCTTTCGACTCTTTGGGAATCGAGTTCCACGAAGCTACCTTGTACGGCTGCAGCAAACCCTCGGCCTTCGCGGTCGGACCGAACGACAGACCCACGTCGATCACGTCAGGCGCTTGCGGGCCCTTGTTGCCCTTGTTCGCCTTGATCGCTTCCACTTCGTCGCCCGAACCCGCATCCGGATTCAGCTCGTTGATCTTGATGCCGTACTTCTTCTGAAAGCCCGCCACCAGTTGACCGTAGTTGCACCAGTCGTGCGGCAACGCGATCACGGTGAGTTGGCCTTCCTGCTTGGCGGCTGCGATCAGAGCGTCGAGCGGCGCGGCCGAAGCGCTGCTCACACCGGCTGCGGCGACACCCGCAGCGGCCGACATCGAAAATAAACGAGCTAACACGGTGCGCTTCATGGTCTTCCCCATCCTCTGCCGAAATTGCTACGTTTGGAAAATTTCTAGTTTCTAACGCTATGGGCGCACGCCTGTGCAAGCTCGCACTTGCGCACCCGCGCCATGCTCAGTCTGGCTCAGACTGGATTCGCCGGCGCCTGAAACATGTCGTGTTCCAGTCTATCGATGCGATCTGTACAAATCATGTCGACGCCCCATTGCGCGAGCAGCCTTGCCCGCTCAGCATCGTTCACCGTGTAGGCCAGCACGCGCAACCCGGCCGCCTTGATCTCGGCGACCAGCGGCTCCGTCAGATACCGGTGGCTCGCGTGCAACGACACGCAGTCCAGTTCCCGCACAATGCGCAGCCAGTCCGCAGGGACCTCTTCGAACAGCATGCCGCGCTGCAGCGAAGGTGCCGCATCGCGCGCTGCAGCAAGTGCCTCGAACGAAAACGATGACAGCAGCGGTGGCGTTTGCCCTTGCCACAAATTCAGTGCGCCGTTCGCGACCAGGCGCCCGGTGATCTCGTCACGCCCCGGGCAGGGTTTGATTTCGATGTTGGCGGCAATGCCATCTCGCGCGCAACGCCCGGCGGCCTCGGCGAGCGTCGGCAGGCGCGTGCCGGCGAACTGCGGCCCGAACCAGGCGCCGGCATCGAGTGCGGCCAGTTGGTCCCACGTGTGTTCAGCCGCGGCGCCATGACCGTTGGTAGTGCGCTCCAGCGTGTCGTCGTGCAACAGAAAGAGCTGGTTGTCAGCGGAGAGCTTGGCGTCGAATTCGACCATGCGGTAGCCGAAGCGCACGCACGCGTCGAACCCGGCAAGCGTGTTCTCCGGTGCCAGCGTGCCGCCGCAACGATGCGCAACCAGCTTCGGATACAGCCAGTCTGCGGTTAAGGTGCGATCAATCCCGTTTCCCACGTCTCGTTACCTTCAAGATAGAGCGGATTAAATATGCTCTCGACACGTTCCCATCTGCTACTGCCGCCATGCCACAACTGCCCCATGCAGCCTTTACGCGCGAGCCCAGCGCGTAGTATCGCGGCAATGCGCGACGCCGCGATAGTTGACCACACGGTCAGCGCCGCGCCCCGCTATAGCCTCGCAATCTTATTGTCAGGATGCCGAACCGTGCGGCTTCCAGGCAGCACCGAATGCAGCCGCGAATTGTTCGGGCGGCAGATCCCAATATCTATTATGGCAACGACATGAGTCAATCAAATTGCCAAAAAACGCCGCGAAATGCTCGAAATCGGACATTTCAATTCCTTTTCGAACATTTGATGTTCGAAATCGGCGTCGTGCTTCGATCTGCGAAGGCTAAGGTTAAATACACAAACTTGCAAGCTGCCAAAAAAATACAACACAATTCGGCTAAAGTAGTACGCTTGACATCGTCCAGACACACTTCCGTGTCCACGATGGCGCTATCAAAAACAAGCCGCGTGAGCGCGCGTCCGCATTCAAGGAAAAATGCATGTGGCAGGAAGACCGTCATCAGAGAATTCGCGCGTTGCTGTCGACGCTTCAACGCGTGTCGACCGAACGGATCATGGCGGATCTCGGGGTATCGCGCGAAACCGTGCGGCGCGATCTGCTCGATCTCGAAGCACTCGGTGAACTGAAGCGCGTGCATGGTGGCGCGATCAAACCCGCCGACGAGGCGCCGATCGCCGAGCGCGCCCACATGCGTGTCAAAGCCAAAACCGCGATTGCGAAGGCGGCCACCGGTTTGATCGCGAGCGGCCAGACACTGTTCATCGACGCGGGCACCACCACGGCGGCGCTCGCTGAAGAGCTGGCGAAACTGGCGAACCTGACGATCGTCACCAATTCTATCGACGTCGCGCTGAAAATGCGCGGCGCCGTGGATCAAACGGAAGCGGCCAACGAAGTCATCCTGCTGGGCGGCACGATCAGCGATCGCGCCATGGCGACCACCGGCGCCACCACCGTGCTCGACATCCAGCGCTATCGCGCGGACATGGCCTTGCTCTCGCCGGTCGGCATCGATCACCGGCACGGCGCGACCAACTACGATCATGCTGAAACCGAAGTGGCGCGCGCCATGGTCGCTAACGCCGATCGCGTGGTGATCCTCGCCGACTACAGCAAGATCGGTCAGCGCAGCCGGATCTCGTACTGTCCGGTCGATCGGATCGATGTGCTGGTCACCAACAAAAAGGCGGCCGAAGCCGCCGACTTTGCATCGCTCAAAAAGAAGCTGGAAGAGATCGTTCTGGCTTAGGGCTTAGGGTCTAGGGCTTCGCCCTACTCCTTCACATGCATCGTGTCGAGCACGCGCTTGCGCAAGCGCGTGTCGCGCAGCGCGCCGGCTGCGTCGAGCACCGGATAGGCCGTCGAGCAGAACAGCGAATTGAGCCGCTTCATGTCGCTGATCAGATCCAGATGCAACGCGCTGGTCTCGATGCTGCGCAAGGTTTGCCCGGCGAGCCGGTCCAGGTGCTTGTATGAGTAGGCGCGCTCCAGATCGCGAAAGCGCTCCTTCTCCGCCAGCAGTTGCTCGGCACAACGCAGATCGTTGTTCAGAAACACCGACAGGCCAAGCTGCAGATTGCTGACGAGGCGTGCCTGCAGGTCGTCCAGTTCGCCCAGCCCCTCCTCCGAAAACGACAGACGGTGCGCGATCTTCTTTTCCTCGATATCGCCGACGATCCGCTCGATGATGTCGCCCGCATGCTCCAGGTTGATCGTCAACGAGATGATGTCGGTCCAGCGGCGGCTGTCGGCCTCGTCGAGTTGCTCGCGCGAGATCAGCGTCAGATAGGCTTTGACCGCGGCATAGAGTTCGTCCACGTCGTCGTCCATCCGGACCGTTTCGCGCGCCTTGTCGAGATTGTTGTTATGGATCAGGTCCGCGACGTTATCGAGCATGGTGCGCACGATGTCGCCGATGCGCAGCACCTCGCGCGCGGCGTGCGCGAGTGCGAGCGTGGGTGTGGAAAGCGCGGCGGCGTCCAGATGCCGCGGCCGCAGTTCACCATTGGCCTGAGGCCGGTCCGGCAACACCCGCGTGCAGATGCGCGCCACCGGATCGACCAGCGAAAGACACGCGCAACAGCGCAGTGTGTTGTAAATCACATGAAAACCGACCACCGCTTCGCGCGGATTCGCGATCAGCACCGGCAGCCCGCGTGCAAGCAGCGGCGCGAACGGTAGGATCAGCAGCGCACCGGCCAGCTTGAACGCCAGGCTGCCCAAGGCCAGACGCCGTGCCGCCGCGTTCTGCGCGAGCGTACCCATCAGCGCCAGCAAGCCGCTGCCGAGGTTCGCGCCGATCACGAGACACAGCGCCACCTTCAGTGAGATCACGCCGGACGAGGCCAGCGTCGCGGTCAGCAGGACCGCTGCGAGACTCGAGTAGGACAGCACCGCAAATGTCGCGCCGACCAATGCGTCGAGCATGGTGTCGCCGGTCAGCGCACCGAACATCACGCGCACGCCGGCGCCTTGCATCATCGGCTGAGCGGCCTCGACAATCAGGTGCAGCGCCAGCAGGATCAAGCCGAGCCCGATCAGCGTACGGCCGACCTGGCCGAGGCGCGTTTGCTTGCGCGACAGAAAGAGCGGCACGCCGGACAGAATCAGGATCGGCGACAGCCATGACAGATCGAGCGTAAGCAGCCGTGCCATGAGCGCGGTGCCGACGTCGGCGCCAAGCATGATCGCGAGGCCGCTGGTGAGCGGCAGGAGACCTTGCGCCGCGAACGACGTGACGATCACCGCCGTCGCATTGCTGCTCTGCACGAGGCTGGTGACGCCGACGCCCGAAAGGAAGGCACGCCAGCGGCTGCTGGTGCTGCGCCCGAGGACGCTGCGCAGATCGGTGCCGAGTACGCGCAGGATGCCGGTACGTACGATGTGCGATCCCCACACGAGGAGCGCCACACCAGCCAGAAGGTTAAGGAGAATCAACATAAAGCACTGCGCGTCCGTTCCTGCTGCCATGACCCGAACCGCATGCCGCGTGAACCGGCACCCGGGGCGTTTATGACAGTAGTGTTGCACATTTCTGCCTTATTGTAATTTTGTGCTTTTAAATATACGCTCGTGCCGAACTGCGGATTGTTGTGTGACGGCTCATCGTCCGGAACGCGATTCGCTCGATCCCTTAAGTGTGCCCCCTTCGTCACGAGGACTCTGGATGAGCCGCAACCTTGCGCTGTTTGACCTGGACCATACGCTGCTGCCGCTCGACAGCGATCAGGCGTGGGCCCACTTCATCGCCGGATTGGGCATAGAAGGCGCTGCGCAGCACGCGGAAGAAATCGACGACTACTACCGGCAGTATGTGGCCGGCACGCTCGATATGACCGCCTATCTGAACTACACCTTGGCGCCGCTGGCTCGCCACTCGCGCGAACAGCTCGACGCGTGGCACGCGCAGTTCATGGAAGAGGTGATTGCGCCGGCGATTCTGCCGGCCGCGCGGGAACTCGTGCAACGTCATATCGAAGCAGGCGACCTGTGCTGCATCGTCACCGCCACCAACGTCTTCATCACGAAGCCGATCGGCAAGGCGCTCGGCTTCGAACATCTGCTAGGGATCGATCTCGGCACCGAAGGCGGCGATCCTTTGGCGCGCTTTACCGGACACGCCGTTGGCGTGCCGACCTTCCGCGAAGGCAAGATCACCCGCACCGAGAGCTGGCTGGCTTCGCTCGGACATCGTCTGCAAGATTTTCCGCAGAGCTGGTTCTATAGCGACTCGATCAACGACGTGCCCTTGCTGGACCGCGTCACCCATCCGGTCGCGACCAATCCCGACCCGCGTCTGCGCGCCATCGCCGCGGAACGCGGCTGGCCGGTGATTGAACTGTTTGCTTGAGATTGCGCGAGCCGGCGGCTACACACGCCCCTTCCACGGCACCAGCCGCCGTTCCAGCACACGCATGCCGAGATCGAACAGCCACGCGATCAGTCCGATCAGTACGATGCCCATCACCACCACATCGGTACGCAGAAAGCTCGACGCGTTGAGCACCATCTGACCAAGGCCAGCGGTGGCGGCGACCATCTCGGCGGCGACCAGGGTGGTCCAGCCGAAGCCGATTGCAATCCGCAAGCCGGTCAGAATCTCAGGCAGCGCCGCCGGCAGAACCACATGGCGCACAACCTGCGCGAAGCGGCCACCCAGCGAATACGCCGCATGAATCTGCTCAATGGTCGCGCTGCGCACACCGGCACGCGCCGCCATCGCTATCGGCGCGAAACAGGCGAGATAGATCACGACGATCTTCGCCGTTTCGTCGATACCGAACCAGATCACCACCAGCGGCAGATACGCAAGCGGTGGCAACGGCCGGTAGAACTCCAGCGGCGGATCGAGCAGGCCGCGTGCAACCCGGCTTACGCCCATCAAGATCCCGACCGGCACCGCCGTGACCGCGGCCAGCGCAAACGCGCCGAACACGCGCAGCGCACTCCATGCGAGATGCTCGGAGAGCGGCAAACCGCCTTGAATGCGTCCGTGCCAGGCGTCCAGAAACGCGGCCCAAACCGCCTCGGGCGTCGGCAGAAATAGCGGAGGCAGCCAGTGCAGATGCGTCGCGAACCACCACAGCGCCGCGAGCGTCGTTACCGAGACCGCGCTCAGCGCTGCGGTCGGGCCTTCGCCCGGCAAACGCCAGCCGCGTACCGGCCGGGCTTGACGTCGCGACAGCTCGCTTGCCTGGGTCAGCGGCACGTTGCCCAAAGATTCACGCGAAGCCGTCACGACAGCACCTCTTCCTGATTCCTTTCATTCCGCTCGTGCAGACGGCGCACCAGCCGTTCACGCCATTCGATGAACGCCGGCGACGACTTGACCGCGCGTGCGTCGCGTGTCTCGAGAAAGCGCCGCGCGAATGGCAGGTCGTAGCTCTCGGCGATACGGCCCGGCCCCGGTGTCATTACGACGAGGCGCGTCGCCAGAAACAACGCCTCCTCCACGCTATGCGTAATGAAGAACACCGTCTTGCGTGTGCGGCCCCAAACGTCTAGCACGAGCTCCTGCATCGACTCGCGCGTCATCGCGTCTAGCGCGCCCATCGGCTCGTCCATCAGCAGCACTTGCGGATCGCTTGCCAGCGCGCGTGCAATGCCCACGCGCTGCTGCATGCCGCCCGACAGCGCGTAGACCCGTGAGCGCGCATGCCTTTCGAGCCCGACCAACGCCAGCATCTCCAGCGCGATGCGCTCGCGCTGCGCCTTCGGCACACGCTGAAACCGCAAACCGAGCGCAACGTTGCCGAGCACGTCGAGCCAGGGCATCAGCGCGTACTTCTGGAACACGACACCGCGGTCCGCGCCCGGCCCAAGCACGGGCTCGCCGTTCAAACGCACCTCGCCTTCAGTCGGCTGAATGAAACCGGCGATGCAGTTCAGCAAGGTCGTCTTGCCACAACCGGACGCACCCAGCGCGACGACGAATTCACCCGGTTCAATACGAAGATCGACGTCAGCGAGCGCAATGTGCTGCGCCGCGCCGCGTGCGCCTTCGTAGGCGACGTGCAGCCGCCAGATCTCAAGACCGCTCATCGCCGTGCCTTATGATGCTGATGGATAACCACGCTCAAAAGTTAATGCGCCGCGCGCTGCACGAACTGAGGATCGACGCCCGTCGAGTAATCGGCGAGCACATTCTGAATCGTGCCTTGCGTCTTCAGGAACGCAGCGGTCGCGGCCAGCGATTTAGCCGCGCCTGATTGCGCACCGCCGCCAAGCCACGCATTCGACGCCTGCTGGGCCGGCGTCGGGAACGCATACAGCGCGAGGCTCGCCGGCACTTCCTGTGCGGTGGCGCCAGACTCCTTTGCAACCGCCTCGACCTGCGGCGACGTCGCCGTCCATACCGACGTGTGATCGCGGTAGCTCGCATCGGTTGCGGCGAGCACCTTCACGAAGCGCGCGACGAACTCGGCGTTCTGGCTAGCGAACTTGCGGTCGACAACGAAGCCGTCGAACGTCGCCTTGCCGGTTTGCTGCGCAACCTGACCCGATGTGATCAGCACCTTGCCGTTCTTCTTCACCTTCGCCAGCACCGGGTCCCAGATGTAAGTCGCGTCGATGTCGCCGCGCTCCCACGCCGCCGCGATTTCAGGCGGGCGCAGATTGACGATCGTCACATCGGACGGATTCACGCCGGCGTTCTGCAACGCGACCAGTGTGTGAAAGTGCGAGGTCGATACGAACGGCACACCGATCTTCTTGCCCTTCAGACCGGCGACACTGGTGACGTTGGAACCGTCGCGAGCGACCAATGCTTCAGCATCGTTGATGTTGTCGAGAATCCAGAACAGCGAAATATCGACGCCTTGCGACAGCCCGGCTGCAATCGGGCTCGACCCCGCTTCGCCGAGTTGAACCGATCCGGAAGCCAGCGCGCGAATCACGTCGGCACCGCTGCCGAGCTTGCGATACGTGACCTTGTAGCCGGTGGCTTTTTCGACTTGACCAGTCGCCTGTGCATAGCGCCACGGCACGACCATGTCCTGATATGCGATCACGACTTCTTTGGTGTCGGCGTGTGCAACGGAAGAAAACGGCGCGGACAACGCGAGCAGCGTAGCGAACGCGGCGAGCGGACGAAGGAAGCGGTTCATCGAGAAGCCCCTTTAGTGGGTGTTGTCTGGGAGGCTTTCGACTATAGGGAGTTTGTCCGCGGGCGGTTCTAATTAATCCGCGATTGCTAATGACGCTGTTTGAGCATTGCTTTTCACGCTGAGTTGGATCGGCGCGACTGTTGCGATGGGCAGTAGGTCGGCTCGAGCGAATGATGGCGGGTCGGGTTGCCCTTGCGCAAGCTAGCCGTTCGGCGGATTGACCGCGCATTGAGCGCAGCGGGATGATCTCTGCATTGCCCACACTTCAGTATTCCTATGATCGTTCTACTTAGCCGCTTGAGTTGGTTGTTTTTTAATGTCGGTGTACCGGTGTTCGCGCCGATCGCCCTGCTGCCCTTGTTGAGCTTTTCGCGCTTCTATCGGCGTGCGTCGAAAGGTATTGCAACAAGAGCCATTCGGGACGGACAGTTACTCTGGGTCGTCATTTCGATGTGCGCCAGCGCTTGCTATGACATCGGTTGTGCGTTGGGCGAAGCGTCGACAAACAGCATGCTTGCTTTCATGTTGGCGGGACTGCTCTGGCACGTGCTGTTTATCGTTGCGGCGTCCATACTCGTTTCGTTCGCCGCAGCCGACGCGGCATCCCTGCCGGTATATGACGATAGCGAGAGAACTCGTGACCGAGGATTGATATGGCTTTCACTGTTGATGACAGCAATCGTTTCGACTTCTTTCTCCATATCTCATTATTCGCTAACCTAACTAATTTCCAACCGTTGAGCTATACTTTTCACCATGCCTCACAGGGAGAACCCACATGCCCAATCTGATCGACTATGTCATCGAGAACCGTGCGTTTCGCGAACGCTTTATCTTCTTCATGTACCCCTTCACGATTATCGGTGGAACGCTCGCCTCGATTTGCATGCTGCTCGCGCGGCATTACCGGTAGCTCGCGCGGGTAGACTGCCAATGCATGACTCAGGCGGCAAAAACCAGCGTGCCAAAAAGAACAAAGCCCGCAACATGTGCGGGCTTTGTTTTTCAGACAACGACTCTGTCTAAACCATTCAAACCACCCCGGCTCCATGCGCCTGCAGATCGGCGTGGTAGCTCGAGCGAACCATCGCGCCCACCGCGGCGTGCGTGAAGCCCATCTTGTACGCTTCTTCTTCGTACATCTTGAACGTGTCCGGATGCACATACGAGCGCACCGGCAGATGGTGTTCCGACGGTTGCAGATACTGGCCGATCGTCAGCATGTCAACGTTGTGCTCGCGCAGATCGCGCATCACTTGCAGGATCTCTTCTTCGGTTTCGCCGAGACCGACCATCAAACCCGATTTGGTCGCGACGTCCGGATGCAGCGCCTTGAAATCCTTCAGCAATTTCAGCGAATGCGCGTAGTCCGAACCGGGGCGCGCTTCCTTGTACAGACGCGGTACCGTTTCGAGGTTGTGGTTCATCACATCGGGCGGTGCGGCGTTCAGAATGCCGAGCGCGCGATCCAGACGGCCGCGGAAATCCGGCGTCAGAATTTCAATGCGTGTTTCCGGCGACAGTTCACGCGTCTGACGGATGCATTCCACGAAGTGAGCAGCGCCGCCGTCGCGCAAATCGTCACGGTCGACGCTCGTGATCACCACGTACTTCAGCTTCAGCGCAGCAATGGTGCGCGCCAGGTTGCCCGGCTCATCCACATCGAGCGGATCGGGGCGGCCGTGGCCGACGTCGCAGAACGGGCAGCGGCGCGTGCACTTGTCGCCCATGATCATGAACGTCGCAGTGCCCTTGCCGAAGCATTCGCCGATGTTCGGGCAGCTCGCTTCTTCGCACACCGTGTGCAGGTTGTGCTCACGCAGAATCTGCTTGATTTCGTAGAAGCGCGAATTGCCGGTGGCCGCTTTGACGCGGATCCAATCCGGCTTTTTCAGCTTTTCGATCGGGACGATCTTGATCGGGATACGGGCGGTTTTGGCTTGTGCTTTCTGTTTCGCGGTGGCGTCGTAGGCAGCGGCGGAAGCCGGCACGGCATCAGGAGCGGGAGAAGCTGCGAGGTTCGCGGTAACGTCAGTCATTCGTTCGGTCCAGTCAGGCGGTGAGGGCACCGGCCTGCGGTTGGGCGACGGCCGCGGGACTGCCGTCGAGGTTTGCGGTGAGGCGTGCTGCAAAGGTACGGGCCACGTCGTCCCAGCCGGCGGTAACGCCCAGCGTTGCCATATCGACTGTTTCGAGCCCCGCGTAGCCGCATGGGTTGATGGCCAGAAACGGCCGCAAGTCCATGTTCACATTCAGGCTCACGCCGTGATAGCTGCAGCCGTTGCGGATTTTCAGACCCAGCGCGGCGATCTTGGCGCCGGCATGCAGCCCGGCGTCCGGCCCGGGCGCCACGTAGATACCGGGGGCGCCCGCCTTGCGTTCTCCGGCGAGATTATACGCCGCTAGGGTGTCGATCACGGCCTGCTCGATCCGCGTGACCATCTCGCGCACCATCAGCTTGCGTCGGCGCAGGTCCAGCAGCAGGTAGGCCACCACCTGTCCGGGCCCGTGATACGTGATCTGCCCGCCCCGGTCGACCTTGACAAGCGGAATGCCGCTATCGGCGGCCAATAGATGCGCCGGGTCACCGGCCTGGCCGAGCGTAAAGACGGGGGGGTGTTCGACCAGCCAGATTTCGTCGGGTGTATCGCCGGAGCGCGCGTCGGTGAACGCGCGCATCGCTTCGAAACTGGCTTCGTAAGGTTCGCTGCCAAGCCAGCGCAGCGTAAGCGGCGCCGGGGCGGGCAAGGGAGACGGGGAAACCGGGGTGGCGCACATAGTCCCGACAGTTTACCGAAATCTGGGCATCCCCGCCGGACGCCCCTGTTTCGGGGAGCGGCGGCGCTTCGTTTCGCGACGGAACGCCGTTCAACCGCAGCACCCGCCCGCCATCACGTCGCAGCGCCCCCTGCGCTCACACCGTGCGCCAGCCCCCGCGCATGCGGGCCGCCAGCCGTTCGCCGACCCGCGCGAGCCAGTTCAGCGCACGTTCATCGCAGCGCGTCGGCACCGAAAACGCGACCTTCGCATGCGTGCGGCCCTCAGCGCTCAACCACAACCGTTCGCCGCGCCGCAGCCGCAGCGTGTGGCCTGGTGCCAGCCAGTAGTCTTCCGTGTCGTCGCTGCGCGTGACCCACACCGCGCCGCCGTGCACGACCAGCTTGGTGCTGCGTGCTACCTTCATAGGAATGGTTTCGCCGTTGCGGATTTCAAAACCGATACTTGAGGAAATTTCTCGCATGATGCCCTCGCCAAAGTTCGTTTCATGACTACAATCGTAGGCGTAGCAAGGGTTTACGCAAAACGATCTATTTTCACCTCTATGTGAGAAATATTGCGATGGACCTCCGGCAACTCCCCCCGCTGAACGCCATCAAGGCGTTCGAAGCCGCCGCCCGCCACGAGAGCTTCTCGCGCGCCGCCGACGAACTGTTCGTCACACACGGAGCCGTCAGTCACCAGATTCGCGCGCTGGAGGCGGAGTTGGGTATCACGCTGTTCGCCCGCGACGGCAAACGCGTACGGCTCACGGACACGGGCCGCCGCTACGCCACGCGCGTGAGCACCGCGCTGATGGCGCTTGCCGACGCCACCCGTGAAATCCGCGCCGGCGACCGCGAGCGGCGCCTTGTCGTTTCCATGCTGTCGTCGTTTGCGGCGCGCTGGGTGACGCCGCGCATCGGCAGCTTTATCGAGGCGCATCCTCAGTGGGACCTCGAACTGCTGTCCACTAACGCGCTAACGGACTTCGCGCGCGACGACGTCGACGTGGCGATCCGCTTCGGCTACGGCAAATATTCGGGGCTGCACGCGGAGTTGCTGCTGGAGGAGATCTTCTTTCCGGCCTGCGCACCGAATTTCAACGGTGGCAAGCTGCCGCAAACGCCGGCCGATCTGGCCAAAGCCCCGCTGCTGCGCTCGGACGACGAACTCTGGCGCCCGTGGTTCGACGCCGCCGGGCTTGCCGACTGGCCGGAACCGAAGCGCGGCGTGTTGTATCAGGATTCGTCGAATCTGCTGCAGGCGGCCATCGACGGCCAGGGGATCGCGCTCACGCGCCGTTCGCTCGCCATGCACGAGATCGCGGCAGGCCGCCTTGTGCGGCTATTCGATGTGGATGGACCGAGCCCGTGGCAGTACTACTTCATCTGCCCGCCGCAGATGCTCGAAACCGCGCGAGTCAGGGCGTTCCGCGATTGGGTATTCGAAGAAGTGGGGCGGTTCAAGCAGCTTTTCGAGCGGGCTTGCGAGATGGGACCGACAGCAAGCGCCGATCTGACGGCGGACGCATTGCGCGCCACACCGTAAACCAGCGATACAAAGAGAAACACCAAACCCGGCTTTAAAGCACCACTTTCACCATCGGATGGCCGGTGAGCGCGCGGTAGATGTCGTCGAGCTGCGCCTGGCTCGTGGCGCGCACCGTCACCGTCAAACCGGTGTAATTGCCGCCGCTGGACGGCCGCGTTTCGATGCGCTCGGGGTCGACTTCATTATCGAACTGCCGAACCACCGAGACGATCGTCTCGGCGAACTCGGGGTGCGACTTGCCCATGATCTTGATGGGAAAGTCGCACGGAAACTCAAGCAATGATTCTTTCGCGGGATTCACTTTCTACTCCTTGCTGCGCTTCGCGCGCTTCCTTGGCCTTGGCACGCTGATAAGCCGCGTACAACGCCGCAAACACCGCGCCCGGCTTGCCGTCGCCAACCGGCTGACCGTCGAGTTGCGTGACCGGCAGCACTTCCTTGGTGGCGGAGCTGACAATAATCTCGTCGGCAGCCCGCAACTCGGCCTCGGCGATCTCGCGCGCTTCGAAGCGGATGCCGCATTCGCCCGTCAGCGCCTCGATCAAACCGTAGCGAATCCCTTCGAGAATCTTGTGGCTGCGCGGCGGCGCGTACAACACGCCGTCCTTCACCATCCAGACATTCGAAGACGAACCTTCGGTCAGCATGCCGTCGCGAAACTGGATCGTCTCGAACGCATCGTTTTCGGCCGCGTACTGGGCCATCAGAACATTGCCGAGCAGCGACACCGATTTGATGTCGCAATTCAGCCAGCGACGGTCTTCAGCGGTGACGCAGCGCACGCCGCGCGCGCGGTGTGCCGCGTCCGGCAAGTTCAGCGGCGTGACCATCACGAACACGGTCGGCTGGATGCCGGCCGGGAACGCGTGACCGCGTTTCGCGACGCCCCGCGTGATCTGAACGTAGGCAATCGCGTCCTGATCGGCGCGCAGGCTTGCGTCCGCTTCATTGGCCGCGACCACACGGTCGATCAGCTCGCGCCAGCCGGTGTCGTCGAATGGATTGACGATGCCGATCTTGTCCAGCGAACGCGCAAGGCGCGCCAGATGATGCCTGAAGCGAAACGCCGTACGGCCGCCCGCGCGGGGGTACAACGGCGCGACTTCGTAAATGCCGTCGCCGAAAATAAAGCCGCGATCGAGGACCGGCACGCGCGCTTCGGACAAGGGCACCAGCTCGCCGTTCAGATAAACGATCGGGTCGAGCGAAACATCGGAAACAGCGGTCATCGCAATCAGACTCTTACTTCTTCTTGTTGAACATCAGCATCAGCGAATCCCACACGCGGCCAACCACACCGGCTTGCGGCACGGCTTGCAACGCAACGATCGGGAATTGCGCCAGCACCTTGCCGTCGGCCACGAGCTTCGCCGTGCCAACCTGCTGACCGTTCGCGATCGGTGCGATCAGCGGATCGATCTGTTCGATCTGCGGCTTCACCTTGTCGCCCATGCCCTTCGGCACGGTGATGGTCTGATCGCCCTTCACACCGATCTGCACGGTGTCCTGCGCACCCTTGTAGACGCGCGGCGTGCCGACCACCTGGTTCGCCTTGTACAGCCGCACCGTGTCATACGCGCTGTAGCCGTAGTTCAGCATCTTCAGGGCGTCCTGCACGCGGTCGTGTTCCTTGGTCTCGCCCATCATCACCGCGACGAGACGGCGCGAGCCGTCGGTCGTGCCCGGCAGCGAACGCTTCGCGCTGGCGATCAGACAGTAGCCGGCGGCCTGCGTGTGACCGGTCTTCAGGCCGTCCACCGTCGGATCGATCCACAGCAGACGGTTGCGGTTCGGCTGCTTGATCTTGTTGTACGTGAATTCCTTGACCGAGAAGATGTTGTAGTAGTCGGGGAAGTCACGAATCAGACGCGCCGACAGAATCGCGAGGTCGCCCGCCGTGGTGTAGTGCTGCGGGTCGGGCATACCGTTCACGTCAGCAAAATGCGTGTGCGTCATGCCGAGTTTCTGTGCTTCGGCGTTCATCATGTTGACGAACTGCGCTTCGCTACCGCCCACCAGTTCGGCCAGCGCGATCGCCGCGTCGTTACCGGACTGGATGATCATGCCGTACACCAGATCGTGCACGGTCACCGGCTTGTTCGCTTCGATGAACATGCGCGATTCGTCGGTTTTCACACGGCGCACCGCTTCGCTCGGCTCAATCGTCTGGTCCATCGCGATCTTCTTCGTCTGCAGTGCTTCGAAGACGAGGTACGCGGTCATCAGCTTGGTCAGCGAGGCCGGCTCGGCGCGTTCGTCGGCATTGCCCGATGCGAGCACCTGATTGCTGGTGGCGTCGACGAGCACCCACGAGCGCGCGTTCACCGCGGGCGGCGGCACCTGCGCGAACGCCGTGCTGGCAACAAGCGTGGCCGGCAGCACGATGCCGAGGGTCACGGCACGGGTAAGCGTAGGGGGAACGAAAGAAGAAACTGAAGGGAATGACGTGCGGCCGGAGGTGGAGAAACGCATAGGGTCGGTTCGTGCGAAAAAATACATCGCGCGCAGGGCGCACAGTTTGGAGGAGCCGGTCGGCGAGCGTCAGGCCGTAAAAACGGCGCGGCGCCCATTGGACTTCCGGCGACGCGATCGGTTCGCGCAGCACGCCTCGCATCCGGCACCGCTGCGCGCGAGAAAGAAGCTACGCGTCGCGCGAACTGCCGGGTGGGCAATGCTGCGCCCAAAAAAGAGCGCTCATTATACGCGCGCTATCCTGGTATCTTTGACCAAAGGACAGCGATTAATTTGCGTTTGCGCGTACCTGTACCCCGGAAAACACGCGCGGCGCGCCCCCACGCACCCCATTAGCGCCAAGCGTCGACGATGATCCGCTTCAGGACGTGCAGCTTGCGATGCAGAAAATGCTCTGCCCCCGGAATCACAACGACCGGCAATTCCTGCGGCCGCGCCCAGTCGTAAACCGACTGAATGGGAACGGTCTCGTCGGTTTCGCCGTGAATCACGAGCGTATTTTCCGGCACAGGTGCGACCTCCCAACGGCTCGCCGCCGTGCCGACGAACACGATCCGCTCGATCGCCTGACCTTCTTCGCGCAGCTTCGCGGCCACATGCGAGAGCACGAAGGTGCCGAACGAAAAACCCGCCAGTACGAGGGGCAGATCGCCCTGCCCGGCTTGCGCGCGCATGTGATCGAGCACGGCGCGCAGATCGTCGCGCTCGCCGATGCCGGCGTCATGCTCGCCTTGCGTTTCGCCGACACCCCGGAAATTCGAGCGGTACGTCACGTAGTTCAGCTGCACAAGCGTGCGCGCGAGCGTCTGCGCGACCTTGTTGTCCATCGTGCCGCCAAACAGCGGGTGCGGATGCGCGACCAGCGCGATGCCGCGCGGCGCGGCGCCGTTTTCGCGCATGTCGTCGAGCAGATCGAGCGCGACCTCGATCTTGCCGACCGGGCCGTCGATCAGATACTTCTTGGTATGACCGTTCATGGCGGGGCTTATTGATCGATTTTCAGACGTTCGACGATCTTGCCGTTCACGAGGTGCGAATCGACGATTTCATCGATATCGCTCTCGTCGACGTACGTGTACCAGACGCCTTCCGGATACACGACGAGCGTCGGGCCGAGTTCGCAGCGATCAAGGCACCCGGCCTTGTTGATCCGCACCTGGCCGGGGCCGGCGAGGCCGAGCTGCTTGACACGCTTTTTCGCGTATTCCTGCATCGCCTGCGCGTTGCAATTCGCGCAGCTCGGGCGTTCGGAGCCGGGTTCGCGCTGATTGAGGCAGAAGAAGACGTGGTGCTTGTAGAAGGAGTCCATGATGTCCGGGGGCGAGACTGTAAGAGTGGGAATGGTGCTGGAGGCGCTGCTGCGCGTTTGTTGTGCGGACGATTATAGCGAGCGGGGCTGGCAGTCGCTGAGCGGCGGCCGGACTGCGGCTCGCGGCCCGGCCGGGGTTGCACCACGTAGCGTGCGCCCTGCACGACATCAAGCGGCTTGGGCCTGGCACGACTTATCCAGCCGCGCGCCTGCACCGCCCGTGCTTCATGCGTGCTTCACGCGCCGCTTGAGCCACACCTGTTCGACGAGATAGGCGAGCCACACCAGCGCCGCATACGGCCAGATCCACGCGATCCAGTGCGCGATACCGTTGAAGTGCAGATACCGGCCCTGTCGCCAGTCGGCCAGCACGGCATCGAAATACGGATTCACCGGCAGCAGATTGACAAACACCAGCGCGACCGTGAGCGCGCAGGCCGCAAGCGCCGCACGCGACCTGCGCCGCAGCCGCAGCGCCAGCAGTGCCGCGACAGTGCCGCACACAAGCCCCGCCAGCGCGCCAGGCGTCGCCCAGTCGAACGCAAGACCGGATTGCGATTGCAGAAAGGTGGCGCCCGCCTTGACGCACAAGGTCGTGACGATCAGCGCGATCAGCAGGCGCACGAGCGGCGCATGACGGCGCACCGGTAGCGAGGCCAGCGCGAGTGCGGCGAACAGATTGAGCGTGGTGATGACGGTTTCCCAGGCGTCGTCCGGCAGCCAGGCGGCAACCAGCGCCGGCCACGCGCCGACGTGCCAGGCCGGCGGTGTCCATGCGAGCAGGGCATCCTGCGTCGTCGAATCGAAACCGAGCCATAGCGCGCGCGGCCAGTTACCCAGACCGAAGAGGCGTGGCGCCGGGTACATGGTCGCGAACGGCCACAAGGCGACAAGACACGCGAGCGCCGCCGTGTCGCGCTCGAACCAGAGAAGCCGCAACCGCCGCAGTAAACCGCGATCGAGCAACGCGCCGGTGGCCGGCGATATGATCGCCGCGCCGAGCAGCGCGCCGAGCGCATTGGCGGCCAGATCGAGGTTGGAGGCGACGCGCGTCGGCAGATAGGTTTGCACCGCTTCCATCACCCCCGACAGCAACCCGCCGAGCACAAAGGCCAACGCGACGGCCAGCGTGCCGCGCCAGCGCGGATACACCGCGAGCACCACCAGCGCGCCCAACGGCATATAGCCGAGCACGTTAGTGACGACGTCGAACGCCGTCAGGTACTGCGGCATGGGATCGGACAGATAGGCAAACGGCGCGAGGCCGAGCGAACGCCAGCCGGAAAACGGATACCACGAACCGTAGACGATCAGCGCCGTGTACAGCCCCAGCGCCTGCCGGGCAAGCGCCGAAGGACGGCGCTGCCAGGGTTTAACGCTCATGCAGCGATCCGTTGCGTGCGCTGCAAGCCGGTCATTGCGCGGCGACCAGCGCCTGCACGCCAAGCCATGCGCTGATCTGCGCGACGAGGTCGTCGCTGGCCGCAGCGAGCGCCTGCGCGCCGCCGGCGGCGTCCGCGGAACTGGATGGCGCGCGCGCGATGAAGGTGCGCTGGCTGATCACCTTGCCGCTTTGCGTCAGCGTGGCACGCGCGGTGACCGCCGCGTGGCTTTCCGACTGGCTATCGAAGACCTGTTCGAACTCGCTCAGATCGACCTTGAGAACCGGGGCGCGCACGCCGTCGGCCCCCGTCAGCACGGTGCCACGCGAACTGAGCGCACCGCGCAGACGCTGGGTCAGCAATTGCGACGGCGCCATGGTCCAGTGGCTATTCGCATACGACGCCGTCTGCTGCGCGTCAGCGTAGCTGAGCCGGTAAATCAGCTTGTCGGATTCGAGGTTGTCGGACGCGCTGACATCGAGCACCTTCACCGCCGGCAGCGTGCCGGCCGAGGCCGCCGGATTGGGCGGCCCAAAGTCGTAGCGGATGTCCGAGAGCGCCGCGGGGTTACCCGCGCAGCCTGCAGCCAGCACGCCGAACGCGAGCAGCATCGCAAGCGCGGCGCTCGAGGACAGCAATCGGTGAATCGAGCGTGACATAACCATGTTCCTTCTTCAAAACCTTCAAATCATTTCATTGGGCGGCGTGCGCAGCGGCGGGCCACGTGAAGCCGGCTTCGCCGGGGCCTGGCGTCGCTCTCGGCGCACCGAACAGCACGCTGCGCGGATTGGTGCTGAACGTGTCGGCAGCGCGGTCTACCGAACGGGCCGCGGAGCGCACGTCTTCGGCGAGCGAATTGACGCGCGGCAGGGTGTCGTAACCGACGCGCGCCGACAACTCCTGGATCGAGCTATCCATCGACACCAGCGCGTCACCCGCTTGCTGCGCCGCCGTCCCGACCTTGTTCAGGTTGGTCTCGAACGGCCCGTCCGGGCGGTTCAGACTGGTGATCAGCTCATTGGTCGACGCCAGCGTGCGATCAAGCGCGTTAATCGTGGCGGGCAGCTTGCCGGCCGCCGGCGCCATCTGCTGGGTTAGCGTGGCGACGCCGTCGGCGGCCTTCTGAATGCTCGCCGCCGTGCCGTGCAACTGGCTGACCATTTCCGGCGACAACAGATTGTCGACGTCCTCGGTGACTTTTTCGAGTTTGCGCAGCAAGATATCACCGCGCTGCTGCAACTGATCGAGCAAGCCCGGATGCATCGGCAATTGCGCCACCTCTTTCACCGACGACGCGAGCGGCGTCGGATCGCGCCCATTGTCATCCAGCTGGATGAAGGCGATACCCGTCACGCCCTGGAACCCGAGGCTGCCGAACGTGGAGTGCGTAATCGGCGCGTGCGTGTCGACGAGGATGCGAATCAGAATCTGTCCCGGATGATCCCGATCGAATTTGATCGACTGCACCTTGCCGACGTCGAGCCCGCGATAGCGCACCGCCGCGTCGGTATAGAGCCCCGTGACATTGGTGCGCGCAATCAGATCGTACGGCACCCGCACGGAACGGTCGACGTTGAACAAAAAACCCGCCACTGCAATTGCAGCCAGCAAGGCCACCGTGAAGATCCCTGCCCAGAAGGCATGTGATTTATTTTCCATTGTCAGGTTCCCTGGTTCACAGCGGCAATTCGGACGACGCCGACTCGAGTGCCGCGCGCGGCAGCTTCGCGCGGCGTTCCGGTGGCAGCGCCTGCAGCGCGCGACGCCCGCGCAGGCCGAGGAAATATTCGCGGATAAAAGGATGATCGACGCCCGCCGCCTCTTCGACCGGCGCGGCGACCAGCACCTTGCGATCCGCCAGCACGGCGACACGGGTAGACAGCGCGATCATCGTGTCGAGATCGTGCGTGACCATCACCACGGTCAGACCGAGCGCGCGATGCAGCGCGGAAATCAGTTCGACGAATTCGTCGGACGCCTGAGGATCGAGGCCGGCGGTCGGTTCGTCGAGAAACAGCAGTTCGGGTTCTAGCGCGATGGCGCGCGCGATACCCACGCGCTTGATCATCCCGCCCGAGAGCGCCGACGGCATCTTCGACGCGTGCTTGCACGGCAAGCCGACCATCTCGAGCTTGAGCATCACGATGTCGCGCAGCAGGTCGTTGGGCACCTTGCCGAGTTCGCGCAACGGCTGCGCGACGTTGTCGAACACCGAGAGCGACGAGAACAGCGCGCCGCGCTGAAACAGCATTCCGGAGCGGCTGCGCATGCGCAGCGCGGTTTCAGGCGAAATGGTGGAAATGTCCTCGCCAAACAGCTTGATGGTTCCCGACGACGGCCGCTCCAGCCCGAGAATCTGCCGCACCAGCGTGGTCTTGCCCGAGCCCGACCCGCCGACGATCGAGACGATCTCGCCGCGCCGCACGTCGAAGTTCAGATGCTGATGCACGATATTGCGACCGTAGCGCTTGGTGATGTCGATCACCTCGATCACCGGCTCCGCAATCTCGGGCATCGGTTGGCCGCGTACGGCCTGGGTCAGTGGCGCGATCATCCTAGCCCCACGTTCTGGAAGAGGATCGCGAACACCGCGTCCGCGAGAATCACGATGGTGATCGACGTCACCACCGAGGTCGTCGTGCCTTCGCCAAGGCTTTGCGAATTGGCCTTGATACGGAAGCCGAAGTGACAGCCGACAATCGCGATCAGCATGCCGAACGCGACGCCCTTGCCAAGGCCGATCCACAAGTTCGCGACCGGCACCACGCTGGGCAATGCGCGCGCGAAATAGCTCATGTCGATGCCGAGCACGATCTTCGCGGCAAGCGCGCCGCCCGTCAACGCGATGATGTTAGTCCACATCACGAGGAGCGGCATGGCCACGCCGAGCGCGACCACACGCGGCAGGATCAGCCGCAGCCCATGCGGGATGCCCATCACGCGCATGGCATCGAGTTCTTCGGTGACGCGCATCACGCCGATCTGCGCGGTAATCGCCGAGCCCGAGCGGCCCGCCACCAGAATCGCCGACAGCACCGGCCCCAATTCGCGAATTACCGACAGCCCAAGAATATTGACGATGTACTGATTCGCGCCAAAAAGCCGCAGTTGCTGTGCAGACAGATAGCTCAGCACGATGCCGATCAGGAACGCGACCAGCGCGGTGATCGGCAACGCCTTGGTGCCGGCGTTATAAACATTCGCGGAAATTTCGGTCCACGGCGTGATTTTCGGTTTGCGCAGAATCGCGAGAAGATCCAGCACGACCTGCCCGAGCATGCCGAATCCGCCGTACAGGTGCTCGAAGAACGAGAAGATCGCGAGGCCCAGCCGGGTGAACGGATCGAACTTCATCACCGGCTCGACCTTTTCGCGCGCCGTGTCGAGCAGCGCTATGCGCTCGAAAATGTCGCGTTGCGTATCGGTGAGCGTGGTGTCCGGGGGCATCTTGTGGCCCCACACGCGCCACAGCGCCTGACCGCCGACGTGGTCCATCCGGTCGATGCGCGACAGGTCCCACTGGCGGATCCCTTCGGCGCCCACCAGCGAGCGCAACAGCGGGATCACGTGGCCGGTGGCCTTGTCGCGCGCGAGCGCGAGCGCCGTCCACTGGCCCGAGAGCCGGACGATCTTGCCTTGGCTGCCAGCCGCGACTTCAAGGCCGGGCGGAGTGTCGTAGTTCAAGGATCGCTGGAATCTGGTTATCGGATTAGGGGTCATTGTAGCGAAGGCGCGGCGGATGAACTGTGCTCGTGGGCTCGCAGCGTTCGCTGTCGCTACAATATGAGACATGAACGCTTCCAAGACCCCACCCCAAGCCGCTGCGGCTTCCGACTGGCGCATCGACCGCGAGCGCGCCGTCGCGCTATTCGGTCCGCACGCGCACGACTGGCCGATCGAAATCGTCGAGGAAACCGGCTCGACCAACGCCGATCTGATGACGCGCGTCAAAGCATTGCCGCGCAAAGCCGACGCGCTGCCGCGGCCGATCGTGCGGGTCGCGTATCTGCAAACTGCGGGCCGCGGCCGGCGTGGCCGCCCGTGGTATGCGGAGCCGGGAAATGCGCTGCTGTTTTCGGTGGCGTGCGTGCTGCCGCGTCCGCTCGAAGGGCTGGCCGGTTTGAGTCTCGCGGTGGGCGTGGCGCTGGTCGACGGGCTGCGCGCGCTGCCGGTCGCAGGCCCCGGACAGATCGCGCTGAAGTGGCCCAACGATGTCCTGCTCGAAGGCGACAAGCTGGCCGGTATCCTGATCGAAACGGCATGGAACACGGATGACGCTAGCGC
>NZ_WOEY01000102.1 GCF_013177695.1 Paraburkholderia solitsugae | reverse complement strand
GCACCAATGTGAAGGGCGCGGAGGAGCTCGCCGCCAAGGTTGGCGCGCTGAACGCCGACGTGCCGGCGCAAGCGCGCGGCACCGTGCCGACCGCGCTGCAACGCGCCCTGCCGAACGCGAACCTCACCGATACGCTGGCGGCGGAACTGAACGCGCTCGAACCCGCGTTGCAGCGCTTCGGCGCTGAAGGCTTCGCGCCGTTCCAGGCGCGCTGGAATGCCGTGCACGCTTACGCGGGCCGCGAAGTCGTTTTGCTCGAACAAGGTAAAGAGTTGGCGCGCGGCGTGGCGGCGGGTGTGGACGAGCGCGGGCAACTGCTGCTCAACACGGCTGCCGGGCGTTTAACCGTCGCGACCGGTGACGTTTCGCTGCGTCTGGCCGACGGTGCGGCATGACGAGCGGCGCGCCTTATCTGTTGATCGACGCGGGCAATAGCCGTATCAAGTGGGCGCTGGTACAGCCGGACGGTACGCAAATCGCGGCCGGCGCGCTCGCGCACGGCGGCGCTGACCAGCCTGACTGGTCGACTCTGCCGGCGCCAGGTGGCGCATGGTTATCGAACGTCGCGGGCGAAAGTGTCGCGGCACGGATTACCGCGCTACTCGACGCCCACTGGCCGCAACTGCCGCGCACGACGATCCGCGCCTGCGCGCAGCAATGCGGCGTGACCAATAGCTACACGACGCCGCATGCACTCGGCAGCGATCGTTGGGCCGGCCTGATTGGGGCACACGCGGCGTTTCCCGGCGAGAATCTGCTCATTGCGACGTTCGGCACGGCGACCACGCTTGAAGCGTTGCGTGCGGACGGTTGCTTTGTCGGCGGCCTGATTGCGCCGGGCTGGACCTTGATGATGCGCTCGCTAGGCGAGCACACGGCACAACTGCCGACGCTCGACGCCAACGCGGCGCGCGGCTTGCTCGATGCGAACGCCACGTCCGATCGAGAACGCCACGGCCCGTTCTTCGCGACCGATACGCCGCGCTCGTTGTCAGCCGGATGCACGTTGGCGCAAGCCGGGCTGATCGAGCGGATGTGGCGTGACTTGCAGGAGGAATGGCAGGTGCCGGTGCGCCTGGTGGTGAGCGGCGGCGCCGTGGACGAAGTGACAAGTGCGCTAAAAGTGCCGCATACTCGCCACGATTCGCTGGTGTTGTCAGGGCTTGCGCTGATTGCCGCCGAACGTGCGATGGAACGCAACGCCTGAGTCGCGACCCGACGGATAACGGCGGCAGAACTTATGGACGGGGAATACTAACGATGCTGCGCTGGCTGATCGCCATATTGTTTCTTGCCAACATGCTGGCATTCGTCGCGATGCGCGGCGTATTCGGCCCGACACCCACAGCCGGCGGCCGCGAGCCTAACCATCTGAACCGCCAGTTCCATGCAGAGTGGCTGAAGGTGCAACCCGTCACAGCTGCCGAAGCCGCCGACCAGGCGGTCGTAGGCGGCCCGGCGCCCACGCCGCCGATCGCTGCATCGGCGCTGCCGCAGTAACGATTACCCCTGCGTACGAACCTTCTTCAGCAGCGCGCTGGTCGACCGGTCATGTTCGAAGGGAATCGCCAAAGCCTTCCCACCCCATCCGCGCACAATGGCCGACTCCGGCAACGCATCCATGTCGTAATCGCCGCCTTTGACGAGCACATCCGGCCGCAGTGCCGAAATCAGTTCCACCGGCGTCTTCTCGCCAAAGCAAACCACGTAATCGACGCTCTCCAGCGCCGCCAGCAAAGCCATGCGGTCAGCCTCGTTATTGATCGGCCGGTCATCCCCTTTGCCTAGCATGCGCACGGAAGCATCGCTATTGACGCCGACAATCAGGCAAGCGCCGAGCGCTTTGGCGTCGGCAAGATAAGTCACATGCCCGCGATGCAAGATGTCGAACACTCCGTTGGTAAATACAACCGGTGCAGGCATCGAAGCACGAAGCTTCACCAGCGCATCGCGCGTAAAAATCTTGCGTTCAAAAGTGGCGGCCATGATGGAGTCGCAAAGAAAAAAGAAGTGCCGCCACGATACACGGCGAACGGCATGAAGCAAAACGGCCCAGCAAGCTCACGCCTGCCGGGCCGTTCCTGAAACTGTAAAACCAGTCCGTGGCGCGAGCGCCGGATCGGACTTAAACCCAGCGGACTTAAACCCGCAGATTCAACGCCGCAGCCTCAAACCCGCGCACCAGAATCCATCAAGCCGGCTGTTCAGCCGATTTCTGATCGGCCTGCAAGCGCGCGACGACTTCCTTGCGATAACGGTTCAATTCCTGCGCGGTATTGAACGTGCGCTCGAACAGAATCGACAGGTTATGCAGAATCCGCTCAACCACTTTCTTTTCCCAGCCGTCGTCGAAACGGATCTGCTCGTCGAGCCAGCGTTCGAGCCACTCCGGATCCGGCAGACGCGATTGAATCGTGTCGCGCGGGAACAGCGCCTGATTCACGTGCAGGTTAGTCGGATGCAGCGGCTTTTCCGTGCGGCGCGCCGATGCCATCAGGACGCCGATCTTGGCGAACGCAGCGCGCGCGATGTCGCCGGTTTGCACCATCGCTTTCTTCATGTAGCGCAGATACGCGCCACCATGACGCGCTTCGTCGCGCGAAATGGTTTCGTAGATGGCCTTGATGACCGGCTCGGTGTGCCATTCGGCAGCACGGCGGTACCAGTGATTCAGGCGGATTTCGCCGCAGAAGTGCAGCATCAGCGTTTCGAGCGGCGGCGCGGGATCGAATTCGAAGCGCACGGCGTGCAGTTCTTCTTCGGTCGGGCACATTTCCGGCTTGAAACGGCGCAGATATTCCATCAGCACCAGCGAATGCTTCTGTTCTTCGAAGAACCACACGCTCATGAATGCGGAGAAATCGCTGTCGTGATGGTTATCACGGAGGAACATTTCCGTGGCGGGCAACGCCGACCATTCGGTGATCGCGTTCATCTTGATCGTCGCGGCCTGCTCGTCGGTCAATAGCGATGCATCGAACTTGTCCCAGGGAATGTCTTTCTCCATGTCCCATCGAACGGATTCGAGCGATTTATAAAGTTCCGGATAAAGCATGGTGTTCATAGTCCCACCCCTGTTCTGCGCATACTGTCTGTGTCTGTCACTACTTCGTGTAGCACTTTTGCTGATGACGAACGAAACGCACTGTTTTGTGCCTCGTTTATCGGCCAAGCATTCAATTTTACGCGGTAATCGGCCGCCCAGATGCACCGGGCAGCAAAGAAGTCCACGCGTTTGCGCGGCGCCGCAACTAGACGTTACGCGCTACGCGGCCAACCGTGGGTGAGGGATACCCTATGCCTGAGGTCGAGCCGGCTTGCGATGAACCCGCACCGTCCAGCCCCGCACCGGGATTTCCGGAGGCGAATGAAGCAAGGGCGGCTGGATTGGTTGTTTTCAGTGCACGCCCAAAAGCCAGAAGATAAAGCTTACACAATGATAGCACGCTGACTTTACGGATCCCGTGCGTTGGCAGACGCCATTCCAGCGTCTGATTGATCTCTCTCAATAAACGGCCCGATTCGCCGAGTGTGGCCGACGATCGGGGTCAAAACCATGACAGGCGGCGAATTCATTCCGTTTGCCTCGCCGCTCCGTCAGGTTTTGCCCCGTCGCCGCGTGGGTCGGGCTGCCCCGTTTCATTCCTGCCGTTAACCAGGCTTTTTCGTCGCCCGCGGACCGGCGCCCGAACTGCTTTCGCGCTTGGTCGACGTTGAAGTTGACGTCGAGGCCCGCTTCGCAGCCGGCCGTTTGGTTGCGGCCGCCGCGTCTGTGCCGGCTTCACCCGGCGCGTCAGCCGCTTCCCCTGCCGATGCCGAAGCGCTCGCCGCGCCTTCCGACGCGTCCGGCGCCGACCCGGCAGATGCCGCAGCCGCCGCGGTGGGCGGTGTCATCGCAAACTGGGCGATCTGATTGAACTGCGATTGCAGCAGATTCCACCAGGCGGAGGCGTCGAACGGCGGCGTCGCGGCGGCGTCGCCTTCGCCTTCGTCATTGGCCGGCTCGGCGGCGGCCGATGAACTCGCGCTGGTCGAACCCGAAGCGGCTTGTGGATGCGGCCAGCCGGTCGCCGCGGGACTCGGCTCAGCAGCCGCGGAAGCCGGCTGCGCCATCGACGACTGCGCGAACGCGCCGAACGCACGCAGTGTCGCGAGCGTTGCACGCTGCACTTCGAGCGCCTGAATGGCGGACTGCAGCATGTTCAGATTCAGTTTGAGCCACTGCTCGACCGCTCGCATATCGGTGATGCGCTTGTCGAGTTCTTCGACGTTCGTAAGCGGCGCCATCATGTCGGACATCATCGACAGCGAGGGCCCGAGGCTGCTGCCAGCCTGCGAGCCCGAAAACGCGGAGCCGAACGGCGACAGGCGCATCATGCCCCACATGCGTTCGAGCATTTCAGCGGGCGGAAAACCGGGAAAGCCGGGAAAGGGCGGCGTGGTGCCAGGTGTATCGGTCATGCTTGTCGCCTCGCTGCATAAAGGGAAGGAAATGAGCGCCATCCCGCGCGCGTCTGGATTCGATCATACCGCGCGTGGAACTGCGAACCGCGCCTGATTTGGACTGCTGTTCGCCTCGCTCGCGCAGCACCTCACGTGCCGACCGGCGGGGCTTTGCGCGATACGCGCCGGTCTTCGATTTCAGGAACGCTCACCGCCCGAGGCGCCACCGCCCGGCGTCTGCTGCGGCGGTCCACTCCACGGGTCCGCGCCGCCAAAATCCGGTGCGCGCCGCTCGCGCAGCGAGTTCACGCCTTCGCGCACATCCGGCCCGGCGAAACCCATGAATTCCAGTGCCAGCGACGTATCGAACGCCGGTCCCGCCGAGCGCAGCCAGTTGTTCAGCGCGTACTTGGTCCAGCGAATTGCCGTTTGCGAACCGTTGGCCAGTTTTTGCGCAACTTCGAATGCTTTGGGCAGCAGATCATTTTCGTCGACGGCGAGCGACACGAGACCAATCCGCTCAGCCTCTTCGCCGCTCACCGGCTCGCACAGCAGCAGGTAATACTTGGCCTTCGCCATGCCGCACAGGAGCGGCCAGACGATGGCCGCGTGATCGCCGGCGGCAACGCCCAAACGCGTGTGGCCGTCGATAATCCGCGCCGACTTCGTCGCGATCGAGATATCGGCGAGCAGCCCGGCCACGAGCCCCGCGCCGACTGCCGGACCGTGCATCGCCGAGACAATCGGCTTGCTGCAATTGATCACGTTGTAGACCAGATCGCGCGCCTCGCGCCACACGCGTGCGCGGACATCGAAATCGGTCGCCATGTCTTCGACCAGTTGCAGGTCGCCACCGGCTGAAAAGCCCTTGCCCTCGCCGCGAATGATCGCGACACGCGTGTCGGGATCCCGATCGATATCGCGCCAGATTTCGGCGAGTTCGAAGTGCATCCGCGCGTTAGCGGTGGCGAGCCCACTTTTGTTCGCACCCTCGCCGCTCATCACGACCTCGAGCACGCCGTGCGGATGGCGGTGCAATTGCAGCGACTGGTAGTGCGCGTAAAACGCGTCGTTACTGTGTGGTGCCTGAGACATGGTGAGCAATCCGTCTATCGGTGTGTCTGTTGAAACCGTCGCCCCAAGGGCACATTCGGTACATTCCGCGCTATATCAGCGCAAAACCGGCGCAATTTCAATGCGGCTGATAAACCCACTTCGCGTTCTCGATTTCGACCATCACACGCGCCCGTTGATCGAGTCCGAGGTGATCTGTGGCGCTCATGTTGACCACGCCGTTGGTGTCCGCGAGACCATGCGTCGCTTCCAGCGCATCGCGCAACGCACGGCGAAATTCTGGCGTGCCAGGCGCGGCCGTCTTAAGCGCGATCGGCACTGCGTTGCTGAGCAGCATGCCGGCGTCCCATGTGTACGACCCGAACGCCGACACGCTGCCCGGTCCGCGCAATGCCTCGAAGCGCGCGATGTAGTCGAGCGCGAGACGTTTGGCCGGATGATCCGCCGGCAATTGCGCGGCGACCAGCACCGGGCTCGCGGGCAGGAACGTGCCGTTGCAGTCGACGCCGCATACACGTAGGAAGTCGTTATTGCCGACGCCATGATTGTGATAGATCAGCCCTTTGTAGCCGCGCTCCCTGAGTGTCTTAGGCGGCAGCGCGGCGGGCGTGCCGGCCGCGCCGACCACCACCGCATCCGGATGGGTCGCGAGAATCTTCAGGACCTGGCCGGTCACGCTCGGATCGGTACGATTGAAGCGTTCGCTCGCCACCACGTTGATGTGATGCAGTTGCGCGAACTTCGCGACTTCGGCGTAAAAGGTTTCGCCGAGCGCGTCGGCCTGGCCGATGAACGCGATCGTTTTGACGCCGTGCGTACTGGCGTGCTCGGCAATCGCCGAGGCCATCATCGCGTCGGTCTGCGGGGTCTTGAAGACCCAGTGGCGTTTCGCATCCACGGGTTCGATGATTTTCGCCGACGAGGCCAGCGAGATCATGGGTGTTTCACCATCGGCAACCACGTCGATCATCGCGAGCGAATTCGGCGTGATCGACGAGCCGATGATCGCGTCGACGTGATTCTCGGAGATCAGCTTCTTGGTGTCCTGTACGGATTGCGTGGTGTCGGACGCGTCGTCGAGCACGATGTATTCGACGCTCTGCCCGCCGATCTGTTTGGGCAGCAGCGTGGCAGTGTCGCGCGCGGGAATGCCGAGCGACGCGGCCGGCCCGGTCAGCGACAGCACGAGGCCGATCTTCACCTGCGCGAGGGCGATGCCGGGTAGCGCGGCACACAGCGCGGCGGCGAAACGGGCGAACCCGCGCCGCGATGGTGTGGCGCGCAGGCTCGATGCACGAGCGCGCCGGGTTCCTCGTTCAAGGGATTCAAATCGCGGCATGCTGTCTCCTCACGTCGGTTTTTCGTTTTGATGGTCCGCGGATGGGCTGCTTGTGTCCTGCTTGTGTCCTGCTTGCGTGCGGGTTTGCGTTCGTTTCGCACTGGTTTCGCGATCAACGGACAGCCGCTATCCCGAGGCCGCCGCCGCGCCAGTCAGTGTAGCGGCGTGTTGTGGGGTCGGCATCGGGCGAAACCCTTTCGTTAGACGACAAAGCTCGCACAGACGCGGTCCTGATACCGCGTACTGCACGAAACCGCCGCCTTAATCCAGCGGCGCGATACCCTGATCGATCGCCCCGAAAATCGACTTGCCTGCTTCGTCGAACATCTCGATCTTCACGGTATCGCCGAACTTCATGAACTCAGTTTGCGGCGCGCCGTGCTCGATGGTCTCGAGGCAGCGCTTTTCAGCGATGCAGCAATAGCCGCGCTTCGCGTCCTTGTTCGACACCGTGCCCGAGCCGACAATCGCGCCGGCGCGCAGATTGCGCGTCTTCGCCGCGTGCGAGATCAGTTGGCCGAAGTGGAACACCATGTCGGTGCCGGCGTCGGGTTGGCCGACCTTCTTGCTGTTCCAGTGGACGATCATCGGCCGGTGCACGCGCCCTTCGCGCCAGCTCTCGCCGAGTTCGTCGGGCGTCACCGCGACCGGCGCGAACGACGTGGCCGGCTTGCTCTGGAAAAAGCCGAAACCCTTCGCGAGTTCCGCGGGGATCAGATTGCGCAGCGAGACATCGTTGACGAGCGTCACCAGACGCACGCTCCTGAGCGCCTGATCGGGGGTGGCGCCCATCGGCACGTCGGTGGTGATCACGGCCACTTCCGCTTCGAAGTCGATGCCGAATTCTTCCGATGCGCACAGCACATCGTCTTTCGGGCCGATGAAGTCGTCGCTGCCACCTTGGTACATGAGTGGGTCCGTCCAGAATTCCGGCGGCATTTCCGCGCCGCGCGCCCGGCGCACCAGTTCGACATGGTTCACGTACGACGAACCGTCGGCCCACTGGAACGCGCGCGGCAGCGGTGCCATGCATTCCCTGGCGTCGAACGGGAAGGTGTTGCGCGCGCGGCCCTGGTTGAGCGCGTCGTACAGGTCCTGCAGTTGCGGCGCGTAGAAGGCCCAGTCGTCGAGCACGCGCTGCATGGTGGGCGCGATCGCGTCGGCGACGGCCGCGGTGTGCAGGTCGCGGGACACGACGATCAGCTGACCGTCGCGCGTGCCGTCCTTCAGCGTGGCAAGTTTCATAGAGGAGTGAGCCGTTAGTGACGATAGAAGGAATCTATTCTACGATGGTGAATCGGCCCGGCCCAAGTGCCGTTGCATCTCACTGTCCTTTAACGCGCTTCATGCGCCTCGCTCATGCCTCCAATTGCCCGCTCCGGCGCGATCCACACCGACACCGACTCCGCTGAACCGCCCGAACCGCACGACGCGCCCGAATCCGACGACGAAAGCGTCGAGACCGGCGAGGAAAAGCTGCGCTCCGGCATCCAGTCGATCGAAGTCGGTTTCAGATTGCTCGACGTGCTGACCCACGAACCACGCGCGATGATGCTGCGCGATCTGGCGCAGCGTGCGGGTATGAGCCCGGCGAAAGCGCACCGCTATCTGGTGAGCTTCCTGCGCCTTGGCGTCGTGGCGCAGGACCCGCTGTCGGGGCGTTACGAACTGGGCGGCTTCGCGTTGCAATTGGGGCTCGCGCGGCTCGCCCGCGTCGACGGCGTGAAACTCGCGCGCATTGCGCTTGCCGAACTGCGCGACCGGCTCGACCTGACGGTGGGCATCGCGGTGTGGGGCAATCAGGGGCCGACAATGGTCCACTGGATGGAATCGAGTCATCCGGCCAAGGCATCGCTCAAGCTCGGCGACGTGATGCCGCTGCTCAGTTCCGCCACCGGCCTGCTGTTTGCCGCCTATCTGCCGTCAAGCAAGACCGCCGCGATGCTCGAGCGTGAACTGGCTGATTCGCGCCGCGCGTCGCACATCAGCGGCCCGCGCACACGGGAAGAGGTCGAACGGGTGCTCGCGGAAGTGCGGCAGCACGAAGCGGCGCGCGTGGAAGGCATGTTGCTGCCGACCATCCACGCGTTCTGCATGCCGGTGTTCGACTCGACCGGCGATCTTGCGCTGGGATTGATCGCGCTCGGCCACGAAGGCGCGTTCGATATCAGCTGGGGCGGCGAGATCGATACGGCGCTGCGCGAATGTGCGCGAAAGCTCTCGTACGAGCTCGGGTATAGTGCGACGCCACGCTGATGAACTGAGTTCAGGAACATCGTTCGTCGGCGGGTGGTCGAAACCGTGCGCTGCCCGTTCAGCGCCCTGGTCCGTCGGCTTTCACCGCTCCCGACACGCAGGGACTCTGGACGTGCCTCCGCCAATCCCCTTACCGTCCGCCCGATCGAATTCATTTGCCGATGTCATCACCGTCCACCACACGCCGCTCTGATCGCACGCCGCCCGCCGGGCCGCGCGCCGGTTTGCGGGTGTGGCGATGGCTCGCGGTTCTGCTGGTGGTGGCCGTTCTGCACTGGATTGCGGCGCAATGGGTCGAGCGCAACCGCGCCACGCTGAATCCGTCTGACAACGAGCATGTCCCGGTGCAGGTTGCACTGCTTACACCCGAACGTATCGAACGCAAACCCGCTACCGACGAGCCGCACGCTGCGGCGCCCGTTCCGGCGCACAAAGCAGCCGCGAGCAAACCGCGCGAACACGTGCTGACGGCGACGCAGCCGGCCAAGCAGGCACCCGCGGTCACGGCCGCATCGGATGTCGCGGCGAGCGCATCGGCCGCAGCGAGTACCCCCAATGTCAACGCCAATGCGAGCGCGACCGCCGCCAGTACGGCCAGCGCCCCCGCCGCCGCCAGCGCGCCGCAAGCTTCAGCAGGTGTGAAATTCTCCGTTCCACCATCCGGGGAGCTGCAGTACGACACGTTCTACAACGGCGTGCGCAACCAGCCTGGCACAATCCACTGGACCAGCAACGCACAAAACTACGAGATGGTCGTCTCCGTGCCGCTGCCGTTCGTGGGCACGTTCGTGTACTCGAGCCATGGCCGCATCGACGCCTTTGGCCTAGCACCGGATCAGTACATCGAAAAGCGTGGCCGTCGCCCGGAAGACGTGGCGATCTTCAATCGCACCGACAAACAAATCGTCTTCACGCGCACCCCGGCCACGCTGCCGCTGCCCGACGGCGCGCAGGACCGTTTCAGCATGGTGATGCAGCTTGCCAGCCTCGTGCGCGGCGACCCTGGGGCCTACAAACCGGGCGTGACCCGGCAATTCTTCGTGGTCGACAACGACAGCGGCGAGAACTGGCCAATCGAGACAATCGGCGACGAGACCATCCGCACCGCGCAGGGTTACCTCGAGACGCGCCACTTTAGACGCTTGCCTCGCCATGATGGCGATCTTCGCCGCATCGATGTATGGCTCGCGCCGTCGCTTGGCTGGCTGCCCGCGCGAATCATGCAGACCGAGCCGAACGGCACGCAATTCGAACTGGTGTGGCGCGGCAAGCTCAATGCAGACGATACCGGCAGTCCAACCGACAGTTCTAGTGATGCCGGCAGCACTACTGGTACCGGTGGCACCGATACCGGTAGCACTATCTCACCCGGCAATCCGGCAAACCCGTCGCCCGCCACCAACGCACCCGCGATGACGCCGCAAACCGTCCCCGCTTCACCGGTCGATTCGACCGTTCCCGGCAACCTGCCCGATAAGCCCTGAACTCGAGTAGGGTCTCGAACAGGTCGCAGAAACTTTAACGACGAATTAACACATCGTTGTCAGAAGGCTACGCCATGGCATGCGAAGCCCTGCGCGATTTCGATCTACGGGGTAAGCTGGGAACAGTACGTCGCCCGACGTTGACCGTAGTGGGCCGCCACGATACGTGGCACGCCACCTGCTGCAACGCCGGTAATAGCAAGACGCCATCGAAGGCGCACAGTTCGAACTGCTCGATGCCGCTCCTCTCGCGCCCATCGAACAATCTCACCGTTTTGCTGCACTGCTTGAAACGTTTCTTGGAAAGCCGGTCTAACCGGTAGGTTCGGAACTTTACAAGCGTCAATCCGGACCCACCCCTTGAATTCCACACCACAAGCTCCACCTATGGCGCAGGAATGGCCAGGAGCCAACGGAAATAAGGAGTGTCGCCATGCAAATGATCTATAACAGCCCCAACTATTGTGTCGTCGAGTTTCCGCCGCAGGAAGGCCCGCTGGCCATGAAATCAGGAGGCTATGAGATCGTGGACAAGAACATGCAGCGCGAAATCTACATAGACGGTGCAATGGCGGCGAGTTTCCGCGAGCACGTGCAAAAGCTGATCGAAGATGAACCGTCACTGGATGAGGTAGACGAATTCCTCGGGCAGTTCGACAGCCTGATGCATCAACCGGTGATTCTTCACTAACTGAAGGATTTAACGTAACGGTTTGGCGACAAGTATCGACCGCGCCGACCGGCTTAGCCGGCGGCCTTTACAAGTCGGTCTACAGCAGTAACGCGGCCCAGCAGGCTTTCACCTGACTGGGCCGTTTTGTTTCTGTCGCC
This sequence comes from Paraburkholderia solitsugae, assembly GCF_013177695.1. Classification (GTDB taxonomy): domain Bacteria; phylum Pseudomonadota; class Gammaproteobacteria; order Burkholderiales; family Burkholderiaceae; genus Paraburkholderia; species Paraburkholderia solitsugae. The sequence continues at coordinate 24,438 of NZ_WOEY01000102.1, read as the reverse complement.
TGTTTTCGTCATTTTGTTTCCGCTACGGCCGCAGCCGTCGTTGCCGCGGCGCGCGCCCGCGCCCGGCGGAACCGCCCCACTGCGGCTACAATGACAGGTTTCCCGAAAAAGCCGGCGCAAGCCCTCGTCCGCCATGAACCAGCCTGCTCAATCCGCCACGCCAGTCCGTCCCGACGCCGCCTACACGCGCGGCACGGCGCTGCCCGCGCTGCTCAAGTCGCGCATCCTGATTCTGGACGGCGCAATGGGCACGATGATCCAGCGCTACAAGCTCGACGAATCCCGCTATCGTGGCGAGCGCTTCAAGGACTACGGGCGCGACATCAAGGGCAACAACGAGTTGCTATCGATCACGCAACCGCAGATCATCGGCGAGATTCACGAGCAGTATCTCGCGGCGGGCGCGGATATCATCGAAACCAACACGTTCGGCGCCACCACGGTTGCGCAGGCCGACTACGGGATGGAAAACCTCGCCATCGAGATGAATCTCGAATCGGCGAAGCTGGCGCGCGCCGCCTGCGACAAGTACTCGACGCCCGACAAGCCGCGCTTTGTCGCCGGCGCAATCGGACCGACGCCGAAGACGGCGAGCATTTCCCCTGACGTGAACGACCCGGGTGCGCGCAACGTGACGTTCGACGAACTGCGCGCGGCGTACTACGAGCAGGCCAAGGCCTTGCTCGACGGCGGCTGCGATCTGTTCCTCGTCGAAACGATCTTCGACACGCTCAACGCGAAGGCCGCGCTATTCGCGCTGGACGAGCTGTTCGAAGACACCGGCGAGCGCCTGCCGATCATGATCTCGGGCACCGTCACTGATGCATCGGGCCGGATTCTTTCGGGACAAACCGTCGAGGCTTTCTGGAACTCGCTGCGCCACGCGAAACCGCTCACCTTCGGTTTGAACTGCGCCTTGGGCGCGGCGCTGATGCGCCCATATATCGCCGAGCTGGCGAAGCTGTGCGACACCTATGTGTCGTGCTATCCAAACGCCGGTTTGCCGAATCCGATGAGCGATACGGGCTTCGACGAATTGCCGGCGGATACGTCGGGATTGCTGAAGGAGTTCGCGCAGGCAGGCCTCGTGAATATCGCCGGCGGCTGCTGCGGCACGACGCCGGAGCATATTGCGGCGATTGCCAAGGCGCTGGCTGAAGTAAAGCCGCGCCAATGGCCGACTCAATACCGCGACGCAGCCTGAGTCCGGTAGTTCGACCCTGCTCCGCCGCTGTTTCGCTATCGAACCCGACGCCCGTAACCGCACGTAATCGCACGCAACCGAACCGCACCTACGCCATGACCGATCACACCATGCGCCTTTCCGGCCTCGAGCCGTTTAACGTCACGTCCGGAACGCTCTTCATCAACGTCGGTGAGCGCACCAACGTGACCGGTTCGAAGGCGTTCGCGCGAATGATCCTGAACGACCAGTTCGACGACGCGATCGCGGTCGCGCGGCAGCAGGTTGAAAACGGCGCGCAGATCATCGACGTGAACATGGACGAGGCCATGCTCGATTCGAAAGCGGCGATGGTCCGCTTCATGAATCTGATCGCGTCGGAGCCGGACATCGCGCGCGTGCCGATCATGATCGACTCGTCGAAGTGGGACGTGATCGAAGCGGGTCTGAAGTGCGTGCAAGGCAAGGCAATCGTCAACTCGATCTCGCTGAAGGAAGGCGAAGAAGCGTTCCGTCATCATGCGAACCTGATCCGCCGTTACGGCGCGGCGGCGGTGGTGATGGCCTTTGACGAACAAGGCCAGGCCGACACGTATAAGCGCAAGACTGAGATCTGCAAGCGCTCCTACGATTTCCTCGTGAACGAAGTTGGCTTCCCACCGGAAGACATCATCTTCGATCCGAACATCTTCGCGATTGCCACCGGTATCGAAGAGCACAACAACTACGCTGTCGACTTCATCAACGCGACGCGCTGGATCAAGGAAAACCTGCCGTACGCGAAGATCAGCGGCGGCGTGTCGAACGTGTCGTTCTCGTTCCGCGGCAACGATCCGGTGCGCGAGGCGATCCACACCGTGTTCCTCTATCACGCGATTCAGGCGGGGATGGACATGGGCATCGTCAACGCGGGTCAGCTCGGCGTATATGCCGATCTCGATCCGGAGTTGCGCGAGCGTGTTGAAGACGTCGTGTTGAACCGCCGTGAAGACGGCACCGATCGTCTGCTGGAAATCGCCGACAAGTTCAAGACCGGCGCCGCGAAGAAGGAAGAGAACCTCGAATGGCGTAACCAGCCCGTCGAGAAGCGTCTGTCGCACGCGCTGGTTCACGGCATCACCAACTTCATCGTCGAAGACACCGAGGAAGTACGCGCGAAGATCGCCGCAGCCGGCGGCCGCCCGATCAGTGTGATCGAAGGCCCGCTGATGGACGGCATGAACGTCGTCGGCGACCTGTTCGGTCAGGGCAAGATGTTCCTGCCGCAGGTCGTGAAGTCGGCACGCGTGATGAAGCAGGCGGTCGCGCATCTGATCCCGTACATCGAGGAAGAAAAGAAGCTGATGGCCGAAGCCGGCGCCGACGTCCGCGCGAAGGGCAAGATCGTCATCGCCACGGTGAAGGGCGACGTGCACGACATCGGCAAGAACATCGTTTCGGTGGTGCTTCAGTGCAATAACTTCGAAGTGGTCAACATGGGCGTGATGGTGTCGTGCAACGACATTCTCGCCAAAGCGAAGGTCGAGGGCGCGGACATCATCGGCTTGTCCGGCCTGATTACGCCGAGCCTCGAAGAGATGGCCTACGTCGCCTCGGAAATGCAGCGCGACGACTACTTCCGCGTGAAGAAGATCCCGCTGCTGATCGGCGGCGCGACCACCTCGCGCGTGCACACTGCCGTGAAGATCGCACCGCATTACGAAGGCCCGGTGGTGTACGTGCCGGACGCGTCGCGCTCGGTCTCCGTGGCGTCGAGCCTGCTGTCCGATGAAGGTGCGGCGAAGTACGTCGACGAACTGAAGGCCGACTACGACCGTATCCGCGTCCAGCACGCCAACAAGAAAGCCCTGCCGATGGTCACGCTCGCCGAAGCCCGCGCAAACAAGACCAAGGTTGATTGGGCCGGTTACCAGCCGGTCAAGCCGAAGTTCATCGGCCGCCGCGTGTTCAAGAACTTCGATCTGAACGAGCTGGCGAACTACATCGATTGGGGTCCGTTCTTCCAGACCTGGGACCTGGCCGGCCCGTACCCGGCGATCCTGAACGACGAGATTGTCGGCGAATCGGCGCGCCGCGTGTTCTCGGACGGCAAATCGATGCTCGCGCGCCTGATCCAGGGCCGCTGGCTGCAAGCTAACGGCGTGATCTGCCTGCTCCCGGCCAACACGGTGAACGACGACGACATCGAAATCTACACCGACGAATCGCGCTCAGAGGTCGCGCTGACGTGGCGCAACCTGCGCCAGCAAAGCGTGCGGCCGGTGGTGGACGGCGTGATGCGGCCGAACCGGTCGCTCGCCGACTTCATCGCACCGAAGGATTCGGGCGTGGCCGACTACATCGGCATGTTCGCGGTGACAGCAGGTCTGGGCGTGGACGTGAAGGAAAAGCAGTTCGAAAAGGATAACGACGACTACAGCGCGATCATGCTCAAGGCGCTCGCCGACCGCTTCGCCGAAGCCTTCGCCGAAGCGCTGCATGCCCGCGTGCGCCGCGACCTCTGGGGCTACGCGAACACCGAAACCCTCTCGAACGACGACCTGATCGCCGAAAAGTACCACGGCATCCGCCCGGCGCCGGGCTATCCGGCCTGCCCGGATCACCTGGTGAAGCGCGACATGTTCGACGTACTGCAAGCCCCTGAAATCGGCATGAGCGTGACCGAATCGCTCGCCATGCTGCCGGCGGCAAGCGTCTCCGGCTTCTACCTGGCCCACCCGGACAGCACCTATTTCTCGGTCGGCAAGATCGCCCAGGACCAGCTGGAAGACTACGCAAAACGCATGTCGTTGTCGAAAACAGACGCTGAACGCGCGCTCGCACCTTTGCTGTAAGCCTTGCGGGGCGGGAAACCTACTATATCGGGCACGCTAGGCTGAAGATTTGCGGCAGTGTAATTTTCGGCTTTGTAGACTGAATTGGTTTCACCCCGCCAGACGCGGCCAAAACGCGTCGGCTTATCTAATTGCAATCGTCGACGGAGAGAATCATATGAAGAAGCTGACGCTGTTATTGACTGCTGTTTCGCTCGCCGCAAGCGCCTCGGTGGCGCTGGCCCAGCCCGCGGCCCCTGCCGCGTCGAGCTCGGTCAGTTCGTATTCGCCACCCACTGAGAAGCACGTCAAGAAGCCCAAGAAACAGAAAATGAAGAAGGGTGCGTCGGCACCGATGGCCGCCCCTGCGGACGCCGCCAGCCAGTAAGCAGGCTCGGCAGACGGGCCGTTACGACCCGTGAAAGACAAAGAGCCCGCTCATGCGGGCTCTTTGCATTGATGCGTGACGGTCTGCGCCGCCCAAGCGCGGTGAACGCCACCGCTGTCGGACCGCTCCGGAATCAGAGACCCCAGAGGATATCCAGGTTTTCCTTCTGCGCGGCGCGCAACATGTCGAGGAACGGGAACGCGCGCTGGGCGAGTCCCGGTGGAATCTCATGATGTTCGTGGCCGTCTTCGCCTTCGTGGAAATGGCCTTCGTGCTCGGCACGTTCCTGTTTGTCGACGCTGATTGCCGCTTCGAGCTTGGTGATCGCAACGTCGAGTTCGTCGTGCGTGATCACGCCACGCTCACCAAGGCGCTTGCCGACAATGCCAACGAGGTACTGGGCAAGATTCTCCAGCATCACCACATCCGGGTAGGCCCGGCATTTGAAAGTAATCAGCATGACTGTTCCCTTTTTCGTTATGTTGGATCGACGTGTGGGCAGCTCGACATCCGCCGCCGGCGCGCGTTACGTTGACACGCCGATCAGGCACGGCGGCCACGGCCCTCTTAGTGGGCATCTCATTGAACATATTAGCACCTGCTAAAATCCGTCTGGACGGAAAAGCGTGCCGCAATGCGCCGCGCGCGGCGTAGCGCAGGTGGCGTGGCTGGGCCGGTTGGCCGCAATCGCTTGCTACCGCGCCAGGCCGCAGCAGCAAGCGCCTCGGCATGTCGCCGCGCACCGCACCAACCGCGTTGCGCGCAACGTGGCTGATCGTGCCCCGAAGTGCCCGGCGCGTCCCGGCCGGTGCAGCGCCGCTTTCCACGCTTCTGACGAATCGGCTGCGTCTCGCGCGCGGCCGCCGCTTCTTCCGCATCACCGGATTGCCTCACTGGACTCGCAACAAGCATGCTGCCCGCACATAAACTTACCCTCGAAACACTGCTCGCCGATACGGTGAAGCAGGTTGCTGAAGCAACCCAAGGCGCGAGCGAAGCCGCCTTCGTCTCGCCCACGATCACGCTGGAGCGTCCCAAAGTGGCCGCGCACGGCGACGTCGCCTGCAATGTGGCGATGCAACTCGCCAAGCCGCTGCGCGCCAACCCGCGCCAGCTGGCGCAACAGATCGTCGACGCGCTGCTCGCGCAGCCGCGGGCCTTGGGGCTCGTGGATGCCGCCGAAGTGGCCGGCCCCGGCTTCATCAACCTGCGCCTCGCCGCCGCCGCCAAGCAGGCGGTGATCGCCGCCGTGTTCGCTGAAAAGGATGCCTTCGGCCGTTCGCAGCGCGACGCCGGCCAGCATGTGCTGATCGAATTCGTCTCGGCCAACCCGACCGGCCCGCTGCACGTCGGCCACGGCCGCCAGGCCGCGCTCGGCGACGCGCTCTCGAACGTGCTGGCTAGCCAAGGCTATGACGTGCATCGCGAGTTCTATTACAACGACGCCGGCGTGCAGATCCACACGCTTGCCGTGTCGACCCAGGCGCGCGCGCGCGGCCTCGCCCCCGGCGACGAAGGCTGGCCCGCCTCGGCGTACAACGGCGAGTACATCGCCGACATCGCAAAAGACTATCTGAACGGCGCCACGGTGGCCGCGAGCGACGGCGAGCCGGTGACCGGTGCGGGCGACGTCGAGGACCTCGACGCGATCCGCCGCTTCGCGGTCGCGTATCTGCGCCGCGAGCAGGACATGGACTTGCAGGCGTTCGGCGTGAAGTTCGACCAGTACTACCTGGAGTCGTCGCTGTACAAGGAAGGCCGGGTCGAGAAAACCGTCGAGGCGCTGATCGCCGCCGGCAAGACCTACGAACAGGAAGGCGCGCTGTGGCTGCGCACCACCGACGACGGCGACGACAAAGACCGCGTGATGCGCAAGAGCGACGGCACGTACACGTACTTCGTGCCGGACGTCGCCTACCACGTCGCCAAGTGGGAACGCGGCTTCACCAAGGTCATCAACATTCAGGGCTCGGACCACCACGGCACGATCGCGCGCGTGCGCGCCGGCCTGCAAGGTCTCGGCATCGGCATTCCGAAGGGCTATCCCGACTACATCCTGCACAAGATGGTCACGGTCATGCGCAACGGCGAAGAGGTGAAAATCTCGAAGCGCGCCGGCAGCTATGTGACGGTGCGCGACCTGATCGAATGGTCGGGCGGCGCAATGCCGGGCTCGGAAGCCGCCGTCGACCTGATCGACGAAGAGACAATTCGCCGCGGCCGCGACGCCGTGCGCTTCTTCCTGATTTCGCGCAAGGCGGATACGGAATTCGTGTTCGACATCGATCTCGCGTTGAAACAAAACGACGAAAATCCGGTGCACTACGTGCAGTATGCGCATGCGCGGATCTGCTCGGTCATCGCGGAATGCAAGGCGCGCTACAGCACGGACGAGAGCACGTTGGCCCAGGTGGACGTGTCGCCGCTTACCAGCGAACGCGCCATGGCCTTGCTGAACAAGCTCGCCGAGTTCCCGGACATGCTGCAACACGCGGCCGACGAACTGGCGCCGCACGCGGTCGCATTCTATCTGCGCGACCTCGCCGGGGAATTCCACTCGTTCTACAATGACAGAGCCGAACGCGTGCTGGTCGACGACGCTGCCGAGCGCAATGCGCGCGTCGCGCTGCTTGCGGCCACGCGTCAGGTGTTGGCCAACGGTCTCGCGACGATTGGCGTCTCCGCTCCCGTCAAGATGTAAGTCCTCCGGCGCAACATGCACGCGGCCGTCGTTATAATCGACGGCCGTTCCAGGATTCTTTTTGCAGGTGATTCATACGATGGCAAAACCACGCCGCACAACAAAGCAATCGCAATCGAAACAAACCGGGGGGACTTTTCTCGGCATCGTGCTGGGCCTGATCGTCGGTCTCGCGATCGCGGTAGTGGTGGCGCTGTATATCACCCGTGCACCTACGCCGTTCGTTTCGAAGGTCGCGCCGCCCACGGCGCCTGACACCGGCGCGAGCCAGGCGCAGCAATACGATCCGAACCGTCCGCTGCAAGGCAAGACGCCGGGCCAGCCAGTCCCGCAAGCCGCGCAACCGGCGCCGCCGAACACCGCACCGGGCCAGACCAACGCGCAGACGCAATCCGGCATGCTGGAAGAGCCGCAGATCGTCGAAGTACCACCGTCGAGCGGCAATACGAACGGCACGGCAGTCGCACCGAAGCCCGCGCAGGATAACGGCACCGGCACAGCCACCGAACCGGTGAAAAAGCCGCAAAGCTCCAGCACACCGGCCGCCACCGCGGCAGGCTCGGCGCCGAAGAGCACGGCCACCACGACTGCCAACGCCAAGCCGGGTTCAGGCGCGGCGCCAACAGCGGCTGACGCGAACACGGGCTACTTCCTGCAAGTGGGTGCCTACAAGACCTCGGCCGACGCCGAGCAGCAGCGTGCGCGTCTCGCCTTCCAGGGTTTCGAATCGAAGGTCACACAGCGCGATGCAGGCGGCGTGACGTACTACCGTGTGCGTATCGGGCCGTTCTCGAAATTCGAGGATATGAATTCGAGCCGTCAGCGTCTGTCCGACGCGGGCGTGGATACCGCCGTGATCCGCTTTACGAAGCAATAAGCAAACAATAAACAAACGGTGATTTGCCGGAACGCGCCGCCGCTGAACTATCGGCGTGCGGCGCGAGTCACAAACACAACCGACAAGCACAACGGACGACTAGAACGTCTAACGCCGACATTGAAAACGGTGACGGGCATTTGCGTGGCGCCACCGCTTTACCGCCTACCTTGGTTAACACAACATGAAAAAACTGCTGAGCATTCTGTTCCTTTCGCTGGGCCTCGTTGCCGCCACGGCGCATGCATCGCCGGCCGCGCCGATGTCCGGCAAGGACTACACCGTGCTGGCCACGCCGCAACCTACGGACGTGCCGGCCGGCAAGATCGAAGTCACCGAATTCTTCTGGTACGGTTGCCCGCACTGCAATGAATTCAACCCGTACCTCGAAGCGTGGGTGAAGAAGCAAGGTCCGGACGTGGTGTTCAAGCGCGTGCCGGTGGCCTTCCGCGACGACTTCATCCCGCACTCGAAGATGTATCACGCGCTCGATGCGCTCGGCCTCGCAACGCAGCTCACGCCGAAGGTCTTCAATGAAATCCACGTCAACAAGAACTACCTGCTGACGCCGGAAGACCAGGCCAAGTTCCTCGCGAAGAACGGCGTCGATCCGAAGAAGTACATGGACGCCTACAACTCGTTCTCGACGCAAAGCGCGCTGCAAAAAGACAAGAAGCTGATGGACGACTACAAGATCGACGGCGTGCCGACGCTCGCCGTGCAAGGCAAGTATGAAACCGGTCCGGCGGCGACCGACAGCCTGCCGGGCACGATTCAGGTGCTCGACTACCTGGTGCAGCAGATCCGCGCCAAGAAGATGTAAAGCCGAGGCGCCGGAATGAGTTCACCCCTGAAGGTTTTCATTACCGGCGCTTCGAGTGGCATCGGCCTCGCGCTCGCCGCCGAATATGCGCGGCGCGGCGCGATTCTCGGCCTGGTTGCCCGCCGCGGCGACGCCCTCGCCGCCTTCCAGCAGTCCCATCCGCAGAATTCCATCTCCACCTATTCCGTCGATGTCCGCGACTGCGAGGCACTCGCCGAAGCGGCCGCGCAGTTCATCGCACAGCACGGTTTGCCGGACATCGTGATCGCCAATGCCGGTATCAGCCGCGGCGCGGTCACCGGGCACGGCGATCTGCGCACCTTCCGCGAAGTGATGGATATCAATTACTTCGGCATGGTCGCCACCTTTGAGCCGTTCGCCGCCGCGATGGTCGCCGCGAAGAAAGGCACGCTGGTCGGGATCGCCAGCATCGCCGGCGTGCGTGGTTTGCCGGGGTCGGGCGCGTACAGCGCGTCGAAGTCAGCCGCGCTCAAGTATCTGGAGGCGTTGCGCGTCGAGATGCGGCCGCTGGGCGTCGGCGTGGTCACCATCGCGCCCGGCTATATCCGCACGCCGATGACCGAGCACAACCCGTACAGCATGCCGTTCCTGATGGACGCCGACCGCTTCGCGGTGAAGGTCGCAGGCGCGGTCGAACGGCAGACGGCTTTCGCGGTGTTCCCGTGGCAGATGCGCATCGTGGCGATGCTGCTGCATGTGCTGCCGCGCTGGCTCTACGATCTCGCCTTCGAACGCGCGCCGCGCAAGCCCCGCGCCGTCGCCGAATAAATCATGCAGCCGCGTGCGGTCGATGCAGCCGGCGCCGCGCACGAAATGGCGGGAGCTGATACCCGCATCGTGTCGCTGGTGCCGAGCATCACCGAATTGCTGTTCGCTTTGGGGCTCGACAGGCAGATCGTCGGGCGCACCGGTTTTTGCGTGCATCCGCATGACAAAGTGCGGCAGGTACGCAAGGTCGGCGGCACCAAGGCCGTCAATATCGACGCGATTCGCGCTTTACGGCCCACCCATCTGATCGTCAATATCGACGAAAACGAGCGCGATACCGTCGAGCAGTTGCGCGCGTTCGTGCCGCATATCGTCGTCACCCATCCGCAGACCCCGCAGGACAATCTCTCGCTGTACGCACTGCTGGGCGCGATCTTCGACCGCGCGCCAGAAGCGCAACGCTTGAGCGAGGCACTCGAAGCGCGTCTGCACGAGGCCGCCGCGCAGGTGTTTCCGTCGCAAAACGTGCTGTATCTGATCTGGCGCGAACCATGGATGACAGTCGCACGCGATACCTATATCGCCGCGATGCTGAGACTCGCGAACTGGAAGACGCTACCTGACGTGGAAGGCGGAGCGGCGGGCGCGGCGCGTTACCCCACGCTCGACTTCGATCACGCGCCCTGGCTTACGGGCGTCGATCGCGTACTGCTCTCCAGCGAGCCTTATCGCTTCACGCAAACGCATTGCGACGCGCTGAAACGCGATCCTCGTCTGGCTGGGAAACGGATTGATCTGATCGATGGCGAGTTGGTCTCATGGTACGGCGTGCGCGCGATTGACGGCATCGCTTATCTGCTCGGGCGCGCGGCGGCGCCGTAAGCGCCCGCGCAAAGACCAGGCCACCGGGTAGCGCCACCTGACACTCGCATGAGCCGCGACACTGCCGCACGTCGCATGGAACGGTACGCTGGGCGAAGCCACCGTGCGCGGCCGCACCCCTGCGCACCAACTCTCGCTGCCCATATGGATATGCGGATTAAATTGTTGTCGCCGCAACCACCCTTCGATAAGCTTTCGCGAAGGCGAGAACGTGCATGTACCGCAGCAGCCAAACCATGCGCCAGCGCCGGAAACGTATCACAATAAAGACGACGGCCAGACCGGTCGCCACCCGTCAACGGAATATAACCACACCAACCAGACGCACTGCCTGACTGCGCTTGTTATGGGAGATCCTATGCGCTTCAAACTGCTCGCAGCCGCCGTACTGTTCACGGCGCCCGCGCTCGTGCTCGCCAAACCGCTGACCGTCTGTACCGAGTCGAGCCCCGACGGCTTCGATGTCGTGCAGTTCAACTCACTCGTCACGACCAATGCGTCCGCCGACGTGATCTTCAATTCGTTGGTCTCGTACGACGAGGCCGCGAAGAAAGTCGTGCCCTCGCTGGCCGACAAGTGGGACGTGAGCGCCGACGGCCTCACCTACACGTTCCATCTGCGCCCGAACGTGCAGTTCCAGACCACCGACTACTTCAAGCCCACTCGCGCGCTGAATGCCGACGACGTCGTCTTCACGTTCGACCGCATGCTCAACGACAGCAATCCGTGGCACAAGGTGGCGGGCGCGAGCGGCTTTCCGCATGCACAGTCGATGGGTTTGCCGAAGCTCATCAAATCGATCAGCAAGGTCGACGACAACACCGTCAAGTTCGAACTGAACGCGCCGGACGCGACCTTCGTGTCGATCCTGACGATGGGTTTCGCCTCGATCTATTCGGCTGAATACGCCGACCAGTTGCTCAAGGCCGGCCAACAGGTCGACCTGAATTCGAAGCCGATCGGTACCGGTCCGTTCGAGCTGAAGAGCTACACCAAAGACGCGGTAATCCGCTACGACGTGAACCCGACGTACTGGGGTCCGAAACCGAAGATCGACCGCCTGATCTACGCGATCACGCCGGACGCCACAGTGCGCGCGCAAAAGGTCAAAGCGGGCGAATGTCAGATCGCGCTGTCGCCGAAGCCGCAGGATCTCGCCGAAGCGAAGAGCGACAAGTCGCTCGCCATCGTGCAGACGCCCGCGTTCATGACCGCCTTCGTCGCACTGAACACGCAGAAGAAGCCGCTCGACAATCAAAAGGTGCGCGCCGCCCTGAACATGGCGTTCGACCGCACCACCTATCTGAAGGCGATCTTCGACAACACCGCGACGCCGGCCGTGAACCCGTATCCGCCTAACACCTGGAGCTACGACAAGGCCGTCAAGGCATGGCCGTACGATCCGGTGAAGGCAAAGAAGCTGCTCGCCGTCGCGGGCTATCCGAACGGCTTCGAAACGACGATCTGGGTGCGTCCGAACGGCAGCGTGCTGAACCCGAATCCGAAAGCCGGCGCCGAACTGCTGCAAGCCGACTTCGCGAAGATCGGCGTGAAGGCCGACGTGAAGGTGATCGAATGGGGCGAGCTGATCAAGCAAGCAAAGCAAGGCCAGCATGACACGCTGTTCATGGGTTGGGCCGGCGACAACGGCGATCCGGACAACTATCTGTCGCCACTGTTCAGTTGCAATGCGGTGAAGTCTGGGATCAATTTCGCGCGCTTCTGCGATCAGGATCTGGACAAGCTGATCGCCGACGGCAAGACCACGCCGGATCAGGCCAAACGCGCGAAGGCGTATGAGCAGGCGCAGCAGATCATCCACGATCAGGCGCTGTGGATTCCGCTGGGTTACCCGACCGCGGCGGCGATTACGCGCACAACCGTGAGCGGCTATCACGTGAGTCCGTTCGGACGGCAGAACTTTGGAACGGTGGCGGTGCAGTAAAACAACGGTGCACGCCACGCTCGACGTTGAGCAACGAAACGGACCCGCTGCGAACGCTCCGGGTCTGTTTTTTTTCGCACCGGGTGCGTCACCCGGTTCAGAGCGTATCGGCACGCGACAACGCACCGCAGCGCCCCGCTTGCATCCGATCCGTTGCGCTTGCTATACTTTTTTACAGATCACTCTCTTCGGACATCAGCCAAAATGAACAACTAAGCCTTCCTTAAATGTTTTCGCTTCACGCAAGCTGTGCTTGCCGGGCGAAAGGTGTAACACATTTTCGGAGGTGCTTATGGCTCATGTCACGCCAGCATCCACACTCGTTTCGCTTCATCAGGTCTCGTTCCATTTCAACGATGGAGCGACGCTATTCGACTCGCTCAATCTCACCTTCGACACCACAGCCACGGCCATCGTCGGTCGCAATGGCACGGGCAAAAGCATATTTGCACGGCTGATTGCAGGTGAACTGACGCCGTCGGCGGGCAAGGTCGAACGCGTTGGCTCAGTCGCCTACGTCAAGCAGGATACGATCGGGCCGGAGGGCGAAACGATCGCGCAAACCGCCGGGCTTGACGACACGCTAGATGCGCTCGCACGCCTTGCTGCGGGCACTGCTCAAGCCGACGACCTCGACGTAGTCGGAGACCGCTGGGATCTCGCCACCCGCTTTCAAATCGCGCTGCAGCAGGCACATCTGCCGGAACTGCAAGCACACGAAACTGCGGACACGTTGAGCGGCGGCCAGCGGGCACGTGTCGCGCTCGTCGGCGCGTTTCTGTCCGGTGCCGACCTGCTTGTGCTAGACGAACCCACCAACCACCTCGATCGCGATGGCCGCGCCTGGTTGCGCGATCAACTGCATGAGTGGCGCGGTGGGTTGATCGTCGTCAGCCATGATCGGCAACTACTGGGCGAGGTTGAGCGGATCGTCGAACTGACGCCCCATGGACCGCGCGTCTACGGCGGCAACTACGAGGTCTTTCATGCGCAGCGCGAAGCGGAGCAGCAGGCCGCGCAATCCGCGCTTGAACACGCAAGAACCGAACGCGCGCGTGAACACCGCCGCCTTGCGCGGGAACATGACACCGTCCAGCGCCGCGCAGCAGGCACACGGCACTATGCCGATATCGCCAACGTCTCGCGTATGGAACGCGCGAAGATAAAAGGTCGAGCGATGGAAGCGATGGGACATGTCCGCAAGTCTCAGCAAACGGTAAAAACCGATCTCAACGACAAGGTCGGCGAAGCGGCGGCGCGCGTCATGCCGGAAAGTGCGGTCTTGCTCTCGTTACCCGGCGCTGAGCTTCCTGCACGTCGCAAAGTTTTCACGCTCGATGAGACGCATCTGCCCTGGCTGAAAGCGAATGACCCGGCAGCAACCGTGACGTGGGCAGTCGAAGGCCCCGTGCGCGTCGCAGTAACGGGCCCGAACGGCTGTGGTAAGTCAACGTTACTTCGGGTACTCGCAGGTGAAGTCTCGCCCCGCGGCGGCACGCATCTGACACACGTGCCATGCGCATACCTCGACCAACGCCTCGATCTGCTCGATCCAGAGCGTTCGATCGTCGAGCAGTTGGGCCTCCTCGACACGCCGCTGGCAGAAGGCGAGTTACGCAGCCGCCTCGCATTGCTGCAACTCGACGCGCAATGCGCGACACAACCCACGCGGAATCTGAGCGGCGGCGAGCGGCTGAAGGCGGCACTTGCGTGCGCGCTATGGCGCGGCACGCCGGCGCAATTGCTGCTGCTCGACGAGCCGACCAATCACCTCGATCTCGAATCGGTGCTGGCGTTCGAAGACGCACTAACGGACTTTCCAGCCGCCATCGTTGCCGTGTCGCATGACGCGGGGTTCCTTGAAGCGTTGCGACCAACCCATACGATGCAATGGACCATCGAGGGTTGGCGCTTCGAACCGGTCAAGGTGGATTAACCACGCGACGATGCGTGGCCGCTTGTCCCAAGCGTTAAGCCGCCGAGAACCGGATCACCCCATCCGCATCCTGCGTGCGCTTCAACTCACCGGCCAGCCACAGCAGATGCAGGTGTGCCAACGCCTCGCCGAGCGCGAATGTCATCTGATGGATGTCGAGTTGGCGCTTGAACATCAGCGGCACGATATCCGCGGCGCTCCGCGGCTTCTCCGCACATGCCTCGCGCACTTCAGCCAGACGCGCGTCATGATGCTCACGCAGCTGTTTGATACGCGTGTGCACGCCGCGAAACGGCTTGCCATGCGACGGCAGCACGAGCGTGTTTTCGGGCATCGCCTCGTAGCGGCCGAGCGATTCCAGATACAGTGCGAGCGGCGAGCCTTCCGGCTCCATGCCGAACACCGAGACGTTGGTCGAAATACGCGGCAGCACCATGTCGCCGGAGATCAGCGCGCCCGTCTCTTCGCAATGCAACGCGCAGTGTTCCGGCGAATGGCCGAAGCCGGTCACCACACGCCACGTCTTGCCGCCGATCTTCACGCCGTCAGCTTCACGCAGACGGCGGTACTGACCGGGAATCGCCGGCACGAGGCTCGAGTAGTAGCTCGTGCGATTACGCAGCTTCTCGAGCGACGCCTCGTCGTTCAAACCATGGCGCGCGAAGTGCTGCGCCGCGCCCTCGCCGCCCGCGTTCGAACCGTCGCCAGCCGCCATCACGCGTGCCTGCATGTATTCGCCGAGCGTCATCCACAACCGTACGTCCCAGCGCTTCTTTTCGCCGCCGCTGCAAATCCAGTGCGCAAGGCCGATGTGGTCCGGATGGCAATGGGTGACGATCACGCGCAGCACCGGCAGGCCGTCGAGCACGGAGTCGAACACTTTCTCCCAGTTCTCCTTGATCGTGTCCGACGCAATCCCGCAGTCGACTACCGTCCAGCCTTGCTGACCGTCGATTTCATCGCGTAGCAGCCACAGATTGATGTGGTCGAGCGCGAAGGGCAGCGGCATGCGCAGCCAGAACACGCCGGGCGCGACTTCCCTCGTGTGGCCCGCTTCGGGCAGGGTGTCAGTGAACGGGTAGTCGAGTTGATGTTCTAGTGCATTCATTGTGAGTGTCTTCCTCCGTCGGCCATCCGGCATGGCGAGGTATGCGATGCCGGATGGCGTAGTTGCGGCCCGGTCGGGACATACCGGTGCCGTATTGCGCCGTAGTTGCGTTTCGATCAAGTTGACGATAACGTAAACGTCGATTCTAGCGTTCAATCCGATTTTCTGCCCGGCCACGGGATGCCCCGATGAACACGCAATACACGATCACTGAGCTCGCACGGGAATTCGACGTCACGCCGCGGGCGATCCGCTTCTACGAAGACCAGGGTTTACTCTCGCCCAGCCGTGAGGGATCAAGTGGCTTGCGGCGCGTCTATTCGGGCCGCGACCGCACCCGCCTGAAGCTCACGCTGCGCGGCAAGCGGCTCGGCTTCACGCTGTCGGAAATCCGCGATCTGCTCGATGTCTACGAATCGCCGACCGATACCGTGCCGCAATTGCACGCCTTCCTTGCCACGGTGGCGCGCCATCGCGACGTGCTCGAACGTCAACTGGAAGATCTGAACGCGACGCTCGAAGATCTCGCGCAATACGAAGCCCAAGCGAGAGCGCTGCTGGAGAGCGGCACGCGCGAAACCAGGTCCGCCTAAGCGGAAAGCGGCGCGATGCGCTGCGGGTCCACCCGGACGATACAATCGCGGGTGTCTTCACGACATGGGACGAATGCACGGTCGACATGAATCACTTCCCCAAACTGTTGTCGTCGCAGATCGGCTTTGACGTCGCCCAGACGATGCTCGAAGGATTCGAACGTCATTACCGGATCTTCCGCGACGCCGCGATCCATGCCAAATCGCTCTTCGAAGCAGCCGACTGGCATGGCCTGCAAGCGCTGGCGCGCGAGCGCATCACCTCATATGACGAACGCGTCGAGGAATGCGTCGTACTGCTCGAAGACGAATACGACGCCGAGAATATCGACGACGAAGTGTGGCAGCAGATCAAGCTCCACTACATCGGCCTCCTGACCACGCACCGTCAGCCCGAGTGTGCGGAGACTTTCTTCAATTCGGTGTGCTGCAAGATCCTGCACCGTTCGTATTTCAACAACGACTTCATTTTCGTGCGCCCGGCGATCTCGACCGAATATATCGAGAACGATGAACCCGCGGCGAAGCCGACCTATCGTGCGTATTACCCCGGCAAGGACGGTCTTGCCGCGACGCTCGAGCGCATCGTCACGAATTTCCAGCTGGAGCCGCCATTTGAGGACCTGACGCGCGACGTCGAATGCGTGATGCAGACCATTCACGATGCGTTCGGCGTGTTCGACGAAGCGCCCAACTTCCAGATTCATGTACTCTCGTCGCTGTTTTATCGGAACAAGTCGGCGTATATCGTTGGGCGGATCATCAACGGCGATTTGCTGCTGCCGTTCGCCGTGCCGCTGCGCCATGTGAAACCCGGCGTGCTTGTACTCGATACGGTGCTGCTCAAACGCGACCAGCTGCTGATCATCTTCAGCTTCTCGCATTCGTACTTCCTGGTCGATATGGAAGTGCCCTCCGCTTACGTCGAGTTTCTCGGCACGATCATGCAAGGCAAACCGAAGGCGGAAATCTATACGTCGGTGGGTTTGCAGAAGCAGGGCAAGAATCTGTTCTATCGCGATCTGCTGCACCATCTGAAGCATTCCAGCGATCAGTTCATCATCGCGCCCGGCATCAAAGGGCTCGTGATGCTGGTGTTCACGTTGCCGTCGTTTCCGTACGTCTTCAAGCTGATCAGAGACCACTTTCCGCCTCCGAAAGAGACCACGCGCGAGCAGATCAAGGGAAAGTATCAGCTCGTCAAACGGCATGATCGTTTGGGCCGCATGGCCGACACGCTCGAATATTCGAGCGTCGCGCTGCCGGTTTCGCGGCTCGACGAAGCGCTGGTGCGCGAGCTCGAAAAGGAAGTGCCGTCCCTGATCGAACGCGACGGCGACAATCTGGTGATTCGCCACATGTATATCGAACGCCGGATGGTGCCGCTCAACCTGTTCCTGCAAAACGGCAGCGACGACGAGGTCGATCACGGCATCAAGGAATATGGCAACGCGATCAAGGAATTGATGCAGGCGAACATCTTCCCTGGCGACATGCTGTACAAGAATTTCGGCGTGACGCGTCATGGCCGTGTCGTGTTCTACGACTACGATGAAATCGAATACCTGACGGAATGCAACGTGCGCGCGGTGCCCGCGCCACGTAACGAGGAAGACGAAATGTCGGGCGAGCCGTGGTACTCAGTCGGCGCGCACGACATTTTCCCGGAGACATACGGCACATTTCTGCTCGGCGACCCACGCGTGCGCCGGTCCTTCATGCAGCATCACGCGGACTTCTTCGATCCAGCGCTGTGGCAACGGCACAAGGATCAGCTATTGAAAGGCGAACTGCCCGACTTTTTCCCGTACGACAGCAACGTGCGTTTCTGCGTCCGCTATCCGGAGCGATTCGCCGACGCGGCGTCCGGACCAACGGATAACCAGGCAGACGAACGCGCCGTGCGCGCGGCGTGAGTATCATGCGCCGCGCGCATCGTTGAACGCATCGTCCGAACCTTATGTAACGACATCGACCGGTCAATCGGTCGAGCAACCGCCCAGACTCAACATGAACACGAACGCTTCTCCCGCTGCAAATCCGCTGGCCCATCTGTTCGACAACAACGACGCGTGGGTGGCCCGCAAACTGTCCGAGGATCCGGAGTACTTCTCGCGTCTCGCGCACCAGCAAACCCCCGAATATCTGTGGATCGGCTGCTCCGATTCGCGCGTGCCGGCCAACCAGATCATCGGCCTGCCGCCTGGCGAAGTGTTCGTGCACAGAAATATCGCCAACGTGGTGGTGCATACGGATCTGAACTGCCTGTCGGTGATCCAGTTCGCCGTCGATCTGCTCAAGGTCAAGCACATCATGGTGGTAGGTCACTATGGCTGCTCGGGTGTCGCCGCGGCGCTGCACGGCCGGCGCGTGGGTCTTGCGGACAACTGGCTGCATCACGTACAGGACGTGCGCACCAAGCACGCTGCGCTGATCGAAGAGTGGCCGATCGGCGAGGCGCGGCATCGGCGTCTGGTCGAACTCAATGCGATCGAGCAGGTGATGAACGTATGCCGGACCACCATCGTCAATGACGCATGGGCGCGCGGCCAGGAACTTGCGGTGCATGGCTGGGTGTATGGCGTGCACGACGGCAAGGTGCGCAACCTTGGCATGACCGTCAACGACCCGGCGGTGCTCGATGCAACCTACAGGAGCTGCCTGGCCGCGGTATCGGCCGGCGGCGTGTACAAGGAAGACAACGACATGGCCGCCGCCGATGCGGCCCAGCTCGGCGACGTGCCGGCCATCGTCGAAGGTGTGATCAAGGAACTTAAACATGAGTGAGGCAAACATGAGCGAGACAAAGTCTGATCCGATCGTGATCGTAGGTGTGGCCCGCACGCCGATGGCGGCATTTCAGGGCGATTTCGCGTCGTTGACCGCGCCGCAGTTGGGCTCGGTTGCGATCGAAGCTGCCGTGCAACGCGCTGGGTTGAAGCCCGAGCAGATCGACGAAGTGGTGATGGGGTGCGTGCTGCCCGCCGGCCTCGGCCAGGCGCCCGCGCGTCAGGCCGCACTCGGCGCCGGCTTGCCGCTCGCCACCGGCAGCACGACCGTCAACAAGATGTGCGGCTCCGGTATGCGCGCAGCGATGTTCGCGCATGACATGCTGGCGGCGGGCTCGGTCGATGTGATCGTCGCCGGCGGCATGGAGAGCATGACGAACGCGCCGTACCTGTTGCCGAAGGCGCGTAACGGCATGCGCATGGGCCACGGCCAGGTGATCGACCACATGTTCTACGACGGTCTCGAAGACGCCTACGAAAAAGGCCGCCTGATGGGCACCTTCGCGGAGGAATGCGCGGCCTCGTTCGACTTCACGCGCGAAGCGCAGGATGCGTTCGCCGTCGAGTCACTGAATCGCGCGAAGCGCGCGAATGAAGACGGCTCGTTCGCATGGGAAATCGCGCCGGTGAAGGTGGAAAGCCGCAAGGGCGACGTCACCATCGATCACGACGAGCAGCCGTTCAAAGCGAACCTCGACAAGATTCCGACGCTCAAGCCCGCGTTCAGCAAAACCGGCACGGTGACGGCGGCGAATTCATCGTCGATTTCCGACGGCGCCGCAGCGCTCGTGATGATGCGTGAATCGACCGCGAAACGTCTCGGCGTCGAGCCGCTTGCTCGCGTGGTCGGCCACTCCACCTTTGCTCAAGAACCGGCGAAGTTCACCACCGCGCCGGTCGGTGCGATTCGCAAGCTGTTCGAGAAGAACGGCTGGCGCGCCGACGAAGTGGATCTGTATGAGGTCAACGAGGCGTTCGCGGTGGTCACCATGGCCGCGATGAAGGAACATCACCTGCCGCATGAGAAGGTCAACGTGAACGGCGGCGCCTGTGCGCTCGGTCACCCGATCGGCGCATCGGGCGCGCGAATTCTCGTCACGCTAATCGGCGCGTTGAAAAACCGCGGCCTGAAGCGCGGCGTCGCGACGCTGTGCATCGGCGGCGGCGAAGCGACCGCGATGGGCATTGAACTGGTTTAACGCGCTGTTTCCAGGCGTTTGAGGGCTTGAGGTGATTCGATGAAAACAGTGTTGATCGTCGGTGCATCGCGTGGCATCGGCCAGGAGTTTGTGCGGCAGTACCGGAAGAGCGGCTGGCGCGTGCTGGCCACCGCGCGCGACGACACCGCGCTCGACGCACTAAAGGCGCTCGGTGCGGAGACCTTTTCACTCGACGTCACCGCGCCCGAAGAAATCGCCGCGCTCGGCTGGAAGCTCGACGGCGAACGGCTCGATGCGGCGGTGCTCGTGTCGGGTGTGTACGGCCCTCGCACCGAGGACATCGAGACGATCACCGCCGAAGACTTCGACCAGGTCATGCACACCAACGTGCGCGGTCCAATGCAGTTGATGCCGGTCCTGCTGCCGCTCGTCGAAGAAGCCGGCGGTGTGTTCGCGGTGCTTTCGAGCAAGATGGGCAGCATCGGCGACGCAAGCGGCACGACCGGCTGGCTGTATCGGGCGAGTAAGGCGGCGCTGAACGATGCGCTGAAGGTCGCCTCACTGGATGCAACGCGCGCAACGTGTATTTCGCTGCACCCTGGCTGGGTGCGCACCGACATGGGGGGTGCGCAAGCGGCGATCGATCCGGCGCGCAGCGTCACCGGCATGCGCGAAGTGCTCGCGCATGCAGCGGCCGCGCACGAAGCGTTCAATGGCCGCTTCTATCAATACGACGGCACGGCGCTCGAGTGGTGAGGAGACAAGTGGGAAGACTAACGAGGAGACCAAGCCATGGTGCTTGATCAGGATCACTTGATGGTCCGCGATGCGGTGCGCACGTTCGTCCGCGAAGCGGTCACCCCGTATGCGGCGCAATGGGACCGCGAGCGTACCTTTCCGAAAGACGTGCATCGCCAGCTCGCCGAACTCGGCGCGTATGGCGTGCTGGTGCCCGAAGCGTACGGCGGTGCCGGAATGGATGCGCTGGCGCTCGCGCTGATCCTCGAAGAAATCGCCGCGGGCGACGGCGGCACTTCGACCGCGATCTCCGTCAACAACTGCCCGGTGTGCAGCATTCTGGTGACCTATGGCAACGACGCGCAGAAACGTGACTGGCTCACACCGCTCGCGCGCGGCGAGATGCTCGGGGCGTTTTGTCTGACCGAACCGCAAGCGGGCTCTGACGCATCCGCGCTACGCACCACCGCGACACGCGATGGCGACGCGTACGTGCTGAACGGCGTCAAACAGTTCATCACGAGCGGCAAGAACGGCAACGTCGCGATCGTCATGGCCGTGACCGACAAGGCCGCGGGTAAGCGTGGCATCAGCGCATTCATCGTGCCGACCGATACAAAGGGCTACATCGTCGCGCGCGTCGAAGAAAAACTCGGTCAGCATTCGTCGGACACGGCGCAGATTATTTTCGAGGATTGCCGCGTGCCGGCCGCCAATCTGATCGGCGCGGAAGGCGAAGGCTATCGGATTGCGCTATCGGGGCTCGAAGGCGGGCGCATCGGTATCGCCGCGCAGAGCGTCGGCATGGCGCGCGCCGCGTTCGAGGCGGCATTGGCGTATGCAAAGGAGCGCGAGAGCTTCGGCCAGACCCTGTTTTCGCACCAGGCCGTGCAATTCCGTCTCGCCGATATGGCGACCCAACTCGAAGCCGCGCGTCAGTTGATCTGGCACGCGGCTTCGCTGAAAGACGCCGGCCAGCCCTGCCTGACCGAGGCCGCGATGGCCAAGCTGTTTGCTTCCGAAGCGGCGGAGCGCATCTGCTCCGCAGCCTTGCAGATTCATGGCGGCTACGGCTATCTGAGCGACTTCCCCGTCGAGCGTATCTACCGCGACGTCCGTGTGTGCCAGATTTACGAAGGCACCAGCGACATCCAGAAAATTTTGATTGCGCGTGGTCTTGGTTGAAAGTCTGATGAATAAGCCATTGTTGTCAATGCAACGACCGTCCGACTGCCCCTGCGGCGGCGCCGCGCCCGATCAGCGCAACGGCGCCAAACCGCCGCGCTTCGCGCAATGCTGTGGCCGCTATATCGACGGCGGCGAAGCTGCGCCGCGCGCGCTCGAACTGATGCGCTCGCGGTACAGCGCGTATGTTGTGGGCGCAACGGAATATTTGCGCGCCACCTGGGCACCGCACACCTGCCCCGCGGATCTCGACGCCGACCCTGCTGCCCCCGACGCACCGCGTTGGCTCGGACTGCAGATCAAGGCCTTCGCTGAAACCGGCGGCGATCATGCGACAGTCGAATTCGTCGCACGATATAAGGTAGGCGGCCGCGCCCACCGGCTGCACGAGTTGAGCCGCTTTCTACGTGGCGAAGACGGACGCTGGCGCTATGTCGATGGCGACGTGAGCGAATAGAGAGTAAGCCAAACCTTTCGTAGCCTTACACAACGCAGCGAAGTACTTAGCACGGTGTTCACATATGGCCCTCAAACGAGGGCTTTTTTTTCGCGTTGGCTCAGCACCACAGCAAGTGTGATACCGAAAATTACTTCGTGTAACCAGGCACCGCAAGATGGGCGCTTGCAGCCTTCTGGCGGGCGATTGCGCCCGTGATTCACCCACGGCAATTTTTTCGTCGCGGGTTCTCCTTGATTGCACAAAACAAAATTGTCGTGCCAGGATGAGGCCGTAGGTTTGTGACGTCACGTTGCTAGAACAGGTCCATACCGGTTCAGCAAGATGCGCAGGCGCCCTGCCGATAGCCCACCAGTAAGGGTTCGACGGCGGTTCCAGGCAGCATGTGTGGCGCTCATCATCGGCGCGTGGGGTCGCGTCGGCCGTTTGGGTTCATCCCGTGCGATCTCGATTAGCGTGCGTGCGCTTGACGCACAACGTACGCGAGTGTGTTTTTGTTTGTCGAAAACGTCGATGAAAGGCAATTGTCAGCGATGACACTCGACAGACAAAGCGTCACGGTGTTCAGGGCAGGTTTTTGAGGCAGGTGCGTTGATGGTGTTCAGCAAGGTTCTGACGAAGTGTGCGGTGACGTGTGCAACGGCGATATGCGCTGTCGCACTCGCGCATGCCGACCCGCTCGCCGACACCCAGGCCGGGCCCCTTACGCGCGCACACGTGCCGCGCCTTGCGCTCGACGACGACGCCTATCTGCCCACCGCCGGCCTCAACGAACAGATCATCCGCGTGCCGGTCGACGCTGCCGGCACGGTCACACTTGAAACGACGATCTACAAACCGGACGGCCCAGGCCCGTTTCCGATGATCGTTTTCAACCACGGCAAGATTCCCGGCGACCCGCGCACGCAGGAGCGCAGCGATCCGTTGCCGTTCGCGCGCGAATTCGTGCGCCGCGGCTACGTGGTGGTGGCACCGAACCGCCAGGGCTTCGGCCATTCCGGCGGCACTTATCAGCAGGATGGGTGCGACGTCGAGCGCAACGGTGTTGGCCAGGCCGGCGACGTAGCCGCGACGATCGATTTCATGTCGAAGCAGCCGTACGTGGACGCGACGCACATTGTGGTGGCCGGCACCTCGCACGGCGGCCTGGCGACGATGGCTTACGGCTCCGAGGCTGCACCGGGCGTGCGGGCCTTGATCAATTTCTCAGGCGGTTTACGGCAGGACGCATGCGCTGACTGGCAGGGCAACCTGACGCGCGCATTCGGCGCGTATGGCGAGAAAACGAAGGTGCCGTCGCTGTGGTTGTATGGCGATAACGATTCGGTGTGGACGGCGCCGCTGGTGGCCGGCATGTATGCCGCGTATTCCGCACATGGTGCGAGCGCGAAGATGGTGGATTTCGGCAACTACAAGAATGACGCGCATCGACTCGTGGGCGATCGCGATGGCGTGCAGATCTGGTGGCCGGCGGTCGAGGCTTTCCTCGCCAGAGCCGGGATGCCTACTGGTGTTCAATATCGGGTTGCGGATCCTTCGTTGCCGAAGGCGAGTGGGTTTGCTGCTGTCGATGCGGTCGACTCTGTGCCGTTTGTCGACGAAGCGGGCCGAAATGGATATCGGAATTTCTTGCATCAGTATCCTAGCCGGGCGTTTGCTGTGTCGGATACCGGGGCATGGTCGTGGGCCGAGGGCGGCGATGATCCTATGGCGGTGGCCATTACCAATTGCCAGAAGCAGAGTTCGGCGCCTTGCCGGTTGTATGCGGTGGACAACTCCGTTGTATGGGGGTCGGGGTCTTCGCAGACGGCGGATGATTCTTCGGCAGGGTCTGCTAATGAGCGGCGGGCTATTGCTAGCCGGAATTGAGGGTTAGGTTTTTTGCCTGCTCGGCGCTCTTGTCTGTTTGCCTGCGGCGTTGGACCTTGCTTGATTTTTTTGCCTTCGCGGCGCTTTTTGGTTGTGCCCTTACGGCGTTGGCCTTTCCTTGTTTTCTTATCGGTTTATTAGCGTCGCCCCTGTGCGGGGCAGGCACCTACTTTTCTTTGCCTGCTGCAAAGAAAAGCAACCGTATTGGAAGTCAAGCGGCGAACCGGTGTTCAAGGTGGCAACTGTCAGCCGCAGGGAGCAA
>NZ_WOEY01000101.1 GCF_013177695.1 Paraburkholderia solitsugae | reverse complement strand
CTTGTGGAATGTATTGCTGCGAGCGCTTGAGGGCCTTTTACGATCTCTCGTTTGCGCCGAGAACGGCCAGCCGATTGTCGACGATCCAGGCATCTATGTCGACCGTCCGCTCCTGGCCGCACTGAGATGGACGAAAACCGTCTCAGTGCACGAGTCTCCGAAGGATCCGGACGCGCCGCCCTACCACTCGCCGGTTCTTCCCGATCGTCTAGTTTGGAGTGATAGCCGGTTGTTGCGCAGCGTCGGCTCTCAATGCCGCGGCGCTTTCCGATGACGGGTTTTTGCGCTGCGGTGCGCTAGCAGTCGCTATGGGTTCTCCCGCTCGCTGCAATACCTCTTCTGCAAGCAGGTTCGCTGCGTGGCGTGCCGTGATGCGGCTTTGCGGAACGCCCTTCGCATCGAGCGCAATCACCTTGTACAACTCGCGGTCGCATTCAAGTTCCTGCTGATATTGCTCCGCCGTATCCACCAGCAATTCCAGAAGCGTCTGACGACGCCGTCTTTCTTCAAGCGTGCTGGAAGGATTCCTACATATTGAAGATGCAAGTGTAATCAAAGTATCCAGTTGACCCAGGTGCCGGTCGCATAAATCGAATGCCGACAGGGCAAGCTTTTCATACTGGAGTGCGTCGACAGGCGGACGTGAAGCGGGTCGATTTTTGGTGGACTTGCTCATGGTGCGATCTCCCTGTTACTTCTCGGATCGCCCGACACTCGCTTGGGAAGGGGTGAGCGGGCACGAAGCGGGTTAGCAGACCGGGACACAAACAAACCGGCGAGCCTTGCGGCTCCCCACCACGGCCCGCCCATTGAAATATAGACGTGCAGAGGTAGACGCACGCCCGCCTGGGCGGGTGTGCGGTTTGCGTCACTGGCTGCTAAACCAGGTCACCGGGTGTTTCCCGACGACGTGGTAATTATAAAGCAGCCCACGTGGGTTGCCTTCAACTTTGTAGGCTAAATGTTTGGTTTGGCCGAAGGGATAAGGGGCAATAGGACAAGAACAGCTGGCGGTTAGGGGAACCTGGATCTGGTGAGCACGGCGTTCATCAGTAGTGCCCCGAAGTCAGGTCAACCTTCCCTTTGAACACGCTATAGCTGTAGACCGTATAGATCAGCATCAACGGGTAGACGAACAATCCCGCGCCCCAGAACATGAAGGTGAGGCTTGCATGCGGCCCCGCCGCCTGAGTGATCGAGAACGAGAACGGGACCATGTATGGCCAGAACGAAATCGCCAGCATTGCGTAAGCGCAGATGAACAGCAGCACGATCATGAGAAACGGCTGGTTGTCTCGACGCCGTCTGACGCCAGTCAGCGTGCCCGCGATTGCACATAGCGCGACCAACGGCACAAGAAAAAGAGTGGGACGATCGAGCCAGCGGTGCATGATCGCGAGGTCTTCATGAAGTGCATGAAGGAACAGCACGATCAGCAGAACGAGCACCACCCAAAGCAACGGCACAATCGCACGATAGGCGGCATCGCGCGCGTCCGCCTCGCACTTCTTGACGACCCAGCTCGCGGCAAGCAGGGCGTAGCCGGCGCATAACGCCACACCGCACAGTGCCGAGAAACCGCTGCACCACGTCATGACGTCGCCCGTAAAGCGGCCGTTGACGACCGGCAGCCCTTTGACCAGCGCGCCGACCATTGCGCCCTGCATGAACGCGGCGACGACCGAACCCACCACGAAGCCAACGTTCCAGATCGCCCGCGTACGGTGAGCCGTGCCGCGGAACTCGAAGGCGACGCCGCGAAAGATCAGACCGGCGAGCATCAGGACCACGGGCACGTAGAACGCGGAGACCAGCAACGAGTAGACCGGCGAGAAAGCACCCCACAACACGACGCCGGCCACGATCAGCCAGGTTTCGTTGCCGTCCCACAGCGGCGACACAGCGGCGAGCATATGACTGCGACGCGCTTCGTCACGGGTCAGGCCGAACAGCATGCCGACACCGAGGTCGAAACCGTCGAGCAGCACGTACAGCAACATGCTGACGGCGAGTATCAGCGACCAGTAGAGGATCATTTTCGCGTCTCCCAGATCATTTGACCGTCGTCGGCAGATCCGCCGCCACCGAAAGCGGACGATTCGGCAAAGCGGTAGGCGGCGTATGCGGCAGGTCCTCGGCGGGTCCGCCTTTGAGCAACTTATAGATGTAGTAGGTGCCGAAGGCGAAGATGAAGACGTAGGTCGCACAGAACACCAGCAGCGAACCCGCCGCCGCGCGTGGCGTCAGGAACGGCGTCACAGCGTCCGCAGTGCGCAGCAACCCGTAGACGGTCCAGGGTTGCCGCCCCACCTCGGCGGTGAACCAGCCGGTGAGGGTCGCAATGAACGGCAGCGGAAAACACAGGAATACCGTCCACAACAGCGCACGCCGCTTTAGCAAACGCTCCTTGAGCGACAGCAGCGTGCCACCCCAGGCGACCAGCAGCATGAGGAGGCCACACCCCACCATGATCCTGAAGGTGAAGAAAGGGATGGCGATCGGCGGACGCTCGCTGCGCGCGAAGTCAGTCAGCCCGACCTCCTTCGAATCGAGGCTCATCGATGCAATCACGCTGCCGAGCACAGGCACCGAGATCGCATAGTCGTTCTTTTCGTGTGCTGCATCGGGCCACGCAAGCAGAACTTCGGACGCGGGCTGTTCGTCATGCCAGCGTGCTTCGATGGTTGCGAACTTGATGGGCTGATAGCGGTGCACATAATCGCCGACCAGATGTCCGAACAGCAACTGGACCGGCAACAGGATCGCTGCGAGAAAAAGACCCATCCGCAACATCACGCGACCTTCCGCAAGACACGTTCCGCGCAGCCAGTACCACGCACCTGTCGCCGCGACACAGAACGCCCCAGTGACGTAAGCCGCCAGCAGCATATGAGGAAACCTCACCCAGACCACCGGACTGAAGATGATCTTCGCCCAGTCGTCCGGCACGTAGACGCCGTTCTGGATCGTGTACCCCACTGGATATTGCATCCAGCTGTTGTTCACCATGATCCAGAACGCCGAGAGCGTCGTGCCGAGCGCGACCATCGCCGCCGAGAAAAGATAGAGTCCCGGCTTCACCTTGTTCCTGCCGAACAGCAACACGCCGAAGAACGACGCCTCGAGCATGAAGGCGGTGAAGGTCTCATAGGACAGCAGCGGTCCCTGGATCGCCCCCGAAAGGCGTGACAGTTCGCTCCAGTTCGTGCCGAACTCGAAAGCCAGTACGATTCCGGAGACCACGCCCATACCGAAAGCGATCCCGAAGATCTTCAGCCAGAAGTCGAAGACGCGGCGGTAGACTGGTCGCCGGGTAATCAGATACAGCGCTTCCAGTACCGTCAGCCACGCCGCCAGACCGATGGTGAAAGACGGAAAGATGATGTGAAACGAAACCGTGAACGCGAACTGCAATCGCGACAGCATGAGCGCGGTGGTGTTCATACCGGTCCCCTAGCGACAGAGATTAGTTTGCGCAACCAAGACGAGTTGCTGAATGGGTTGTCGTGAATGGCATCTACACAGCGATCTTTAGTGGATGCTGTCTTCGTGCAGCATCTCAAACAGCTGGTGGTTGTCGCGGTAATCCACGTGAACACCGACGATCACAGGACCGGGCGTATCGAAAGCCTTCGTCATGACAGAGGCGATCTCGTCCGGCTTGTTGATCATGAGGCCCTTGGCTCCGAAGGCTTCCGCGTATTTGAGGTAATCCACAGGACCCAGGTCGGTTCCCGACGACCTTCCGTACTTCAGCTTCTCCTGCGTCGCCACCATGTCGTAGGATCCATCGATCCAAATCATGTGCACGATGTTCGTCTTGAGCCGAACAGCCGTCTCCAATTCCATCGCGGAGTAGAGGAACCCACCATCGCCTGAGATCGAGAGAACCTTCTCGTGGGGTCGGACGATCGAAGCGGCAATCGCCCATGGAAGTGCCACGCCTAATGTTTGTTGGCCGTTCGTTATCAGCACCTGTCGTGGCTTGAAGCTATACAGGTGGCGTGCGATCCACAGATGGAAAGAGCCCATATCCAGGCAAACCGTGATGTCGTCGCCAACGAACTGCTGCAACTCGTGAACGAGCCGAAGGGGATGAACAGGCGTGCCGTTACGGGCGGCAGCCTGCTTGGCGAGAAGCAGGCGTTCGCCCTGAATCAGCTCGAGAATGCTGGATGAGATCGCCGACTTCCTGGCGCGATCAATGAGCGACGTCAGCGCTTGCAAAGTCTGCGCAATGTCGCCGGTCAACTCGGCATAGGGGCGATAACAATTGTCAAGGTCGGCGGGAAGCACATCGATATGAACGATCTTTCGGTCTTTATCCTTATTCCATAGCTGCGGCCAGTACTCGACGGGATCGTAGCCAACCGTGATGACCAAGTCGGCGGATTCGAGCAATCGATCCGCTGGCTGATTGGCGAGTTGACCGACCCTGCCACCAAAGTTGCTGAACTGCATCGCTCCAACAGCACCGGCCGCCTGGAAGGTTCCGACCGCGGCAAGATTGCCTTTGCCGATGAACGCCTGCAAAGCTGCACTATTCGTGGGCTTGCTGGCCAACATGCCCAGCAATACCACGGGCGTTGACGCCGCGTTAATCAGCCGTGCAGCTTCTTTGATTGCCGCACTGTCGGCCAAACCCAGACCCGCAAATGCCGGGAACGGCAGGGGCGTATGTGCGCATGCATGGGTCATGACATCTTTGGGCAAGTTAACGTAAGCCGCACCAGGACGACTGGCTTCTGCAACCCTGAAGGCGTTGGCCATGACTTCGTTCACTTGCTCTGGCGCGCCGACCGTTGCGCTGAACTTCGTCACTGGCTTCAGTATGGAAACGGCGTCCATGGTCTGGTGAATCTGCTTGAGTGCCTCACCGGTGGCCACAGCGCCACCCAGGGCAACCACAGGATCTCCTTCGGAGTTGGCTGTCGCCAGGCCTGTAACAAGGTTGGAGGCGCCTGGACCGGAAGTGCCAATGGCAACGCCGGCTTTGCCTGTCATACGCCCAATACCACCGGCGATAAAAGCCGCGTTCTGCTCGTGTCGGCAAACGACCGTCTCGATCCTGGAGTCGACCAGTGCGTTAAAAACCGCATCGATCTTTGCACCCGGTACACCGAATACGTGGGTAACGCCTTGTGCTTCCAAGGCGCTAACCACCAGTTCAGCACCTATTTGCTGCGCATTTTTAATGGTCCCGTTCATCGTATCCACTCCTCAGTGGGCTTGTTCGGCGTAGGCGAGCTCCTCGGCAGTGTTCTTGCTGAGGTCGGCTTTAAGGAAGGCTTCCGATTCGGGAAGTGCCAAATGGAAATTCGTAAGAGCCTCGACTCGAAGGCGCAGCGGTCCTGCGCAGACATCCAGCAGATGTCCGCCGTGCTTACGATCCTTGGAGAGAAAATGAAAGTGATAACCGGCAACACTGAAAGCGCTTGAGAAACCGGGCGACCACAGGCCAACTAGCGTTCCCTCGATCGAATCGAAATGAAATTCGCTTTGGTCTTTCGCCGCATCGACCAGACGCGTGCCTGGTTGAGGCGGATTGACGGCGCGGGTGCGAACGTGTTGGAAGTGTCCGTCCAGGCGAATGGCATAGAAGATGTTGCCCGACTTGCGGTAGCCATCGCAGCAGGACTCCAGTTCCTTGAAGCTGGAGACCGGAACTGATTCTTCATCGATTTGCGGCGCAAGGCGGGTTACCACAGCGAAGGGTGCACCTGCATCCATGGCGGCCTCGGAAACGCGACCACTGCCCTGCACCTGGTATGCGTGCCCATCGAGTACAACCATTTCCCCATCCAGGTGAGCAAAAGTGCCGAGCCCAAAATCCCCGTGTTCGAGAATCGACTCAACGCTTACCTCTCCGTCGAATACTCCCGCCACCAGGGCTCCAGAGACTGAAACCTGGAACAGCGTGTGTACGGGTACGCCCAAGTACTGCGATAACGCGGCCGTGACGATCGACGAATAGGTTCTTTTTGTTCTCTGGCGTTCGTCATCCAGCGCGCGCTTGAGCGACGCTGGGACGGTAGCGGAAAAAGTTGCCATCTTCTTTCTCCAAGTTGTGACACTTGTGCGGAAGCCACCCACATCGTCAATGGCCTGCTCGAGCGTCAGGGTGGAACAATTTCGGCAGGCCGGCGATATTGAACTGCCTTCTGATGGGTTCCATCGTGGACCGTAAATCTGACATGCGGTATTGGATATTCATGTATCACGGCATGGCATTCTGTATTCACGTCATAGCATGCCGGCTTCACGTCATACGATTCCGCCTCTCCCTGAAAGCCACGCCATAAAAGGCTGCTGCGCATACAAAAACTATGCACGTATATTTAACCCGTCATGACGTGAAATTAACTTCGCACCCATTTGACCATCGGATCTTCCTTGACAAACTCAACGCTCTCCAGAATGCCGACGCGCTGCAGTTCATCGAGTGCTTCGCCCAAAGCTTCACGGAATTTGCGCATGGGTGATGCGTAGCCGCACCATTCTTTGAGCTTCGCGATGCTGATGTGGTGAACTCCCCGTTCGTGGCTCGCCGCATACGACTGCAACCACTTAGCCATATCGACACGGGCCGCGATCTGCTGACGCTTGCGCAGATCAACAGCATGAGCTGGCACGCAACACCGTCCGCGAGGCAATTCAGCGACTGGCCGCGCGTGGCCTCGTAACGAGCCGGCGCGGCGCGGGCGTGTTCGTCACGGACCAGTTGCGCGCTGGAATCGCTTCGCCATGGGGCAACTGGTCGCCGACCATCCGGCGTTGCGCAGCGATATCGTCGAATTTCGTCGCGTGCTGGAAGGCGCCACCGCATACTTCGCCGCTCTGCGCTCCAATGCGGACGATCGGAAGAGAATCCGTGCGCTCATGCGCGAACTTGAGCGCTGTCACCGCGTCGATGACAAGGTCGCTGAAGCAGAAGCGGATGCTCAGCTTCACGATGCCATCGCTCAGGCATCGCACAATGCAATGTTCCTCCATTTGCATGTCAGCGTGATTGCCATGCTGCGCGAACACATCACGATCAGCGGCACCGGCATGCGCGAGTACGGCGAAGACTCGTCCGAACTACTCCTGCTGCAGCATCGCACGGTGTGCGAGGCGATTTGCGCGCGCCGTCCTGAAGAAGCCCGCACCGCGATGCAGACGCATATCGACTTCGTTCGAAACTGGCTGGAGCGAACGGAAGGTTAGGCGAAAAGTGGTCCTACCAAAGCTGTAAAGCAAGCGTGCCATCGCGGTGACGCGCTTCGGCGAGAGCGAGCCAGGTGAAGAGAAATAAAGCGAAATGGGCGGATGCTGCGCGACTAACCAGCTGTAATATCAAACGGGCTTATCGCTGCAGTGGCTAGTATAGAAACTGATGCCATTGCCATCGGGATCCTGCATCGAGAAATAGTGGTGGCCGTATAGCTCGCCATCCGCGATAGCTGACGGTGAATATCCTTTACCGATCAGGCCGACCCTGTAGGATTCCAGATCCGCTTTTGTACGCCCCGCGATCATCAGGTCTATTTTTTCGCTGCTGAAATCAGGCCTCTGGCCATTCTGACTGTTCCGCAAAGCGCCAGCCTGATCATCACCCTTTTGGAACAGCAGCAAATGCGTGCCACCACGCATTTCGACGACCGCCATTCCCGGAAAGGCGCCGAATGCGCGCAGACCTAAACCAATATAAAAGCGATAGCTCGCCTCGACATCTTGCACTTTCATAACAAAGTGACCAAGGGTCACGGCAGGCAATAGATCTTCCTTTTCATGCTCGTTCATAACGTACCCCAAGGAGTCAGCTGAGAAACAATCTTGCGCCGCGAGCATCGCTGCGCTAATCTGACTGGCCAGTCGGAAATATTATCCGACTGGCCAGTCAGAAAAGCAAGGGGTAGTTGTGACGCGAAAAAAGGAAATCGACAAAGACAGGGTTTTAGATGCTGCCGAGGCCGTAATCCTCGAATCTGGTGGCCGAAATTTCACGCTCGATGCCGTCGCCGAGCGCGCGGGAATCAGCAAGGGCGGTCTCGTCTATAGCTTTGCAACTAAGGATGCATTGATACACGCGGCGCTAGAACGAGAAGTAGCCCGTTTTCAGGAGGCAGTACGTCGGCGACTGGGCAGTGGACCGACTGGGCCGGTCGAATTGGTCCTCGCGTATATCGAGGAAGCACTGGACGAGGACGACGCCACGACCCAAAAGGCGGCTTTTCTCGTAACCGCCTTGGTGCACGCCCCTGACATGCTGGAGCCGGTGCGACGCCATTACCGCGCTCTGCTCGATCCGCTTCGATCGGAATATGGCGAGGTTGCTGAAGTCCGTCACGCACTGCTCGCTGTTGAAGGTATCTTTCTGCTCCGAGGACTCGGGTTCGTAGAGGTTTCCCCCGACGAGCAGAAATCCGTCCTGCTCCACGCGCGCAATATCGTCCTTGCGGCGTTAGATAGACCTTCATAGCCGCCCATGAGGGCCCTTTCCCGTGGCACGTAAAGCGGTGATCTGCGGCAGGCGACCCGAAGCGCCCAGCCGTCGCTACAAAAGGCAGACACGTGACGCACGTGATCGAATTGGAGTTGCTCCAATGCCGCTATCCATGTGCGTATTTCAAGTACCTGCAGCACGGATTGCCTGCGCGGCCTGTTAGCGACCCGGGCTCACTCGCCTGGTGGCGAGCAAGCCTCAAGCGCGGAGCGCCACAGTAACCACAACGAGAGCCGAGAAGATCAGCGCCGGGGCGAGATGCCCTAACGGCTCCCGATTTCGTAGCAACGTGAAGAGCGCGGCGACCATGATCGCACCGGCCAGCGTTAGGCCAAAAACTCTGGTTTGTTGTCCGAAAAGAAGTGCCGCAGACAACAGCTCAAGAGCGCCACAGAGCAAACGAAACCATGCCGGGTAACCCCAGCGCGCGAAGTCGCGCTTCACCGCTCCGAGTCCTGTGAGATTGACCACCCCAGCAACCGCGAACAGAACCGCTACGACCATCGCGAGAATCGACTCGAAAGATGCACTGTTCCACGCCATAGTCATGCTCCGTTGATTTGCTGAAAGTGCTTTTGTACGGAGAGGTCCGCAATCAGGCCGGGGCCATGGGGCTTCCACGCAAGAACTCGCCGGGCATACTGGCCGCTTACTGTCTGGTCGAGCGCCAGTGCGTCAGCGAACGGTCCAAGCGATTTGCGAGCATCGTCGAGCGGCCAGGGTTCGACGCGATCGGCGCCGACCGAGGCCCGAATCGCTTCACCCATTTCGGCAACGGCAACGGCATCTTCCGCGACCACGTTGAAGATCTGACCCGCGACTCGACCGTCCCCACTTGCCGCCCGCTCCACCGCGCTCAGATAAGCCGTGGCGAGATCATCGACGTGAACGGCAGGCCAGTGGTTGCGACCATCGCCGACGATCCTCACACTGCCGGTCTGACGGACCATGCCGGCAAGCATGCCGAAGACGCCGCCGCCGTAGCCGTGCACCATCGCCGGCCTGAGGATCACTGCGGCAATCGAGCGGCGTGCTGCTAGCGCCAGCACCTGTTGCTCCACTGCGGGCCGCCAGGCGATGAGTGGTGTCGGGTTCAGCGCCGATGCTTCAGTCGCGGCCTCCCCCTCTGTATTGCCGTAGACCCAGGTGCCCGACGTATAGACAAACGCCACGCCCGGATGCAAATGCGACAGCATTGCTACAGCCGCGGCCTCATCTGCAGCACCGACGGAAGCATCGTTGGTCGACGCGGTGTGCACCACACCATCAGCGGCACCGGCAGTCGCAGCGAAAGACTGTGGCTCGCGCAGGTCGCCGGAATGCAGTGTCACACCGAGACGTGCCAGCGCGCTGGCGGCCGCCGAGCTGTCCTCGCGCACCAGCGCCGTCACCTGATGGCCGAGGCTGATTGCCTTGCGCGCGACCGCTTGCCCGATGAAGCCAGTACCGCCTGTAATGAACAGTTTCAAAGCGTTCTCCAATGATTGGCTGCGACGTTGAATAGCCATACAAACGAGACCAATCAGTCTCGTTTTGACAAATCTAAACGAGACTGCCCAGTCTTGTCAACTGCTCAACGATCTGTTATTTATCTCGCATGGACACTTCTTCTCTCCCCGGCCTGAGCCCGCTGCAATGCCGCAAGCGGTCTGCAATCCTCGACGGCGCGAAAACCGTTTTCTTACGCGGGAGTTTCGGTATGGCAACGATGGACGATGTCGCCTCGGCCGCCGGCGTCGGCAAACAGACGGTCTACCGCCACTTCAAGTCGAAGGAGGCGCTCTTCGTTGGTCTGGTGAGCGAGATGTGCGCTCAGGTGGGCGCGCTGCTTGCCAGAGCTCAGGGCGAGCAATCCGATGGCGCACCCGAAGTCGAATTGCACGAGTTGGGATGGGTGCTGGCACGAAGCCTTATTACGCCGGATAGTCTGGGGCTTTACCGGGCCATCGTTGCTGAGGCCGCGCGTTTTCCGGAACTCGGCCAGGTGTTTTACGAAAATGGTGCAAAGGTTGTGCGTGCCTTCGCCGCAAAAATTCTGCGAAGGCGATTTGACGAATCGACTGCTGCATTGCGGGCAGCGACATTCGTTCAGTTGGTGCTAGGCGACGCGCATCTGGAACTGACACTTGGCTACACGGTGCCCGATGTTGAAGCACGCTTTGCGCTGCAGATCGACGAGGCGGTAGCGGCTGCACTTCGCTAAGGAGCGCCGCATAAGATGTCGAGCCGCTGCATGCGGAACGCAACAGCGTGTAGCGCGGGAAGCGAGACACCGCGTGTCCGATTCCGAACGCAGTCGCGTACCGGTTTCCGTACGATCCAGGCGCGTTTCTAAACTGCTTCCCAGCCGCAGCCGAAGAACTACCTCCGGCCCGGACTACCCCGACGAAAAAATAGATTGGGTTCAGGCCGAGTATTCATTCCTCACGATTTTGAATGAGATCCCGCCAACCTGGCCGTCTAGTGGTTCAGAGGTAATCCTTCTAAGCTACCTTCGAAGGATTTGACCACTTCTTACATTGCCAACGCGCATACGCAATCACGGATTTCATGGGATGCGTTCGCGCCGCGTCCATTGGCGGCAGATGAGGCCGCGGCCAGCGCCGATTCGGGAAAACGTCATGGTGCGAACTGAGTTGAGAATCGTGCTCGCGACGCTTGCGACCTTCTCTGTGCTGGCGGGCGTGGCAGTCTGCATCCACGGATTGCTTTTCGACCAGATGCGTGCTTTCTGGTCGGGCATCGTGGTCATCGTGGCCGCGGTCGCTACGTTAGTCGTAATGTTGAACCTGTGCCCGAAGGACGTTTCGAAAGACGATCCGTAGCATTGCGAAGTGCAAGGCCTCGGGCCACCGCTACGAGCACGGACGCGTCGAAGGCCCGCCCAGGCATGGCAATGTTTGATAGCGGCTGGCAATGAAACGTATGCTCCCGCCTCATCTCCATGGCCAGTGAGGGAGGCCTGCAAGTATTGCATGCACATGGGAGAACTGGAGATGTCTGTTGACCTTGAACATCTGAGAGCACTGGCGGAAGCCCTGACCGGTGAGCCGGCCGATACGCTTCGGCAAGCTGCGAGGGAGATTGGACTGCTTCGCAGGCAGCTATTCGAGGCCCATGTCGGCAACGCGGACAGCGAACGCCTGAACTGGCTCAGTAGTCAGGTTCTTGACGATTACTGTCGTCCGACGCATCGCGCCTACTTCAAACTGCCACGCATCCTGGCGACGAAGAATGGTGCGATCGCCACGACGTTGAGGGAGGCCATCGATCTCGTTCGTCAACCCCGATGTCGTGACTTCTAGTCGAGTAGAGGTCAGTCCGTTTGGACGGGAGGTACTACTGTCTTTCGCCATGTCTTAAAAGCATTCCGCTGATACAAATTTTTACACTCTCTCAAACGCACGCCCCTTGAGCCTTCTGGCCCCCGTAGGAAGACAACCGAAAGCAACCCTTCACAGGACTTTCTCATTTCAATCCTTACCTCTCGTAGGGCACGATCGTTCCCAATCAACATACGAGGTGAAGAATGGACGAGATCAGGAAGTGGGTTGGAGTCGGTGCAATATTCAGCGCGAGCGTGCTGGCGTTCGCGAGCATGGCCGCGACAGCGCAAGATCATGATGGCGATCACCACCAGCAGTACAGGCACGTCTTGCTGATCAGTGTGGACGGGATGCATGAGGCCGACCTACTCAATTACATCAAGACACACCCGGGATCCACCTTCGCGAAGCTCGTCAAAGATGGCGTCGAGTACACCCATGCTTCGACCTCCAGGCCCTCGGACTCGTTTCCAGGGCTTCTGGCCTTTGCAACCGGCGGCAGCCCCCTTAGCCACGGCGTCTTCTATGACGATACCTATGACGCTACCCTATATCCCCCGGGCAGTAATTGCACCGGCACGCCCGGCACGGAAGTAAGCAACTTCGAAGCACTCGATTGGGATCTCACCAAGCTGGACGGCGGATCGCCGCCACCCGGCGCAACGTTCGATCCACGCAATCCTCACATCAATCCCGCGAACCTCGCGTTGCGCAAGACCGCCAACGGCTGCGAGCAGGTCTGGCCGCATCTATACATGAAGCACCATACGAACACGATCTTCGAGATCATCCATGAGGCCGGTCTGCGCACCGCATGGTCGGATAAGCACCCGGCCTACGAGATCGTCAACGGGCCGTCAGGGTTGGGACTGGACGAACTCTACGCCCCCGAGATCAACTCGACCTCCCTACAAGCGAATGGCTATCCGAACGCGCCTGCGACCGACGATTGGACCGCCGACCCGACCTATACCCGGACGTACGACGGCTTCAAGGTCAAGGTCGTCCTGAACTGGATCCACGGACTGGATCAGACCGGGACGAAGCAGGTCGGTGTGCCGGCGATCTTCGGCATGAACTTTCAGGCGGTCAGCGTCGGACAGAAGGTCACGGTGGCCATGGAAGGCACCACCACGACCCGTGGTGGCTATCGTGACGCAGCCGCGACCCCGACAGTGCCGTTGGAGCAATCGCTGGACTTTGTCGATGCCTCGCTGGGTCAGATGTACGATGCACTCAAAGCGGCCCATCTGCTTCAATCGACACTGTTCATCGTCGGCGCCAAGCATGGCCAGTCGCCGATCGACGTCACGAAGCTTCACATGCTTAGCGGTTCGAAAAACGCTTATGCGACCGCCGACGTGAGCGACCCCGCCACCCTGCTCACCAATGGCGGCGTAGCGGTCGCCCAGGAAACGGCCGACGACGTGTCGCTCTTATGGCTCAAAAACCACGGCGATACGGATCAGGCAGTATCGATCCTCAGCGCTGACCAGGGGAGCGTCAATTCCACCCGCATCCAGACGCTCTATGACGGCGCAACCTTGAAGTCGATCTGGGGCAATCCTGCGGAGGGCCGTGTTCCTGACATCATCATCCAGCCGATACATGGGACGATTTACAGCGGGAGCGCGGCAAAGCTCGCCGAGCACGGCGGCCTTACGGATGACGATACGAACACGCTGTTGGTGGTCTCCAATCCGAAGCTGGAAAAGAAGGAGGTCGATACGCCTGTGACCAACATGCAAGTGGCGCCGACCATCCTGAAGGCACTCGGCCTTGACCCACACAAGCTGGTGGCCGTTCAGCGTGAAGGTACCCAGGTCCTTCCCGGCCTCGAGACCAATGGGGACGACGGTTCGGAGTGACGGCAGCGAAAGCGCCGGCGGTCACTTCTAGCTTCAGACCGTCGGCGTGGCGTGTTCCTGAGGGGCTCGGCGACGAGAGGTGCACGGCACTCGCCCGTGCCTGCTTCGGCGTTGCTCAGAATGCGAGACGCGGCGCGTCATAGCCACCATAACTGCTCGTGCCAACTCCCGATCCTTGCGTCGGCATCGTATAGCCGCCGACAAAATGGCCCTGGATGTACTTGCTGCTGCCGCCATACGATCCGTCGATCTGAAAGGCAGCGAACGCGACGATCGGTACGTAGGTTTTGCTCGCGATCTGGGTGGCGACCGGCATGACGACGGTGACGCCCGTCGGTACACTCGAGTAAATCGTTGTCTTCATCCCAGGCTCGATGTAAATGCTGTCGCCGATCGACAGCGCCGTCGGATTCCCGTTCGCAATCAGATTGCGGATGGTAGGCACGTTGTTCGAGAGGGTCGTAAATGATGTCCAGTCACCTGCCTCGCAAGAGGAGCCATATAGCTGGCCATTTCCGATTTCGAATTCGTAGGCTTGGTTCGTGGACGGGTCGATTTTTGGCTGGTTGGTATTCGAGTTCCAGTATTGGTTGAATACGCACTGATCCATGACGACGGGAAAGAGGCCGCCGGCCGGAACGGAGGAAGGCGCTGTGATCACCGCGACAGCCGTCGCGCTCTCCGCCGTGGCCGGTGTTCCAAGCAGCGCGCCGAGCAGGAGCGCCACGAGGCCACCGTTGTCACTGGCGTCGCGCTTGATCGTGACCTGCACAGCGGGCTCCGGCAGCTGCCCGGCAGGCGCCGGCAGCGTGACCGCGCTCGGGGCCAGAATCGAGCCTGGCGATGCGGCCAGATTCCAGTACCCTGTCGTGACGGTGCCACTGGAAAGCTGTTTGCCATCCGAGGTATTTAGCGTAACGGCCGCCGTCGCCGCAGCGGCGGCGGCCGACCAGTTCGGTACGCTCGTGCCCGTCGACAGCGCCGAGGCTCCGGCCAAAGCCGCCGCGTCCGCGGCATTCTGCAATTCGTCGTGGGCACTAAAGACGCGCGGCATGTCGACTGCAAAAGCACCGAACATCAGCAGAAACGTCAGCGTGAAAAGAAACCACAATGTGATCGATCCGCGCTGGTGATCGGGCACGGGGTTCGCGGGCCGATGACGGCGAGTCATTCGATACGCGCGGGCGCTCACGAAGGATGCATCATGCTGGTCGACATTCTTATTCACAATACTTCACCGCGGCGGCTGTAATCGTGACCGGCCCTGCCAGCTCGCTCAGTGTCGAACCGAGAAGGAGTCCCCGATAGGTGTAGGTGACCGTAACCTGAAGCGTATTGCCGGTGCCGGTCGATGGGCAGCCTCCAGACGGCACGACGGTGACGGTCGGCGTCGTCGCCGTACCGCCAGTGATCAGGCTGTTCTGCGCATACGTAAGGGCAACGGTCTGGATCGAACTCGCACTGGCGCGGGGCACGCTCAGCACGACGCCCTGGCGCGTGGCTTCGCCGGCGGCATTCGTGATGACAGCCTTGTCGCAAAGCACCAGGCTGACATCGACGATGCCGAACATCACCATCAGCACGAACGGCAACATCAGCACGAACTCGAGCGCGGCGATGCCGCGCTCGTT
The DNA here is from genome assembly GCF_013177695.1 of Paraburkholderia solitsugae. Lineage (GTDB taxonomy): Bacteria > Pseudomonadota > Gammaproteobacteria > Burkholderiales > Burkholderiaceae > Paraburkholderia > Paraburkholderia solitsugae. Next base: position 147,533 of record NZ_WOEY01000101.1, on the reverse strand, counting down.
AGCGGCGACGCGTGGGCGGCCTCTCATTTCGGCGCTCCGAGCGACGTCACGCCGACAGCGGGCACTGCTTGCGCCAGCCGCGCGCCGTCATCCGCTTGCGCCCTATACCGCTCGCGCAACTCACCGTAGAAACGCAGGTTATCCTCCACGGAGTCGCCCGGCATGGCGGCGCTCAGGATGCGTCTCGCTGCCTCGTTATTACCGAGCAGGCCGTAGGCCAGCGCGAGATTCTCGCGAGCCTGCAGTGGCGCATCGGGAAGACTCGCGATATCGAGTAGCACGTTCGCGCCGGCACGCGGGTTGCCGGACAGAATCAGCGACAGGCCGAGATCCGCCTTGAGTCCCTCTATCTCGGGATGGCGCCGCAAGGCCGTCCGATAGACCTCCTGCGCTTCAGCATGCTTGCCCTGCAGATCGAGCGCGGCGCCCAGACCTTCAGCGGCCATCGGATTGTCGGGGTTGGCTGCCACGAGTTCGCGGTAACGCGACACGGCATCATCGAGCCGGCGCTCGCGCAGTGCCACCCGTGCAAGCCCCAGATGAGCCCGCGGATCCGCGGGAGCGACAGCCAGGACACCTGCATAAAGGACACCGGCACGAGCGAGATCGCCGATCTGATACATCGCATCGCCAAGCCCGAGCTGAGCCGTGAGCGAGTGCGGATCGGCCTTCAGCATCTTTTCGAAGAGGGACACGGCGAGTTGCGCGTCACCGCCTTCGAGAGCGCTCTCGGCGATATGCTCGTCGGCCCGCGCGTCGGGTGCATGCGGCGTTGCGACGGGCTGCGCCGTTACATAGTGATTGCTGGCACAACCGGTCGCAAGCGCCAGAACGGCAACCGGTGTGCAGAGCGCTCGCAGCGCTCCAGGCAGTGACAAGGGACGGCGCATGGTCATTCCACCTCCAGGGGCGGGGGCATTAGTGATGACGAAACAGGACGACGAGTCGAATCACGGCAGGGCCCGCCGCAATGAGCGCGACGGTCGGCATGATAAACAGCATCATCGGGATCGTCATTTTCGGTGCGAGCTTCGCGGCCTTTTCTTCGAGCGCGATCATCTGCATGGTGCGCTCGGTGCGCGAAAGTGTGCGCAACGACTGAGTGATCGGTGTGCCGTACTTTTGAGACTGGACGAGCGTGGTGACGAGTGCCCGTATCGACGGTATGCCGGTGCGAGTGGCCAACGCGTGGAGCGCGTGCGCGCTGTCGCCGCCGATGCTGAGTTCGTCCGTCGTGACGGCAAGCTCGTCGGCGAGCTCAGGACAAATCGTCCGCAACTCGGTCGAGACGCGCTTGAGCGCAACGACGAGACTGTTGCCCGCATTCGTACAGATGACGAGCAGATCGAGCGCATCGGGCAGCGCGACTGCGATCGCCCTGCGGCGTCGCCGGATCATGAAGCCGAGCGCATACTCGGGCAGCATCATGCCGACGACGAAGGCGCCCGCCATCAGCAAGACACGAAACGCGAAGAACTGGCCGACTGCCGGCAGATGCCCGCCGAGTCCAATCGCGCCGAGTCCCAGACAGACACCGACAACGATTTTTGATCCTGACATGACGGCAACCGCGCGCCGGTCGCGAAAGCCCGCACTCACGAGGTGGGTTGCAAGCTTGGCGCGCTCTTCGGCCTGCACGACGGGTATGCGTTCACCGAGCGTCGCCACCCGTTTGGCGAGATCCCGCGGCATGCTCTTTGCGGCGACGGCAGCCGGCGTGTTTTCGGCCGCCGCGCGCGCCACGCTTTGCCGCGCGCGTTGGGCGATACGCGCGCGCTTGCTCGTGCTGCGCAAGACGAGCCAAAGCGTGACCATGATAAGCAGGACGAGCAGCGCGGCATTGCGCAAAAGATCGGCATTCATCATCGCGACGTATCGAGGTTCGAGATTTTATTGATCATCCAGAGCCCGATGGTCAACAGCACGGCCGCGAGCGTGAGTATCTTGTGCCCGGCGTGTGTGTGCGTGAGGGTATCCAGATAGGGCCGGTTCACAAGATAAAGAAATGCCATGAGCGTGAACGGGACCGCCGCAATCATCTTGCTGGCGAGCCTGCCTTCCGCCGTGAGTGCCTTGCTTTTTGCGCGAATGTCGCGCCGTGCACGCACGATTGCCGAAAGGTTCTCAAGTGTTTCGCCGAGATTGCCCCCCGTTTCACGCTGTAAGATCAGGCAGACCGAAAAAAAAGAAAAATCGGAAATCTGCAGACGCGCTGCCGCCTGTTGAAGCACGTCCTTCAGTTCGGCGCCGACGAGTAAGGCGTCGCCCATCGTGCGAAACGTTGCGCGGACCGGTTCCTCGCTTTCGACGCCCGCGGTGCTGATCGCCTGCACGACGGGAATCCCCGCCCGTACGGCGCGAATGACGAGGTCGAGCGTATCGGGAAAATCAGCGAGAAAACGCAGCCGAAAGCGTGCGACCATCCAGCGGTAGACCGCACGGCCGGCGATGCCCGCCACGCCGAGGGAAATCAGCAACCGCACGAGCGGAGTCATCGAAGCAAACGACGTTCCGATCAGTGAGGCGAAAAACGCTGCCGCGATAACGAGGCAGATTGCGCGCATGCCGCTGGAGCCGCCGACCGCGCGCACGCGCTCGTGCCATGCCGCGAACATGGCGAGCAGGACCGCCTGATCGCCGATGCGGCGCTTCGGATGCAGAAGCTGCTGCTCGCTGTTGTCGTGCTCGGGCTTACTCGGTCGACGCTCATCGCGCAGCGTGGCGACGCGTGCCCTGATGCGCGCGCTCGGGCGCTGTCTCGCGATCTCTCGAACCGCACGCACGGTGAGACCCGTGATGACGATTGCGAAAAAAGCACCGACGGCGACGACGTTCGCGGCATTCATGATTGGATCGCTTTGATCAGAGCCTCTTCGAGCCCATAGTAGGCGGCACGCTGCGCAAAGACAGGTCGCAGCGACGATCCTTCGAATACCCCGCGAACCTGTGCTTCGTAAGCGCTCGCACTGTAGCGGAATGTGAAGAGATTCTGCGTGATGACGACATCGCCTTCCATGCCCGCGATCTCAGTCACGTGCGTCACGCGCCGCACGCCATCGCGCATGCGCTCGATTTGCAGGATCAGGTGAACCGCACTTGTGATCTGCCGGCGGATCGACATCAGCGGCAGATTGCCATTCGCCATCATCACCATGCTCTCGATCCGGGTGATCGCATCCCTGGGGGTATTGGCGTGGACTGTCGTCATTGACCCGTCATGCCCCGTGTTCATCGCCTGCAGGACATCAAAGGCTTCCGTGCCGCGCGTTTCACCGAGGATGATGCGGTCAGGGCGCATCCGCAGCGCATTTCGCACGAGATCGCGCTGCGAGACGCCACCGAGCCCCTCGCTGTTCTCCGGCCGCGTCTCGAGGCTGACGACGTGCGGTTGCTGAAGCTGTAGCTCGGCCGCGTCCTCGATCGTCACGATGCGCTCGCCTTCGTCAATGAAGCGCGACAGTGCGTTGAGCAGCGTCGTCTTGCCGGACCCCGTGCCGCCTGAGATGACGATGTTGAGCCGGCATGCGGTAGCGATGCGCAACACATCGACCATGGCGGCGGAGAGGTTGCCCTGCTGCGACATGCGTCCGAGCGTGATGTTGCGCTTGGCGAACTTGCGAATCGAAATGGAGGCGCCGCGCAGGGCAATCGGCGGCAGCACGACGTTCACACGGCTGCCATCGGCAAGCCGTGCATCGACCATCGGACTGCTTTCATCGACCCGCCGCCCAACGGCCGTCGCGATACGCTGTGCGACGTTGATGACATGCGCGTTATCGCGGAACTTGAGCGCGGTGAGCTCGAGGCGTCCTCCGCGCTCGACGTAGACCTGGTCTGGCCCGTTCACCAGGATGTCGGTGACGCGTTCGTCGGCCAGCAGCGGCTCAATCGGGCCGATGCCGAACATATCGTTGAGGATCTCGTCGACGATGAACGTTTGCTCGGCCAGCGTCAGCGTCAGACGGTCGCGGACGATCGTTTCGGCCGCGATCTGCTCGATGCCCGCACGCACGTCACTGCGTGACATCATCAACGCGGCCGACATGTTCATCGACGAGAAGACAGCGGAGCGAATCGTCTTGAACGTATCCGAGCGGATCGGTGCGTCATGGCGGTCTGCGGCCGATAGGGCCGTCGTAGCGAGCAAGCTCGGCGACGGCGCATCCGTCCCCCTGCCGGGATCGGCGCTCGCCCCGGCAGTTTCCGAGCCGGTTGCCGTTTGCAAGGGTTGCAACTCGTCCGAACCGGCTGCGAACGCGTCGATTCCATGGGTAATCCGGCGGCCAAACATCAGCGAGCCCCCCGATTCGGCAGCAGCCGTCTATACCATGGTTGACGCGCCGCTACGGCCACCTCGCCGCCCGTGATTGCGTTGGCAAGCGTGACGATCTCCGCTGCAAACGGCGAACCTTGCGCATCTGCGAGCGGTTCTCCCAGGTTCTCAGCGAGCGCGAGCATCTGTGGCTCATAAGGGAGCGAACCGATCGACCCTCGCGCGAGCGCGGCGACGAAATCGGCCGAATTGACGCGGCCAGTTACGGACTGCCGCGATTCGTTGAGCAGCACCTGGACCGATGGGTCCGTATCGCGGCCTTCCGCGAAGCGGCATAAGCGCGCGGCTTCGCGCGTCGATTGCACTGAGTGGTCCGCCACCACATGGATCATTGCGCTCGCGTTAAATGCTTCGTCGACGAGGCCGCCTGCCCGCTCGGGCAAGTCGAGCAAGATGTAGTGGTAATTGCGCTTTAGCAGAGCGACGAGTTCCGTCAGCGCACCGGGGCGTAAAGCAAAGTCGTCGTTGAGCGGGAACTCGGACGCGAGTACGAAAAGACGGTCGCTCTGGGCGACGAGGGCTTGATTGATGAGTTGTTGATCGAGCCGATGCGGGTTTCGCAGCATTTCCATCAAGCCGTTGTTGCTTGCGACGCCGAGTATCGACGCAGCCGTGCCGCCGTAGGGATCGAGGTCGACATAGGCGATGCGTCGCCGTGTCTTGTCGGCCAGGTGGCGCGCGAGCGCTGTCGCAATCGTTGTGACACCGACGCCCCCGCGCGTGCCCACGAAGCTGAGTGCCTTACCCACGCGCGACGAGACATTGGGATCGGTTGAAGCGATCGCGCGTCGCAAGAGTTCGACGGTCAGCGGTTTGACGAGATAGTCCTGCACGCCGAGGTGCAACAGGCTACGAAAGAGCCCGACGTCGTTCCGCTCGCCGATGACGACGACGGAAACGGAAGGATCGACCGTCTCGGAAAGCCGCTGGAGGTCGGAGATCGGCATGGTCGAGTCCGAGACATCGACGATCAGGTAACTCGGCGATTCCTTCAACGCTGACATGATCGCGACCGCATCGTCGAGGGCGCCGCAAGCGACATGCGAGCTTGCGATGCCCTGGTCAACGACAAAGCTGTTGATGACCACCTCGCTTGCGGCATCGGAAATCACGGCAACGAGTTTCTCGGCGCCGGATGGGCGGCGGCCGCGTTTAAGAGCGTTCGATTCTAAGGCACCCATTTGTATCATCTCCGCTATTGGGAACCGGTCGACGATGGGGAAGACGACGAAGACGAGGCAGACTCCGATTTCAATTGTGCCGCGCGTCCTTCCTCGTAGCGCCGCACCGCACTCGCTGCGAGCGGTGCGTCGGCCCCCGCGTAGGGCACCGGTGCCACGAGATCGGCCGGCCGCGCGAGCATTGCAGCGAGATTCGAGTAAGTGGCGCAGCCGAACGCGACGCCGGGCCGGGCCGAGCCGGCGTCTACCATTTTGGAATGCTGATCGAGCGTCTCACACTGAGGCGGGATCGCGTGCCCGCCGTCGCCGGGCGCGAAGCCGATGACGGACGGATCCGGCATACCCAGCGGCGAATCCGACATGCACGACGTGAGACCGACGCATGCCGCGCTGGCGAGCACTGTTGCAATCGAGGCAAACCGTGCATTCATTGTGTTCCCCTTCCGAGATTCAATAGACGAAGCCCGCTGCGCCGACGAGACGCGGCGAATTGCCGGAAAGTGAGTCGACACCGAGCGAATGCTGGACGGCATACTCGATGTCGCTGCTTGGGCGCATGACGTCGTCGAGCGCGCCGTGCAATTGTCCGGGGCCGGTGGGCGCGACGATATACGGCGTGACGATCGCAACGAGCTCGGTTTTCTTGCTCTGGTAGTTCTTTGACGAAAAAAGCTTGCCGAGCACCGGTAGGCGGCTGAGTCCGGGCAACGCGGAGAGTACGTCGCTCGACGAGCTTTGCAGCAGCCCGCCGATAGCGAAGCTCTGCCCGCTAGAAAGTTCGACGGTGGTTTCCATGCGACGCACTGTCAGTGCCGGAACCACGATCGAGTTCAACGTAATGCTGTTGCTCGGGTCGATCTCGCTGACTTCAGGCCGCACAGTCAGGCTGATACGATTGTCGGCCAGCACGGTCGGGGTGAAGTTCAGTGACACGCCGTAAGGCTTGTATTCGATCGTGATGGTGCTCGTTGTACCGCTTTGAGGAACCGGGATGGGTAGTTCGCCGCCTGCGAGGAAGCTGGCCGATTGACCCGACATCGCCGTCAGGTTCGGCTCCGCGAGCAGGGTTATCAACCCCTCCTCGTCGAGTGCGTTGAGAACGGCTTCGATCGAGCTCGCGCCTGCGACGAACTGACCGATGATCGAAAAGGTGCTCGCCGTCGGCGTCGCCGTGCTGCCGTAGGCAAGCCCGCCCTTGAAGTTGCCGGAAGCGCCGAGCGCATTCCAGTTGATGCCGAGTTGTTGAGTGACGTCGCGGTCGACCTCGGTGATGCGTACGCGGAGCAGGACCTGGACCGAATGAGCGATCGTTAGCCTGTTCACCAACTGCTCCTTGCCGTGCAGGTAGGGCTGCATCGCTTGCACGACGGCATCCGCGTCGGCTGCGGTCGGCACCGCACCGCTCACCGTCAACGACCCGGGTGCGCTCGTGGCCCTGATGCCGAACCGAGGGAAGCTGCTGTCCAGGACGCGCTGGATCGAAGCGGTATCGGCCGAGACGCTGATCGTCTTGCGCAGAATTTCCTTGTTGTTGGCGCCGAGCGCAAAAAGCGTCGTCGTGCCCGCTTTCTTGCCAAGCACGTAGACAGAGCGCGGCGACGGCACCTGCACGTCGGCTACCTCGGGGTCCGCGACGAAGACGGCGACGGCCGGGGTCGGCAGCGTGATCATCGTGCCGCTGCCGGCTGGGACCGAGAGCACCTCAGCAGCCGGCCCCGCCCACGCGAGGCCGGCACCCGGGCCGGCAAGCACGGCGAGGCAAAGCAGTGTCGCGATAAGGGAATAAACGGCACAGCGGTGACTCGTGAAGCTGCCGGCGCAGCGTGAAAAGCGTAGGGCGCGTGTGAGGCTGGCCATGATGGGTCCTAGGATCCTGCGGCTGGTGTGCCAGTTGCGTCTGCAGCGGATGTCCGTGCTGCATGCGGCATGCCGGAGGGCAGCGGCGGTAGGCCCGGCGTATCTGTGGATGTCGAGCCTGCCGCCGGCGTGCCTGCCTGCTCGACGCTGGCGCCGCGGTAGATGGTCACGTGCGGAGCAGGCACGGACGTTCTGCGCGGGGCGTCGGAGGCCAACTCGCGCAGCCCGCGGGAAACGTCGCCGGCCCACACCGGCGGCGTCGGTGCATGCGTCACGTCTTCGAGGTCTGAGGCGTGTCTGTCGCGCGTGGCAAAACTGCGCAGCGCGAGCGACAGCGTGCCGAGATGCGCGGCGACCGTGATGGCCTGGGCGCTCATCGGTGTGACTTCGAATGTCGCAGTGCGCACACTCAGGCTCGGAGCAGCCGCATCTTCCTTAGGACGCCGGAACGCCGAGCCAACGGCGAGCACGCGCACACGCTCGGCCACCGTCTCGGACTCGACAGCGCGAGCCGGCGCGACGTTGACGCCGCCGTCAGCGCGAATCTGCTGCGTAAGCAGCACGTCGACATAGTCGCCCGGCTGAATCAGTCCTGCGTTGCCAGATACATCGTCGACGGCGACTGAGATTGCGCGCATGCCGGGTTTGAGCGCGGCGGCCAAAAATCCGGGGGAACTCGGCAGGATCACGTCGGCTGTGCCGAGCGGCGTGCCCGCGCGCACGGCATGGCGCAGGAGATCGCCCTTCAGATCCTGATCGGTGCCGGCTTCCCCCGCGACTTCCAGGAGCGTGCTCGCCGGAGCCTGGCTGCGCGGCATCGTTTTCCAGACGAGGTCCGAATCGCGCAAGAGAAGCCCGTCCGGGAGGTCGTCGGCCGCGGCACGCACACGCACCGTCGGCGGAGGTGCCGCCGCCGACGGGCCGGACGAGGCGACGAAGAGCGCACGGATGACGAATGCGCCAATCGTGGCGATGATGAAGAGCGCAGCAAGCTTGATGATGTTTTGCATGGCGGCGCGTTTTCTTCAGACAAGACGCGCAAGAGCAGGAAGCGCGAATTCAGCGTGATGGCTCACAGCAGGTCCGAGCAGGCCAAAGGCAGGGTGATTGCCGAAGGTCGGCTGCAGTAGGACCGCGATGATGCCCCCAAGGGCGAGTGCGACGCCATACGGCACGCCGCGCGACAGCGCAATCCAGTCGAGGCGTCTTACCCCTGCTGCCAACACAGGGATGCGCGTCATGGTAGCCGCCGTAAGTACCGTAAGCGCTACGAACAATCCGCAGAGGGACACAATGACGAAAACTGTCCAGGATTCAGGACCCGCCCAAAGAAAGACTGCTGCAGCAAGCTTGACGTCGCCGCCGCCGAGCCAGCCGAAACGGAAAATCAACCCAGCCAGTGTCAGTGACAAAGCACCCGCGACCGCATGCGCTGCCAGCGAGGCAATGGTGCATTGGGTCAGGGCCGCGTCGACGAAGTAAAGTGCGGCAAAAGCGGCGACAGTGGCATTTGGCAAACGCCGGGTGCGCAGATCAAAAAGGGCCAGCATCGTCAGCATCATGCATGCCGCTGCTTTGATTACGTCCATGTGTGTCACCGTTTGCCGAATGCGCCGAAAAGATGCAGCCGCGCGACTCGCGCGTACGCGTTTCGCGCGGCACGGCCGCGTGCATTAACCAACCTGGGCTTTGATCGTGGCCATCAGGGTAGTAAACAGGGCTGGAAGGCCACCGGTGGTGCTGCTTAGCACGGCGCCGGCTGCGACCACCGCAGCGACGACGATGCCCGCGAGAACCGCATATTCCAGCGCACTGACGCCGCGCTCGTCGCGCGACAGGGATCGAATGAAACGCAGCATGGAAGACTCCTGAAAGGGTGACCGTTATGACCGATTTGCCGTTTGGCTACAAAAGAGGAATAACTAATTCCTCAGGATTACTATCGGCAATTGGCCAGGAAACTTGACCCCGACAAGTGAGAGGGAGGCATGGGGTCGGTATCCGTGAAGAGCATCTTATTGCGGGCTGCAACGGTACGATCCCCCGAGAAGTGACCTAAATCAGCTTCAGTTTGCGGGTTCACTCGACCTGCAACCTTGCAACGGCATCAGACAGAGCCGGTTGCCCGATGCAGGGCGGTTCGCAGCGAAAACCGCTGCACCGACCGCGCGAGTGGCGAATTCAGAGTCGTTCGTTGCATAGCCATGCTTACGCTTTAGTTCGAACTCCTGCCTGAGACGATCTGGGGCAACAATTGTCTGATGAATGATAGGTTCACATGGATCCGAATCGGGGCGTGTGCTTCTAAAGTTTGTATCGCCGCTGTCGTTAAAGTTGCATGAACATTGAGTTACCACTTATTCCAGACGCGCTTCTCCTGGAGTTCAGCGCTGTCATTGCGACACTGGAAGTGATTCGCAAGGTGACAGGTCTCGGCCCAATCACGGGGAGGTCCAGTGAATGGAGCGAGGAAGTGGCGAAGGTTCTGGCGATGTTTGACGCCGGCTCGCTCTGACGCGCGTTGCGTGTAGCACAGGGCAAAGCGTCTGCGTGGAAGCGCACAAGAAAATGTTTGATGAGAACCCCGCGAGCTATCTCGCCGGACAAAAAAAAACGCCAACCTGTATGGGTTGGCGTTTTGCTTGGGATATTACTGGTATCAGAACTGATTCATGGTGTTGTCTTTACCCGCCGCTTTCAGGGCCGCTTCGCCGCTGAAATACTCCTTGTGGTCGTCGCCGATGTCCGAGCCGGACATGTTCTGGTGCTTGACGCAGGCGATGCCCTGACGGATTTCCTTACGCTGCACGCCAGCCACATAACCCAGCATGCCTTGGTCGCCGAAGTATTCGCGGGCCAGGTTGTCGGTCGACAGTGCGGCGGTGTGGTAGGTCGGCAGCGTAATCAGGTGGTGGAAGATACCTGCTTCGCGCGCCGCGTCGGCCTGGAAGGTGCGGATCTTTTCGTCGGCGACGATCGCCAGTTCGGTCTGATCGTATTCCACGCTCATCAGCTGGGCGCGGTCGTATGCTGACACATCCTTGCCTGCCGCCTTCATCGCGTCATACACCTGCTGGCGGAAGTTCAGGGTCCAGTTGAACGACGGGCTGTTGTTGTACACCAGCTTGGCGTTCGGGATGACTTTGCGAATCTCGCTGACCATGCCGCCGATCTGGGCGATATGCGGTTTTTCGGTTTCGATCCACAGCAGGTCAGCGCCGTTTTGCAGCGCGGTGACGCAATCCAGCACGCAGCGCGCTTCGCCCGTGCCGGCGCGGAACTGGAACAGGTTGCTAGGCAGGCGCTTCGGACGCAGCAGCTTGCCGTCGCGCTTGATGATGACGTCACCATTGCCCAGTGCGTCGGCCGAAATTTCCTCGCAATCGAGGAAGGAATTGTATTGGTCGCCCAAGTCGCCCGGCGTGTTGGTCACCGCGATCTGCTTGGTCAGGCCGGCGCCCAGCGAGTCGGTACGGGCCACGATGATGCCGTCGTCCACGCCCAGTTCCAGGAAGGCGTAGCGGATGGCGCGGATCTTGGCCAGGAAGTCCTCGTGCGGCACGGTGACTTTGCCATCCTGGTGGCCGCACTGCTTCTCGTCGGACACCTGGTTTTCGATCTGAATGCAGCACGCGCCCGCTTCGATAAACTGCTTGGCCAGCAGGTAGGTGGCTTCGGCGTTGCCGAAACCCGCGTCGATGTCGGCGATGATAGGCACGACGTGAGTAACGTGGTTGTCGATTTTTTCCTGGATGGCGGCCTTGGCAGGGCCTTCAGCAGCATCCAGCTGACGGAACAGGCCGCCGAGTTCTCGGGCGTCGGCCTGGCGCAGGAAGGTGTACAGCTCGCGGATCAGCGCGCTAACGGAGGTTTTTTCGTGCATCGACTGGTCCGGCAGCGGACCGAACTCGGAGCGCAGCGCGGCCACCATCCAGCCGGAGAGGTAAAGGTAGCGGCGGTCGGTGTTGTTGAAGTGCTTCTTGATTGAGATCATCTTCTGCTGGCCGATGAAGCCGTGCCAGCAGCCCAGCGACTGGGTGTACTTGGACGAGTCGGCATCGTAGGCGGCCATGTCGGCGCGCATGATCTTGGCGGTGTACCTGGCGATGTCCAAACCCGTTTTGAACTTGTTCTGAGCACGCATGCGTGCGGCAGACTCGGGATTGATGGCATTCCACGCGCTGCCTTGTTTCTCCTTCAACCCAGCAACTGCCTTGATGTCGTCTTGATATTGAGTCATGTGTATCTCCTAAGAGCAAAGCGCATTTGAAAAAGAGTTGGGTGTGCCGCTACGTATGTCGAAGCGAACTGCATGACTGAATTGTAGGACCGTTTTGACGCGTTGCACCAATGTCTTATATAAGACATATGACATAAATTTTTCTTATTTTTCAATGACATATGCAATAGTTATTGCGATGTGAAACATGTTTTCAAGACGCGGGAACATGATGCTGCGGAAATTCGAACTGAATTCCACAATGTGAAACGTGCTTTCGGTTGTTGGAGGCAGGACAAGCACGGATGGCTTGAGCAACGATAGCGGGCGGGATGATTTTGTAGACGTCTGTTTCGACGAACAGATGCGGAGGTGAACCGACAGCGAGGCGCTAACCGGTCGCTTCGCGACGAAGCGGCGGATCGGTATCGGCAGGCCCGTGCGCATGCAGCGCCTCGATCTGGCGCAACTTCTCCTGCAGGCGACACCAGCGGCGGTGTTGCGCAGCGGCAAGTCTCGCCGTGCCGATCTCGTTGATACGTGCGCGCCAGTATGACAGCGGGATACGGTCGACTGCGGAAATGCGCGTGATCACCCGTTCGAGGTGCGCGATTTCCTGCTCGATGGCGTGCGGAGCGGCTCGGCGGCAACCTGACGGTCCGCTCGACCGGAGGCGGGACGGTGTTGAGGCTCGCGGTCGAGATCCGGCCAGCGGCTGTGGCGGCAATGGGCACGCCGGCAAGCTGATCTTGGGGCGGCGGCGCAGCGCTGTATTGCTGCTACCCGACCAAGCGCCGAGAACAGCGGTGCCAAATGTCGCTGATCGCCCCGTTTCGGTCAATCGCACTTCCGCAAAGCCGCCATTCATTCGGTGCAGGATTGTCCAAAGCTTGTACGAATAGCGACGGCACACTTGTATCAAGAGGATTGCTATTCGTGTCGCTTGGGGTTCCACGCTTTGTGCACGAACTCAAGACGGTTGCCGTCGAAGTCGGAGACGTTGGCGGCGTAATAGCCGGGGGCGAAGTAGGTACGATCTGCTGGTTTCCCCTCGTCGATGCCGCCGGCTTTGATTGCTGCTGCGTAGGCGGCGTCGACCAGTTCGTTGGTGTCGCAGACGATGCCGAGGTACAGCCCGGTCTCGCCGGGCTTGCGTTGACGTAGCCAGATGCTTGATCCAACCGCCTTTCCCTTGCCGTACACGTCGTCACCGATGCCGTAAAGATCAGGGACGCCCTTGGGGCCCGAAGCGGAGTCGTAGTTACCGAATACGCTCCAGCCGAGTGGCTTCAAGGTTTCAGAGTAGAAGGCCAGTGACTTGTCGATGTCGGCGACTGAGATGTAAACGTGGTCGATCATTTGGCCGCCTTCGACGTGGATGGGCATGGTTTCTTCATAACTCTATTCCGCTTGCGGCAGATGACATTCGCCGACCAAATGCGCGCTAAGTAAATTACCACTCGGACCGCCGAGTCACCTGACTATGGCACCCAAAAAAAATCTATCGTCATGTTCGAAATTATTTAAACGCTACAACTCAGAAGCGTACCGTCTTGTCTGAATTTACTTGCCCACCACACCGCGCTGCCGCCTAAAATGAATTTTGGTATTTATCTAGAGAAACTATTCAGGCGATGCGGGGGCAGTATGAGCAAGCTGACGGACAGCATCAACACCTTCGAGACGGGCGACCTGGTATTCACGCGCTACCCCGCCCAAGAGCCCGCAGCCGATCCACGTCACCTTGTTCCTCGAGCCGCGCACCGGCCTCGGGCGGAGCTACGTTCACGCGGGCGCGCAGCAGCTAGAGATCGCGGACGTCGCGACCTACGCTGACGACAAGGACAGCGGTGGATACCTGCACGCCCATCCAACGGACTCTGTGCTGCGCTCCCGCACGGCCGAAGTTGCGCAGCAGTTCGCGCAAACCGTCAAGCGCACGCCCTACGGCAGCTACCCTTCGTCGAAGGACTTCCAGCGCCTGGGGCTCGTCGTCCGGAGCCCCCACGCGAGCCGCTTCACGGGCATGGTGCGCACGACAAGCTTCGCCGAAATCCCGTTTGAGTTCGCGGCGCTCGTGCGGCTACTCAAATGGACACTGCGCGCGATCGACAACGCGCCGCTCAGCGAGAACCGCGGCATCACCTGTGCAGCCTTCGTCTCGATCTGCCACCAGGTGGCGCGAATGTTCATCTTCTTCGACGCCGTTGGCCTCACGTGGCAGCCGGAGAAGATCCGTACCTGCCTGCAGACGCTCAACGGGCTCGTCGAGTCCAAGACCTCGCTGCGCGCCGCACTCGAGAAGATCGGCGAGGACCCCACGCGTAACAACAAGCCCATCTACCGCGATCAGGCCTATCGCGAGAACTCCAACCGCAAGCTTACGACAGCCAGCAAGAGAGAGCTCGACAGCAAAAGGGCGAATGTCGACTACACCAGCGTGCCCGACGAGGCACTCAAGCGATTGAAGAGGCGCGCCCCCTCGTCCGAGATCGAGGGGCATTGGCTCGTCATCCAAACCGAGTGGCTCGGCATCCATGCGGCTAGCACGAAATTGCTGCAGGACATTCTCGGCGACTTCTTCTTCGACGCCAAGTACGTGAGTTCGCCCATCCTGTCGCAACGCGTGCAGAACATCGGCTGGCGCACGGTGCCTTTCGACGCCTACTGATCTCCGGGGCTCAGGGCTCGAGGCGCGGCGCTGCCGGACGGCGTCCTCCGACAAGTCGGATCCGTCCGTCGAAACCAAAAACCTATCGTCGTGTCCGAAATTACTTAGGCACCACATCAGCAGAGGCACGCGTGTTAGCGGTCAGCGAATTCATTATGGTGAGCCGGTGCTACGCCGAACCCTGAGAATTCGTTATTGAACGTAAAGCGCCCCCGTGGACTCGCAGATATTGCGGTAATCGTCCGGACGATTGGCCGACTGATTTGTGGCCTACGGGTGCATGTGCGGCCACTGTCAGACTGGCAGCGAGTTGCCGGTCTGACAGTATCTATCTATCGATGAAAAGCGGGATAGAACGACTGTCACCGACTTTTTCAACAGTATCAAGGTACGACGGCCGTTCGTCGATTCGCATAGCTAGGCGGGTGTTCGGCCAGACCGGCTGTTCATACTGTCCCGCTTGCGGCCATTTCGTAACGACCTGTTCAAAACGCGGCGGACCGACGCCGTCGACATTCATGAGCAGTTCGGCTTTGCCGAAGGCGGACGTAAAAGTCAGGTCCGGTTGTAAGCGGCCTTGGCCATCATAGGTCAAAGCCCCTTGTCTAATGGCGGGACATCAGTACGCAACAGAGACCGACGATATGCTTCCAAGGCCTGTTCGACAGCTCATGTGACGAAGTGCCCCGCTATCCAGTCGATGAAAACTCTCAGTCGATTGCTTAAATATCGGTTGGGCGGATACACCACGTAGAACGGATACGGCGCGGGATTCCAGTCCTCGAGAATCGGCACGATGTCACCTTTTTCGATATGCGATTGCGCCATGTACAGTAAGGTCTGAATAACCCCGAGGCCCGCCAGACCCGCCGCAAAGTGCGCGTTGCTATCGTTCACCCCTATGACATGGGGTACGGCAAGTTCGATTTTCTCTTTGCCGCGAGTGAAGTGCATTGGCATCGGTCGACCGGTTCGTGTCGATATGTAATTGACTATCGAATGGCCAGTTTCCAAATCGCGAGGTTTGCGCGGCACGCCGTGCTTTTCAAGGTAGCCGGGGGTTGCGCAGGTCACCCATGGCGCGTTGCCAATCAATCTGGCAACCAGCGAGAGGTCATTAAGTTCGCCACCACGGATAACACAATCGACGTTGTCGCTAATCAGGTCGACCTGTCGGTCGCTGACTCCGAAGTCAATGCTGATGTCCGGATATTTCGCGAGAAAGTCGGGAAGAGCGGGGATAACTACCAGGCGGGCAAACGTGCCGCCGATGTCGACACGCAGGTGACCGCGCGGCTTGCCTTGCGCGGATTGGAAGCTTGAGTCGATGTCTTCCAGGCTTTGGAGGAGCGCAGCGGTTTTCTCATAGTAAGCCGCGCCGTCCGTGGTCACCGTGACCCGTCGCGTTGTACGAAGCAGTAGCTTCACGCCGAGATGCTTTTCGAGGGTGCGCACGAGCTTGCTCACCGTTGCCAATGGAATCTGCAGCGAGTCGGCCGCCTTCGTGAAAGTGCCGGCTTCTACCACACGGGCAAATGCCCGGATTGCGAGTAACTGGTCCAAAGATAGCGCCCCTTTGCGCACTTGCCGATTACGGGCCTCGACGATTAGCCACCTTCATTATCTACCACAGTAGATAAAGCTTTTGCATTTCGCTACTTTTTCTAATCATTCGCGGACCGTACATTGAACCCCATGGTCACCGGCAATCGAGTAGAGGTCTACCGCTAGCTCTGAGGTCACCAGCGGTCGGGTAGAACGCTACCACCGCCTCACTAAACGAACTGGAGTCAATGATGACGACGCGCAAACTTGAAGGCAAAGTAGCTTTGGTAACTGGCGGTACGAGCGGTATTGGTCTGGCATCCGCGCAAGAATTCGCGGCGCAAGGCGCGAAGGTGTTCATCACCGGCCGCCGGCAGGCAGAACTCGACGCAGCGGTCGCGGCAATTGGCGACGCCGCGGTGGGCATTCGCGGCGACGCTTCGAATCTGGACGACCTGGACCGCGTGTACCAGGAAATCGCGGCAAAGGCCGGTCACCTCGATGTCCTGTTTGCGAACGCCGGCGGCGGCGACATGCTACCGCTCGGCTCCATCACCGAAGAGCAGTTCGACCGGATTTTTTCGGTGAACGTCAAGGGTGTGCTGTTCACCGTTCAGAAGGCGCTTCCACTTCTGCGCGATGGTAGCTCGGTAATTCTGATGGCATCGACGACGTCGGTGAAGGGTACGGCCAATTTCAGCGTCTATAGCGCAAGCAAGGCCGCGGTACGTAACTTCGCCCGCTCGTGGTTGCTCGACCTGAAACCCCGGAACATCCGCGTAAACGCAGTCAGCCCGGGACCGGTTCGCACGCCTGGCCTCGGTGAACTCGTTCCCGCAGAGCATCGGGAAGGCCTGTTCGCACATCTGTCCTCGGTAGTGCCGATGGGGCGTTTGGGCGAGCCCTCCGAAGTCGCAAAGGCCGTCACATTCCTCGCATCTGACGACAGCAGCTTCGTGAACGGCATCGAACTGTTTGTCGATGGCGGTACGGCACAAATCTAAGCCTTCCGCGTGGGTTCCGGCACGCGTTCGTGCGTCCCGGAACCCACGGGACCATAACTGAGGTTCCCATGATTACGCTACACACCTGGACCACGCCCAACGGGCGGAAGGTCTCGATTATGCTGGAAGAACTCGGCATCGCTTACGACGTCAATGCGGTGAATCTCGGCAAGAACGCGCAGTTCGCCCCCGAGTTTCTCGCCATCTCGCCGAACAACAAAATCCCGGCAATCACCGACCTCCTTCCCGACGGCAGCTCACTGTCTGTGTTCGAGAGCGGCGCCATTCTTACCTATCTGGCAGAAAAGCACGGCCTGTTTCTGGATGCGTCGGGCCCCGGTCGCTACAAGCAGCTCGAGTGGCTGAACTGGCAAGTCGGCGGATTGGGACCGATGCTTGGTCAACTCGGTTTTTTCGAAAAGTTCTCTAAGGAAAAATCGGAGCTGGCCAGTCGACGTTTCGCCACCGAAGCGGACCGCCTGCTGATGGTTATGGACGCCGCCTTGTCCAGGAATCAATACCTGGGCGGAGACACGTACTCGATCGCTGATATTGCCGCTTATCCGTGGGTAGTCACCGCTAATACCTTCCTGGCTGACGTGCTCTCTGCGCAAATTGCCGCAAAGCCCGCCTTGCAGGACTGGCTTGCACGCGTTGGCGCGCGCCCTGCAGTTCAACGCGGAATGGCAATTCCGGCCGTCTAAGGAAAAATCGTGGCGACACACCCAGAGCCAGCCGGACTGAACCCAATGACAGAAGCAAAGATCAGCTCCCTTGCCTTCATGCTCGGCGGCCTCGCGCTTTTGGGGCCGCTCTCGGTCGATGCGTATCTGCCAGCGTTCTCCCAAATCGAACGTTCATTTAACGTGGGAGCGCATCAGGTCCAGTTCACGCTCACGGCCTATCTGTTCGCCTTCGCAATCATGAGCCTGTGGCACGGCGCGTTATCGGACGCATTGGGTCGCCGCAACGTCGTTCTGGGCTCGCTCGCAGTTTTCTCGATTGCGTCAGTGGGTTGTGCAGCGGCGCCCGACCTCAACTGGCTCTGGGTTTTCCGGGTTCTTCAAGGCGTCTCAGCCGGCGCTGGGACCGTGGTAGGTCGAGCCATCATCCGCGACCTCCATGCCGGCCCGCTCGCCGCGCGCCTGTTATCACTTGTCAGCATGATTTTTTCGCTGTCGCCAGCGGTCGCTCCGGTACTTGGCGGCTGGATTGTCACAAATTTTCAATGGCGAGCAATCTTTGTCTTTTTGTTCGTCTACACAGCATCGCTCCTGATGTACTGCTTCCGGTACCTCACGGAG
The DNA here is from genome assembly GCF_013177695.1 of Paraburkholderia solitsugae. Lineage (GTDB taxonomy): Bacteria > Pseudomonadota > Gammaproteobacteria > Burkholderiales > Burkholderiaceae > Paraburkholderia > Paraburkholderia solitsugae. The sequence continues at coordinate 129,419 of NZ_WOEY01000101.1, read as the reverse complement.
TCCTTATCATTGGAAAACCGACGTCCGCTCGAACCGAAAAGACTGCTGAGCGACTATCGACGAGTTTTCGCATCGCCCACGTTCCAGCGAGGTGCCGGTGCGATTGCGTTTAACTTCGCGGGCCTTTTCCTTTATGTCGCAGCCGCACCGGTTTTTCTCGGTACGCACCTGGGTTTGACCTCCGAGGGCTTTGCGTGGGAGTTCATGCCGTTGGTCGCCGGCATCTTTCTCGGTTCGCTCAGTGCTGAGCGCATGGCCGGAAAGGTCTCGCAGGGTACACAGATTGCAGCAGGCTTTGCAATCATGATGGCCTCAAGTGTCGCCAATGTCGCCTTTCATACAGTTCACGCACCAGCATTGCCGTGGTCCGTAGCGCCGCTCCTCTTTTACTCGTTTGGCATGTCGGTTATCGCACCCGGCATAACGTTAATGGTGCTGGACCTGTTTCCGAATATAAGGGGCCTCGTCGCTTCCTGTCAGGCGTTCACGATGATTCTGCTCGCAGCGCTGGTAACGGGTTTCGTCGCGCCGGCGCTCGATAGGTCAGTACTTTGGCTTGCTGCGGGTCAGATGGCTTTTGGACTTGTTGGTCTTGTGCTATGGATCTTGGAGTTGGGAGCAGTTGGAGAAAGCAACTTATCTCCGCACTAGATACTGTCGGATAGCGGATCGACACGCAGCTACAACGCTTGCGAGACTGGTTAGTGGTGGATTCGGCGAACGACCGGCTGGAGGGCATCGACCAGAGGAGGACCGCTGTCAGGGCGAATCCGACGTTCAAATGTCCCCGCGGAAGGGTGGGCGAACGCCACGGCAGCTTCCAGGCTATAACGGTCGTTCACGCGGTCATCTCTGTCAGCGCGTACTCGACACTGAGCGGTCGATCGCACCGCAGGTGATAATATCCGTTGAACCTTAAGCAGACGCATTACTCACGAGTTGCCTTGTAAACCCGTTCGACGTCCGAAACGTTGTGGACGTTGCATCGTGGCGACCAGCCCGAACATTTGAGCGGTGCGGCGTGTAACTTCGCGCACCGGGCGAGATCGGTGGCCGTTATGATAGCCATGTGGCCCCCGGCAAATGAATACGTATTTCACGTATTTTCGTCAAGGCCAGTACCAATCGCATCGGCGACACCTGCAATGAAATCAGGGTCGGACTGATAGACCCACTGCATGAGACCTAAAAAAAATTGTCAAGATGTTATGTCACCCGGGCACGCGGCTTGCTTGAGCTTTTTGAGAACGTTAAAACCACGCCTCATTAACTGACATGTGGTCTATGGTGCTATTACTCCGCTATTTGGGAGTTTTGGGAATCTGCGCTTTGTTCGCGGCTTGCGGACAGATTGCGTCTGAACATGCTGCGTGCAGAGTTGATTCCTGTCGCATGCGACACGAGATGTTGCAATCCGGCGAGGCGTCATGGTATTCGGCAACGTTCCAGGGGCATCTGACCGCAAACGGAGAACGCTATGATGGCGGCGCATTGACGGCTGCCCATCGAACATTGCCGCTCGGCAGCTATGTGCGCGTCAGTTCGTTGGCAACAGGAAAGTCGGTTGTCGTGCGTATCAACGATCGCGGACCATACATCAAACACCGAATTATCGATCTCTCTTATGCCGCGGCGAAGACCTTGGGTTTGACAGACGCACAGTCGATGCAAGTACGGATTGAACGTGTAGAGAGCACGGCGAACACACAGACGGAGTCGGACGGCGGCGAAATCTTGACGACGGGAAACGGCAGTCGGTAGAAAACACGCGGGGAGTCAACGGCGTTGTGGTTCCGGGTCGTTAAAAAAGCACCCCAGCGACTTCGCCACCAACAGTAATGGCGGCGGACATTGGAAGCGAACGCAAGACCGTTCGGTGCGTGTGCCCAGCCGTGCTGCAAACGGGCACATCGCAGGTCTGCCAGATCGCGGGGGCTCTATCGTAATGGTCCGCTCTCTCTGTAGAACGGACGTCTGAGTGTCGAACCGGGTCGATTGGCAAATGGCTGGAGATGGCCGAGGGTGTGTCAAAACGCAGGCTCACGCGTCTCGTTAAGAAAATCGGCTTTCGAGAATGGCCTACAACAGCCTGGTGACGTGCCGGGAAGGGTAAAGAAACCCTGCAAAACCTTCAACTTTTGTGTTTTTGACACACCCTCGACCCGTTTGAGTCGCTCAGAACTCGTGACCCACTGTCCGCTCCAGCGGGAGCATGACACGTTCGCCGACGCCTCATCGGCCCGTCACCCCTTCACAGGACCATTGGAGACGGCGCCTGCGACCTGGGAAAGAGACTCTGTTGCGACAGGTTCGATGATGGCAGCGAGACCAGTCTCTGATCGCGCATGGCGTTCAAATATGGCTAGAAGTTCAGGGCGCAGTCCATCGCCGCGTTGGGCTGCGAGCGCGTGAAACGAGAGAAATGGCAACATGGTTGAACTCCTTTCGATGAGGGACAGGCGAGCGCTACGCCGATGACGGAATTGGCGCTCCGGGCGCCCGCAAGATGCATGCGGTTCGAGCGCACCGCCCTTCGTCCGCCGGCCTCGGTTACCGTGCGATCGCATGGACAGGTTATGGCAACAGGTCGGCACAGGCACTCCGATTCTTGCTGTCTATTTCACGTCGCTACGCCTCATGGCGCCGTCGCTTACGAACGACGCGCGTAATGACCATCGACACACAAGACGCGTGTCGGTTTATCGAGTATTGCAGCAAGAAACGGGGGGCGGCTGACTGCTGGCGCCAATATTGTTCAGACAGAGGGAGGCGATTGAGTTTCCCTCTTTCAACCACAGTCAATGAGGAATTCACCATGTCCAGGGAAGATGACAACAAGGCCGTCGTGGGCCGCTGGTTCACCGATTTCTGGGGCAAAACATGCAACCTCGACATCGTCGACGAACTTGCTGCGCCTGACATGCTGCTTCAATACTCGCTGCACGAGGCGCGCCGTGGCCGCGAGGACATCAAGGCATTCATGACCGATTTCCGCCGAGCGTTTCCGGATCTCAACTTCTGGGGCGCCGCTGATCTCATCGCCGAGGGGGACTATGTAGTCGGCCGTTGGGAGGGTGGAGGCACACATACCGGTCCGGCATTCAGCGATTTCCTCATTGGATCGTTGCCGGCCGCGACCGGACGGAAAATGCGCTTCACTGGCACGACCGTGCTACGGCTCAATGGTGGCAAGATCGTCGAAGAAATCGGGCTGGACGACGGCGTGACAGCGCTGCAACAACTTGGACTCCTCAAGGCAGCGTGATCGAAGGCACAGCGCTTCCGCAGTTTTTCAGCAATGCTCTGCGTATCTAACGCCACAACGGGCCGGGAGCACACCGGCCCGTTGTGGCGTGATCCGTCCACTGGGCGACCGGCTCAAACCAGTTCGACAGATAAGTGCAACAATAAAAAACCGTCAGCGCCCTTTGAAACTCATCCTGTGACGCGGAGACGAACATGTTGGCGATCGCAAGGAAGCGGGTTGTGGCAACGGTGAACAAGATTCTCGACGCAGGGCCGGCACCGTGGTTTGCGTCGGCCCTGGCGAGCGTTGCGCTCACCATCGGCTCGGCGCAGGCGCAACCGCCGTCGTTCGAGACCTTCGCTGTGCCGACCGGCAGTGCGCCGCATGACGTTGCACCGGCGCCGGACGGCGCCGTGTGGTACACCGCGCAGGCGCAGGGCGTGGTCGGACGGCTGGACCCGCGTAGCGGCAGGATCGACAAGATTCCGCTCGGCGCAGGATCGGCGCCGCACGGCGTGATCGTGGGTCCCGATCGCGCGGCGTGGGTGACTGACGGCGGCCAGAACGCGATTGTGCGCATCGATCCGAAGACGCTCGCCGTCACCCGTTTTCCGCTGCCTAAGGACCGGCCGAACGCCAATCTGAACACCGCCGTATTCGACAAACAAGGGCATCTGTGGTTTACCGGGCAAAGTGGCGTCTATGGCGAACTGGATCCGCAGCGCGCCCACATGCGAGTCTTCGATGCGCCGCGCGGGCCCGGGCCCTACGGCATCTGCGTGACCCCGGACGGTGGCCTGTATTTCGCGTCACTAGCCGGGAGTTATCTCGGTCGCATCGATCCCGGGAGTGGTGCGACGCAGGTCATCGAGCCGCCAACGTCGAATCAGGGCGCACGCCGCGTAGGGTCCGATTCGAAGGGGCGCGTCTGGGTCAGCGAGTGGAACGCAGGAAAAGTCGGCTTATTCGATCCCGTGACGCATCAATGGCGCGAATGGCGACTGCCCGGCAACGATCCGCATGCCTACGCAATTTTTGTAGACGACCAGGATATCGTCTGGCTCAGTGATTGGAGCGCCAACGCGCTAGTGCGCTTTGACCCGCGTGCCGAGCGGTTCGAAGTGTTTTCGCTGCCGCGCCCGCACGCGAACGTACGTGAGATGATGGGCCGCCCGGGCGAACTCTGGCTGTCCGAATCCGGCACCGATCACCTGCTGCTCTACCGGTCCCGCGCAGCCGATGCGAGCGGGAATTGACGCCACACTGTGCCGCCACTGAAATTCCGAAGTGCGCTCCGCCACGCTCGCAGGCCCAGCGCAAAAACGGCCTAGAGCAACTGCAGAGTTTGTGGATCAGCTTCCCCGCCGAAATACTTGCGCAGTGCTTCCACAAATACGTCGTTGTCGCTCGTGGCGCGCGCGAACAGACTGATCGACGATCGAAACTTCAGATAATCCGGATATCCGAAAATTTCTTCTATGGAACGCTCTTCGACGCGGTTGACCAGTTGCGTCGATTCGCGGAGCCGGGGGCCGAGTAACGGGTGCCGCAGATAGGCATCGGCCTCGGCCAACGACGAGATTGCGAACCGCTGCGCCATTGCGCTTGCCCCGAGGCCCTGGATTTGCGGAAACACGAACCACATCCAGTGGCTTCGCTTACGTCCATCCCTCAACTCATCGCATACCTGTGCGAACACCGGGTCCTGGGCGTCGACAAAGCGCTGAAGGTCATATGGATCGTCCATTTCGTATTTCCTTGATACCGGCGTGGAAATCCACCCTTGAACCCCGATTCTCGCACCTGTTTTCCACCTCGTCCGCCGCTCGGAGGGCGTGAGTCCGGTCCCTCCTCATCCCTTGCCGAGTGGTGGCCGACTGGGGAATCCCGCCATATTGCTCAACTGAGCCAGCTCATTCGCCGCCTCGCGCAGCAATACCGAGTACTCGTGAATCTTCTCGGCAGTCAGCCGCACCCGCGGGCCGGCCAAACTGATAACGCCGACGCAGCGCGAACCACTTACCACGGGCACCGCCACCGCGGACATGCGCGGGGCAAACACCTCGTCAATCATCGCGTAACCACGTACGCGAGCGGCGTGCAGGAATCCCAGCAGCGCTTTGAGTGTCGTCGGCGCATTGGGTCCGAACTCATTCGGCGGTCCGAAGCCCTGCTTCAAAACCAGTGCGATCGCCTGTTCGTCGGTCATCGTCATGAGCCACGCGTGTCCGGTCGACGTGCATGAAAGTCGCGCAGCCTGGCCCATGTCGGGATCGTAGCGGAAGCCGATGCGATGCCCGTCCGCCTTACCCACCCAGATAATTGCTTCGCCGTCCACCAGCGACAGCCGCGCCAGTTCACCGCTCTGCGCGGCGACGCGTTCGATGATCGGCTGGGCGATATCTGCGATCCCCGTCAGGCTCAGGAATTCGAGTCCGTTCGACGTCATGCGCATTGTCAGGATGTACCGGCTGTGATCGACCAGCTGCCTGACATACCCGCCTTCAACGAGTTCGGCGAGCAGGCGGTGACACGTGCTGCGCGGCAGGGACAAGGCGTCGGCAATGGCAACGAGGCCTACGCCTTCGCCTTGCGACGCCAGCAAATCGAGAATTCTCAGACCGTTTTTGAGCGACATTTCCCGCCGACTTCCGCAATGTGAAATGCAGTTCCGGTACGGAACGCCCCGTCTTTGCAGCGCAAACAATAGCACTTGTTCGTCGCCAGAAACGAACGTTTCAACATATCGGGAATTCAGGAGACAACATGTCATTTTTTGCTGATTCAGACCTTGCCGCGGAAGAACAGTCCGCGCAGGCTCACTTGATGGCGCGCCGGGCGGTGGCAGGCGCAACCGTCGGTACAGCGCTCGAATGGTTCGACTTCGCATTGTATGGCGTGGTCGCGGCCACGATCTTTCCAAAGCTGTTTTTCCCGTCGCTGGACCCGACCGCCTCGCTGCTCGCGTCGCTCGCTAGTTTCTGGGCAGGGCTGGCCGCACGCCCGATCGGCGCGGTGATCTGCGGGATGCTCGGTGACCGTTGGGGACGCCGCAAACTGATGCTTATCACCGTGTCGGTGATGGGCGCGTCATCGTTCCTGATGGGGTTGCTGCCCACTTACCACCAGGTTGGCATCCTCGCGCCGACGTTGCTGGTGTCGCTGCGCATCATTCAGGGTTTCGCGCTTGGCGGCGAATCGACGGGCGCGCAACTGATGGCGGTGGAGCATGCGTCTGCTAACCGACGTGGTTGGTATTCGGGCCTGCTTGGCATTTGCTCGCCACTCAGCCAGATTCTCGCCAATTTCTCGCTCTTTACGCTGGCCGCGGTGCTTTCGTCGGACGACTTCGATTCCTGGGGATGGCGAGTCCCGTTCCTCGCAAGCTTTGTCCTGGTGCTGCTGGGCATCTACATCCGCAGGAAGGTTAGCGAGACACCGGCCTTCGAGGCGCTCAAGCAGACTGGCGCTCCCACGCGTGCCGCAAATCCACTCGGCACCGTCTTCAAATATCACTGGCGCACCGCGCTTCGCCTGACGCTGTTCTTCTGTGGCCCGGCCGCGCTGTTTTATCTAATCGTGGTTTTCTCGCTCAGCTACCTGACGAAACACCTCGGCGTACCAAAGCAGACCGGTTTCATGCTGCTAATGGTTGCGAATGTCTGTGCCATCGTGGGGGCGCTGGCGGGCGGCTATCTGAGCGATCGGATCGGACGCAAACGTGCGCTGATGATCGGCTCGTTCTGCACGCTGATCTGCTGCCTGATCTACTTCCCGATTCTCAACCAGAACTCAATCGCCATGACGATGGCCGTGATGGGCGCGTTCCTCGGCTTCACACAGTTCCAGAGTGGTATCCAGCCGGTCTGGTTCGCTGAGTCCTTTCCGACCGAGGCGCGCTACACGGGGTCCGCACTGTCGTACTCAGGAGCCAACCTGCTCACCGGCGGCCCGATGCCGATCGTCGCCGTGGCGCTGCTCAATGCCTTTAACGGTTCCCCGTGGGCCATCGTAGCGGTTTGCGGCTCGCTGAACCTGATCTCCTTCCTGATGATCGCAATATCCCGGGAAACCAAAGGCACGTCTCTGGAACGCTCTTCTACACATTGAAACCATGACTCGCAAACTCTACATCCTCAATGGCTCCAATCTGAACATGCTGGGCGCAAGGGAGCCTCACATTTACGGCACCACCACGCTCAAGGACATCGAAGAGAACTGCCTGACGCTGGCCGACGCGCTCAAGTTCGACTGCGTATTCCGTCAGACCAACAGCGAAAGCGAGCTGATCGACTGGATTCAGGAAGCGTTCCTGCAAGACGCGGCGCTGATCATCAATCCGGCCGGCTTTTCGTTCGGTCGGATTCCGGTGCTCGACGCAGTCAAGCTCATCCGCCGGCCGGTAGTGGAATTGCATATCACCAACATTCACCGGCGTTCCGAAGAATATCGTCACTCGACGATCTCGGTGGCGGCCACTGCGGTGATCTGCGGAGCTGGCGCGAACGGATATTTGCTAGCGATCCGCGCGATCGACAATCTGTGGGGCAACCAGACTTGAGGCTGCCCCTCAATTGATGAAGCACACGGGCTCCGCGACGGAGCCCGCTTCGGCGGACATGCGCTGTCGGGCATCGGGCGGAATTCCGAGCGGACCAGCCATTCAAGTGACCTTCGCATGGCTCTGGCGAGTGGCCGAAATTGGCCGGGTTCTGCGGGATGCGTCGCACTCACATTGCGTACATGCGGCCCTTCTCGCTGCAATTTCTGCCTGAAACACGGCAGGCATTGCCAACATTCCTTCAACCGATCTTCCCAACCACGATCGAGTTGACGCCCCGATAGCAGATCGCGAATCGAAACAACATGAAAGGTTCCTGACGCCAATCATTCATACGTGCGTGATTGAATGATTGGCGCCTGCTGTACTGCAACCACCGCGACCGCGCGGCTCTCGATTGTCGGATCGGATCAGCGTTGTGAAGCAGGTTAGATAAGCCATCCCGGCACCGCGATTATCTTTGGGTAACACTACTGGGAGCCACACAATGCTTTGGCGTCGGATTACCGTTATCTCGCTCACGGCTGTCGCGCTTGCGACGACGGCTGCATGGAGCGCCAGCGAAGACCACGACGGGGACCAGCATGGCTCCCGGCGGGATGAAGTCCATACAGCCACCCCCATCAAGCATCTGGTAGTGATCTACGGGGAGAACGTATCGTTCGATCACTATTTCGCGACCTACCCGCATGCGGCAAATCCGTCTGGAGAACCTGCGTTTGCAGCGCAAGCCGGCACGCCAGAGGTGAACGGCTTATCGGGCACGTTGTTGACGGCCAACCCGAACTATACGAACGCCGCCAATGGCGCGGGCGCGACCAATCCGTTCCGTCTCGATCGCACGCAGGCGGCCACAGCCGACCAGAACCATGCGTACACGGCTGAGCAGCAGGCATACGACAACGGCAAGGCAGACCTCTTTCCGAAATACACGGGCAACGGCACCACAGGCGGCGCCGGTGCGTTCGGCACGGCCGGCCAGGTGATGGGTTACTACGACGGCAATACGGTCACGGCGCTCTGGAACTATGCGCAGAACTTCGCGATGAGCGATAACGCCTATACATCGACATATGGTCCGTCGACGCCAGGTGCGCTCGAAGTCGTCTCAGGACAGACCAACGGCATGAAAGTAGTCTTGACGTCGAAGCAGCCCTCGACGGCCGGCTCGTATTACGTCAACGACGGCCAAGGCGGATTCACGATGATCAACGACGTCGATCCTGCCTTCGACCTGTGTTCGAGCACCACCGATGCCGCGCAGATGACCGGCAAGAATATCGGCGACCTGCTCAACGCGCGCAACATTACGTGGGGCGGCTTCATGGGCGGCTTCAATCTGTCGACCACGAACAGCAACGGAACGACAGGATGCAAACGCAGCACGACGTCGCAAGTGGTCGGCGCCGCCACGGCCGACTACATTCCGCACCACAACTGGTTCCAGTACTACGCGTCGACGTCAAACCCCCAGCATTTGCGCCCCAGTTCGGTGTCGGCCATCGGGCATACCTACGGGGCACATCGCTCGACCGTCGATCCCGCGAATCACCAGTACGATATCGACGATTTCTATAGCGCTGTTCAAACTGGTAATTTCCCTGCGGTGAGCTTCCTGAAGGCGCCTGCCTATCAGGACGGTCACGCCGGGTACTCGGATCCGCTTGACGAGCAGGCGTTCGTTACGAAGGTCGTCAACTTCCTGCAACAGCAACCGGATTGGCGTGACACGGCCGTTATCGTGGCATGGGATGACTCCGACGGCTGGTACGACGACGCATACGCACTGCCGACGAGCGCCTCGTTCGACTCGGTCGCGGATCAGTTGACCGGCCCAGGAATTTGCGGCTCAGGCACTGGACCCGACGGGTTGAATGGCAAACCTGTGAACGGTCGGTGCGGTCCCGGTACCCGCATTCCGTTTGTTGTGATTTCGCCATGGGCGAAACAGAACTACATCGACCATACCCTGATTGATCAGTCGTCAGTAGTGCGTTTCATCGAAGACAATTGGCTTGACGGCAACCGGATCGGAGGCGGCTCGTTCGACGCGAAGGCGGGCAGTATCATGGGTATGTTCGATTTCAACCGCCGCCACGATGAGCACCGGGAGACCAAGCTCTACCTCGATCCGACCTCTGGCTTGCCCGTCAAGACACCGCCATCCATCTGACGCGTAACGCTTGTCCGTCCGACGATGAATGTCTTGCGCCACAGCCCGCTGTCGCTGGGCTGTGGCAGTTTCCCTGATCGATCATAGGTTGGGTATGCTATCCGTGCCATAAAAATGACGAGTGTCAACGATCGGACCACTGATGTTGAATGGCCGAAAGCACGGATCCAGAATCTGACCGGACAGCTCCCGTCCGCCGCGAGAAATAGTCACTCGGCTCCGTGGGGCGTGGAGTGGAATGCCACGGGTGGCCGACAATCTCGCTCTCTGCCTCATGCAAGTGGCATAAGTAGCATGAAATTCGCGAGCTGGCGGTCGGCAGAACGCGCCCCAACAGAGACACCCAGCCAGACCGAAAGCAGCCCGTCGTGCTGTCAAACCGTGCGTTCTGCGTACGCAGATTGGGTTGTCTGCCCTAACGAGGTCGTTCTGTGGTCCGCCGTGGCGGCAAATGTTCGTGACCGCGGTCAATGACGCCAAGTACATCCGCGATTTGCCCGCGAGTCGCAGTCACTTCCGGCGTTTCCTTCATCGCATATTTTATTGTTTGAAGAGTTAGCGCATCGTAGGAATGCTCCATCCCCAGTTCAATGATCGCGTCTCGTGGATCGAATGAACCCATGCGCGAACGAACCCATCTGAACGGAGTAGGATCCAATGATTCAGTTTTGACCCGTATTCCGAGAAAGCGGACTTCGCGTCGTACCGCCTTGGGTTGGCGGGAAAACACAAACTGCTTCTTCAGGGATAGTCTGCAAATCGGAACACCGATAAGTATCACGAACAATGCGATGATCCAAGGCCCCGACGCGTGACTAGATTTGTACAGCCTCAAGCTGCTCGCGATGACTGCCGCCAAGTATGCCAAAGTGGGCCACACGCGGCCGCGGGTCCAACATGGAATGGTGGCCTCTGACAACATGCGCTTTTTCCCCATGTTGATTTAATTGTTCGCTCACTTGACACCGGGCTCGCTAATGGGTGTCAACGATCCACGCTGCTGTGTCGATTGACCATAACTGGCCGAACTTGGTCCGATGCGGTCGGCTGTGGTCGACCCAACTGTGCCGCTCGGCAACGACTTCTGGATGCCTGCTTTCGGCTCGACTCAAGACGTAGCAGCGGAAGTGCATGTCACTTGCCAATCGTTCACCAGCCCCGACTGCCGCCTATTTACGGCATCCTAGGACCATGACCGATTATTTCGGCGAAAGCGAGAAAAACAAAAGTACAAAAGAGAAAACCCACCAGACAGATTGCGCAGACGCACTTTACGGGCCATGACCAGCGTCGTGTGGCGAGATGCAAACCCACGAGAGCAAGCGCTAGCAAGACTCCCCCAACAATCCGCGAGCGTGCAGGTTCGTTTGTTAGTCCATGCCCCATCGTGCCGCGGTCGAACCAGTGCCTCTTCTCCCCATAGTCCAGATATCCGATCCAGCCACCAATCGGAATGGCCACCATCAGGGCGAAGTTCAACAAACTGACTATCCAGCGACGCATGTCTCTTTTCTCCCTTTCCCTCACGAGTCGAGCTGTCGTGTGCAACCGCTTTGTTCTCGTCGAAACGCAGTGAAGATTCGACTGCGACGTGATGCTCAACGAAGAATCATGAAGCCGTCGTTGATCGCCATTTCATAGGTAGACTGGCTGAACCCGGGGTTGGCTCTTAAGTCTCGCTTTTCAAGTGTTCGCAATCAGGCCTTTTGGCGAACGCAGCAGAGACGTAAGTTAGGATATCTCTCTTCAGCTTTAGAACTCGCGCCATTGCTTCGTCTATCTCTTGCGCGGTTTGCCTTGGCTCACCGACCGCTAACCGATTCGAGCGCGAATGCCCCTCTAGGGTACGATTCCAACGGGGAATCGTCGGTGCAGTACGGAAACTTGCTTGTCACATGCGTGTCTTCACCGTAGATCTTGAACAGCACTGCGCACATTCTTTTCGGGTGGAGACTCAGTAGGCCGAAAGGTGGTGCGCCACTTTGCACCTGCTTTCCCATGAGTCTAATGAGCGGGTCCACATGATCCTTTGCGGAATCGCCTGAAACGGAGATTGCCCACGCTAGCTCGTACAGTCGGTCGCGGGTCGTCAAAGGAATGGGCTTATCGTCGGGTACCGAAGCGAGCAGTTGATTCATAAGAGACTCTATCCGGGATAGCGCCTCGGGGTGTCCTCCAGCGGCCGCCACTTGTGCTGCGCCAGTTCCGAGCGAGTTTTCGCTGGACACCTGGTCAAAGGCCATGCTCGCGTACTTGGCGGATTGGCGGCCAAAGCCCGCCAATACAGTTCTAGCGATGGGCCGAATGTCTCCGTTGACTTGCCCAGCAATATCGTCGTCAATCACGGGCCGCGCCTCAAAAGCAACTTGTGCTACGGCATCTACAACTTCAACGGGCGGGAGTTGCATATGCGAGGCAAGTTCGATCTCGTATAAATCAAATCTGCCCTTGATCGGATTCCCTGCAAAAGCAGAAGCAACGCGAGCATAAATTTCTGGCGGGCTGCATACCCTCGGACCCACTGACTGTCCGGGAGTGCTGCGATACAGGTCTTGACTGAGCGCGCGCTCGGCCCCGATGGATAGCCAGTCAGCTGAATGCGGGGCAATACGTTCGAGAGTCGAAGCAGCGATTTCAAAGCGCTCGTATTCTTTCTTATTCGCAGGGACGCATTGGGGATTTTTCCAGATCGGGAGGGCAGCCATCGACTGCGGCTCGCGGGTCGCCACCGTTTTCTGTCCCGCCGCCCCATGATGCCCCGTCCAGACGCCGGCAAGGAACGCCAATACGACTCCGACCAGTACATATGTCCGGTTCATCCCCGTTGCTCCGACAATTGTTAATTTTTCGTGTTTGGAGTCCAACGCAGGATAATTTACCACTCCCGTGTGCGACGAGAGCTTTCCATCTGTAGCGATATGAGCATAGACGCACATGCAGCGGGTTAAATTGTCGACGATTCAGGTGCAGAAGTTGGATGGCCGCTCTTGGCCGATACTGTTGAAAAAGTCGGTGACAGTCGTTCTAACCAGGTTTTCATGGGTCGCTTTACCCTTAACCGATGCTCGCGAGCGGTTTGTGGGGCGATCTGAGAGGTCGAATTGTTCAATGCTGGTGTTAGGGCGAGGCGCTACGACTTTTTCAACAGTATCGGCCGCACCGAGACGGACGAAAACCGTCTCAGTGCACGAATCTCCGAAGGATTCCGACGCGCCGCCCCATCACTCGCCGGTTTTTCTCAATCGCCTAGTTTGGCGCGGCAACCGGTTGCTGCAGCGCGTCGGCTCTCAACGCCGCGGCGCTTTCCGATGACGGGTTTTTGCGCTGCGGCGCGTTAGCAGTGGCTACGGGTTCTCCTGCTCGCTGCGATACTTCTTCCGCAAGCAGGCTCGCTGCATGGCGTGCCGTGATGCGGCTTTGCGGAACGCCCTTCGCATCGAGCGCAATCACCTTGTATAGCTCGCGGTCGCATTCGAGTTCCTGCTGATATTGCTCCGCGGTGTCCACCAGCAATTCCAGAAGCGTCTGACGACGTCGTCTTTCCTCAATCGTGATGGAAGGATTCCTACATATCGAGGACGCAAGTGTGATCAACGTATCCAGTTGACCCAGGTGTCGGTCGCATAAATCGAATGCCGACAGGGCAAGCTTTTCATACTGGAGTGCGTCGACAGGCGGACGTGAAGCGGGTTGATTTTTGGTGGACTTGCTCATGGTGCGATCTCCCTGTTACTTCTCGGATCGCCCGACACTCGCTTGGAAGGGGTGAGCGGGCACGAAGCGGGTTAGCAGACCGGGACACAAACAAACCGGCGAGCCTTGCGGCTCCCCACCACGGCCCGCCCATTGAAATATAGACGTGCAGAGGTAGACGCACGCCCGCCTGGGCGGGTGTGCGGTTTGCGTCACTGGCTGCTAAACCAGGTCACCGGGTGTTTCCCGACGACGTGGTAATTATAAAGCAGCCCACGTGGGTTGCCTTCAACGTTGTAGGCTAAATGTTTGATTTGGCCGAAGGGATAAGCGCTAATAGGACAAAGGACAAGGGTAGTCGTAACGCACATCATCAATCAGGGCAGCCTGAACAACCGTTTCGCGTTGTCGCGGCCGATCTTCTGCCGGTCGTTGTCGCCGATCTCCGCGCGATCGAACCAGGCGCTCGCCTCTTCCATCGTCTCGAACGGATAGTCGGTCGAGAACAGCACTCGGTCGCCGCCAATTTCCTCCATCGCATTGCGCATGGCAATCGTGCGGAAATTGCCGCTCGTCGTCATATGGAAGTTCTGCCGGAAATAGTCCATGAACGGCTGCTTCGCCTTGACGCCCATCGGGTTCTTGCCATTCGCCAAGGCCCAGTGCGAGGTACGCCAGATGTTCTTCTGCACGAGTTCGCCCAGATGGCCGAGAATCACCTGCAGCTTGGGGTAGGCGTCAAACAGACCGCTGCCAATGAGGCGCAACGTATGGACACCCGTCTCCACCGAGAATGCCCATGCCGGGCCCATCAACCACGGATGCCCGTCTATGAGCTATTTCACGATCTTCGTCCGAGCGCTGTTCTCTGATAGTGTCTAGGCGACGCTGCCCGATCCCGACGCTAGAATCGCGCGCACCCTAACCAGAATGTCAGGAGACACAGAGCCATGAGTGATCAGCCGTTCGGACGTTCCCGTCGTGATTTCATGCGTATTGCCGTTACAGCAGGCACCACCGCAGCGCTGCCGTGGATGCAGGACGCTCACGCGCAGTCACCGGCCAGCTCCGCAACCCCTGCACCCGCCGCTGGACTCCCGGCAAAAGGCACACAACTGATCCTGCTCGGCACCAAGGGGGGCCCGACGCCATCTGACCTGCGCGCGGCACCGGCGAACGTGCTGGTGGTCGACGGTCAGCCCTATGTGATCGATTGCGGCAACGGCGTCGCGCTGCAATTGACCAAAGCAGGCATCAAACTGCCGGGCATTCGTGACATCTTCCTGACCCACCATCATTCGGACCACAACGCCGACCTCGGCAACCTCGTGTTCCTCGCCTGGGCCACCGGCCTGCATACGCCCGTCAATCTGTACGGACCGCCGCGCATGACAAAGATGATCGACGACTTTGTCGACATGAACGCGATCGACCTCGACGTGCGAATGCGCGAAGAAGGCCGCCCGCCGTTCCGGCCACTGATCAACATCCATGAATTCGACGGCCCGCGCCTCGTGATGGAAGACGACCGCGTGCGCGTCACCTCGACACTGGTCGACCACTACACGATCAAGCCGGCGTTCGCTTACCGCTTCGAGACCAAGGACCGCACCGTCGTCTTCTCCGGCGACACGACCTACTACCCGGCGCTTGCCGAGTTCGCGAAAGGCGCTGACGTGCTGGTGCACGAAGTGATGTACCTGCCCGCGCTCCAGAAGCTGATGAAGACCGTCGACAACGCGCCAACGCTGCTCGATCACCTCGTGAAGAGCCACACCACCACTGAACAGGTCGGCAAGATCGCCGCGGCGGCTGGCGTCAAGACGCTAGTGCTGAGCCATTTCGTGCCGGGCGGCGATCCCGCGATTACCGACGAGATGTGGGCCGCCGATGCGCGCAAGCATTTCGACGGACAGGTCATCGTCGGAAAAGACCTGCAGGTAATCTGAGTGTCAGGAAAAACCACCGTGCAATCCGCTGCGATTCCCCTAACGTTGCTGACTGGTTTTCTCGGTTCGGGCAAGACCACGTTGCTTAATCGCCTGCTGCCACAACCGGCGCTGGGCCGTTGTGCGGTGGTGATCAACGAACTGGGCGCGATCGGTCTCGATCATCTGTTCATCAGCACCTCGCGCGACGACACCATCGCGATGCTGGAAAACGGCTGCCTGTGTTGCGGCGTGCGCGACGAACTGGCTGCGACCGTGGCCGATCTGCTAGAGCGTCGCACGCGCGGCGAGATTCCCCCGTTCGAGCGGATTTTGATCGAGACCACGGGGCTCGCGCGCCCCGGTCCGGTAATCTCGCTGCTGCTGGGCGACCCAGCGCTTGATGGTCGTTTGCAACTCGATGGCATCGTGACGACCGTCGATGCGAAACACGGCGCCGCGCAACTTGCCCGACACGAGGAATCGCGTCAGCAGGTGGCGGTCGCGGACCGGCTGTTGCTGACAAAGGCTGAGCTAGTCGATGCGCCCGCGCTTGCCGACCTCGAGGCCGCGCTTGAGGCGCTGAATCCGGGTGCGACGCGCATTCCGGTGCGCAACGGCGAGATTGACGCACAACAATTGCTCGACATCCTGACACCGCGTGCCTTGCGGCCCTGGTTGCGCGCCGAGCCTTCGCCCCGCAAGTCGCTGATGCGTGGCGCGACGGCGTCACGCGTGGCCCATCCGGACATCGACAGCTTCTGCCTGACATACTCGCAGCCATTGCCGATGCAGGCATTCGAGACCGCGCTGACCGTACTGCTCGGCTATCACGGCGAACGCATCCTGCGGGTTAAGGGGATCGGCAATTTCATCGGCGAATCGCGGCCTGTGGTGTTCCATGGCGTGCAGCAGTTGCTGCATGAACCGTTGCGACTTGAAGCGTGGCCTGACGACGATCACACGACTCGGCTCGTCTTCATCGTGCAGGGGCTCGCCAGGTCGGTGATCGAGGAAACGATCACGCATTTTTTGCGCGAAGCTGGGGTGGAGAAACTGGCGCAAGGCGACGACGACGCTTCCTCACGCTTCGTACAAGGTGATGAAGCCTCGGATGCTGAGCGGTGCACCAATCAGTGATTGGAAAGTGGCTCTTGGTAAACGACTGCCCCCTTCAAACGCTGGTTTACTCTTGAAGTTCTGGAAACGCCCCGCTACAACTTCGATAGAGGAACGCAGTTTTTTCAATCACTCGCAAAACGAAGAACTGCATGCACAACTTTTGACGAACCGCGGCTCGGCATTGATTACCCGATGCCGTGCTATTCGTGTTTGCGAAATGTGTTGTGGTAAGTTCCAAAATGCTTCGTTCGAGGGATAGTGGCGCCCTCAATTCCGAAAAAATTAAGACTACGAACGCATCCGTCGACAGTGTCGTCTCTCACGCCGAGCACCTTGTGAATGAGTTTTCCCTGTGGGGCGATGCCTACACCGGGATATGAATCACGAGGGCTCAGGTGTGGCCCGTCAATCGATTGACGACCATCGATTCCGGCGCGTTGCGCCGTGTGGAGACACTATGAAACGCTCCTCAATGTTAATCGTTGCCGCTGCCCTGTCTCTGTCGACTGTCATTGCCGTCGCAGACGATGGGCAACCTTTGTCGCGGGACGAGCTGCAACAGATACTTCCGAATTCGGACGTCAACATCAAGTTTGCGAATGGAGACAACAATCGATGGACGAACGCGCAGGACGGAACACTCGTTGCGAATTGGCAAAATGGCGTTGGATCCGGTTCGAAACACTTTTCGGCGCTCGGCCACGGAACCTGGAAAATCTCCGATGACGGTCGGTACTGTGTTCACATTCAATGGCCGAAGTCAGTCACCGACTGGTGCCGTACCGTCGCCCGGTCGGGCGAGGATTCGTACACGCTGGCGACAACGAACGGTGAGCCGAGCTGGCAGATGAAGGTTTCGAAAAAATAGTCGGCAGGTTCATGTTCGCATGGTCAGATGGACGTCGCCGATATGAAACTGCGGTACTTCGAATAATTGAACGTCTCAGTTTGGGTCGGTCCGAGCGTTGCCCGTCCCACACACCTCGGATTAAAAGCCGTGTCTGACAGAAAGCGTCGCGCCCGTATCATGTGAATGGAGAACCGCGACACGCGCTGTTCCAGAAAAGATCCAGTCGTCGACGATCAACGACAGTCTTCGCTGTGGTTGCGCACCGAGCGTTAAAGTCGCGTTTGGCAACTGAACCAGTGTGAGTTGCAGCGCCGTCGACGGACCCAGATGGAGATAATCCGATGCCTGCTGCGGTACCGCCTCAGGCGTTGGTGTGGCGTTCCCGGCGCCGAATTGGAAGTCGTGGGTCACCTGTGTGCTATAGAAGTTCTCGAATTGCGCGTAGAACGGCTTTCCCTGATCCGACTGATATTCCATTTCATAGCGGGGCAAGTAGCGTTGCGGCTCCGGAATGGGCGGAACGACCGTCTCGGGCAGAGGCGCGATATTCGCAACTGTCGTCTCTTCGGGCGAATCGGTGACGAGGCCGCTCGCGAACGCATATCCGCTCAGTAGAAAAAATATTGCGCCGACAATCCTTTCGCTCAGGCAAGTCATGGGCATGCCTCCGATGAAGGAATTGAAACGTCACTCTACTGACCGTTATGCCTGAACAGACCACCTTTGCAGTTTCGCTTGCACCTATACATTGTAGTCAGTCCTTCGCGTATGGCTACCAATGTGTGCAGCGCCCGCCATACTCCGGCGATCGATGTGCGGGACACGGTACAACGTGGCCCGCGAGTTGGAGAGATGGCGCAAAACATCGCAGGCGTACAGCTGACGCTGAACGTAGGCACCGGTAAGCGCGAAGCGCGCACCTCGCGCGGTGATGTTCCGCGGAGGTGCGCCAAGGCATTTATCTGTCGCGAGGCTGCGACATCGCGGCGTGGCAGGGTCTAGACCTGCGCCAAGCCACCATCGACAAACAGCTCCACGCCTGCCACATAGCTGCTGTCGTCGGATGCGAGGAACAGCGCCGCAGATGCAATTTCCTCCGGTCGTCCGATACGTCCCAGCGGCGTGGCGGCAGCGAAGTTCTGGCGAATCTTTTCCGCGTCCTCGGGCGTCGACGCCTGGCTGTCGATGATCGGTGTGTCGATCGCCCCTGGGCTGATCACGTTGACACGAATGCCACGCCCTTTGAGCTCCATTGTCCACGTACGCGCCAGGGACCGGACCGCCGCCTTCGTCGCACTATAGGTGTCGTGCGCAGGAAGCCCCTTGATGGTAGCGACTGAGCCCGTGAGGATAATGCTGGCGTTGTCCCGAAGGATAGGCAGAGCCTTCTGCACGGTGAAAATTACGCCGCGGACATTGACGTCGAAAGTCTTGTCGTAATGCTCGGGCGAAATCTCCCCGATTGCCTGGTGCTCCACGAAGCCGGAATTGGCGAAAAGTACATCGACAGATCCCCGTTCGGCCTTGACCTTGGAATACAGCCGATCGAGGTCTTCCATCCTTGTGACGTCGCCCTGTACCGCCGTGACGTTTTTGCCTATATGGTCAACGGCTTTATTCAGTTCCGATTGCCGCCTCCCAAAAATAAACACGTGAGCGCCCTCTTCCGCGAATCGCTTTGCCGTGGCGAGGCCGATGCCGCTGCTACCGCCTGTTATGACGGCTGTCTTGTCCTGCAGTCTGTTCATGATGTGTTCCTCCTGGCCAGCGCGCCCTCACTGCAGCGTCGGCGGCAAAAGCTTCCGGTCGATGAAAGACTGAAGCGCTGCGCAGAATGGGTCCTGAGTGTCGACCGCAGCGTTGAATCCGGCTTTACGAAGCTTGACGGTGCTGACAAAAGCGACGGGGCCCGCAGGCGCTCCATATGCGAACGCAAAGTCGGCATGTTGATCGCCCTGTCCGACAAACGCACGAAGATCACCACTCGCAAGGTCGTACTTCTCGACGATCTTCGCCCAGACGTCGGCGTTGTCGCGAATGTACTGCGCCACCCTGGTAGGCTCATCGCCTCCAACTTTCACGCCTAGCGTCTTCGCCATCGCGGGCCACACACTTCGCCATTCGAAGACATCGCCGTTGGTGACGTTGAAGATCTCGTTCGCCGCTTGCGGAGATTGCGCCGCCCACACCATCACCTCGCCGACGAGATCGGCGTCTGCCATTTCCCAGACGAACGACGGGCCGCCGGGAAAACTGAATGCCTCGCCCTTCTCGCGGCGGATAGCCGCATACACACCGATGGCCGGGAGTACGTTGAGCGCCCCGGGCGTCTTCCCGGTGACGAGTTGAGGGCGCAGCACGGTGTAAGTGAAACCGTGCTTCGCAGCCGTGTCGCGAACGTAGTCCTGCTGATCGAAGAAGAAGTTCGCGTGATTTTCGCGGGGGTCGCTCTCCCGTGCCGGGATAGCAATAGGATGAAGGTGCACGCCGTATGCCTTCGTTCCCTGCAGGATAGACACATGCTTGAGCGCCGATTTCCCTGAAATGAGGGGCTCGATCACATTGCGCAGCATCGCATTGTTCACTTCGATCTGGTCTGTGCTCGACCAACCGCTCACCAGATCATCGGCATGCTCGTAAATTGCCGCATACGCTACGTGCGTAATGTCGGTGAGCGCAGACAGCGCCTCATGGGCGGCGCTCTCATCTCGCAAATCCACCGGGATAAACGCAAAGTCTCGCCCACTCGGCAGTTCCGGCTTGCGCCTCGAAATACCGACGACATCCCAGCCCGCGGAGAGAAAGGAATCAATCGCGGCTACGCCTATGAGTCCGCTCGCTCCCACCACCAATACCTTATTTCTCGTGTCCATTACTTCCTCCAGTTCCGTGATTTCTGTCCCGGCCCAAACATTCATATTCGATTCTGAAAATATCGAATCTGCCTGGGCGCGCTTCCCGACTGGCAGCCGGTCGTGACAAATTTAGTCCCGACGGTAGGTGCGTGGTAGCAGCGGGCGCGGAATCATAGTTATTCCCTGGAGTAATAGTCGTCCTCGCCCGAAACGATCGATCGCAGACGACCATGCCCTGATTGCGGACCGCGGCTTTCCGGGCCTGATGGCGAGGGATCAGGTATGCGACAGCCTGGCCGCTCCGGCAGCATTCGGCGATGCGACGTGCGTTTCGTCACACTGAGTTCGGCACGCTTCGTTTTGACGGCAGTCAGCGCGCCATTCGCGTTCGGCGCACCATGTTTCGCGGTAACGCCAATTCTCGTGATATCGCTCGCGATGCCCGTCATCATGGCGGAGACGACCGGCAACGTACTCGCGATCGGCACGATCATCGGGCGCCCATCGTCGCAGACCACGCTTGGCAACGCGTTTCGCGCCGACGGGCTTTCGACGATGCTCGGTGGCGTCTTCAACAGCTTCCCGTGCAACGCGTTCAAGCAGAACACCGCACAGTTTCCAGGTAGCCGCGTCCCATCTCCCGCTCAAAGCTCGACGGATCGCCCTCCCACACGATCCGGCCATGCTCCAGTACGTACACCCGGTCAGCATGCGGCAACGCAAAGGTGACGTTCTGCTCGCCCAGCAACACCGTAATCGGCGTCGTCCGCTGCAATGACTTCCGCCGCGCGGTTCACAGTGGTGGGGCGCATCGCCGGAATGCAAGCATGCGGAAGGGCTATAGAAACGGCTCGATTTCAGGCAAATCGACGCGAAGGTCTTCCATTAGCACTGTTTCGATCATTTCGCCGCGCCCGTTTGCGCGGATCACCTTGATCGGCAGACCGGTCATCACGTCGAGCCACAGTTGATAGCAGCCATCGCCGGCCGCGTCGTGCTCCGGCGCGCCCGAGATGACAAGATGTACGGCGTGGCGCGAGCCAACCGCCTCGTGGCCCACGATTTGGGTCTTGCCATGGCGCTGAAGTTCACGGACATTCCCCAGCAGCGCGCCGATATCAGAGTGATCGATGCGGTGAGCGTTCGGGCCTTGAATCAACGGATTGTCGGGTGCGAGCGCAAGCCGCGGGAACGTATGAAAGCCGAATGGCCAGAGCGTCACCCTGTCCGTCTCCGGACTGTAGGTGAGGACGGCGCCGGCATGCGGGCGGATGAAGTCCATCCGGATGAATCCCGGCTTGCAGTAGCAATAGCGGACTTCGACCGGAACGCCTGCGTACGGTGTCGACCGGACCGTCGCCTCGTAATTCGTCAGCGCGTCGAATCGGGCTTGAGCATCCGCGATGAGATCGGGCGCGGCAAAGAGGCAATCTGTCATGGTGCGCGTCAGTGAGTTGCCGATACGACAGGCCCGGTGACGTCTTCTTCCACGCACCTGCGAAACGCATGCGCGACGACCACCAGGATC
Source organism: Paraburkholderia solitsugae (assembly GCF_013177695.1). GTDB lineage: Bacteria > Pseudomonadota > Gammaproteobacteria > Burkholderiales > Burkholderiaceae > Paraburkholderia > Paraburkholderia solitsugae. The sequence goes on along the minus strand of NZ_WOEY01000101.1, from coordinate 107,462 downwards.
CGCATACATCCTCCTGTACTCGCAGATGGAGAACGTCCATACTGACGCTCCGCATGCATGGATGCAACGCCGTTCTGCCGTTGCAGTTCCTTAGTGGCGAACGATCGATCAGTAGCCGATAACCGACACACCAGCCTGGATACTTTAATGACGACTGGGGCCGATGACCTGTCGTTCACAGATGCGAAGTGACAGACGGTTGATCGGCCTTATGCGAAGCTTTCCATAAGGCCGATGACGCGTCGAAGAAGATCGGAGACCGATCGTCCCTTAACTGAGCGAATGCACATCCTCACCTCCCCGCCGCAGCGAAGGCGAATGCCGCAGCATGCCGATGCAGACATCCGCCAGATACTCAGCATCGCGCGGCAATACGATCGAATCCTGTTCCAGTAGCCAGTCTCGCAACACCCCGTCGAGAAACACGTGCACGACGCCCGACGCGCGCACTGTATCCAGGTCGGACGGCAATTGCTCTTTTGCGATCGCGTTTCGCAAAGCAAGCTCAAGCTGCTTTCTTCCGTTGCGGGCCGCGTTGCGCTGTCGATCGAACACCAGATCCGTGTCGCGTGTGTGCTCACACTTCGTGAACAGCACTTCGAAAACACGGCGGCTATGTGGCTCTACCACGGCCTTGCCAAGGCAGAACACCAGCAATTTCCGTAACCTGCCAAGCGGATCTGGCTCGCCGGCATCGACCGATGCCGAGACCAGCATCTCCATCGGCAACATGACGCGGTTCGTCATGGCGACGAACAGCTCGCCCTTGTTGCGAAAGTGTCCGTAAATCGCGCCGCGCGTGAACCCCGCCCGCACCGCGACGTCCTCCAGCGAAGTATGGGCGACGCCATGCTCGGCGAAGACCCACTCGGCCGCGTCGAGAATCTGGTTGCGCGTGTCCTGCGCCTGTTGCCGTGTTCTTTTCATCTGTCGCTGCGCCGCTGCATGGCTGACTGAAGCGCGCCGTATCCGGCGCGCGCCGGTTGTTCGCTAGGCAGGCGTGCCCTCTCCCGCAGAACTAGCGCCCCCGCCACCCGTCCCACCGCCGTCATGACCGCCATCACCTCCCGGTGTGCCACCGTCTTGCTCGCCATGGGCGCCCCCGTCTTCACCGTCGCGATGGCGCATTTTGTGCGACACGTCGTCGAGCTCGTCGCCCAACAGCCGCCGGACGACCACATAGAACACCGGAATCAGCAGCAAACCGAAGAACGTGGCAAACAGCATGCCGCCGATCACGCCTGTGCCAATTTCATGACGCGAAGCGGCGCCGGCACCCGATGAGACAACGAGCGGGAACACGCCGAGAATAAAGGCCATTGATGTCATCAGGATCGGACGCAGTCGCAGCCGGGCTGCGGTCAGGACGGCGTCGCGCAGCGTCATGCCACGTTGCTGACCCTCCACTGCGAACTCGACAATCAGGATCGCGTTTTTCGCCGCGAGACCGATCACGGTCACGAGGCCGATCTTGAAGTAGATGTCGTTCGGCACACCGAACGACAGGCAGAATGCCAGCATGCCGAGCATGCCGAGCGGCACGACCAGCAGCACCGCAGCCGGAATCGACCAGCTTTCATACAGCGCGGCGAGACACAGGAACACCACCAGGATCGACAGCATCAGCAGCGTCACCGCCGACGATCCCGACAGCAATTCCTGGAACGACTGCCCGGTCCAATCCGCCGCGAAACCCACCGGCAACTGGTGGTCCACGATGTTCTGCAGCACATCGATCGCCTGACCGGTCGAATAGCCCGCGGCCGAGTTGCCGACAACCTCGATCGCCGAGTAGCCGTTGTAGCGCGGTAGCACGGTCGGCCCGAAGCTCCATCGGGCATTCACCACACTAGAGAGCGGCACCATGTTGTAAGGGCTGATCGACGGATTCGCGGGCGACGGATCGACGGGCGTCGCGAAGCCGTTCGATGCGGTCGCACTATTCGCTGACAACTGGCTCGCGGCGGTACTCGTGCTGCTACCGGTTGTGAACAGGCTCGGCGTATACAGGTGCTGGAGCGCATCGAGCCCCATCCGGTACGGCGCGTCCGCCTGGATATAGACACGCTTCACGCGCCCGCCGTAAGTGAACTGGTTGACGTAGAACGGCGCGAGCTCCATCTCGAGCGTGTCGTAGACATCGGTCAGCGACAGGCCCATCGCTTCGGCCTGAGTCCGGTCCACCGCGACGTCCAGTTGCGGCGCGCTCGGCAGCGAGTTCGGCCGGATCCCGAATAGCACAGGGTTCTTCGACGCGTTCCCAAGCAGCGTGGCCGTGGCCTGGCCAAGCTCCGCGCGCGATTGGCCGGCACGCGCCTGCAGATACATATCGATACCGCCGAACTGGCTGAGACCGCGGATGGTCGGCAGATTCACCGCGAAGATCTGCGCGTCGGGAATGGTATGAAGGATCTGGTTGATCTGCGGAATCAGCTTCATCGCGGTGTCATGGCGTTTGTTCCAGTCCGCCAGCTTGATGAACGACATGCCGACGTTTTCGCTCGTGCCGACAAAGCTGAAGCCTTCTGGCTGGAAAATGCCCACGATTTCCTTGCCGACCGCACTGTGTTCCAGCTTGTCGCGTACCTCGGCCATCACGTGATCGGTGCGCTGCAGCGTCGAGCCGGGCGGCAGATTGATGAGTGCGAGCACGAAGCCCTGGTCCTCGTCGGGCACGAAGCTGGTCGGCAGTTTCGTATACAGGAAACCGGTTAGTACGACGACGAGCACAAACACGATCATCCAGCGTGGCGCATGGTGCACGGCGCTGCCGGCATGGCCGAGATACTTTTTCGAGGTCCAGTCGAAACTGCGGTTGAACCAGCGGTAGACCGCGCTCTTGTTCTCCGCGTGTTCTGGCCTCAGGATCGCCGCGCACAGCGAAGGCGTGAACGACAGCGCGAGGAACGCGGAGAACCCCATCGACACCGCGATCGTCAGCGCGAACTGTGCGTAGATGATGCCGGTCGCGCCCGGCTGCAGCGCGGAGGGGATGAACACGGCGGAGAGCACCACCGTGATCGCAACAATGGCGCCGGTGATCTGGCCCATGGCCTTGCGGGTCGCCGCCCGTGGCTCCAGATGCTCCTCGCTCATGATGCGTTCGACGTTTTCGATCACGACGATCGCGTCGTCAACCACAATGCCGATCGCCAGCACCATGCCGAACAGCGTCAACTGGTTGAGCGTGTAGTGCAGCGCCGACAGGCCGATGAAAGTCCCGAGCAGCGCCACCGGAATCACGAGCGTCGGGATGATCGTGGCCCGCAGATTCTGCAGGAAGATCAGCATCACGAAAAACACCAGCACGATCGCCTCGATGAGCGTGCGGATCACGTCGACGATCGACGCGGTGATAAACGGCGTGGTGTCGTAGGGCACGCTCCACGTGACGCCTTCCGGCAAATCCCGCGCCAGCGTCGCCATCTCGGCTTTTACCGCCTTTGCGACCGCGAGCGCATTTGCACCCGGCAGCAGGAAGATCGCCATCCCCCCAGCCGCTTTGCCGTTGTAGACCGGCGCAAAGCCATACGTCTGCGAGCCGAACGAAATACGCGCCACGTCGGAGAGCTTGACCGTGGTGCCGTTGCTGTTCGCGACGATAATGATGTCCTGGAACTGCTTGAGCGACGAAAACAGGCTGTCGCCCGTCACGTTCGCCGTAAACACTTGTCCTCTCACGGCCGGATCCGCGCCGAGAGAGCCCGCTGCGAACTGCGCATTCTGCGAGCTCACGGCATTGAGCACCTGGGTCGTCGATAGTCCGTAGCTCTGCAGCTTGTCGGGGTCGAGCCAGATGCGCACCGCGTACTCCGAGCCAAGCAGCGTGGTATTGCCGACCCCGTTCACACGGCCAATGTTAGGCTGGATCTGCGAGGCGAGAATATCTGAGAGCCGCCCAGCATCGATCGCGGGATTGTCCGACTGCAGCGCGACGAACATCAGGATGTCCGGGCTTGCCTTCGCCACCACCACCCCTTGCTGAGTGACCTGCGAAGGCAGCAGAGGCTGGGCGAGCGTGACCTTGTTCTGCACCTGCACCTGGGCGATGTCCGGGTTGGTGCCGGTCGCGAACGTGAGGATGATCTGCGTCTGGCCATTCGAACTGGAGTTCGAACTGAAATACAGCAGATTGTCGATGCCGGTGAGTTGCTGCTCGATCACCTGGGTCACCGTCGATTCCATCGTCTGGGCGCTCGCGCCCGGATACTGCGCGGTGACGGTCACTTCCGGTGGTGCGATCTCCGGGTACGAATCGATCCCCATGCCGTGCACCGAGATGATGCCGAACAGCGAGATCAGGATCGCGATGACCCAGGCGAAGACGGGGCGATTAATGAAAAAACTCGGCATGAGCGGTCTCCTACTGCGCCATGCCGGCCGAAGCCGGTGATGCTGCGGAAGCCTGCGCCGCTGCGGGACCCGACGACGACGCCGGGCTTGACACAGCAGGTGTCGTGGTCGCAGCCGAATCCGCAGCCGCGCCCGATGCTGCCGTAGGCGCCTGCCACGCGACGGTCTTCACCGGCGCACCTTCCCGCACCATCTGTACACCTGTCGCGATGATCTGGTCACCGTCTGCCAGCCCATGCGTGACGACCCAGTTGTTGCCAAGGCTATTGGTCGCCTCGACGTCCTTGCGCGTCACCTTGCCGTCCGCGCCGACCACAAACACGTATGCACCGACCGTGTCGCGCTGCACAGCCTGCTGTGGAATCAGGAACACATTGTTCTGCTGGCCGAAATTGACGGTCAGCGTCACATACATGCCCGGCAGCAGACGCCGCTGCGGGTTCGCGACGAGCGCACGCATATTGATCGAGCCGGTCGCGGCATTCACCGTCACGTCGGAGAAATCGAGGGTGCCCGCCGTGCCGTACGATGTACGATTGGGCAGCGCGATCCGCACCGTGGTCTGGTTCTGTTGCTGCAGTTCTATCGAGCCGTTGCTCTGGGACTGCTGCAGCGTCGCCAGATCGGCCGAACTGATCGTGAAGTTCACGTACATCGGATCGATCTGCTGGATCGTCGTCAGCAGCGTGCCGCTGCCACCCGTGTCGGACGTGCTGGTGCCGACCACCGCGCCCGCCGTCACCTGTTGCTGTCCGGCGATACCGTTGATCGGCGCCGTCACGCGCGTGTAGTTGAGCGAAACCCGTGCGCTTTCGACGGTTGCCTCGTCGGCCTTGACCTTGGCCGCGGCGCTGCGTTCGGCGGCATCGGAATTGTCGACGGTCTGCTGCGAGACCGAACCGACCGGCAGCAGTTTGCGGTTGCGCACGGCGGTGATGTGGTCGTTGACGTAGGTGGCCTGATCCTCGGCCAGTAGCGCGAGGTCGTTATTCAGCTGCGCGCGGTAAAAGACCGGATCGATTTCGAACAGCAGTTGCCCCGCGCGAATCTGCGAGCCTTCCATGTAGGTGCGCCGCAGCAGCACGCCGGACACGCGCGCCGTCACATTGGCGCTGTAGTAAGGCGAAAGCCGGCCGACAAACTGACGCTCGAGCGGCACCGTCTGCGATTGCGCCTTCACCACGGCGACTTGCGGCGGCGGCGGCGGCGGCGCGTGTTTCGAGCAGGCGGCGAGTACGATCAGACACAGATACGACAGCACGCCGCGCTGAGGACGTGACTTCATGAGAACTCCGTTCTTGCTTAAGGCCGGCACACGCGTGCTGCGCGGGATCCCAGACCGTTATGGAACAGCATGTGAGTCAATCGGCAGACTGCGCCGACGCAGGTCGTACAGCAGTTTCGGAAGCGGGCGAAGAAGCGGCGGCCGGCACCGAAGCGACCTTGGCGTCATCACGCTGCCAGCCGCCGCCAAGGTTCTTGACGAGTAACACGTTGCTCTCGGCGAGCAGAGCCTGCGTATCGCGCAGGTTCTGCTGCGCCTGGACCAGGGTGAGGCGCTGCGTCAGCACGTTTTGCTGGCTGGACGCGCCGGCATTGAACTGCGCCTGTTGGCTCGCGAACAGCCGGCTGCTGCTGTCGAGCACCTGCGCGAACGCGCTTTCCTGCGCCCGCAGGTGATTCATCGATGACAGGCTGTCCTCCACGCTCTGGAATGCCGTCAGCACGGTATTACGGTAGTTCGCGACGTCCTCGTCGTAGGTCGCGCGCGCCTTGTGAACCGCGGCCGTGCGTTCGCCGCCATCGAAAATCGTGGCGGCAAGATCGGGGCCTAGCGTCCAGAAGCGGCTCGGCACCGTGAAGAGATGCGCGAACGTGTTGTGCGCAAAACCGCCCTCGGCCGAGAGCGTGAGGGTCGGAAAGTACGCGGCTTCGGCGACGCCGATGGTCGCGTTGGCCGCCGCCGCCGTGCGCTCGGCGCTCACCACGTCGTAGCGCCGCTCGAGCAGTTGCGAAGGGAGCGCGGGCGGCACGTCAGGCTCAAGGAAGGGGTAGTCAGGATCGGGGGCGATGCTGAATGACTCGGGCGGCGTGCCGGTCAGCACGGCAATCGCGTGCTCGTCCTGCTCGCGGGTCGTTTCGGTTATCTGCAAATCGGCGATCACCGTTTGCAGGTTCTCCTGCGCGTTGAGCACGTCGTCGCCCGACGCTGCGCCTTCTTTGAACCCGGTCTGCGTCATCACGAGAATGCGGCTGTCGATGTCCTGCTGCTCCTTCAGCGCGCGAATGTCGTAGTCGGCCTGGCGTAGCTGGAAGTAGTCGGTCGCGACACTGGCCGCGATCGAAATGCGCTCACCAGCAAGCTGCGCATCCGACGCCTCGGCGTTTGCTTTCGCTTCCTCGATCTCGCGCCGTATCTGTCCCCACAGGTCCAGCTCCCAACTGACGGTCCCGGTAGCAGCCACGGCGTTGCCCGCCGAGGCCGACGAGCCGGAACTCGCCGAGAGCCCTTGGACGTTGCCGCCGGAACGCGCACCAGCGAGGCCCGCCGTGACGACTGGGAACAGGCCTGCCTGGTTGGTCTCCACGGTCGCGAGCGCGACGCGATAGGCGGCTTCAGCCGCCGCGATCGACTGATTTGCCTTCAACGCCTGCTCGACGAGACCGTTGAGCGTCTCGTCGCCATACATGTGCCACCAGGTGCTTGAGATCGCCGCCTGCGGATTCGCCTCGGCGCGCTGCCAGTCGACGCCTTCCTTGAACCCTTCCGGCACCTGGACCTCAGGCTTGCGATAGTCCGGGCCGACCATGCACGCCGCAAGGGACGCGACGAGGACGAGCGCCACGCCGCCCTTCATCGCGCGGTGCGATCGAGAGGGTGTAGCCTTTTTGCAAGCAAATCTCAAGGTACGTGAATGACTTCTCAAGTGCATTCCCCTGTGTCGACATGCAAAGCACTAAATCCGGTCCCATGCAGACTCGCTCTGCACACCGGATCAGCAATCCGGCAATGAGATGACGCATACTTTAGCGGGATTAAACGAACTCTGCAGAGCCGAGCCACCAGGAGAGAATTTGAATGGCGACCGCCACTTCGCACTACCCCGGTGAAAACTCCCCCAGCCGCTGGAGCGGCTTGGTCGTGCCGACCGGAATAGTGATGCGCGTATCGAGTACTCTCCGTTTGGTGTACTGATTGGTGTCGCCTGCGGTTATGCTGCTGTTCATCGCAGCAGAATCCGCGCGGAACATCAATAGTTTCTCTCCAGCCGGGGCACCACGTCCTTATGTCGAGAATGACCACCAATGCGATGAGCCGACGGCACCTGCTGACGCTAATCGGCAAGAACCTCGGCGCGGCCGCCATGATGCAAGGCATGGGCACGTTGGGGTTCGCCGCTACCTCGACCTACGCCGGACCGATCAGACTCGATGGCGCGCCCAAAGGAACGCGAATTCTCGTGCTCGGCGCGGGCATGGCTGGCCTCGTCGCGGCCTTTGAGTTGAGAAACACGGGCTACCACGTGCAGGTGCTCAAGTACAACGACCGCGCGGGTGGTCGGGCCTGGACTGTCAGGGGCGGTGATCGTTATAGAGAACTCGGCGGTGCCACCCAGTACTGCGATTTCGCTGACGAGCTTTATCTGAACCCAGGGCCGTGGCGCATTCCGTATCACCACCAGGGCGTACTCGACTATGCAAAACGCCTGAAGGTGCCGCTCGAGCCGTTCATCCTAGTCAATTACAACGCCTACCTGCATTCGACGGAGGCTTTCGATGGCACGCCGCAACGATTCCGGGCAGTGCAGACCGACTATCAAGGCTATGTCGCCGAACTGCTTTCCAAAGCAATCCGCAAGGACGCGCTCGATGATGCGTTGTCAGTCGAAGATGCGCATCTGCTACTCGAATCCCTGCGCCAATGGGGTGCGCTCGGTCGGGATGGGAGCTACCAGGCGGGCCGGCGAAGCAGTGAACGCCGCGGATTCGCGACCGCGGATGGCGGTGGGCTGATGCCCGAGGCGGTACCGTCGAATCTGCTCCCGCGCGACCCTTTGCTTGCATCGCGTTTGTGGCAATGGCTCTCGTCTGGAAACGAGCTGGACTACCAAAGTGCCATTTAAGAAGACGAGCAGATCTACGGCGGCATCACGCATACTGACCTGCCGATCTCGACGATCGGCTATCCGGCAACAGGTTACGGATCGACCGGTCCGGCGGTGCTGCTCGGCGCCTACATGTGGGGGCCCGCCAGCTATGAGATGGGTGCACTGTCCCCTGCGGAACGGATCGCGGTGGCATTGAGCCAGGGCAGCCAGATTCATCCGCAGTACGCGCGCGAGTACCAGAACGGCTTCGCGATGAGCTGGAGCCGATCGCCGTTCACGAATGGCTGCTTCGCCGCATGGACGGATGCGTTGAGAGACGCGCATTACGCGGATCTCTGTCAGATCGACGGACGGATCGTCCTTGCCGGAGAGCACGCTTCCCATATCCCGGCATGGCAGGAAGGCGCCGTGCTGTCGTCGCTGGATGCGATCACCCGGTTGCATCGGAGAATCGCCAATGGATAGGCCGCCGCTGATCTTGAGTGTGATGCTGATGGCCTGGCTGATGGGAGCCGCGACGGTGTCGTCGGCTCAGGACCTGGCACAGGAGGCACCACACGCCTTCACGATTTCGCCGGGCTACCGCTTCACCGAAAAAAGCGGCGAAGCGCTCTACAACGCGACCTGCGCGGGATGCCATATGCCGGATGGAAAAGGCGCACAGGGCGCGGGTCACTACCCGGCGCTCGCTGACAACCCGGCAGTTGAAGCAGCACCCTACGTCATCGTCAACGTACTGCACGGCCGAAAGGCGATGCCACCCTTTGGCGATGCGATGGATGACGATCAGGTCGCTGCTGTCGTCAACTACACGAGAACCCATTTCGGCAATCGATTTGCCTGAGATGTCACGCCGAGCCAGGTTAGAAGTCTGCGCTGAGTTCACGTGGCATGGCTGTCGATGCGCGGGCTCTTTCCCGCACCCTCCTCCATTGCTTCACGAGACTGATGGCGCGATGTACCCGGGTCTGTTTATTCTGCAATGCGTTTGAAACTGGCGTAGTAATCGTCAGTGTAATAGCAGTCGCCGGTCTGCCTGCGCGGTCCACCACATACGATACGGCGCTGCCCGCGATCCGCCGAGCCAGGCGTGCGAACTGTGTATGCGTGGTAATAGCCGCGCGGATGCTGCGGCAGCAATGCCGCGCTGTTGCGGAACAAGACACCGTCCTCGCCAAAAGGGAAAGGGCCGCCCGCTTTGATCAGACGCAGCGTTTCGGCTGCTTCCCCCGGCAACTGCGCCTTAGTGACGACGGCCGGCGCGCTCCGCGCCTGCGCGCCCGATGCGGCGGGAGTGTCGCTCGCGGCCCGCCCAAGCTGCGCCTGACTCGCGGATGCGCCCGATTCCTGAGTAGCATTTTGCGATCCGCCCTTGCCGCATCCGCCGAGGATCGCGCTCAAGGCGAGGATGCAGGAGAAAGCCCACGCTCGCTTCATGAAACGGTTGTCTCCGGGTTGACTAGCATTCGACGATCACGAACGAATTAAGGGTATCGCTAATGGCAGAGTGAATCAATGTTCGGCTGGAGCGGTCGCTCGCGCAAGGGAATGGCAGCCCATCTGAGTCAAGCGGAGGACCAGTGCCGGCAGCAGCATCTATGCAAGCATTTACCAGACGTACGCGCCCAAACTTAGTGCCACGCGGCCAACGACGAATATTTCAGCGGTTGCATTTGCGATTAACGACTTTGATTTGCAAGCAATAACCTATCCTCTACAAGAGCGTTCTTCACGCCCATTGTCCTCGCGTTATGGCATGTGAAGGGGAGGAGAGTATGGCGGACCTTCAACTCGACGCCAACGCGGTTTTGCGCACTGTCGCAGATCTACCATGCCCGCAAGGTTTGCCCCTCCTGGGAAATCTGTTTCAGATGGCACCGTCGAGACTTCACCTGACTTTGGAGCAATGGGCGAAGCGATTTGGTTCGCCATTCAGGGTTCAGCTCGGCACGATTCCGATCACAGTGTGGACGCAGGCGGAACTGTTCCAGACTGTCATGCGCGAGCGTCCACACCTGTATCGACGTTTTGCGCCAATGGAATCCGTTATGGCGGAGCTTGGCGGAAACGGACTATTCTCTGCCGAAGGCACGGCTTGGGAACCGCAGCGTCGGCTCGTCATGCGCGCGCTGTCCTTTTCCAACATTAAGGCCTTTTATCCGACTCTGGTGGCCATTACCGAGCGTCTTCTCGTTCGCCTGCAAGAGGCGGCAAAGGAGCATAGAACGCTCGAAATGACAGAAGAACTCAAGCGCTACACCGTTGACGTGACGAGTACGCTCGCCTTCGGTGAGGACCCGCATACGCTCGAACAGGAACAGGGTGTAATCCAGGAACAGCTTACCCTCATACCACCGGCGCTGATGAGGCGTGTCACTGCCCTCTTTCCTTACTGGCACTACGTTTTGCTTCCCCAGGACCGGCGACTCGCGCGGGCAATGGTGGAGGTACACAGCTACATTCAGAGAATGATTGAACGAGCGCGTGAGCGCATGCGCCAATCGCCTGATGCGCCACCGCACAACTTGCTCGAAGCGATGCTTGCCGCGCGCAACGAGCCCGATTCAACGGTTACCGACGAACAGGTCTCAGCGAACGTCCTGACGCTTCTGGTCGCAGGAGAGGATACGACGGCTAATGCAATTGCCTGGGGGCTCATGTACATTGCTGCGGATTCGCATCTGCAGAACCGGCTATTCGAACAGTCACGTGCGGCACTCGGTGAGTCCAAGGTCTGCCCTGACTACGACGCGTTAAAGCACCTCGACCTATGCGAGGCGGTATGCAGTGAGGCACTCCGACTGCGGCCAGTCGCTGCAATACAGACGTTCGAGCCACTGACTGACGTGTGCCTGGGAGGTGTTGCTATACCGGCAGGTACACGCATGCTATTTCTCACGCGTCCAAGCATGCTGGACCCGCGGAATTTCGTGCGTCCAGAAACGTTTGACCCTGACCGTTGGAGGCATCCGCGAGACCCATCGGACGGTGTGCATGAACAGAAGGCGTACTTGGCATTCGGTGCGGGGCCGAGAGTGTGTCCGGGTCGTTACCTTGCAGCTGTCGAAATGAGGCTGGTTATATCGATGTTGATGAGGCACTTCAAGATCGAACTGGCAATCGACCCGGCCGAGATTGAAGAGGTTTCCGCCTTCACGATGGTGCCGAACAAAATGCCTGTGAGACTTAAGCCCCGTGCCTGATTTGCCGACGCGCTAGTTGCCGTGCTCATTGCGACGTTCCGAGCATGATCGCGATCAACGCTATCAGGTTAGTGTTCCGTTCTGTTGTTAACTAATCTATGTTCACGTAGCATGCTTGTATCGATGGAACGGGAGATACCAGCATGCCCATGGGACGACCGAAGGCCGAACTGGTGTTGAGTGAAGATGAGCGCTCGCAACTGACTTCGATAGCGCGTTCGCGCTCGATTTCGGCGGCGCTGGTGACGCGTGCGCGCATCGTGCTGGCTGCTGCTGCCGGGGAGCCCAACAGCGCAATTGCCCTGCGTCTTCAGCTCACGCGTGCCACGGTGGGCAAGTGGCGTCTCCGGTTCCTGGAGCATCGCATCAACGGGCTGTATGACGAAGTACGTCCTGGCAAGCCGCGCACGATTGACGATGAGCGGCTGGCTCAACTGATTCACAAGACCCTGCACACCAAGCCAGCGGATGGCTCCACGCACTGGAGCGTGCGCACGATCGCCGCCGAAACGGCTATCTCGCCGACGAGTGTGCACCGCTACTTCAAGCTGCTGGGCCTGCAGCCGCATCGCAGCGAAAGCTTCAAGCTCTCGACCGATCAATTCTTCATCGAGAAACTTCGCGACGTGGTCGGCCTGTACCTGAGCCCGCCCGAGAATGCATTGGTCCTGTGCGTGGACGAGAAGAGCCAATGCCAGGCGCTCGAACGCACGCAGCCCATGCTGCCGATGGGCTTCGGCTATGTCGAAGGCGTCACGCACGACTACGTTCGCCACGGCACCACGACACTGTTCGCCGCCCTGAACGTACTCAATGGCGCGGTGCTCGCCACCTGCAAGCCGCGTCATCGGCATCAGGAGTTCCTGTCGTTTCTGCGCGAAATCGACAAGGCCGTGCCGGCCGAACTCGAAGTGCACTGCATCGTGGATAACTATGGCAGTCACAAGCATCCCAAGGTCAAGGCGTGGCTGGCAGCAAAGCCCCGCTGGCACATGCATTTCATTCCGACCTACAGTTCGTGGCTTAACCAGGTCGAACGCTTCTTTGCGCTGATCACCGACAAGGCCATCCGCAGAGGCTCGTTTGGCTCGGTCAAACAACTGATCACGCGTATCGATCAGTTCGTTTCCCACTACAACGAAAACTGCAAACCATTCATGTGGACCGCTTCCGCTGATTCCATCCTCGAAAAGCTACACAGACTTTGTTCGAGAATCAGCGGAACGGAACATTAGCCAATCGGAAACTATCGATCCCGATGCGGAGGTCTCTTTCATGGCTATTCTTCGGCGTAGCAGGTCGTAGAAACGCTGTCGTGAATACTGGTTCTTGACGACCCCGGACCGTCAGCGGGCAGTCATAGCGCCATGCCACCGTCGATGGTGATGCTGGAGCCCGTCATGTAGCCGGACTCCTTGCTGGCGAGGTAGGCAACCAGACCGGCAATCTCGTCCGGATCTCCCGCACGCTTGAGCGGAATGAGCGGCTTGATCGTCTCGATATGATCGACCGTCATATCCGTTACAGTAGGCCCAGGCTGAATGTTGTTGACTGTGATGCCACGGCCCGCGAGGTCGATAGCGATACCTTTCACCATGACGGCAACTGCAGCCTTCGTCATTGAGTAAACGCTCGAGCCCGGATGCCCACTTCGCACCGCAGTGTTGCTGCCGATCGTAATCATCCGGCCACCGTCAGCGAGACGCGCAGCCGCAGCCTGGATGGCGAGAAAGACGCCACGCACGTTGACGTTCAGCATCCGGTCAAGATCTTCAACGCTCACCGTCGCGACGTCGCCAAGCAACAGGATGCCTGCGTTGACAACCGTAATATCCAGTCTCCCAAAGCGATTCACGGCCGCCGCGACAGCCGCCTCGATCGCTGCCGGATCAGCGCTGTCTGCCTTGATGGCAAGGCCGGTCCGTCCGGCGCCCTCTATCGCCCAAACCGTTTCGGCCGCTCGCTCCGGCGCCGACACGTAGGTCACCGCTACATCGGCCCCCTCGTTTGCCAGGCGTCTTGCTGCCGCCGCACCAATGCCTCGCGAACCGCCAAAGACAATGGCAACCTTTCCCGTAAGTTTGCGACTCTCGTTCACTTCCGTCTCCTTTCTTGACAGATCAGTCCATAAAAGGGTGCGCGTAAGCCGCGCCACGTTTTTCGTTGCCTAGCGCGATCTAAGGCGGTTGATTGCAAACCTGGCCAACATGCGCAGGCTCTTTGCGTCGGCGCCCGCGCGGGCGCCGAGCTGAATGCCTTGCATCGTCATCTGTAGAAAGGCGGCGGCTTCGCGGGCGTCGATGGTGGGATCGACTTCTCCGCATGCCTGCCCCTCACGGACGCGTTCAGTCAGGCGTCTGAACAGCCTTGGTCCCACTTTGCTCCGTAGCACCGCAAGCTCCGGATCCGCAGCCCCAAATTCACCGACAGCGCCGACACCCATGCACCCAAGTGCGCGAACGCTCTCGTCTTCGGCAATGAGGCCAAGCAAAAGCGCTTCCATACCGTCTACCGGCGACGCAGCGCCGTTCAAACGCTCCAGGTGGCCCGTGGTGCTTTCCCGTTGATAGCGCTCCAGCGCTTCCAGGTAGAGTTTTCGTTTGTCACCGAACGCGTTGTAGAGGCTCTGTCGCCCAATTTTCATCGCAGCGAGCAGGTCCTCAGTTGAAGTTGAGGCGTAGCCTTTCGCCCAGAACACGCGCGTAGCGCGGTCCAGTGCCTCTTCTCGATCGAACTCTCTAGGTCTAGCCATGACTCGAGATTATTTGTTATGGACTAATCTGTCAATAACAATCCAATGCTGGTACCGTCGCAGACGAAGGCGATGGCGCTGCAGGCATTGTTCAGCGTGTGGTCCTCGTGCGGCTCTCCACTCTGGACGCCGCGCCGCCGATTTGCGCCTTGATCTCGCACGCGGCCGTCCCGGCGCGCTGCTGGGACCGGCTCGCATACGAAGGGTGTGCGAGCCGGTCCCGGGTTCGATCAGAAAGAGTGACGCACACCGATGTTGACCGCAGTGGTTCCCATGCCGGGCGCCGCAGGCGCGCCATAGCTGATGGTTGTGGTCGCATCGCCTTTGTTCTTCACGTAGCCGACCTGCGCATAAACCAGTGTGGCTTTGGAAAGGCTGTATTCGGCTCCCGCGGCGATCTCAGTCGACTTGTTGGCCGAGTTATTCTTGTCCTTCAGGTAATACAGCCCGCTCGTGATTTGGAATGCCGGCGTAAAGCGATAACCGAGCCCGACAGAATACAGGTCCAGGTCGACCAGATTCGAGTGCGCGGGATTCTTGCCGTTACTGTACGACGCCGAGACCGAGAAGCCCTTGATGGTGTACAGCGCGCCCAGATACCAAAAGCGATTGTTGTCTAACCCGGTTGGGACCGTCGTCGGGCCAGGGTTCGTGTCATGACCGTTGTAGTACACCGCCGACAGCTTCAGCCCGTAGTTCGAATACTTCAGCACTGCCGACTCGCGTGTCCCCCCCTGGAAGCTTCCCGCGACGCCCCCTGGCGCGTATTCGAGCGCGCCGCTCACGCCGCCGAAGCTCGGCGACTGGTAGACGATCGCATTGCTGTCGTACAGCGCACCGATCGGTCCGTTGGTACTGGTGCCCGGCCAGCCCGCCGCCGTGTTCATGCCCAGCCACGCGGTCAGAATACTGCCGAAGTACTGGCCCGCGCGAACGTCGGTCTCCGCCATCGCGTAGGCCATCGGCACGATCTGGCGACCCATGTTGACCGAACCGAACGGGCCGGAGAGGCCGACGGTCGCGACCTGATTGAACTGCGCCGCAACACCCGCCGTATCAGAGAGGCCGAATTTGCCAGTGCCGCTGTCGAACACGCCCTGCAGCTTGAAGTTGACGTGGTAGCCGCCGCCGATATCCTCGGTGCCTTTCATGCCCCAGAAGCTCGAATAGATGCCGCCGTCCTTGTAGCGATAGACCTTCCCGAGGTTCTTGGCCGCCGGGCTGAACGAGGCAGCCGAGGTGCTTTGATACAGCAGACCGGAATCAATAACGCCATACAGCGTCACCGACGACTGGGCATACGCCGAAGTTCCGATTGCGGCCACCGCGGCCACAGCGATTCCTTTCAACTTCATTCCGTCTCCTAATTAATTTATATGCTCAACCCGTAACTGCCAGATCCACCTTCACAATGTAATCCGTAACTGCCATCAGACGACAGTGACGGATAGTCCTCAAACTGCCCTCACGGGCAGCTTGTCAACTCCTTGCCAGTAGCACGACGAAACACCGCATCGGCAGACACGACGGGTTCAGTGTCCGGCCTCGATACCGCGAGCAGCTGTTCAGTCGGCGCCCAAGACCATCACCATGTACGCGGACATGACGAGACCGCCGGCCTGCACCAGACACGATCGCGCATCCTTCACCTGGCGCTCCCCAGCCTCGCCGCGTATCTGCCGGACCGCCTCGATCATCAGCTGCATGCCGAATTGTCCGGAGTGGTTGAACGACAGCCCGCCCCCCGACGTATTGAGTGGGAATGCGCCGCCCGGCGCGATCCGGCCGTCGCGCACGAACGCGCCTGCCTCGCCCGGCGCGCAGAAGCCCAAGGCCTCCAGGCCGTGCAAGACGTTGATCGTGAACGCATCGTAGATCTGCACGACGTCAAGGTCGCTGCGGCTCGTCTGCGCCATCGCAAGTGCGTTGGCGCCGCACGTCGCGAGAATACCGTCGTCGAGCCAGTCGTTGCTGCGTAGCGGCGTCGTATGGTGCAGATACGCATCGTCGAAGCCTCGTACGACAACCGGGCGCTTCCTCAGGTCGCGCGCGCGGTCTGCACGCGTCACGATCATCGCTCCGGCACCGTCGGTCACCTGGCAGATGTCGTACTTGCGCAGCGGATCGGACACCATCGGCGCAGCCAGGTACGCCTCCATCGTCAGGTCCTCACGCGCCGCCGCGTTCGGATTCAGCTGCGCCCACTTGCGAGCGGCCAGCGCGACTTCGCCAAAGTCCTCCGGCTTCGTGCCGTAGCGATGCATGTGCAGTTGCGCCTGCATCGCGTAGAACCCGATTGGACTCAGCATTCCATAGGGCTGGATGAACTGGCCGTTGGGCGAGCGTGGGTCGGCAGCATGGCCGCCCGTCCGTCGGCTGCGGTCCAGCCGCTGCGTGCTGCCGTAGGTGATCAGCGCCACGTTGCACAGGCCGGCCTCGATGGCGCCGATCGCGTGGACGAGGTTCGTGATGTTCGACTGGCCGCCCACCAGGGTGCTGTCAACGTAGCGTGGCTTAAGGCCGAGGTATTCGGTAACCAACAGCCCGGCCGCGCGGTCGTCCCAGTAGGCGAACACGCCATCGATGTCGTGTGGCGTGAGCCCGGCATCGAGCATCGCGCCGCGCGCGGAGCGGCATTGCAGGCTGAGCGCCGTGTCTCCAGGGCCGGCCTTGCCGAGCCCGGCCTCGTCGATGCCGACGATCGCATATTGGTGAGCGAGTGCATGCTTCTTCATCGCCGCCTACCTCTTCGCGCCGAACTGCGAGCGGATGTCCTTCTTGAGCACCTTGCCGACCGTACTGCGCGGCAACGCGTCCCAGAACACCACATCCTTAGGAGCCTTGGTGCTGCCCAGGCGCTGCCTGCACATCGCGATCAGTTCGTGGGCGCTGACCGACTGGCCGGGCTTGAGCTCGACCACCGCGGTGACGCGCTCCCCCCAATCCTCGTCGGGTATGCCAACCACGGCACAGTCCTGTACGGCCGGATGACCCCAGATCACCTGTTCGATCTCGCCGGGATAGATGTTGAACCCGCCGGAGATGATCATGTCCTTCTTGCGGTCGACGATGTACAGGTAACCGTCGGCGTCGAACTCTCCGATATCGCCGGTGTGATGCCAACCGAACTGGTGCGCATCGGCATTGGCCTGCGGGTTGTTGAAGTACCCCGGCGACACCAGTTCGCCCTTGGCCACGATCTCGCCGCGCTCGCCCACGCCGACGATGCGCCCGTCGTCGTCCATCAGCGCCACTTCGCAGGCGCCCGTGGGCCGGCCCGCCGAACTCAAGCGCTTCAGGTGCTTCGGATTGTCGCCGACGTCATGGTCAGAGCGTGACAGGCAGGTGATAACGCCCGGTACTTCTGCCTGTCCATAGGCCTGGAAGAACACCGGCCCCCACAAGGCCAGTGCCTCACGCAGCTTCTCCACCGACATCGGCGCGGCGCCGTACATCACGCATTCGAGCGACGAAGCATCGCGACGGCTGGCGTCCGGATGCGCGAGCAACCGGTAAATCATGGTCGGCGTAAGGAACAGGTGCGTGACCTTCTCGCGCTCGATCGCCTCGAGGATGCCACCGGCGTCAGGCGACGGCGTGAGCACGTTGCGTGCGCCGAAGATCGCCATCGCCATCGTGGTGGCCCCCGCCGCATGCGTAAGCGGCGCAACCACCAGATGCACGGGCTCCTTCACCGGCACGGTGAACTGGTTCTGGATGCGATAGGCCGTCAGCAGCGAGCGATGTGTCTGCATGATGGCCTTGGGTCGTCCGGTGGTGCCACCGGACGACTTGATCTGCGCCACGGCATCGAGCGGCTTACGCACGGCGACGCGGCGGCCGGCGTGGGCGCGGCTCCAGTCGGCGATGCACGGCCCGCCTTCCTCAACTGGCTCGTCGAGGCCGATCACGACCTTCAGCGTCGGTACGCCTTCGCGAATGCGCGCCAGGTGCGGTGCGAATTGCGCGTGGCACACGAGCGCACTCACGTCGGTGAAATGCATGAACCAGATCAGGTCGTCGACGGCGTCGCGGCCGTTCAGCGGCACGTAAGTGGCGCCGGAACGAAGGATACCGAGCATCGCGACGAAGCCGATCAGATTATTCGGCGTCAGGATACCGACATGGGCGTCGCCGAGGCCGAGTTCGCCCAGAGCGAAGGCGACCGCATGCGAATCGCTCTCCACCTCCCGGTAGGTGAGCCGGGTGTTCGAATCCTGGAGGCAGACGCGGTCGGGAAACTTCACCGCGCCGGCATCGAACGAGTCTGTAATCATGAAGCCACCGAAAGTTTGAATTGAGGAAGCGTGATGTCGTCGCTGATCGACTCGAACACCACTTCGACCGGCGCGCCGACGCTAAGCTGATCCAGGTCGGAATCGACGATCTGGGTGAGCATGCGGACACCCTCGGCCAGGTCGATCATCGCGATCGCGTAAGGCACCTTGTCGGCCATCGCCGGGTTGGCGGCAATGCGGCAGATCGTGTAGGTGTAGATTCGTCCCCGGCCACAGGCGTCAATCCACTCCATGTCGTCGCACAGGCAGACGGTGCAGAACGGTCGGGGGTAGAACTGATGCCGTGCACAGGCAGTGCAGCGCTGTATCGCGAGCCTGCCCGCCCTGGCTGCGGCCCAGAACGGCGCGGTCTCCGCGGTCGGTTGGGGCAACGGCCGGCTCATGTGCGGGCTCCAAAGGTCGCGCCAGTGACCTGGACGCGTCGTCGAATCCGTGCGAGTCCTGCGACCAGATCGGCGAGCGGATTGCGCACGCTGAACTCGTCGCCGTTACCCGTGGGTGCCAGACCGTCGATCTTCTCGTCGCCGTACATATAGCGCAGCAGCAAGGCATCGTCGTCCAGCTTCGGGTAGCGTTTGCGAAGACCCGGCACCACCGGCTCGAGCGGCGCTGGCGTGAGCGCGACATCGCGGGAGCCGTTCTGGAGGATACGGTCCTTGACGTCGGGGTCCACGGGCAAGGGCAACTCGCCGAAATAGCCGCAGACGTATTTCTTCACTTCGTCAGGCACCACCTTGTAGCGCTCGTTGTTGAGGACGTTCATCACCGCCTGTGCCGCAACGATCGCCGGATAGGGCGTGACCATGATCGGCGAGCCCAACTCCACGCGCACCCGTCCGATCTCTTCAAGGACGGCGGGCAGCTTGTCGGCGATCCCGGCCTGCCTGAGTTGCGATTCCAGATTGCTCATCGCGCCGCCCGCGTACTGGGTGACGTAGTGACTGGGTTCGTACTCGGCAGGCACCCCGACCGGTTGCTGCTCCCGTTGCGCCACTGTGCCGAGGTAGTCGCCAACCTCGTCGAGCAAGCCGTCGTTGACCACGACATCAAAGCCGATCTCGCGCAGATTGCGCGCAATCATCTGGCTGGCCGGCAGCGAGTTGCCATTAGCCAGCGGATCGACCGCCGTCAGGATGCTGTCCGCGCCGTGCACTGCGGCCTCGATCGCGAGCCATGGCCCGAGCCCGGTCAGGCAGTGGGTGTTGAATTCGAGCCGCTTGTCGCCGATCGCCTGCTTCAGCGCCGGCACGAGCGTGCGGACCCGGTCGATCGTGAGGATGCCGGCCGCATCGCCGAGCGCGACGGCCTGTACGCCGAAACGCTCGACGCCTTCGCGCGCTTTCCGCGCATATAGCGCGTCGTCATAACCGGGCGCGATGTTGTAGCCGAGTCCGAGCGTCACATTGGCGCCGAGCCGATGTGCCGTGCCGATGCTCGAGGCGAGATTGTCCGAGCACAGCAAGGCATCGAAAACAGCAACTTCGCGGATGCCGTTGGCGATCTGCCGTTCGACAAAAAGGTCGGTGATGTCGTCGGCCACCGGAAAGAAACCGCGCATCAGGTTGCTACGAACGGCGCCACGCATCGGCGTGCGGGTGATCCGCTCACGCAGCAGGCGGATGCGCTCGAACGGGTCCTGGTTCAGGAACAGCACGCTCGCATCGAACTGGACCAGCGCGATCGTCTGCATCGAGACGAAGCCGGCCTGGTCCATGCGTTCGGCGATGGGCAGCATGTGCTCAGTGCGCATGCGGGTGGCCCACAGGCATTGCTGGGCATCGCGCAACGTGTCGTCTGTCAGGTGGATGGTGCGGCGCTTGCCAGTGCGCGCGGTCTGAGCCGCAACGAGACTCTTCAGGTGTTCGAACATTGAGGCTACTCCTTGCACTGATGAAGGCGGATATCGACGCCCGGGCCCGTCACGCTCAGGAATGCGTAACGCTGCGAGCGCTGGACCAGCCCAAGCGCCAGGCGGTCCCAGGGTGAGGCCGGCCGATAAGTCAGTTCGGCGGCGCTCGACGCACGGGGCAGTGACGACGGGTTTGCCGCGAAAGCATGCGCCAGCAGGCGCGAAGCATCATCAAGAAGAGGCATCGAGCGGCGGATGTCCTCGAGGCTCTTGCATTCGATCTTCTCCAGCGCTCCGACGCGTTGCTGCAGTCCGCGATCCAATGCGCCATCGACCGGCCCGTAGGCGCCAAGCAGGATGCGGCGCAGACCGGGCTGGAGCTCGGCATAGCGCGCCATGCCGCTGTAGTGCTGCCACGCCTGGGCCGCGATGGGTCCGGCGAACGGCGCGACCATCGGTGGGTTCCCGACTTCGGCGCGCACGCGAGCGCATTCCTCGGCGAATGCATGCAGCCCGGCAAGCTGGCCGGACTGGGTCAACGCGTCCATTGCCTGCGCCGCGATTTCTCCCGGCAACTGGTGGACATACAGCGCCACGTCGAACACCCAGGGCGCACCCGCCGGCAATCCCTCAGCGTCGGCAATCCGCGCCAGCTCCGCGTCGGCTTCGGCGACACCGGCCATGTCCGGCACCTCGGCGTCGACGCCGAGCAGCGCGAGCGAGCGCACCAGTCTCGTCAGCGACGGCACCGACGCGCCGTTGGCCACGTGCGGCAGTGCCGTGTCGATGCCCGCCACGCCGAGGCGCACCGCTTCGATGACGACCTGCGGTGCGAGCGCGGTCTGGCAACGCGTATGCAATTGCAACGGCGTTGCCCGCAGCGTCTCAAGCAGCAAGGGGATCAACGTCGCGATGCGGTCCACCGTCAGCACGCCGGCCTCGTCGCGCAGCATCACGCGCTCGGCGCCGTCGGCCACAAGATGCGCGGCCTGCGTGCAGTACCACGCGTTCGTGCGCCGCTCGGCGGCGTCGTACGGCAGCACACCAATGGCACTGACACCGGCCCGGCGCGCCGCGAGGAACATCGGGCGCAACCGGTCGCGCTGCAACAGTGGATCGACGATGACCACCTGCGCGATGCCACGCGCAGCGAGCTCGGCGATCCAGGCCGCGCCGACGTCGGGTGACAGCACGTCGGCACCGCGGCCGCCGTGTTCGGTCAGGAGGTCCAGACGTGCCCGCAGTACCAGCGGCCCGGCGGCCGCACGCAATGCCGTCACGCGCTGCCAGGGATCCTCGTCGCGGGCAAGGCACTCACGAAATGTAGTGGTGCTGATGACCTCGACCTCAGCGAGGCCTGTTCCCGCCATTCGCGCGAGCGGAAGCCGCGCCATCGCCGTGGTCAGCGCGCCCGACCAGGTGACGGTCTGTCCGTCGGTCAAGCTCACATCGGAGAACTGAGCGCGCGCGATCATGATTGCACCTCCACGGCCTTGGCCGCCTTCAGCGCCGCCTTACGGGCCGGAATAAAAGTGTCTTCGACCCAGCGGGTCGTGACCTGGCCCTTCGCAAAATCGTCATGCTCGAGGACTGCCTCGTGGAACGCGATCGTCGTAGCCGGACCTTCGATGTGGAAGTCGGCCAGCGCCCGGCTCATTCGCGCGATCGCGTCGGCGCGCGTCGGCGCATGGACGATCAGCTTGGCAATCAGCGAGTCGTAGTACGGCGGCACCGTGTAGCCCTCATGGCAATGCGTGTCGAGCCGCACGCCAACGCCCGACGGTGGCTGCCACCGATCAATACGTCCGGGCCGTGGCAGGAAATTTTTATCCGGGTCCTCGGCATTGATGCGGCATTCGATCGCGTGACCGTCGAGCACAATGTCCTGTTGACTGAACGACAGCGGCAGCCCACAGGCGACGCGAATCTGCTCGGCCACCAGGTCGCGCCCCGTCACCTCTTCAGTGACCGGGTGCTCGACCTGGATGCGGGTGTTCATCTCGAGGAAATAGAACTTGCCGTCCCTGTCGTCGACCACGAACTCGATGGTGCCGGCTCCGAAGTACCCGACGTTACGCGCGAGGCCCACCGCTGCTTCGCCCATCTGCACGCGCATGTCATTCGACAGGAACGGCGACGGTGCCTCTTCAATAAGCTTCTGGTGCCTGCGCTGGGTCGAGCATTCGCGCTCGCCGAGATGCACGACGTTGCCGTGCTGGTCGCCCATCACCTGGATCTCGATGTGCCGCGCCTTCTCGATGAACTTCTCGACGTAGAGCGTCGCATCGCCAAAGGCCGATTGTGCTTCCGACGATGCCGACTTGAACGCGGCTTCGACCTCGTCGTCGGAGCGCACGACGCGCATGCCGCGTCCGCCGCCGCCCGCGGTCGCCTTCATCAGCACCGGATAACCGATGTCCGCGGCGATCCGGCGCGCGGCTTCAGGGTCGGCCAACGCGCCGGAGCCCGGCACGCGCGGCACGCCGGCCTTGGCGGCGAGGCCCACGGCGGTAATCTTGTCACCCATCGCGTCGATCGCTTCGGGCGACGGGCCGATAAAGATGAGCCCCGCTTCAGCGCAGGCGCGAGCAAACGCCGGGCGTTCAGAAAGGAAGCCGTAACCGGGGTGCACCGCATCGCAGCCCGATTCTTTCGCAGCGCGTACCAGATTGGCGATCTTGAGATAGCTCTCCGAAGCCGGGGGCGGGCCGAGTACGACGTGCTGGTCGGCGAGGCGCGCGGCCTGGCTTTCGACGTCCGCCTCGGAGAGGCCAGCGACCGTCTCGATACCGAGGCTGCGGCAGGCGCGAATGATACGCACGGCGATCTCGCCGCGATTGGCGACGAAGACGCGCCGGATGTCGTGCTTGACGACTGGAACCATGAGTGACTCTCCTCGTTTCGGTCAGGCGGGAAGCGGCGCGATCAGCATGAGCACCTGGTTGTGCTGCACCAGTTCGCCGTTACGGACCAGGACCTTGTGAACGATGCCGCGCGTGGCGCTCTCCACCGAATTGAACATTTTCATGACCTCGACCAGGCAAACGGTCGTGTCAGCCTCGACGACCCCGCCCTCTTCGACGAACAGCGGCTCGCCCGGGCGCGGGCTGTTATAGAAGGTACCCACCATCGGGGCGCGGATCGCGACCATGCCTTCCGGGATCTGCACCGCAGTTTCCGCGGGCGGTGCAGCGTTCGGCGTCACTAGCGTGGCCGCCGGCGAAGCCGACGCAGCGGGCTGAAACACCGCCGCGCTGTCCGGGGCGACGGCACCGGGCTTGCTTGCCTGAACGACAAAGTCGCCCAGCTTGACCTCCAGCGAATCCAGTTCGGCTGCTCGATCGAGCAGCTCGAGGATCCGGGTGACGTCTGTGTGTGTCAGTGACATCTCTCAATTCTCCATGGCGCGAACAATCAGTCGCGAAGGGGTCCCGTCGTGAACGAAGCCGAGCGCCTCGGACTCTGCGGTCGTGAAACTCGAATCACTGTCACCAAACAAAGGGGCGACCGCACGCCCGCCGAGCCCCTCGCCGAGCAAGCGTTGCACCAGCGCATGACCGATAAAGCCGGCCGCACCCGTGACCAGAACGCGTTTCATTACGGTGTTCGTCTCAATATTCATTTCAGTGTCGTGCCCGTGGCTACCCTTAACTCAATGATATTTACAGATTGTGTCATTGTCAACAATAAGACTTGCTGTTATTGTTGCCATCATTGCGACACCTCTTTCGGAGCCCCTGTGACCACCGCTACCTATTCAGAACAGTCTGAACAATTCGAAGCTTGCCTGCGCCATGCCCTGGCGATGGGGGGCAGCGCCAAGCTCGAGCAGCGGCGCGTGACCGGCGCGCTGAACGCCCGGGAACGCGTCGAACGTCTGCTCGACGAAGGTTCGTTCAAAGAAATCGGCATGCTTGCCACGTCGGCAGTGGCCGCGGATCGCGAGTCGACACCGGCTGACGGCAAGATCACCGGCCTCGGCCGGATCGACGAGCGTCGCGTCGCCGTGGTCTCGAATGACATGACCGTGAAGGGGGCGTCCTCGTCGAGCACCAACATGCGCAAGATCGCGTGGATCAAGGAGACCGCGACGCGCAACGGCGTACCGCTGATCTTTCTGGGCGAGTCGTCGGGGTCACGCGTGCCCGATTCGCTCGGCGCGCAAGCGATGGCGCAAGCCGGCCTCGACCCTCAGCAATATTGCCGCCGCCGCGAGATCCCCTGGGTCAGCGCCGTGCTCGGCCCGTGTCTCGGGTCGTCGACGTGGTACACCTGCCTGTCGGACTTCGTCGTGATGCGCAAGGGCGCGTTTCTCGCCGTGTCGAGCGCGCGCGTGACGTCCGCAGCCATCGGCGAAGCGATCGATCCGGAAGAACTCGGCGGCTGGCGGCTGCATGCGGAACAAACCGGCCTGGTGGACATGGTGGTGACGACCGATGAGGAAGCGTTGGGCGCAATCCGACGCTTCCTGTCGTACCTGCCTTCGCATTCGGGCGAGCCGGCGCCCCACCGCACTGCGGGCGCCGACGTCGAACCCTTGAGCGAGCCCCTCACCGAACTGGTACCCGCCGCGCGCGCAAAGACCTATGACATGCGCAAGGTCATCCCCGCTATCGTCGACCGCGACAGCTTCTTCCCGCTGAAGGATCGGTTCGGGCGCGCCGCGGTCACCGGCCTCGCGCGCCTGAACGGTGAGAGCGTCGGCGTCGTGGCGTCTAATCCGATGTTCAAGGCCGGCGCGATGGACCCCGACGCGTGCCGCAAGGTCACCTCGTTTCTGGTGCTCTGCGATTCATTCAATATTCCCGTGCTGTTCCTCGTCGACACGCCGGGGTTCCTGGTCGGCCTGGAGGGCGAGCGTAAGGCCGCACCGGCGCACATCATGAACATGATTCACGCGGTTCAACTGTGTTCCGTACCCAAGGTTTCGGTCATCCTGCGAAAGAGTTTCGGGCAGGCCTACATCAACATGGGCGGCGGTCGCAACAGCGACGAAGTGGCCGCGTGGCCCGGCGCCGATGTGAGCTTCATGGATCCCGAGGTCGCAGTCGGTGTGCTGCACGGTGTCAGTCGCAACGAAGACGCACAGCGGTTCGAAGCCTTAAAGGCTGAACTGGTGCGAGACACCTCGGCCTATGCGCTGGCCGGTGCGTTCGGCGTGCAGACCGTCATCAAACCCGAGCAGACACGTTCTTTCCTGATTGAGGCCTTCCGCACCCATCGGCGCTCGAGAAGCGCCGGTGTAGGACTGCATGAAATGCGGGCGTGGCCGACCTACTTCTGACTTTTACCAAGAACCAATATGACCCAACGAGCAATCAAATCGGAAATCACCGGCACGGTCTGGAAGATCGACGCGCAACCCGGCGACAACATGGATGAAGATCAGGTTGTTCTGACACTGGAATCGATGAAGATGGAAATTCCAGTGATAGCACCCGAGACCTGCCGCCTGATCTCCGTACTCGTCAAGGAAGGCGAAGCGGTGCGTGAGGGCCAGGACCTCGCGGTGATCGAACACGACTGAGGACGCACGGCTCTGCCAAGGTATTTGGGGGCCAATGTGTAGACAATCATACGAATTCGGCCAATGTCGCCGAAAAGGAGACACGCATGAACTGGAAGAACAGGCCGGGCGCCGTGCTCGCCACGCTATTGACGATTCACCTTCTGGGACAAATCGACCGCAACATGCTGCTGGGCTTCTCGCCGCAGATCACGCGGGACCTGGCGCTCAGCAACGCGCAGTACGGCTTCCTGGTCGGCGCGGTGTGGGTTTTGAGTTACGGCGTGATGTCGGTGCTCATGGGAACACTCGCCGACCGCTTCAGCCGCCCCCGCCTGATCGCCGTCGGTCTCATCATCTGGAGCGTATGCACCGCGGCTTCCGGCACGGCACACACGTTCGGGCAGATGGTAGCAGCGCGCTTTCTCGTCGCCAGTGGCGAGGCCGCGTTGATCCCGGCCGCCGTGGCGCTGCTGTATGAAGTCTTCGCCCCTCAGCGGCGAAGCGCGGCGATTGGCTTGTTCTTCATGGGCATTCCGGTTGGCATCGGCTGTAGCTTCCTGCTCGCCGGCTCGTTTGGCGCCGAGCATGGCTGGCGCACGACTTTTCTCGTGCTGGGCGCAATTGGGATGACCATCGCGATACCGCTATCGCTGCTGCGCGAGCGCCGCGGCGAACAGCCGCAAGACGCGCGCGGCGAACCTTTCGTCGCGCAGGTGGGCGCCGTCGTTGCGTTGCTGCGAGGGAACCCGACCATCGCGCTGACGATCGTTGGGTTCGTGCTGGTTCATATGGTCGTGGCCGGGCTTTCGTTCTCGCAACTATGGCTGGTGCGTGAGCGTGGCTTCGATGGCGCCAGCATCGCCAGGACGATAGGCCTGCTGCAGATCGTCTTCGGCACGCTGGGTTCCCTGGCCGGTGGCGCGCTGGGCGACCGCTATGCGCGCCGCCTCCCTGGCGGGCTCGCTACGTTCATGCTGATACTCGTGCTGCTGGCAGCACCGCTGATGATCGCTTACCGCCTGACGCCGGCCGGCTCCCCGCTGTTCTACGCGGGGATGTGCGCGGGGTCCTTCCTCCCTTTGGCCCTGTATGGACCAGCCATCACCGTCATCCAGAGCCTGACCCCGCCGCAGATGCGTTCGACGATTACCGGTTGCTGCATGCTGCTGATCAACATCTTCGCGGCCGCCATCGGCAGCTTTGCCATTGGCTCGGTGAGCGACGCGCTGGTGCGCGCCGGCGTGAGCGCGCCGCTCACGAAGGTACTGCTGGGAGCCGATATCGTGGCCATCGCGTCGGCGCTGTTCTTCCTGATGGCGGCGCGGCGCCTGTGTCGCAAGACCCCGACGCCCCAGGGTGTCAACGAGGCCGTGCTCCCATGATTTTCATGGTCACGCGTCCCGGGTTGGCGCCTTGGTGGACGCCAGCTCCGCGGTCAGCTTGGCTTTCGTGGATCATTGTAATATTGTCAACACGAATACGTTATGATAGACTGCTACTGTAGTGCTACAACCCTATATAAGCCAAACGGAATCATGTCGACCACTGACGACAACATTGCCGATGTTGCGATCCCCAACGGTGCGCGCGGTGGACGCGGCAGCCCGCGGCCCCTGACCATGCCGGAGCAGATCGCCGAGAGCATCACCGACGCAGTGCTACGAGGCGACTACCAGCCAGGCGATCGCGTGCGCGAGCAGGAGCTGGCGTCGCAGTTTCAGGTCAGTCGCGGCCCGATCCGGGAAGCGCTGCGGATCCTCGAAAAGAGCGGGGTCGTGCGCATCTTGCCACAACGCGGCGCGCACATCACGCAACTCAGCGCGAAGGAAGTCAACGACCTCTTCGAGGTTCGGCGCTCCCTCATCGGCCTGCTTGCTCGCAAGATATGCCCTGCGCCGCCGGCACTGATCAAGGCGGTGGATCAGCAAGTTCGTACTTTGGAAGCGCTTGGCGGTCAGGAGAGCGCGACGGAAGAACACGCGAAAATCAGCCTGCTGCTCAGCCGGCTGATACTCGCCACTTGCGACAACCATCGGCTGGTGGAGATGCTGGAGTCGCTCGTCAACCAGACAGCGCGATATACGCGGCTCGGATTGCGCGAACCGCAGCGCCGCACACAGTCGGCCGCCAGTTGGCGCAGTTTCGTGATCGCCCTTGAGGCCGGCAACGCCGACCTCGCCGCGGCGGCTCTCGAGGGCCTCGTCGAGGCGTCGCGCGTCGCAGCCGTGAAGCATCTTCAGCAAGGCTGACATACCGCACCGGTTTTCCGGTGTTTTGCCGCCTATTGGTGTAGACATTCGGACAATTTTATAT
Source organism: Paraburkholderia solitsugae (assembly GCF_013177695.1). Lineage (GTDB taxonomy): Bacteria > Pseudomonadota > Gammaproteobacteria > Burkholderiales > Burkholderiaceae > Paraburkholderia > Paraburkholderia solitsugae. The sequence goes on along the minus strand of NZ_WOEY01000101.1, from coordinate 79,076 downwards.
GAGCACTCAGATTGCGGGCCGCATGATCTCCTGGGCATCTGCCCAGCACGCGAGCCGAACCGCCCTCGTCTTTCAGGGCCGCAACATCACGTTCGATGAGGTCGAACGACGCAGCAACCGCCTGGCCAACGCTCTGATTTCGCTCGGGCTGAAGCCCGGCGAGCGCCTCGCGGCACTGCTTGCGAATTCGGAAGAGACCGTAGATAGCTTCTTCGGAGCGGAGAAGGCCGCGCTGACCTACGTGCCGCTGAATGCCCGCCACACACTGCATGAGCAGGTGGATATCCTCAACGACTGCGAAGCAGCCGTCGTTATCGTAGGCCCGGAGTTCCGCGACGTCGGCGCGCGGCTCGCAGCCCGCCCGTCGTCAGCCAGGGTGCCGTCGCTCAGACACGTTATCGCGCTCGGATGGTCGGCGCCGGGCACGATCGACTACGAGACATTTGTCCGCACCGCGGGCGAGACAGCGCCCGCAATCGAGGTCGGCTCCGAACATCTGATACGCCTCGCCTATACCTCGGGCACGACCGGCAAGCCCAAGGGGGTGGCCTACTCGCTGGCGCGCTGGCAAGCCCGCCTCACCAATCATTTCGACGCGATGGAGTATTCGCTCGGTCCGGACGACGCGATGCTGCACGTCGGCCCGTTGACGCACGCGGCCGGAGTCCATTTGCTGCCCTGCTACCTGAGCGGGGCGCGCAACGTGATCGAAGACAAGTTCGACGTCGAGGCGATGCTCACGCTGATCGAGCAGTACCGCATCACCCATATCATGCTCGTGCCCACGATGCTGAACCGCCTGGTCGACGCAGTGGAAGACGGCGCGAAGGCGGACCTGTCATCGTTGCGGCGCATCCACTACGGTACGGCACCGACGCCGCCCGCGCTCATCAAGCGTGCGATCGCCGCGTTCGGGCCGATCCTGCGCCAACAGTACGGCATGACAGAGGCGGCGCAACCGCTGACCGTGTTGTACCCAGACGATCATCTGGCCGGTGATGGGGTGCACGAGCACCGCTTGCTGTCTTGCGGACGGCCGACGGCCAACGTACACATCGTGATCCGCGATACCGGCGGCGCCGCGCTGCCGCCGGACGAGATCGGTGAAATCACGATCGAATATCGTGGCATCGGTGAGGTGCAATTCTGGCGCCGGCCCGAACTGCTCGCCGAAACGGTACGTAACGGCTGGTACTACACGGGCGATCTCGGCTACTTCGACAAGGCCGGCTTCCTGTACATCGTTGGCCGCAACAAGGACATGATCATCTCGGGCGGTTTCAACGTCTACTCGCGCGAAGTCGAAGATGCTCTTATCAGTCATGGCGCAGTGTCGGAAGTCGCGGTGCTGGGGCTGCCTGACGCCGAGTGGGGCGAGACGGTCGCGGCCTTCGTCGTCACGCGCACCGGCACGACGACCACGGCCGAAGAACTGCAGCGCCACTGCGCAGAGCGCATCGCCAGCTATAAGAAGCCGCGCCTGGTGGAGTTTGTCGACGCGCTACCGCGCAACGGCGCGGGCAAGGTCACGAAGAACACCCTACGAGACACCTACCTGGCATCACGAAAGGAAGCAACCAATGAATGACTATGGATTGAACGCCATTGAGGCGTGGAACAACCGCCCTCGCCGGCACTACGAAACCATCAGCGTCAAGCCGCTGACGCACACGATCGGCGCGGAAATCAGCGGCGTGGATCTGTCCACCGAACTCTCGGATCAACAGCTCGACGAGATCCGTCATGCGTGGCTGGAGAATCTGGTCGTCATCTTCCGCGACCAGCAGATGACGCCCGAGCAGCACAAGCGTCTCGGCCGGCGCTTCGGCGCGTTGCACGTGCATCCGCTCAACGCCGTAAAACCCGGCAAGGACCCGGAGATCTTCGAGGTCAAGGCTGGCAAGCACTCGAAGACAGTGGCAGGCGAAGGCTGGCACACGGATGTGTCGTGCGATGCCGAACCGCCAATGGGCTCAATGCTCTACGTCACGCAGATGCCGGAGGGAGGCATCGGCGGCGACACCATGTTCGCCAACATGTACCTCGCCTACGACATGCTGTCGGATCGACTCAAGAGTTTGCTCGAGGGCATGACCGCCATTCACGACGGCGCCATTCCTTACGCTGGCCGCTATCGACACAAAGTGCCCGAAGGCGGTTTCCCGACCGCCGAACACCCGATCGTGGTGCGGCATCCCGAGACCGGCCGCAAGCTGCTGTTCGTCAATCCGGGCTTTACTTCGCATATCGTTCAGCTCACCGGCTACGAGAGCAGGTGCTTGCTCGAGATGCTCTACCGAATGATCGAGATAACCCCGTCACTCATCTGTCGGATCCCCTGGACGCAGAACTCCATGGTGCTCTGGGACAACCGATGCACACAACATCACGCGGTCTGGGACTACTACCCGCTCAACCGCTATGGGCAGCGCGTCACCATCGCCGGTCAGGCGCCAAGCGCCTGAAAAAGCTACGTAGAACGGAATAATCATGAAACCCATTGCCATCGTCCCCCTTGCCTCGCTGCGCGCCGAGGCCGCCGCAGTATCAGCCGCCACTGCCGCCCCATTGTCGACGCCGCTTTCCTGAACGATCCCTACCCCGCATATCGTGCACTGCGCGAAGCTGGCCCGATTCACTGGAGCGAGGAGTTTTTCGGCGGCGCCTGGTTGCTCACGAGACGCGAGGATGTAGAGAGCGTGCTGCGCGATCCCCTCTACTCCGCGCGCCGCACGGGAGGTTGGGTCATGCGGGGCAGCGAAGGGGCGCGTCAGGCGCTGTGTCCCTTCCAGCGCCTGTTCTCGCACGTTGGCCGGAGCTGGAACTCGTGGAGGCGAAGCCGCGCTGGAACAGGAATCCGGTCTACCGCGGGCTCGCGAGCCTTCGGGTGAATCGGAGGGGGTAAGCGTCGCCGGCAAAGCCCGAAAATCATCGGCCGAAGCCGACGTTCGTCCATCGACAGTGATAGGCCCGCTCACTGCCGAACAAGCCACCTTCGCGAGAGGCGACAGCGATTCCTGCGTGAAGCCGAACGCTGCCTGGCTCTCGACCCGTTCGCGCTGCCCGGCAGCCGGCCGACATCGGGGGCGCCACATGCTTTACCAGGCATTGCCGCCGAATCAGACCGGCACAGTTTCCAGGTAGCCGCGTCCCATCTCCCGCTCAAAGCTCGACGGATCGCCCTCCCACACGATCCGGCCATGCTCCAGTACGTACACCCGGTCAGCATGCGGCAACGCAAAGGTGACGTTCTGCTCGCCCAGCAACACCGTAATCGGCGTCGTCCGCTGCAATGACTCCAGCGCCTTCGACAATTGCTCCAGGATCACCGGCGCAAGCCCCAAGGTCGGCTCATCCAGGATCAGCAGCCTGGGTTGCATCATCAGCGCGCGGGCAATCGCCAACATCTGCTGCTCGCCACCTGACAACGTGCGCGCCGTCTGACGCTGCCGCGACTTCAAAATCGGAAACAACTCGAAGAGCCACGTCAACTGATCCGAACGCGCAGCTTCGGCGAGATGGTATCCGCCAAGGTCCAGGTTCTCACGCACCGTCATGTCGCTAAAGAGCTCACGGGTCTCCGGACATTGCACCACGCCCGCGCGCGCAATCGCTGCACCGCTCATCCCTCGCAAATTCTGTCCGCCGAAACGGATCGCGCCCTGGTAAGGCACGAACCCCGAAATGGCATTGAACAGCGTCGTCTTGCCGGCGCCATTCAGTCCCACCACCGAGACGAATTCCCCTTCGCGCACATGAAGGCTGACGCCGTCGAGCGCCCGCGCCTTGCCATACAGCACGCCGAGGTCCTCCACCTCGAGAATCGCTGGCTTGCTGACCACCTCGCTACGCGCCCGCTCCCTTGTCTCGATCTTGCCGCCCAGATACACCCGCCGCACCGTCTCGTTCTGCATCACCTGTTCGGCCGTACCCTCCGCAATCTGCTCGCCCAGATACATCGCAAGCGCCCTGTCGACCAACGCGGCCACACTCTTGACGTTATGGTCCACCAGCAGCACAGCGCGGCCCTCGGCGCGAAAACTGCGGATCAGCGCGGCGAACGACTCCGACTCTGCCAAGGTAAGCCCGGCGAATGGCTCATCAACCAGCACGACCTTGGGATCGCGGGCGATCGCCTTCGCCATCTCCATGCGGCGCAGATCCGCGAACGGCAGGGTTGCGGGATGACGATGCATCACTGCGCCAAGCTCGACGCGCTCGGCGATTTCGCGGGCACGGCGGTTGACATGCGGATCGGCGACGAGCTTGATTAATGAGTCGGGCAGGAGCGCCAGCTTGATGTGCTCGAGCACCGTCTGCCGATGCAGGGGGCGCGAGTGTTGAAAGACGATGCCCACGCCTGCCCGGGCAATTCGGTGCGGCGCCCAGCCCGCCATCTCCGTGCCGTCCACTTTGACGGAGCCGGCATTGGGCCGCTCAATGCCCATGATCAGCTTCATCACGGTCGACTTGCCGGACCCATTCGGGCCGATGAGCCCGAGGATCTCGCCGGCCTCGATGTCAAAGCCGATGTCCTTGACCGCGACCAGGCCGCCGAAACGCTTGGTCAGGCCGCGTACCGAGAGGCGGGAGGCTTCGCTCATTCGCGCTCTCTCACGCGCAGCAGGTTGCCGAGCAGACCGTCTGGAAAGAACAGGATGACCGCTAGCGCCAAGGCTGCGACCACGAAGGTATTGATCTGGCCCAACGGCCGCAGGAACTCGCCGGCCACGATCAGGAACACAGCGCCGAGCACCGCGCCCAGGATGGTGCGACGGCCTCCAAGCACAGCGGCAATGATGATCTGCACGCCCACGCCCAGGTCCACTACCGTGCTGACGGAAGCCGTGCCCTGGTAGAACACCAACATCGCACCGGCGACACCGGAGAACACCGCGCTGATGCAAAAGGCCGCAAGCTTGTGCTTGGTCACGTTGAAGCCGAGCGCCTGCGCACCGATGGCGTCCTGACCACTCGCCTGCAGGATGAGGCCGATCGCCGAGCGCGACAGGCCGAACAGAATGATCGCGCACACCACAAGAAACGCGAGCGCATACCAGTAGTTTTGCTCCGCGCTGACGGACATGACGTCAGGCACGGTCATGCCGATCTCGTCGCCCGTGATACCCGCGAAGATCACGATAGCGTTCTGCAGCAACAGCACCGCGACCAGTGTGATCAGACCGAAATACGGGCCGCGCAAGCGCAGCGCAGGCACCGCCAACAGTAGCCCCCCGACCAGCGCGACAAGGCCGCCGGCGACGATGCAGACGAGAATCGGTGGCCCCCACCGCGCGTCGAGTATCGCGGCCGTATAGGCGCCGAGACCAATAAGGAAAGTGGGACCGAAGTTGACCTCGCCGGCGAAGCCGAACAGCAGGTCCCAAGCCATCGAAAACACGCTGAAGTAATAGGCGACAGTGAGGATGCCCAGGATATAGCCGGACACCCACCAGGGCAGCGTGGCCGCCGCGACCGCTAGCAATACGGCGGCCCATAGCATCCGGGAGCGAACAAGGTTGGTCACTGTGCCCTCCGGCTAGCGCCGCCCCAGGAAGCCCTGCGGCCGCAGATAGACGACCAGCACCAGGAGCACGAGCGCGGGCATGGGGCGCAGCGTCGGTGCGATGAGATAGGCGGTGATGGTCTCGAGATAGCCGACCACATACGCGGCCATCAGGGAGCCCGACACACTGCCCAGCCCGCCCAGCACCACGATCGAAAAAGCGCTTGCCGTGAGCTGGCCCGTGTTGTTGGAACTGACACCAAGGAAGGACGCAAGCAGCACGCCTGCGACGCCTGCGAGCACACCGTACAGGGTCCACGCGAGCAAATAGACGCGGGAGAGCTCGAAGCCGAGCAATGTCAGCCCGCGCGGATTCATCGATGCGGCGAGCAGCGCCTTGCCGACCCGCGTGCGATTGACGAAAAACCAGAGCAGGCCGATTACGACCCAGCAAACGACAGCGATCATCACCTCGTTGAGTGGCGTACGCACGCCCGCAATGGTCGCGACGCCCGGGAACAGGGGGCGCATCGTCACCGGGTTGTCGGTGAAGATGTAGGCCATGCCCTGCTGGATCATGATGCCCCACAGCAGTGTGCCGGTCAGGACGAAAATCTCTTTCTCCTCGCGCGGAATGGCGGAGGAACGCTGAATCGGCCGCACGACCATCAGATAGGTGACGTACGCCGCGATCAGGCCGGCGAGGACGCCGAGCAGCGTGCCGAGCCAGGTGCCGAGGCCGGCCTCGCCGGCCAACATCCAGCCCATCAACGCCGCAACCAGCATCACGCCGCCGTGCGCCAGGTTCAGGACACCGGATACGCCGAAAATCAGCGTGAAGCCGATCGCGCCCAGTGCATACAGAGAACTGATGGCAAAGCCGTCGATGAGAATTTGCAGCCAGACCATACGCTACCCTTTGGTTCGGCTAAGGGCCGGAATCCGTTGCCTGAGATGCGACCGGGATCCTGGACAATCCCGGCGCCCGGCCTTATCTACCTTATCTACGTTGTGCAACTAGTTGGCGCTTGCCTGCTGCAGCTTGATGAAGGACGGGAACTTCACGGTTCCGTTGGCCAGGGCTTTCGGCCAGATCGCGACTTGCTTGCCATCCTGCCATTGCAGGTCGATGCCGGTGATGTAGCCCGGACCGTATTTCAGCGCGTGGGTGAATGGGTCGTTGCGGCCGTAGAACTGCCAGCGGCCGATCGTCCCGATGTAATCGGTCTTCTCGAGCGCATCGACCATCTTGTCCGGATCCGTCGCGCCCTTGTTGCGCCTGATCGCGTCCGCGAGGATGTAAACCAGGTCGTAGCTCGTGAAGCCGCAATAGGCCGGCGACACGCCGAACTGCTTGGTGTATGCATCGACGAAGGGCACCGTCTTCGGCGTAATCGCCACACCGGGAGCGGCGGCGGAGGCCGTGATGACACCTTCGGTCGCGCCGTTGGTGTCTTTCCAGAAGCTGGTGGTCGTGGCCTGCGAACTCTGTCCGGCCAGCGGAATCGGCACCTGCTGGTCATGCCACTGCACCGTAGGCTGCACCCCCACGTGGCTGATGCCGGTGGTGATCGTATCGGGATGCTTGCTTTCGATCTGGTTGTAGATCGGCGTGAAGTCTGTCGTATCCGGATTGAAGCGGATGTGATCGAGCACCTTGAGCCCTGCTTTCGGCAGGCATTCGAGGAAGCGCTCGTCGAGCGGCTTGGTCCATGCGGCATCCTCGCTCATCACGACCGTTGTCTTCATCTTGAACTGGCCGACCAGGACGTCATGCGAGAAGTCGCAGATCGACTGGGCGATGAAGGCCGAAGTCATCCAGCCGTGGAAGGTGTACTTGTAATGATCGTAGTCGTCGTGGACCTGCTTGGAGATATCGTTGCTTGCCGCACCCGGCGTAATGAAAGGCATCTTGAGGCGCGCTGACCAAGGTTCCATCGCGAGCGCCACCTCGCTGATGTAGCTGCCGATCACGGCCACGACCTTGTCCTGGGTGGCGGCACGCTGGAACGCGCGCACCCCGTCGGAAGCCGACGAGTGGTCGTCGTAAGCGATGATCTGGATCGGCCTGCCGTCGACGCCGCCGTGCGCATTGATTTCGTCCGCCGCGAGCTGAGCGGCCTTGGTGATCGACGCGCCGGCCACCGCCGATTCCTCCCCGATCACCCCGATCTTGACGGGGTCTCCCGCCGCGTAGGCCGACACTGCGAGACCGAGTGCCGCCATTGTCGTACCGATACGGATGACGCGGTACGGGTTCCGCCCCGTATTGCTGTTGGACATTGTCTGTTCTCCGATGCTTATGTGCGATCGTGGAGCAACATTTGCCACATACAGTGCAGCAATTAAGAATGCACAGACAACAATAGCATTCGCTCGGAGCGCCCCACATCGGTAGTAACGATTAGGATACCGTTGGGTCCTGCCTCGGCATCGGGTTCTCTAGCGCGACACCCTGACGCGCTCCCGTGGCCGTTTTTGTGCGGCGCGCAAATGCGCAAGCATGCGCAAAGGCTATAGAAACGCCTCGATTTCAGGCAAATCGACGCGAAGGTCTTCCATCAGCACTGTTTCGATCATTTCGCCGCGCCCGTTTGCGCGGATCACCTTGATCGGCAGACCGGTCATCACGTCGAGCCACAGTTGATAGCAGCCATCGCCGGCCGCGTCGTGCTCCGGCGCGCCCGAGATGACAAGATGTACGGCGTGGCGCGAGCCAACCGCCTCGTGGCCCACGATTTGGGTCTTGCCATGGCGCTGAAGTTCACGGACATTCCCCAGCAGCGCGCCGATATCGGAGCGATCGATACGGTGAGCGTTCGGGCCTTGAATCAAGGGATTGTCGGGTGCGAGCGCAAGCCGCGGGAACGTATGAAAGCCGAATGGCCAGAGCGTCACCTTGCCCGTCTCCGGATTGTAGGTGAGGACGGCGCCGGCATGCGGGCGGATGAAGTCCATCCGGATGAATCCCGGCTTGCAGTAGCAATAGCGGACGTCGACCGGAACGCCTGCGTACGGTGTCGACCGGACCGTCGCCTCGTAATTCGTCAGCGCGTCGAATCGGGCTTGGGCATCCGCGATGAGATCGGGCGCCGCAAAGAGGCAATCTGTCATGGCGCGCGTCAGTGAGTTGCCGACACGATCTGCCCGGTGATGCCTTCTTCCACGCACTTGCGAAACGCATGCGCGACGATTTCTCTACCGAGGAGCCCTGTCGCCCCGACCACCAGGATGCGCATACATCCTCCTGTACTCACAGGTGGAGAACGTCCATTCTGACGCTCCGCATGCATGGATGCAACGCCGTTCTACCGTTGCAGTTCCTGAGTGTTCGACGCCTGCCCATGTCCGCGGGCTCGGGGGCGCTCGACGGCGCGTGCGGGCAGGCGTTGAATAAACCTCAAGACCAGGAGATCACGAGCGGCGTCTAAACCATCCCGTGAGCGACATGCGGTCGCGCGTCGCAGGCAATACTTCATGCAGCATGTCGGCGGATAGAAACACCGCAATCCGGCTGCCGACTGGCGAGATGTCATGCGTGCTCAAACCCTCTGGATGCAGCCGCAACGCACCGCCGTGCTCAGGCAGCCAGTCCGCGTTCAGATAGACGACGACGGACACCGTGCGGCTATCGTCATCGCGAAACTGATCGCGGTGCTGCAGATACGAAGCGCCCGGGGCATAGTAGGCGAAGTGGCTTTCGTATTCTTCGAGTCCTAGAAAAAGTTCGCGATTCAACGCAATACGCAGCATTTCCATGAGCGCGAGATACTGGTCGCGGGCTTCGGACTGGCCCGCCTCCAGCCACTGAATCCGGTCCCCGCGCACATCGGGCTGGAGCGAACGCGCCGCGCCCTGGCTGACACGCGCCAAGGTAAGCATCCCTGCCGTCGCAAGCGCTGCACATTCCAACCCCAGCGCGAGCGTCAAATCCGGTGGAAAAAAATTGTCCTGCTCCGACCAGCCATGGTCATGAATGGCATCCACGATACGTTGATGCTGCTCATCTCCGGGCGCATCGAAACGCCCCGGCGAGTGTGATCGGGTCACTGCTTGTTCCTTCGAACGAACGTGCTGGGTAGAACTTCGAACGGTCGTCCGAGGCGGGTATCGGCAAGGGGGGGGTTGATCCGAGTGAAACATAGTAACACTGACTTTCCTGCGGCCGGCTTTCCGCGTGGCCGCCGCGTGGGTCCACGTTGAAAGTATGTATCCGCTGCATGTGTAATCGGCCGGTCGCGGCGACCCGCCATACGCCGCCACGGTCTGCTCCTGGCAGTTGCGGGTTTTCCGGGCACTGCGCCTGGCGACGGTATAGACTCGAATCTATGCAAGTCAGCTGATCTACCGCGTGGCGTTGGACCACCACGTGAGGCCTACATAGCCGGGGATCGGTGTGCCAGTTGCATTGTGATGCGGCAAGTATCTGTTCGCGGCCGAATGCGCCCAGCGATAACGGAGGAACTCAAATGTGTGATGTGTGTGGTGATGCGCAGCACGAGCCTCAAGTATCGCGTCGAGATTTCCTGAAAACCGGCGCACTCGCGGCGCTCCTGCCGTGGACCGTGGGTGCCGCGATCGCGGCCGAGCCGCCAGCGCCAGGCGCATCACCACCACCCAACTCGATCGCGCCTGCCGACGCGTTGAAGCGCCTGATGGATGGCAACGCGCGCTACGCCGCCAACGCGCCGAACGAGCGCGACTTCTCATCGGGGCGCGCCGCCCGTGTGCAGGCACAGTATCCGATTGCCACGATCCTGAGCTGCGCTGATTCGCGCGTGGCGCCGGAGTTCGCGTTCGATCAGTCGCCGGGCGATCTCTTCGTTTTACGCGTCGCGGGCAACATCGTGAACCCGGATCTGCTTGCATCCCTCGAATACGGCGCCCAGTTCCTGGGGGTGCCGCTCGTCATGGTGCTAGGCCACACCGGATGCGGCGCAGTCGACGCCGCAATCAAAGTGCTGAAGACCAAGGCGGTCCTTCCGGGCCATTTGCCGGGGCTCATCGCCGAGATCAAACCGGCGGTCATCGCCGCCGAGAAGACGCAGACCGGCAACTTGCTGGACAACGCGGTCACCGAGAACGTGCGACGGCAGGTGGCTCGACTGAAGAACTCACCGCCGATCGTCCAAAAACTTTACGCGGACAAGAAGATCGACATTGTTGGCGGCGTGTATGACCTCGCCACCGGCAAGATTGCACTCGTCTAAACGAGTGGGCTGCCCGTGCACGGGTGCTAGCAACCGAGTTGTTGAGCCAAATGCAAGAAATCGGAGGCATTGACATCAAAGGCTGCTTTGAAGGCAGTATCGACCTTTCCTGCGGGGCCGAACTCCAACGGTCCAGAGCAGACGTCGAACGTCTAGTCGAGCAGCAGCAAAGCATCCGCGAGCGACAGCACCGTGGTGCGCGAATCGAATGCGGTGGAGAACAGATGTTCATGTACCACCTGATCCGGGTCGTAACAGCAATCCTTGACCGTGTACAGGCGGAAGTCCGCGTCGCTCGCATACGCGACCGACGACAGCACGACACCGGTCGACGCAATGCCGACCATAATCAGCGAATCGATACCTTGTGCGATAAGCCGTGCCTGCAGATCGGTGCCGAAGAACACGCTGGCGCGATGCGCGATGATGACCGGCTCACTGGCCTGCTGGCCCAACTCCGGCGAGATCCTGTCGTCGACGAAGAGGCCGAGTTGCTTGATGCCCTGCCCATTCTTGTTCAATGGACTGACTTCCGGATAGCCCGGACTGAACCGGAGGTTGGCGAAATAGACGCTAACGCCTTTGGCCCGTGCCGCGTCGCATAGCTTGCGCGTATTGGCGAGCAAGGCCGGTGCGACCGATGGAAAGAGCCCGAGAATGTCGGTCTGATAATGCATGACGACAAGCGCGGTTCGCGCCGGCGCGATTGCCGCTGGCAATGCTACTGCCTCCATTTGCACTTCTCCTTTTCTTCGACACGCGGTTCATATTCACAACCAGAGAACGTCGAATGCAGCGAAGCATCCGTTGTCAAAACGACGCGCTCATGTACGTTCGGGAGTATTGCCGCCATGCAAGCTGCCGAACTGCCGAGCACTGAACAGGCTCATAGCCAGAATGCCAATACCGAATGGCATGACATCACCCGTCACCTTAAGCGCAAAGTCGCCCACGCGGCAATCTGGGGGGCGCATCGATCTCCATCGACATTGCTCGTTGCAGCAAACTGCGCCGAAATGTTATATGATGGCCATCATGAAGAATTCGCCAATCAATCGGAAAGCCGTTAGCCGCAAGGAAATCACGCACGAACGCATCGTCGAGGTTGCCGCGCGCGCGATTCGGCGCAGTGGCTACGACGGGACGGGAGTGGCCGACATCATGAAGGAGGCCGGCCTGACGCACGGCGGCTTCTACGCGCACTTCCCATCGCGCGAGGTGTTGCTTGCCGAAGCGGCTGACCGCGCCGGTGCTGAGGCTGTGGCCCTGTCAGAGCAAATCGCCGCTTCCGTGCCGCCGGAGCAGGCATTGCCGTCGATGGTGCGCGCCTATCTGTCGAAGGAACACCGTGACGCCATAGAGACAGGCTGCCCGGTCTCCGCCCTTGGCTCGGAGATGCCGCGTCAGGCGCCGGTCGTGCGGCGCGCGGCCACCCGCCGCATCAAGGAGATGATCGATGTCGTTGCGCGTCAATTGCCCGATTGGGGGCAACCGGGCGCGCATGAACAGGCACTTATAACCGTTGCCACCATGGTCGGCACCATGGTGCTGGCGCGCGCCGTCGACGACCCCAAGCTGTCGGACAGTTTTCTTGAAGCCACATTGAAAAAACTCGCACCCACTGAGGAGTAAATCCGCGTATCCAGCGTGCGTTTTTGTTGGACCACAAATATGATGATCATCATATTTGTGACAAAATGAACGCTCGAGCAAACCTGTAATCACTATCGGAAGGACATGATGAAAAACGGAATAGCCCTCGTTACGGGCGCCTCGTCAGGCATCGGCGAAGCCACGGCAAACCGCCTTGCGAAGGCCGGATACAAGGTCTACGGCACCAGCCGGCGCGGTGCACAAGCCGGCCAGCGAGCGTTCGAGATGCTGCCGCTCGACGTGACTAGCGACGCATCCGTTGAAGCAGCCGTCAAGGAAGTGCTTCGCCTGAACGGCCGCATCGACCTGTTGGTGAACAACGCGGGCTTCGGCGTCGCCCCTGCCGCTGCGGAAGAAAGTTCGCTTGACCAGGCCCGTGCGATCTTCGATACGAACTTCTTCGGGATTGTCCGCATGACGCGTGCCGTGCTGCCCCATATGCGGCAACAAGGTGGCGGTCGCATCATCAACATCGGTTCTGTGCTGGGTTTCTTACCCATGCCCTATATGGCGCTGTATTCCGCCACCAAGCACGCGGTAGCAGGCTATTCGGAGTCGCTTGACCATGAGTTGCGTACGATGGGCATCCGGGTATCGGTCATTGAGCCTGCCTACATCAAGACGCCTTTCGACGCGAACTTCATGCCACCCGACGTCCCCCTCGACGCGTACCGCGAGGTGCGCGCGGCCGTGGATCAGCGCGTCAAGGAGGTGGTCGCAAGCGCTGACGGTCCTGAGGTTGTGGCCGAAACCGTATTGCAGGCCGCCCTCGCGGCTCGCCCGAAACTCCGCTATGCAGCCGGCGGGCTCGCCGGACGTCTGCGCTTGCTACGCAGATTTGCGCCTGCGGGCCTGGTGGACGCCGGCATTCGCAAAGATCTACGGCTCGCAACGTAGACGCTGTTACCTGGCGCAAAACGAAACTGACAAGGACCAAGGAACCATGATGAAGGCATTCGTCGTCGATCGATATGGACGCAAGAATGGCGTTCGAGCCGGCGAGATGCCGGTCCCGGAAATACGTGAGGACGACGTATTGATCGAGATTCACGCCGCTAGCGTGAATCCTCTTGATTCAAAGATCAGGGATGGAGAGTTCAAACTCATCTTGCCCTATCGTTTGCCGCTGATTTTGGGCAACGATCTGGCCGGGGTCGTTGCCCGCGTCGGATCGCGCGTGCGGCAATTCACGCCGGGCGATGAGGTCTATGCGCGACCGCCTAAAGATCGGATCGGTGCTTTCGCGGAATTCATCGCGATCAAGGAAGATGCGGTGGCTCTCAAGCCCAAAACGCTCAGCATGGAAGAAGCGGCTTCAATCCCGTTGGTGGGCTTGACCGCCTGGCAGGCGTTGATCGGACGAGGACAACTGAAGAAAGGGCAGAAGGTGCTCATACACGCCGGCTCGGGCGGCGTCGGCACCTTTGCCATTCAACTGGCGAAGCATTTGGTCGCGACGACAGCGAGTGCCGCGAATGCCGAATTGATGAAGCAACTCGGCGCGGATATCGTCATCGATTACAAGAAAGACGACTTTTCCGCCGTGCTGAAAGACTTCGACGTGGTGCTGGATACGCAGGGCGGAAATACGCTTGAAAGATCATTGCGAGTGCTCAAGCCGGGTGGCAAGCTCATCGGGATCGCCGGACCGCCCGATCCTGATTTCGCTAAACAGATGGGTGCCCCCTGGTTCCTGAAAACGGCGATGCGCTTTCTGAGCTATCGCATCCGAAAGGCGGCGAAACGCCATGACGTCAGTTATTCATTCCTTTTTATGCGTGCCGATGGTGAACAGCTGGGCGGGATCGCTGCGCTCATCGAGGCAGGTGCGATAAGGCCTGTGATCGATCGGATTTTCCCGTTTGGGTCAACCGGAGAGGCTTTGGCTTACGTTGAAACAGGACGTACTAAGGGTAAGGTTGTCATCAAGATCCGATAGAAGGATTGATGCCTGTTTGTTTCCTCGCAGAAGTAGCAGCGCTTGCTCGACGTCAATTCTTGCAACGTGGAGAGTCAACCGTCCGTTGTCAGCTATTCGTCACCTACGCACTGCGTGTTGTACCTCCCAGAACCCTCCGCTGCCGCCCAGTCATTCGTTTGCTACACTGGATCAGGAAGCCGACCTGTTTGGCGCTCGGTCTGACCCTGATGGCGGCGGCTGAGTTGCGAATCAACACGACTCGAGTACGTTGACGTTCTTTCTGATCATCGACCCGGCGCCACAATTGCAAGCCCAGGCGTCGGTCCTTCGTCGCAGGGCATGAAGTCGTGCGGAGGTGTTGCCGTGATTGAGTCTTCCGATTTCCGGAGCAAAAAGATCGCGCTTAATCACGGAGGCGGCCGCATGCCCGTGCTCGGATTTGGCACGCTGATTCCCGATGCAGTTACAACTACCAGTGCGACCAGAGACGCACTGGAAGCCGGCTATCGACACTTCGATTGCGCCGAGCGATATCGGAACGAGCGCGAGGTGGGCGAGGCGCTGAGGATAGGCCTTGCTGCCGGCGGGATCGCGCGCGAAGACATCTTCGTGACCACAAAATTGTGGAACTCCAATCATCGGCCAGAGCGTGTCGAACCGGCTTTCGAGGCCAGTCTTGAAAGGCTCGGACTCGACTATCTTGATCTCTATCTGATACACACTCCGTTTGCATTTCAGCTTGGAGATGAGCAGGATCCGCGCGATGAAAACGGTGATGTCATCTACGATAAAGGCGTGACTTTGCAAGACACATGGAGGGCGATGGAAGATCTCGTCGACCATGGAAGGTGCCGGGCCATCGGACTGTCTGACATCGGCTTGAACGAATTGCGGCCTCTCTACGAATCGGCTCGAATCAAGCCGGCGGCGGTGCAGGTCGAAGCACATCCGTATCTTCCGGAAGCGGAACTTCTGGAATTCTGCAAAGAGAAAGAGATCGTGTTTTTGGCCTTTGCGCCGTTGGGTCACGGAATCAGGCCGGGACCGCTTGAGGATCCAGTCATCTCGCAGATTGCCGCGCAAATCGGAAAGACGCCGGCACAGGTACTCCTTGCCTGGGCGATCCAGCGTGGCGGGGCTTTGCTCACCACCCCAAAATCTGCGGCCCGTGCACGCGAGAATTGCGATATCTCCGCGCTTCCGGCAGACGCGTTCGACGCGATTAACCGGATTGAGACGAGGCAGAGGTTCAATGAAGTCGTCAAGACGGGCAGCCCCGGCTTTATTCCGCGGCGTACGTAATGGATAGACGTGAACGGTATGCGGAGGCACGCCATGCAGGAAGAAACAATACGTGAAGCCCTGAACGCGCACTGGCAGGCGTCGGCGGCCGGCGATCTCGACGCGGAACACGATATTTACGATGACGATGCCGTCTGTGACTATCCCCAATCAGGTGAACGAATCGTCAGGCGAATTAATTTGCAGGCACTGCGGAGTCATCATCCAGATAAGCCATCAGGTTTCGATGTCAGGCGAATCCAGGGAGAAGGTAATCTCTGGGTCACGGAATACGCCATCACCTATAAGGGGCGAACGGCTTACACGGTAAGCATTATGGAGTTCTGCAACGGCAAGGTCATTCACGAGACCCAGTATTTTTCGGATCCCTTTGAAGCACCGGGTTGGCGGAGTCAGTGGGTTCAGCAGATCGCGTGATATCGCGTTGTGGCGAGATAAGCCCAATCCTGATGGAGCAAATGTCCGTTGTGCGGCTTGACCTTGCCGATCGGGCGGCCCTGTCTTCACCGTCCGTTGAGGGTCGATCTGGGATCGACCCTCATGCAGTTATTGCGTCAGCGCGCCGCTATGCGTCGGTTCGCTTAGCCTATCGAGTCCACCGAAAACGCGATGTCCTTCTGCGCTTCAAGCATCCTCAGGCGCTCCGCCAATGCAGCGCTGATCGAGTCGTAGGCACCGCCGCCAAGCGTCAAGCGTAGCGGTGGATGTGCCGAGTCCGCCGCGACGATCATTGCGGCGACCGTCTTGCCGGCATCGCCCCGAATTGCAAAGCTGTTGGACGCAATCGCCCGCCTGACGTCGCCCGCGGGGGTGTCGTCGTACTCGGGCATCGGCACCGCGCGATCGAGACCGGCACCGAACTGCGTGCTTGTCGGTCCCGGCTCCACAATCACGAAGTCGATACCGAATGGTGCCACCTCCTTCGACACTGACTCGACGAAACCTTCGATACCCCATTTCGTCGCATGATAGAGGCTGAAATTCGGGTAAGCGATCTGTCCGCCTTCGGACGAAACCTGGATAATCCGGCCGCCGCCCTGGCGGCGCAGGTGAGGTAGCGCGGCACGGATCACCTGAATCGATCCGATGAGATTGGTGGCGATCTGCCGGTCGATCTGTTCATCCGTCACTTCCTCGGCCGCGCCGAATAACCCGTAGCCCGCGTTGTTCACGACCACGTCGATACGGCCCATCGCTTCGAATGCGGCAGCGACATGCGTGTGCACCGCGCGGATGTCGGTGACATCGAGTGTCAGCACATGCAACCGGTCGTCGTACTGTATTTTCAGATCATTGAGCGCCCCCTCGCGCCGCAGCGTCGCGACGACCCGATCGCCGCGTTGCAGCAGGCGCTCGGCGAGTAGCCGACCGAGGCCCGACGACGTGCCGGTGATAAGCCAGGTCTTCATCATGGTGTGTCTCTCAGGAAAGTGGATGGAGTGGCATTGCATGATTACCAGTCTAGGCACCCGTCATTGGTCAGAGAAGCCTCTATAGTGCGTATGACCCCGTGAAAATTCGCCACCAATGACCAAGCCGACACTTGCCGATCTCACCGCGTTTTCCACTGTCGCAGCGCATCGGAGTTTCCGCCGCGCCGCCGATGCGCTCGGCGTTTCGCGCTCCTCGCTCAGTCACGCCATGCTCGCATTGGAGCGTGAATTGGGTGTGCGCCTGCTCAACCGCACGACGCGTAGCGTAGCGCCGACAGAAGCCGGCGAAGCATTGCTCGCGCGGCTCGCGCCCGTGCTCCGCGATCTTGACGAGGCACTGGATGCCGTCGCCGATGCGCGCGGCAATCCGAGCGGCATGCTCAGGATCAATGCCAATGAGAGTGCGGCGCGGCTGTTGTTGAAAACGGTGGTGCCGCGTTTTCTGAAGCGATTCCCCGGCATGGCGCTCGATCTGGTCGCGGAGGGACGGCTCGTCGATATCGTTGAGCAAGGTTTCGATGCCGGCGTACGGCTTGGCGAGTCGATACCGCGCGACATGGTGGCGGTGCGCATCAACGATGATCTTCGCTTCGTAGTCGTTGCAGCGCCTTCGTATCTCGCGGGACGAACACCGCTCATCACGCCCGACGACCTTCGTCACCACGATTGCATTCGTCAACGGCTGCCGAGCGGCAAGCGCTACCGCCGGGAGTTCCGCAAGCACGGGCAGGAAGTGGCGATCGATGTTCCCGGCGTACTCACGCTAGATCACAACGGCCTGATGGTTGAAGCAGCGTCCGACGGGTTGGGCCTTGCGTATGTACCGGAGTCCACGGCCCGTGATTGGCTGGACGACGGCCGGCTGGTTACCGTGCTGGAAGATTGGTGCCCGTTCATCCCGGGGCTCTGCCTGTACTATCCCGGGCATCGCCACGTGCCTGCGGGTCTACGGGCGTTCATCGACGTGCTTAGGGAGGTCAATCACTCACGCATGTGAATGTCCGTTGTCGAGGATCCTGACTGCCCGCTCAGGTCGCGTGCCGCCGATCGACGACAGGCAGTGACCGGCCAATTTCGGCCAGTCGGCATACCCCCGTGAATTGCTGACAATCGCTATCTGAGGCATCGCCATTCGCGAATCGGCCGTTCATCGGCCCGCCAGTGAAACACCGGTATCTGGAAACGTTCATCTAAACTGCGGGAAAAATGTTGAGGTAGCATCATCGAACTCAACAGGGGAGAAAGCGGTGTTTCGGGGAATCAAATCTCGTATAAACGCAATCGCCCCTTCTCTTGCCAGTCTGCTTCTCAGCGATCTTCTGACGATCCTGGCAGACATGGTTGGCTATATCACGCTCCCCTGGTGGATCGTTCATCGGGGCGGCGCACATGACCTTGCAATCTACGGCGTAAGCATCGCCATCACCACGATCTTCGCAATGCCGCTGCTTTCGCCACTCGGGGATCGATACGCAAAGAGACCGCAGATTGTATGGGGTGTCTGCGCCTTAATGGTCGTCGCCTTTGCCCTCGCCACGCTCGCCTCGCTGTCCGACTACCGACTTATGCTCATCATCTGTATAGGCATGGTCACTGTTATAGCGAAAGCTTTCATCGATCCGGCCAGCTCCACCATTTCGGCTGAACTTGTTCCGGCGAATCGTTTGGCCGAAGCGCTTCGTCTTCGTAAATCGACTCAAGCGGCTGGCCGCGCCTTAGGACCAGCACTGGCTGGCGCGGCATTGGCCTTGGGCGGTATTGCTGCAACGTTTTGGATGAACGGCATTCTGCTTGGCGTCGCTGCCTATGTGACCTTGCAGCTTCCATCCCAGTCTCAGCATCGTGAACACCATCGCGGTTTGGCCCGTTGGTGGGAAGATCTGCGCGCGGGACTGCACGCTAAATGGGTCGTCCCGTTGGAGCGCGGCTGGACACTGGTCAACTTCCTCGTATGGATATTCCAGGGCCCTGCGGTCGGCATGCTGATCCCGCTCAAAGTTCAATCACTCGGGCTGTCGGGTCTCTGGCTAGGTGGTTGCGAAGCGGCCCTATCTATAGGTTTGCTACTCGGCAGCTTTCGTGGTTCTGACGCACTGGTCAGTCGGTTCGGCCGATTCAATGTCCGGGTGGGTGCAGCGATGTGTGAAGGGCTGGCACTTGCTGCTTCGGGCTGGGCCCATTCACCCATCGTTCTCGTATTGGCGCTTACGTGTGTGGGTTTCGCCAATGCATCGATGGGACTCGTTGGCGCGACTCACCGTTCATTGGCTATCCCGCAGAATTTCCGCGTGCGCATTCTCGCTGCCAGCATGATGACCACGCAGATTGCCGGCATTCTTGGCCCCATGATCGCAGGCGTGGCGCTCACGCATTGGGCTGTGGGCAAGGTCTATACATGCTTCGGTCTCGCCACCTGTCTGCTCGCTTTCGGTTTCGTCCTGATACCGCGATCGCGCGAATTCTTTGCACTCGATCACGATCAGGTGAAAGATTGGTTTCGTCACCAATATCCTGATGCATTCAAAGCACCAACGGTGCCCGAATCGGGACAAATTACGTAGATCGCGCAACGCGACAGGAAGTCGAGGGACGCCGCGCGTATACGGGCGAATGGGTCTCAACCCGGAACACGAACGAGTGACTGCTTTGTAGAGATTTCATCGACCGCTTCGGGTCGGTCAATGCTGATCGCATCAACCTCTGTTCTGCCAGTTGCAGACCTTCGACGTGTCGACCAAAATCGACGACAATGTTCCCAAGGAACGATTGCGAGTCGTGCTCTGTCGTCGGAGACGCCGCGGAACCTAAAAGGCAACATGAGACGACTGTTCGTCGCTGCGCTCGCAGCCGCTTCTTTCGCGACTTGCGTTCATGCGCAAAGCAACGCGTCCGGCCCGCTCGGCACGCCCTCGGGCAAACTGCAATTCGTGCGCGTCGACCACGTTTTTGCGGCTATGCTCGACAAGGAAATTTTCGATCGGTTTGGCGCGAGCACGCTCACGCATTTCGATGACATGGGCAACAAAGATGACACTGTTGACCGCACGCTTGTGCAGACCGATTCCGGCCCGGTGCTGTACGACTTTCGTCACCGTCCTCCACTTGTGCAGCGCTGTGGCACGCGCATGACAGTCAAGCGCGTGTTCTGGCAAGACGATGAGGTCGTGATGCAAGGCTCGCAAGGCTGGTTTCGATTCAAGCGCGGCGCGCTAACGAAGCTGCAGTCGTCTACGACGACGTACCACTGACTACTCGCAGGCCGAACACACGCTCGCCCGCGATGACATACAGCGCCTCGCCGCGCACGTATTTCTGATAGCAACCACGCAAAAGAAAACGGGCCACGAGGCCCGTAACAGCAGTTTGGCTGCTATGCGATGCGGTTAGCACTCACCCTTTTTAGCGTGTCCCGGAGGGCAGTGGCCATGATCATCATGGTGGTGGTTATGGTCTTCCCACTCACTCCGCTCCCAGTAGCGATGACCGTCGTAATATCTGTCTCCATGCCAGCCAATGACAACCGGTGCCTGGACGACTACTACGGGAGCACCGTGATGATGTTCCTCCCATTCCTGGCGTTCCCAGTAACGGTGACCATCCCAATATCGGTCGCCGTGCCAGCCTTGTTGAATAACGACGGGTGCCGCGACTACAGGGGCAGGCGTGCCGATATTGACGTCTACGTTGACGGCGTTGGCCACGCCGGATAGGCCAATTCCCAGGCTCGCGACCAACGATGCCAAGAGAGGATATTTCATACCGTACTCCAAAATAGAATTCGATGAATGCACTTGGCCTGTCGCCGCAGTGACGATGCACGGCAGGTGATTCGCCGATCCTCTCTAAACGGGCAATACTGCGATGTCGTTGACGGTGTTTCCCCAGACAGGGGGTTATTTGATAAAAGTTAACACTATGTTCGGTGCAGCGTAACGTGCGCGATGTGCTGGGTTGAACGGCCCAGTCAGGCAGGGACCAGCCAGGTCCAGCCGCTACCCAGTGCATTCGCGAGGACAATCCCGCGCCCGCTCCGCACGACACAGTTGACATAAGAGTTCGTTAAGGTTCGACACACTTATCATTTCTCGCATCCTGTGACGAGTTGGACCGCTCATCTCGACTTTTCAGGAGGCGCCATGCGCCTTGCTCATCCCTTGTCGCCAGGAGGGCACCCGCTCTGGGGCCTCAACCTGTGGATCGCGCTCATCATGCTGAGCGCGATACCTGAGGCCGTTGTTGCCGGTGGCGGCCCGCTCGGCATCGATCACGAATGGGGATTGGATCAAAGCGGGATCTGGGGCCGGGGGTATCAGCTCGGACTCGAATATGCGGTCATAGCGACCGAGGTGGGTGGGGCGCTATGGCTTGGCAACGATAACGAACTCGGCCACACGTTCTGGCAGTCCGCCGACGCATCGGCTATCTCAGCAGTCGCTGCAGAGGGGATGAAGTACGCTTTTGGCCGTGCGCGGCCGAGCAGCGGAAAAGGGCCGAACCAATGGTTCAGCGGTGGTGACAGCTTTCCGAGCGGCGAGGTCGCGCTGCAGGCGAGCTTTGTCACGCCATTCATCGTCAACTACGGTCGGCGGGACCCGTGGGTGTGGGCGCTCGAAGTGTTGCCTATCTATGACGGGATCGCAAGGATGAAGAGCCAGGCGCACTGGCAAACCGATGTACTTGCAAGCTGGGCGCTCGGTACCGCCGTTGGATACTGGAGCACCACTCGCCAGACGCCAATATTCGTCCAGGTCCTACCGCACGGATTCACCGTGGGTTTTTCAAAGCGTTTTTAGACGACGCACGTAGTCCGGCCGCGCCTCAGGCCCGGATTGCCCGCTGGTATCGACGCTCCACCGATATTCAGCAGTTCAGGGCAAACGGGTGCGGCTCATTCAATGCTTCCCGCAAACCGCTCAGCCAACCGCTCCCGCTCGAACGCATCGACCACGAAATCGACAAACACCCGTGTTTTCGCCGGCAGCAGCGCTCGCGTCGCGTAGTAGATCGAAATCGCCCCGGCGTCCGCGTGCCAGCGCGGCAGTAATCGCACGAGTTCGCCCCGTTCGACCGACGACAGCACGTCCGACACGGACAACAGCGCAACACCCAGTCCGAGAATCGCAGCCTCACGCATCGCTGCCGGGTCGTTGACCATGATGGTCTCGCCAAGCTGCGCAGGCATCTCGCCGCCCGCCGCGTTGCGCATTGTCCGGTGGCGCACGCGGCCGGTGCGGCTCGAGCGCATCACGATGCCGTCGAGTTCCGCGAGATCGCTGGGATCCGTCGGTGGCACGCGGCCGGCCATGTATGCCGGAGAGGCGACCGCCACGAGATGCGCAGGCGCCAATGCGCGCGAAACGACGCCCGGCGCGAGATCGAACCCACCACCCAGCGCTGCATCGTATCCCTCTGCAATCAGGTCGACCTGTCGGTTCTCGAAGTGCCAATCCGGACGAATCATCGGATAGCGAGCGAGGAAGGCCGGCAACAGCGGCATGACGTACGTGATGCCAAACGTCGGCGCCATGCTGACTTTCAGCACGCCAGCCGGCTCGCCGCGATCGGTCGAGACGGACGCGATCGCGGCTTGCAGCGCGTCCAGATTGCCGCCAATTTCGACGAGAAAGCGCTCACCTGCCTCGGTCAGCGTGAGCTTGCGTGTCGAGCGTTGAAACAGTCGCACGCCAAGATTGCGCTCCAGCAGCGCAACGTTCCGACTGACCGCAGCAGGCGTCAGCGCTAGACGCCGCGCAGCCGCGGAGAAGCTGCCCGTTTCGGCGCTGCGGACAAACGACTCGAGGTTGGCGAGGGTTTCCATACGGGCATCTTAAAGTACCAGTTGAAAATAATTCAAGTAATTACCCGCTAATCATAGTGCAATAAAGACGGCAACATTCGCTCACTTACCCACACAAGGAGCATCACTATGAGCACCATCGGTATCATCGGAGCAGGCGCCATCGGGTCCGCGTTCGCGAAAGCGCTCGCGGGCAAATGCCTCGAAGCCATCATTGCGAACAGCCGAGGCCCAGAGTCGCTCGCGGATCTCGCGCGCGAGCTTGGCCCCTCGATCACGCCGGGAACGCGCGAACAAGCGGCCGCGCAGGACATCGTCCTTGTCGCAGTGAACTGGTCGAAGCTGCCGACCGCTCTCGCCGGGTTGCCGGACTTCGGTGGACGCATCGTGATTGACGCGAACAACCCGATCGAGGCGCCGCTGTTCAAACCGGCTGAATTGCATGGGCGGACGTCGAGTGAAATATTCACCGACCTCGTGCCGGGCGCACGCGTCGTGAAGGCGTTCAATCACCTGCCGGCGCACCTCCTCTCCGACGATCCACAGGCCGAGGGCGGACGCCGAGTGCTGTTCTTCGCAGGAGACGACGCGCAGGCGAAAGCGGCGGTAAGCGGACTGATCGAGCGGCTCGGCTTCTTCGGCATCGATCTGGGTTTGCTCGAAGACGGGGGCTGGCTAGTTCAAATCCCGGGCGGCCCGCTGCCAGTGCTTAATCTCGTCAAATTTGGATAACCAACGAAAGGCGCGGCATACCGCGCCTTTCACACAAAGACCCAAACACGCTTCACGGCTTCGGCCGATCAACCGCCTTTCATGTCACGTTGGTCATCGGCGGTTCATTGTTGGTCGCCGCCATCCTCTATGTCGTTACGCTATGGCGGTGCCATCAAGATTCGGATTGTTGGGCGTCTTGCCAGATAAAACCTGACGCATATACTTCCAATAGTCTGACGGTAGTCCACTGCGAGGTATGCTTGGTTCTGCACGACGGTATGCTGCCGTGTCCGAGCCGGCCGATTCACGCGTCAATCGCTCGGCGATGCGAACAACCACAGAAGTATTGTCGGAGGCTGGCACATGAGCACGACCATCTCAATCGAAGAGCCGCCCCGCATCATCGGGATTGTGACCAAGGTCTACTCAGGCTTGCTGGTCATTGGTTTTGCGCTCGTTCCCGCCTACCTGATTGCTTACCTCTCCTTCTTTCAAGACCCGAGCCTGAAGTTCGAAAACCACGCGTTCCACGAAATCGCGATCGCAGCGGCGACGCTCGAGGGGCTGTTTGTCACCTATGTGACGTGGCGTTGTTATATGTCGTCGGGTGAACCGCTGCTGCGGTGGCTGACTTTGGGTTTTCTAGGCTTTGTGCTGGTCTATGCGCTGCACGGCGCGTTCACCGGCATGGCTCACCACAATATCTGGCTATTCCTGCTCTACGGACCGGCATCGCGTCTGGTGATGTCGGTGCTGCTATTCGTCGGGCTTCTCTCGTACCATCGCGCGCCCGACGCGATCGAGCGGCGCGCGAACTCGCGCCCGTGGCTGACGTGGATCGCCGTGTTCGTCGTGATCGATCTGGTCGTGGGACTCATTGCGAACTCGCCATTTGCGGGCAGCCTCGCAGTGCGCCTATCGATGGAGGGCGGCGCGCTCGTCTTCTCGACGCTGAACGTCATGGCGCTGATGCTGCGTCGCATTCGCTCGCCGCTGATGGTGATCTATGGCATCTCGGTCACCTTCTTCGCGCTGGCGTCGCTCGCGTTCATTGTCGGCAAGCCCTGGAATCATATGTGGTGGCTGGCGCACGCGATCTTCGCCGCCGGCTTTTTCCTGCTGAGTTATGGCGTTGTTCAAGCGTTTCGCACGACGCGGTCCTTTTCGACGATCTACAGCCAGGAAGAACTGATGGCCCGCCTCGCCGAGGCGATGGCACGCACGGAAAGCGCGCTGCAGGAACTCCAACGCACCAATCACAAGCTTGAGCATCTCGCCGCGACCGATCCGCTGACGGGTGCCGCGAACCGGCGCGAGTTTATCCAGCAAGTGACGGCGGAAATCGCACGAGCCAAACGAGGTGGTGCGCCGTTCTCGTTGCTGGCGCTGGATCTCGACAACTTCAAATTGATCAACGACAACTACGGCCATCAGGTGGGTGACGAGGTGTTGCAGCGATTCGTGCAGAAATGCCTTGATGCCATTCGGCCCTATGACGGCGTGGCGAGAGTCGGTGGCGAAGAGTTCATGGTGCTGCTGCCTAAAGCCGCGCTAGACGCGGCACGTTCGATCGCGGAGCGCGTCCGGGGCGCCGTGGCTACCGAGGAGTTCTATACCGGAACCGGGCGACCCGTCGCCGTTACCGTCAGTGTTGGCGTCTCCGAGTTCGGCCGCGACGGCGACACGATCGACACCCTCTTACGAGTCGCCGACGAGCGACTTTACCGGGCCAAGCACGATGGGCGCAACCGCGTGGTGGCCGGATAGCAGCGTTTAACTATCCATGGCGGTTGCAACTTGCAAAGCTGACCTAACCTCGCTATGACCTCGAGCATGCTTAGCGGCAAACGTTGTCTGGCGTCCCGACCCGAGCAATCGGGCGCGCGCCGCGCATTCAATCCGGGAGCGCAAATCAGTCATGCAATTGCAGCGCTTTGGTCAGCGAGCGCTGCGCCTTACCCGTGCCGTAAATAATATCGGTAATCACCCAACGTCCACCCTGCAACGCCAGCAGCATATGCGTCCGGGCAATCGGATCGCCCTTGAATTGCCAGATTAACGTGACTTGGGCTGATTTGCCGGTTTGGCGCACCTTGACAATCCGGTAACTCGAAACGCTGTCCGGAGCGCCGGTAACGACCGACAATTCGACATAGTCCGGCTTCATGTCAGGCGAGGCTTTCTCCTGCTTGGCCTGTTCGGCCTTCGCCGCAGCTATCGAGCGCTGCAACGCGTCGCTGAAAGTCGATTTGAACGGTTCGTCGCCAGCGCCCGGCAGCCCGACTGAGCCGTCCTTCACGTACCAGTCGGCGACCGTCCTCGCCACCGACCGGGGCGTCTCTGTGGCCGCGTTGCCCACGTGTAAATACAGTCCCAACAGAGCCACACCCACCATCTGGAAAAACTTCATGCATACCCCTTGACGTCGAACGTCCTGATGTCCCACGGCAACACATGCATGGCGAGTGTTGAGTCGCGCTGCAAGCATCATCGCGGACGCGATAACTTGACCGACGTCCGTGGTACCGTCTGAACCGGATGCGTGGACGTCTGATGAAGTTAGACCTTAGCCTTATTCGGCAGGTTCTTATCCTTGACGTTTTGCAACACAAACGGCGTATCCCTCAACCGCCGTCCCGTCAGCTTAAACACCGCATTCGCCACCGCCGGCGCCACTGAAGGACTCGACAACTCCCCCACACCACCAGGTTTAGCCGGATCCCCCTGCACGATCTGAATATCAACCTCCGGCATATCACTCATGCGTATCACGCGATACGTGTCGAAGTTCTTCTGCTCGATCTGACCGTGGCGAATATCGATGCGATCCGCTGTCGCATGCCCTAACCCCCACATCAGTCCGCCATACAGTTGTTCCTCAACCCCACCTGGCGACACCGCCAACCCGCAATCCGCCACACACGTTAGCCTCTCGACCACAACCGCATCGCCCTTGCGAACCACCCGCGCCACCACCGCAACATAGCTGCTGTACGCCTGATTCGTCGCAACGCCCAATGCGGTACCGGCAGGCAACGGCTTACCCCATCCAGCCCGCTCCGCCGCCTCGCGCAACACGGCCTTATGCCGCGGGTCCTTCATATGCGCGAGCCGGAAATCAACCGGATCGCGCTGCGCGGCATGCGCGGCCTCATGCATAAAAGACTCCACCGCGAAGACGTTCGGGATATAACTCACCGCGCGATACCAACCGGTCGGCACACCCGTCTCATGACGCACCCAACCAATATCGACATGCGGCGCGTCGTAAGCGAACTCGTATTTGCTGATCGCTTCTGTAGTGCTGTAGTCCATCCGGTCAGGACGGTCGAAATAGCCCGGCTCCCATTGCTCCGGCGAGGCGGGCATCACGGCGCGCAATTGCAACGTGGTGAGATTGCCGCGCGCATCGAGTGCAGCTTTAGCACGGTGATAACTCGCCGAGTGGTAGAAGAGCGCGCGCATTTCGTCTTCGCGGCTATTCATCAGCTTGACCGGCTTGCCGGTTTTCAGCGCGAGCCATGTCACTTCGAATAACCAGTACTTCGATTCGCGCGAACCGAAGCTGCCGCCCGAGACAAGTTCATGCAGCACAACGCGCTCAGCAGGAATACCGCCGATCACCTCAGCCGCTTCCTGCACAGTAGAAGGCACTTGCAAACCGCCCCAGTACTCAATGCGGCCGTCTTTCGCCCAAGCGGTGACATTGATCGGCTCGAGCGCATTTTGAGCCTTGTAGGGCATCGAATACGACGCCTCGATCATGCGCGCGCCGTGTGGCCATGCAGTTTTCGCGTCACCGGTCTCGATCGTCGGCACGACACGCGCGGCAGGATCGTCGAGCCATGCGGCCTGACGCGCGGCGAGCGTACTGCTATCGAAGGTTTCCATCGGACTGTCTTCCCACTCGACCTTCAGCGCCGCCTGGCCTTGATGCGCCGACCAATAATCATCGGCCAGCACGGCGACGCCCGCCTGATTGCCGCCGAGAGTGTCGGGACGCCCAGGAATCTGTAACACCTGCCGCACACCCGGCACCGCCAACGCGGCCTTAGCATCCACGCTACGCACGCGCGCATCGATCACCGGCGCGCGCGTCACGACAGCCACCAGCATCCCTGGCAACGATACGTCGATGCTGTACGGAAACGCGCCTCTCGCTTTCAGATCGGCGCCGCGCTTTTTCTGCAGCTTGCCGATGTACTTGAACTGCGACGGGTCTTTCAACGCGACGTCTTTCGGCGCGGGTAATTGCGCTGCGACACTCGCCAACGATCCGTAGTTCGCGCGCTTACCGCTCGCCTTGTCGACAACGAAGCCGTTCTCCGTCGTGCAAGTGGACGGCGCCACGTTCCATTGTTTCGCGGCGGCTTCGACCAACATGGCACGTGCGGTTGCGCCCGCACGCCGCAAGCGATCGTATTCGAGCGAGACGCTGGTACTGCCGCCTGTCGAGAACACTTTCCACAACGGATGAATGTAATCCCCGAAGAACGGATTATCCGGCGTAATCACATCGACACGAAACGGATCGACATCGAGTTCTTCAGCGACAACCGCAGCCAATGCGGTACGCGTTCCCGTGCCGGAGTCGTGCTTATGGACCACGAGTTTGATCGTGTCGTCAGGCAGCACGCGCACCCACGCGTTCGGTTCGAACTCGCCGGCTTGCGGTTTCGGATCGCCGCTTACATTGGCGTCTTTCGCGAAAGCTTCAGGCAGTTGAAAGCCGATCGCGAGACCCGAAGCCAACAAGGCCGAACTTTGTTTGATGAAACGTCTGCGCGCTGCACCGTGTGCGCTGTTTAGCGCTTGCTTGTCGTTGCGCATTCAAGCCTCCTCTTTCGCGGAGGTGCAGGCAGAAGCGCACATCGGCTCGACCCACTTG
Organism: Paraburkholderia solitsugae; assembly: GCF_013177695.1. Classification (GTDB taxonomy): domain Bacteria; phylum Pseudomonadota; class Gammaproteobacteria; order Burkholderiales; family Burkholderiaceae; genus Paraburkholderia; species Paraburkholderia solitsugae. The sequence continues at coordinate 50,652 of NZ_WOEY01000101.1, read as the reverse complement.
ACCGCCGCAAGCGCGGGATCGCCGGACGCGGCACGTTTGATCGCCTTGCGAATGCGCGAATAGGTGCCGCAGCGACAGATGTTGCCCGACATGGCCGTCGCGATGGTTTCATCGTTGACCGTCGGTTTGTCCTTCAGAAACGAGGCTGCCTGCATCAACTGACCGGACTGACAGTAGCCACACTGCGGCACGTCCTCGGCGACCCACGCGAGTTGCAGCGGATGCGTGCCGTCTTTCGACAAACCTTCGATTGTCGTGATGTGCTTGTCCGCCACGGCTGCAATCGGCAACAAACAGGAGCGCACGGCCTCGCCTTCCAGATGCACCGTACACGCGCCGCAAAAGCCGCCGCCGCAGCCGAACTTCGTACCGGTCAATTTGAGCCGGTCGCGCAACACCCACAACAGGGGCATGTCTTCCGGTACATTGTCGAGCGAGTGCCGCGTGTCGTTGACCACGATCTCGATCATGCGCTGTCTCCTGAATGTTGTTGTGCAGCGCGGCGTGTGATTCAAAGAGTCCGCGTGCTTGCGGTCATTATTGGAAGCCGTTAAGCACAACGCCAGCGACGATTTCTTCCATCACCCGTAAGTCCGGCTAACACCCATGTTGAAGCGCTACCCTTCCATCCAGTCGATGCAGGCCTTTCTGCAAGCGGCACGCGTCGGCAGCTTTTCGAGCGCGGCACGCCAGCTGTCGCTTACGCATAGCGCGATCAGCCAGCAGATCCGCACGCTCGAAGAGTTCGTCGGGCAGCCGTTGTTCGTGCGCGAAAGCGGCCGCGTCGTGCTGACCGATGCCGGCGTGCTGTTTGCGAATCAGCTGGCGGATGGCTTCGAGCAGATCGATCGCGCGTTGTCGTCGGTGAAAGAGCGCACGGTCAAGCAGTCGATCACGCTCGACGTCGATCCCGAGCTCGCGCAGAGCTGGCTGGTGGCGCGCTTGCCTGCGTTGCTCGGTGCGTTAGCCGGCACATCGTTGACGGTACTGTCCACACCGCGCTATGAGCGCAGCGCGTTCGAGCGCGTGGATATTGCGTTGCGGTATGGGTATGGAGAATGGGAAGGCTTCGAGAACGCGCTGATCTGCGGGGACCGATTGACTGCCGTGGGTTCGCCCGCGCTTCTTGAGGCGCGCGGGCTGAGCCTGCCGCTCACGCCTGAACAGGTGCTCGATTTACCGTTGCTCGGCTATACGAAACGCTCGTGGATTCCATGGCTCACCGCGGCAGGCATGCCCGCGGTCGAACCGGATGCCGTCGCCGTATTCGATAATGCCGCCGGGCTAATTGCAGCCGCAAGCGCAGGCGTGGGTGCCGGTTTGGCGCGCGGCCTGCTCGCGGCGGACGCGCAACGCGAGGGGCGGTTGGTCGAACTCACCCAAGTGGAAATTCCGACGCATTACAACTTGTATGCAGTGTGGCCTCGGGAGAAGGCGGCACGCGTTGCGCCGTTGATCGAGGTGATTCGCGAGTTAGTCGCGCAGGCGGGCAGCCCCCGTTAGCGTGAGCGCTCGGCGCCCTTCGCACTCATGCGCACTATCTCGCGTCGCGCAAACGGGCAGCGCGCTGGCGTTACCTCTCGCCACCCTTCGCGTCCACACTCACGCTAGCAGCCACCTCGCGCACGGTGTCGAGAAAAAGCGAAAGCACCGGCGACGGATCCTCAGCGCGATAGCGTGCGTGCAACGACACCTCAGGACACGGAGCAACCAGCGGCACGAACGCAACGCCACCGGTCGTCAATTGCCGCGCCGACGAAGGCAGCAACGCCACGCCTAAGCCTTCACGCACGAGACACAGCAGCGTATGCACCTCGACCACCTCCTGCTCGATCTGCGGCGTAAACCCTGCCTCGACGCAACAGTTCTGCAGAAAGCGCGCAAGCTGCGACTGCTGCAAACCGAACGATACAAAGCGCTCCGTCTCCAACTCACGCAACGCGATCTCCCCACGCGCGGCAAGCCGATGCCCTAACGGGAGCGCCACCACCGCCGATTCCCGCATCACCACTTCACTACGAATCTCCGGGTCCTCATGCGACACCCGGAAGAAGCACACATCCAGGCGCCGCTCCTTGAGCGCGAGAATCTGCGCAGCGGGTGTCATTTCATGCAGCGTCCACTGTACCTGCGGATGCTTCTCCGCAAATACCCGTAGCGCGCGCGGAATCGGTTCGACCATCGCTGAGCTAATGATGCCGATCTCGAGACTTCCCACTTCGCCACGTCCCGCGCAACGCGTCAGATCGATCGCGCGTTCGAACTGCGCGAAGATCAACGGTACCTGCTCCTTAAGTGTTTTCCCTGCATCGGTGAGTTCGACACGGTGTTGCGAGCGCATGAACAACGCGGTGCCCATCTCCTCTTCGAGGATGCGAATTTGCTGGCTCAGCGGCGGCTGCGAAATGTGCAGCCGTGCGGCTGCCCGGCCGAAATGCAGTTCGTCGGCAAGTACCGCGAAGTAACGCAACAACCGGATGTCCATATCGCAAACGTATCAAGATCGTGGTTAAAAAATATTGTACAGAGCGTTTTTATCTTGTGAGACTGCATCGCAAGCAGCAGTGCACATCAGTGTGACACTCGATGCCGGCGAGGGGAAGGCGCACAAACACTGCGTCTTGCAAAGGGCCGCATGGGCAAGTCCGTCTGGGCTCCGTTCCATCGATGCGCCTGCCCGCGATCCGGCAACTGGATACACCAGTTCCTCTCAAGGAGATCGAGTACATGATCATCGACACTAGCTGTTACCCGACCAATCTGGTCGACCTCGCCTGGCGCCATGACGGCGAGCCATTTACCGGCGAGCGTCTGATCGCAACGATGGACGGTCCGTACATCATCAACGGCAAACCGCGCCGCATCGACAAGGCATTCATTCAGCCGCCGCAAGGCAACACCATCTATACGTGGACCGACGGCAATCGTTCGGGGCGCGAATCGATCGACGACTACATGGCGTACACCGTCGAAATGACGCAGAAGTACCCGGACCGTTTGATCGGTTGCTTCGTGTACAACCCACGTTGCGGTCCTGAGAACGGCGCTGAAGCCATCGAGTTCTATGCGAAGGAACACGGCTTCAAGATGGTGCAGTTGCAGGCCAACATGCATGCGTACCGTCCCGACCGCGCGCTCGACTGGCTGCGTCCTGCATTGCGTAAATGCGCGGACCTCGGCCTGCTCGTGAAACTGCACACCGGCGATGGTCCCTACAGCATTCCGAGCGAGTGGTATCCGTTGATCCGCGAATTTCCATCGGTGAATTTCATCATGGCGCACTTCGGTGTGCAGACAGGTGGCGTGTACTGCTTCGAGCCGTATCAGATGGCACTGGATACGCCGAATGTGTATTGCGAATCGAGCTGGTGCCTGCAATCGCGGATCGTCGAATTCGCGAAGGTGCTGCCGACACACAAGATTCTCTACGGCTCGGATACACCGCCGAACGAGCCCGGCATGTGGCTGCGTTTGCTCGAAGTGTTGTGCCATGAGCCGCCGCAAGGCCTGAATCTCGACGAAGACACGCTCGAGGATTACCTCGGCAACAACCTCGCCCGCATGATCGGCATCGAGCCCACCGCGCGGCCGAAAAGCGTCGAAGAAGCACAAGCCTATCTGAAACAACACGCTGGCGTGTCGCAGAAGCATGCCGCGAATGCAACTCAAGCAGCCTACGCAGGAGCCCGCTGATGATCATCGATACCCATCTGCACCCGACCAATCTCGTCGACGAAGCGTGGCGCCACACCGGCGAGCCGTTCACCGGCGAACGCCTGCTGAAGATGATGGACGGTCCGTACATCATCAACGGCAAGCCGCGCCGTATCGACATGGGCTTCATTCAGCCGCCGCCGGGCAACACCGGCCATCGCGACGGCAATCGCCGCGGCCGTGAAGGCATTCGCGATTACATGGCGTATATCGCCGAGCTCACGCAGAAGTACCCTGATCGCTTTATCGGCAACTTCACGTACAACCCGCGTTGGGGTCCGGAGAACGGCGCAGCCGAACTCGAATTCCACGTGAAGGAGTACGGCTTCAAGATGCTCAAGCTGCACGCGAACATGCACGGCTATCGTCCCGATCGCGCGCTCGACTGGCTGCGTCCGGCGATGAAGAAGTGCGCCGAACTCGGCGTGGTGGTGCTGATTCACACCGGCGACGGACCGTACACGATTCCGACGCAGTTCTATCCGATCATCCGCGAATTTCCGATGGTGAATTTCATCATTGGTCACTTCGGGATTCAGACGGGCGGCAACTACTCGTTCGAATCGTTCTGGATGGCGATGGATACACCGAACGTGTACTGCGAATCGGGCTGGTGCTATCAGTCGCGCATCGTCGAATTCGCTCGTGAACTGCCGCGCAACAAGATCGTGTTCGGTACCGATTCGCCGCCAAACGAGCCGGGTATGTGGCTGCGCGAACTCGAAATGCTGTGCGGTCCGGCGCCGCAAGGCATGGATCTGGATGAAGACGGTCTCGAAGACTATATGGGCAACAACATCGCTCGTCTGGTCGGCATCGAGCCGACCAAGCCGCCGAAAGATCTGGCCGAAGCGGAGAAGCGTTTGAAGGCGACCTACGTGAATGACGTAACGCAGCCTGCTTAACGCGTTTAGCGCTTGCTGATGGGCAGGTGCGACTCATACCGCACCTGCCTCTCCCTACAGTCCGCTTTCGTTATCGCTTTCGACGGAGTTCACCATGGCGGATAACCTCTTCCGCGCCACGCAGGATTTTCATCGCTTCGCACAGGCGTATCGCGAGCAGTATTCCGACGATGTATTGACCATCAAACAGCCCGTTGCCGCGGATCAGGACGTCACCGCTATCGTGGCCGAATTGGCCGCGCGCGGACGGCATGACATGCTGATCTGCGAAAAGGTCGACGGCATTGCGACACCGCTGGTCACCAATTTCTTTGCTTCACGTACCCGCATTGGGCGTTTGTTCGACGTCGATGCGTCAGGCCTGTTCGACGCTTACCAACACCGCGTGAACGCGCCTGTCGCACCTGTTTACGTTCCGACCGGCCCCGTTCTCGACCAGGTTATCGAAGGCGAAGCCGTCGATCTCGCGCAACTGCCGATGATCCGCCACTTCGATACCGATCGTGGCCCGTACATCACCAACGCGGTGATCATTGCCGAAGACCCAGTGACGGGCGTCGCCAATCTCAGCTATCACCGTTCAATGCGGCACGCCCGCAACGCGCTCGCCACCAGCCTGCATTCACGCGGCCACCTCTGGCGCATGCTGCAAACCGCTCAAGCACGCGGCGACACGCTGAAAGTCGCGATGGTGATCGGCGCACATCCGCTGTTCATGCTGGCCGCCGCGGCGCGCGTGCCCTTCGGTACCGATGAGCGCGCAATTGCTGGCGGTTTGTTTGGTGCACCGCTGGAACTGGTGCGTACGCCGCGTTACGGCATTGGCGTTCCCGCTTCCGCTGAGTTTGTCCTTGAAGGCACGATCGATCCGGACGCTCATGCAGAAGAAGGCCCGTTCGGCGAATTCACCGGCTATTCATCGGACCGCTCCACCAATAACGTGCTGCGCGTCGACACGATGATGCAGCGTAACGATGCATGGCTCGTCGATGTCGTCGGCGGCCCATATGCCGAGCATCTGACACTCGCTCGCTTGCCACGCGAAGCGGAAATGAGCGAGAAACTGAAGGCGCGCTTTCCTTCCGTCACCGCGCTGCACTATCCGAACTCGGGCACGCATTTCCACTGCTACGTCGCGCTGAACCAGACACGCGACGGTGAAGCGCGCCAAATCATGCTCGCATTGCTCGGCTGGGACCCGTATCTGAAGAACGTGGTGGCGGTGGATAGCGATATCGACATCACCAACGATTCGCAAGTGCTGTGGGCCATCGCCACGCATTTTCAGCCCCACCAGGACGTGTTCATTGTCGATGGGTTGCCGGGTAGCCCACTCGATCCGTCATCGTCTGCGGCGGGCACGACGTCGCGTATGGGTATCGACGCAACACGCGGTTCCCATTTCGACGGCATTCGCGCGAAGATCAGCGAGCGCGCTGCGCAACAAGCGCTTGAGATTCTGAACCGCGCCGCCATCGGAGCCCAGCAATGACCCCACGGCGACTGGTAGTCGGCATCAGCGGCGCGTCCGGTTTCACGTACGGCGTGCGCCTGCTGCAACTGCTGCGTGAACTCGACATCGAGACGCATTTGACCGTCTCGCGCAGCGCTCTGCTGACGATGACGCACGAAACCGACTACAAGTTCGCCGACGTCAGCGCCCTCGCCAGCTTCACCTACCGTTGCGACGACATGGCAGCGGCCATTTCCAGCGGTTCGTTCCGCTCGCTGGGCATGATCGTCGCGCCCTGTTCGATGAAGACACTTGCCGAAATTGCCAGCGGGATGTCGTCAAACCTGATCTCGCGCGCCGCCGATGTCACGTTAAAAGAGCGCCGCCCGTTAGTGCTGCTGGCGCGTGAAACCCCTTACACGCTGGCGCATCTGCGCAACATGATCGCCGTCACTGAAATGGGCGCGATCGTCGCCCCACCTGTCCCGGCGTTTTACGCGCGCCCTGTTTCGCTCGACCGGATGATCGACCACACGCTTGGCCGCGTGCTCGATCTGTTCGGCCTGGAAGCGGGCACCGTCAAACGCTGGCGAGAGGCTGAAGTAGAAACCGCATCACAAGAAACGTCACAAGCACCGCATACCGCCTGATAGCCGAACCGCACGAACCGCAGTACGAACGAAGAAACGGAGACGAGCCATGAATCACATTCACACCACCCACAACGAAATCGAGAAAATCCCCGTCACGGTGCTGACCGGTTTTCTCGGCGCCGGCAAAACGACGCTGCTCAACTACATCCTGCGCGAGAAGCACGGCCGCAAGATCGCGGTGATCGAGAACGAGTTCGGCGAAATCGGCATTGACGGTGGCCTCGTGCTCGAATCGACCGAAGAGATCTACGAGATGACCAACGGCTGCGTGTGCTGCGTCGGTGCTGTGCGCGAAGACCTGGTGCGGATCGTGCGCATGCTGGTGGAAAGGCCGGACCGGCTCGATCACATCATCGTCGAAACGAGTGGGCTCGCCGATCCGTATCCGGTCGCACAGACTTTCTTCCTCGACGATCCGATCGCGAAACAGGTGACGTTGGATGCGGTCGTCACGATGGTGGATGCGAAGCATATCGCCGCGCACCTGGACGATCTGGTGCTCGACGGCAGCGACAACCAGGCGGTCGATCAGATCGTCTGCGCGGACCGTATCGTGATCAATAAAGTCGACCTGGTGACGGCGGAAGATATCGCTTCACTAACACAGCGTATTCGCGGGTTGAATGCCACTGCGGAGATCGTCGAATCGAGCTATGCACAGATCGACCTGGACAAAATTCTCGGTATCGGCGCGAATGAGTTCTCGCAGATTCTCGTGGAGGCTGACGGCTTGCATGAAGAAGAGCACAAGCACTCGCATGAGGAAGCGCATCACCACGACGACCATGAAGCGCATCACGATCATGAACACGCCCATCATGATGAAGATCACGCCGACCACCAGCACGACGAAAGCGTGTCCTCGGTCGGGATCGAAGTGGATGCGGACATTGATCTCGATGCGCTGCAAGCCTGGCTCACTGAAATGCGCGAGTCCGATGCCACCAACCTGTTCCGCATGAAAGGCATTCTCGCCGTGCAAGGCCAGTCGCACCGCTATGTGCTGCAAGGCGTGCACAACGTCATCGAATTGCGCGCGGCGCAAGTGTGGGGCACTGAACCGCGCTCATGCCGCATTGTATTCATCGGACGCGATCTCGATCGCGCCGCGCTGACCGACCGCTTCCATGCCTGTCTTGCCGTGCCGGTTGCGGCCTGACGGGAGATCCGGTCGGCGCGCGAAGTGATGCTGCACGGCTAGGCCCTGCGGCGCGCTCCGATCGACAACGATAATCGCTGTGCATGGGACCGGAGTAAGTGCTTTGCATGGGACCAGAGTAACGCGCTAAAGCGCGAACTCTGGTCGACACTGGAGACACGTCATGAACACCGCCATACACCCCGTCGATCGGATTCTGCCGAAGCGCCAGATGATCACGCTCGGTTTGCAGCACATGTTAGTGGCTTATATCGGCGCGATCGCTGTTCCGTTGATCGTCGCGTCGGCACTGAAGATGTCGCCGGCCGACACGACCGTGCTCATCAGCACCGCCCTGTTTTGCTCAGGCATCTCGACGATCTTGCAGACCGTCGGCGTCTGGAAGTTCGGCGTGCGACTGCCGATTCTGCAAGGCGTCGCGTTCAGCAGCGTCGGACCAGTGATCGCGATCGGCATGAGTCGGGGCGTCGGCTTTGCCGGCGTGTGTGGCGCGGTGATTGGCGCGGGTCTCTTCACGATGTTCGCCGCGCCCCTGGTCGGACGCTTACGAAGATTCTTCCCACCTGTGGTGACCGGTTGCATCGTGACCGTGATCGGTTTGCAACTGTTCCCTGTTGCGTATCAATGGGCCGGTGGTGGCGAGGCCGCGCAACAGCAGTTCGGTGCGTTGCCCTTCCTGAGCGTCACGCTGTTCGTTGCGGTGGTGATTCTCGCGATCAACCGCTTCGCCGGCCCGTTCCTGCGCAATCTCTCAGTGCTCATCGGTTTGATCGCAGGCGGCATTCTCGCCTGCTCGCTCGGCATGGGCAACTTCACGAGCGTGAGCGCCGCGCCGTGGTTCACGATGCCGATGCCGTTCCACTTCGGCACGCCCGTGTTTTCGCTGGTGCCGGTGCTGACGATGATCGTTGTGATGGTGGTGCAAATGGTCGAATCGATGGGACTGTTCGTCGCCATCGGTGGCATCGTCGGCAAGGACGTGAGCGAGGAAGACGTGGTGCGCGGCATGCGTGCGAATGGTCTGGCGAGCGCGATTGCCGGTATGTTCGCGGCGTTCCCGTTCATCGCCTTCATGGAGAACGTCGGTCTCGTGATCCTGACTGGCGTGCGCAGCCGCTGGGTGGTGGCGATCAGTGGCCTGCTGATGTGCGTGGTGGCGCTGGTCCCGAAGATTGGTGCGGTAGTCGCATCAACGCCCGCTGCGGCCCTCGGCGGCGCGGGCATTGCGATGTTCGGTGTGGTGGTGGCAGCCGGTATTCAAACCTTGGCAAAGGTGGACTTCGAGCACAATCGCTACAACGTGCTGATCGTCGGCTTCACGATCGCCACCGCGCTGATTCCAGTGATGGCGCCGCAAGTCTTCAAGCATATGCCCGACTGGACACAGCCGTTCCTGCATAGCGGCGTTGTGCTGGCGTGTCTGGTGTCGGTCGTGTTGAACGCGGTGCTGAACGGCGCGCATGAAGAAGAAGCAAAGATTGTCGAGACGCACAACCTGGTACGCGAATAAGCGACCCAGACAGTAAGACGAGCGCGGCCGGCGCGCCTCCCTGGACCGACGGTCGCTTCGCGGTAACTGAAAGGACATTGAATCGTGAGCATGCAAACTGAAGCGTTGCTGATCAAGAACCCTGTCGCGGTGATGAGCGGCCGAAGTGGTAATAACGCGCGGCTGGGTCAAGTCGATCTGCGGATTCGCAACGGCCGGATTGAGACCATCGCCCCTAATCTCGAACCGCGCGCCGATGAACGCGTGATCGACGCGCGTTCATGCGTCGTTTATCCGGGCTGGGTGAACACGCATCACCATCTGTTCCAGAACCTGCTGAAAGCGGTGCCGTCCGGCATCAACGCCGATTTACAGGAATGGCTGGCCGCCGTGCCGTATCCGCGTCTGGCGCGTTTTACGCCGGACCTCGCGCGCGTCGCTGCACGTTTGGGGCTTGCCGAGTTGTTGTTGTCCGGCGTGACCACCTGCGCCGATCATCACTACCTCTATCACGCCGAAGGCACCACCGAAACCGGCGATCTGCTGTTCGACGAAGCGGCATCGTTCGGCATGCGCTTCGTGCTGTGCCGTGGCGGTGCATTGCAGGCAGCAGGCGATCACCCGGGTTTTTCCAAGGTTGCGCTCAAGCCGGAAACGCTCGATCAGATGCTCGCGGACATCGAACGCCTGAAGTCGCGCTATCACGATGCGGGCGACGCCTCGATGCGTCGCGTGGTCGTTGCACCGACCACGCCGACATTTTCGCTGCCGCCGGAACGGCTGCCGGAAGTCGCTCGTGCGGCGCGTCGCATGGGCTTAAGGCTGCACACGCACCTCTCCGAAACGACGCGCTACGTCGACTTCTGCAAAGAGCGCTTCAACAAACTGCCTGTCGAGTTCGTCGCTGATCACGAGTGGCTCGGGCCGGATGTCTGGTTCGCCCACCTGGTACATCTGCAGCCGAGCGAAATAGCGATGCTCGCGGAAACCGGCAGCGGCTGCTCGCACTGTCCGGTAAGCAACGCGCGCCTCGGCAGCGGCATTGCGCCCGCGCCGCAGATGGCGGCGGCAGGCGTACCGGTGTCGCTGGCGGTGGATGGCGTGGCGTCGAACGAATCCGGCAGCATGACCAACGAGGCGCACTTCGCATGGCTCGTGCATCGCGCGGCCCAAGGGGCGTCGGCGACCACCGTCGAAGAGATCATTCATTGGGGCAGCGCGGGCGGCGCCGGCGTGCTCGGTCTCGATGCCGTCGGCACGCTCGAGGTGGGCATGGCAGCGGACTTCGTCCTGTACGACATCAGCGATCTGCGCTTCAACGGTTTTCACGACGTGGCGGTGGCGCCGGTGACAGCGGGCGAACCGGCTCGTGTGCGCTACAACGTGGTGAACGGCCGCGTGGTGGTGGACAACGGCGTGATTCCTGGCCTCGATCTCGAACAGCTTCGTTATGAAGCGGCCGAAGGCGTAAAGCGGCTGCTTGCCGACTAAGCCACTCACGCACGCAAGCAAACACCAAAGGGACACGTCGCGATGCAACACAGAAGAATCCGGCTCGGCATGCTCACGCCTTCGTCGAACACGGCGCTAGAACCGATCACCGCGGCGTTGCTAAGCGAACTGCCGCACGTCAGCGCGCACTTTGCGCGCTTCACAGTCACGGAGATCGCATTGTCGGAGCAGGCGCTCGGTCAGTTCGACGCAAGCCGGATTCTGGCGGCCGCGCGTCAACTGGCCGATGCACGGGTCGACGTGATCGGCTGGAGCGGCACGTCGGCGGGATGGTTGGGATTCGAGCGCGATCAAGCGTTGTGCCGCCAGATCACCGAGGCGACGGGCATTCCCGCGACGACCTCCGTGCTGGCGCTCAACGAAATCTTCGATAAAACGGGGGTGCGGCGGTTTGGTTTGGTGACGCCGTATATCGACGATGTTCAGCAGCGGATCGTACGTAACTACGAGAAGCTTGGCATTGAATGCGTGGCGGAACGGCACCTCGGCTTACAGCACAATTTCAGTTTTGCCGAGGTGCCGGATACGCAATTGGCGATCATGATGCGTGAGGCGGCGTTTGCGAGGCCGGATGCAGTGACGACGTTCTGCACGAATCTTCATGCCGCGCATCTCGTGCGGGCGTTTGAGATGGCCACCGATATTCCCGCTTATGACACGGTGGCAACCGTGGTGTGGAAGTCGTTAAGAATGTTGGGGGTGGATACGACGCCGATTAGAAGTTGGGGCAGGTTGTTTGAGGAAGTGGGTTGAACGCAGCCAGATTCAGGGATGCGGATGAGGCCTTAGAACCGAAGAAATAGACAAAGCTTAAGGGCACGGGTCAGTGCGCCCTTAAGCGGCCATGCTTTATGGTTTCAACTGCGAGGTGGGCGGCAGCGCAGCCAGCCGCAAGTGCTCGACACCCTCCGCGAGCGCAAGCGTCGACTGTTGCCCGTCACGCAGGCGAATGCTGATCGTCCGGTCGCGCTCATCGCGCGAACCGACCGCGACGAGAATCGGCACCTGTTTTTCCCTTGCGTCGACGATCTTCTTCTCCAATCGCTCGGGTCCGCTGTCGAGCAACGCCCTGATGCCGGCTTCTTCAAGTGCCTGCATTACTTCTTGCGCGTAAACCGCGTTCGCGTCGCTGATCGTCGCGACCACGACCTGCTCCGGCGCGAGCCACACCGGCAGCCATCCTTCGTGATGTTCCAGCAGCATCGCGATAAAACGCTCCATGCTGCCGAGCACCACGTGATGAATCATCACCGGCCGCTCGCGTTCGTTGCGCTCGTTGACGAACTCCGCGTCAAGCCGCTCGGGCAGCACGAAATCGAGCTGGATCGTGCCGCATTGCCAGCTGCGTTCACGGTTGTCCGTCAGATGAAACTCGAGTTTCGGACCATAAAATGCACCCTCGCCTTCGAGGACATCGAATTCGAGACCCGCTGCCCGCGCTGCATTTGCCAGCGCCTCTTCCGCGCGATCCCACGTCTGGTCGTTGCCCGCGCGCATCGCGGGCCGCGTGGCGAGCGCTACTTTGAAGCCGGGAAAATCGAGGTCCGCATAGACCGCGCGCAACAGCGAACAGAAGCGACCGACTTCGGCTTCGATATGCGCCTCCGTGCAGAACACATGCGCATCGTCCTGCACGAACGCACGCGTACGCTTGAGCCCCTCAAGCGACCCGGAAGGTTCGTCACGATGACACGCGCCGAATTCACTATAACGAACCGGTAGCTCGCGATACGACCGCACGCGCTGGTTGAACACCTGCACGTGACACGGACAACTCATCGGCTTCAGACACAACGCGCGTCCTTGTTCCGCATCGCGTGGTTCCGCGCCGCCTTGTTCCAGAAGGCCTTGTTCGGCGTCGGAAACCGAATACATCGCCGCGCCAAACTTCTCCCAATGGCCGCTTTTCTCCCACAACGAGCGCGCCAGTAATTGCGGCGTGCGGATCTCGCGAAAGCCCGCACGCCGCATGCGGGCGCGAATATAGTCTTCCAGCACGCGGTACAACTCCCAGCCGCGTGGGTGCCAGAAGACCATGCCGGGGCCTTCTTCCTGCTGATGGAAGAGGTCGAGTTTATTGCCCAGTACACGATGATCGATATCGTTCACAGTCATGCTCCGTTTGGTTTGATGTCGCAAATGCTGCAGATCGATGCCGCAAACGGAGGTCCAGAAACGCCAAAGGCCCCGTCCGTTTCCGGCGGGGCCTTTGGTGGTCTGCCACAGCTTCTTGCTTCTAGCGTGCGCAACCCCCAGACGACCCGCCTGTGAAGGTGGTCGTCGTGGTGGTGACGGCAGCGAAGGGAATCGAGTGGAAGTCCATGGATCGACAGTAAACGAGTTTGTGAGGGAACGTCAATCGCAATCTCGACGCGCGCCGGTTTGCGCGGTCACTGCTGGCCGCAGCCGATGACACCTTCTGCACAGTGCAATTGCTCATCGAGCAGCTTGGTTTGCGCTTCTGTGAGGCGGCTCAGGCAGTACGAGTGAATCATTGGCTGGGCGCTGTAGGGTGTCGGAGACGAAGTCAGGAACTCGCATTGCGCGTCGCGATAGGTGACCCATGCGCGCTCAGCCTTCTGCAAACGCGGTTTGCCTTGCGGGCTGACCTTCTTCAGCAACTTGCTATAGGTCTCGTTCAGTTTCTTGTCGGCCGCCTGGTAGTCGAGGTCGGCGCACTGGTTGAGCGAGGCTTGGTCGGATGCGTTTTTACAATCGATGGTTTCGGCATGGGCATGGATGCTCAGAATCAGAAAAGACATCGCAAGGATGGGCATTCGCTTCATCGAAGAGCCTCGAGGCGGTTGTATGGTGTGAGTCGGCGGCTATCTGCGTGCTTGGCGTCACTACCCGGCAGCCTCAGTCCCACGTACTATAGCGGCATAGAAGATTGGCCGCCGCGCATGACGGCCCTTTCGATCCACCCTCCAGACCGACCGAGCACTGCACCTTGACCATTCACATCCGCCACGCCCACATATCCGACGCAGCCTTGATTCTCCGCTTTATCACCGAACTCGCGGTGTATGAAAAAGCGGAACACGAAGTTGTCGCTACCGTTCAAGACATTGAAACAAGCCTGTTCTCCGCCACGTCCACCACGAAGGCTTTGATCTGCGAAATAAACGGCGAGCCGATCGGCTTTTGCGTCTATTTCTTTTCCTATTCGACGTGGCTCGGCAAACAGGGGCTCTATCTGGAAGACCTGTACATATCGCCGACATCGCGCGGCAGTGGCGCGGGCAAACAGATGCTTCGCCACCTCGCGCAAATTGCATGCGAAACAGGCTGTGGGCGCTTCGAATGGAGCGTGCTCGACTGGAACGAGCCGGCAATCGGCTTCTATGAATCGATCGGCGCGAGCGCGCAAAGCGAATGGGTTCGCTATCGGTTGGCGGGGGATGCGCTCACGGCGTTTGCTGAGGGTACAGAGTAAGAGGTCGCCAGGACGCTAACGCGTCGCCGCCGCGTGGTTAATCCCCTGCCCCGCTCGCTACCGGCTCGACTTCGAACGCGTCGCCCGTAGCGAAGAACGTCCCGCCCGCCACGTAGTGGCACGTACGCAGATCAGGGTCGTCACCGAAATGCCAGCGGTTGTTCGAATAGACGCGGCTGTCCGCGTAGGCGGCAACCACTTCGCCAATGATCAGATCGTGCCGCTGGCTATCGTCGGGAATGACCTTGCATTCCATCCACGTGATGCAGCCGGCCAGCATCGGCACATCGATTTCTTGCGCGGGAAACGTCTCGAGGTCGAAGGCCGAGAACTTGTCGAGTTCAGCACCTGCGTTCGTGCCCACCGCCAGCGTCTGCGCGGCAAATCCGCGGCTCGGCAGCTGCAGCCCGAACACGCCGCTCGCTTCGATCAGTTGCCGTGTGAGCGTACGGCTGTCCACTACCACGACGACCTTCGGCGGGGTGAAATCGAGCGGCATCGCCCACGATGCTGCCATCACGTTCGAGCGGCCGCCGTGCGCGCTGGTAATGATGGTGACGGGTCCATGATTCAGTAACTGCGTGGCCCGCGACAATGCGACGGGTTCCCGGGTGACTTTCATACGTGCTCTTCCGCGTCAAATGAATCCGACAGATTGTAGCGGGGACGCGCGAAACGGGTGAGGCGGGCCGTCACGTGCGCCGTTTCCAGGCGAGAATGCAAAACGATCAAACCCGTTGGAGAAACCGTGCGCATCGTCTGCTTGCATACTGCTGACAGCAATATCGCCCTGTTCGACGCGGCCGCCCGCGCCGCCGGATTTGAGGCGCTCGAGTTGGCACATGTGGTCCGCGCCGACTTGCTCGCCGCCGCTGAGCAGGCTGGCGGCTTGACCGACGCGATCGCGGCGCAAACCCGCAAGGTGCTCCTCACGCTGACGGACAACGCACACGCCGTTTTGCTCAACTGTTCGACGCTCGGCCCGTCAGTCAACGACGCCCTCGCCGCGCGAGCCGCACCGGTACCCGTTTTGCGGGCCGATGCCGCGTTGGCTCAGCGCGCGGTGGAAGGTGGTGGCAAGGTTGTCGTGCTATGCACCGTATCCACCACACTCGACCCGACCACCAGCCTGTTCGCTCAAGCCGCCACGCGTACTGCCGCGGATGTCGAGGTTCGGTTGGTTAGCGGCGTGTGGGACCGTTTCAGAGCAAACGACACAGCGGGCTATCTGTCCACGATCGCCACCGCTGCGGACGCGGCCTACGAAAACGGCGCGGACGTCGTGGCGTTTGCGCAAACATCGATGGTCGGTGCGGCCTTATTGGTCACGGGTGGGGTGAAACCTCTGACCACGCCGGCCATCGCCCTCGCCGCCGCGGTCCACGCAGCCACGCTCGCAGCCTGAAGCGCGATGTTCGCCGAATACATCGTCAAGTGGGACTTGCTGCCGGACGGTGAGCCGATCCGCACGCATAGCAGCCGCCTGCTGCCGGTGCGCCAGCATGGCGTCGCCGCGATGCTAAAAGTTGCGCAGGAACCCGAAGAGAAATTCGGCGCGCAGTTGATGGTGTGGTGGGACGGCAACGGCGCGGCCCGCGTGCTTGCCCATGATGCAGACGCCCTGCTGCTGGAGCGCGCCGAAAGCAATCACTCGCTAGCGGACAAAGCCCGCATGGGCGACAGTGAGGCGGACGACCACGCCATCGACATCCTTTGCGCCGCCGCTGCACGACTCCACACCCCGCGAAACAAACCCCCGCCTGAACTGATCGGCTTGCCGCGCTGGTTCCAGAGTCTCTGGCCCGCGGCAGCGCAATACGGCGGCTGGCTCGCAGACAGTGCCGCCGCCGCACAAGCCCTGCTCGCCGCGCCGCAAGACCCGGTCGTGCTGCACGGCGATATTCATCACGGCAACGTGCTCGATTTCGGCGCGCGTGGCTGGCTGGCGATCGACCCGAAGGGTCTGTACGGCGAGCGCGGCTTCGACTACGCGAACATCTTCTGCAATCCGGACCAGGCGTCCGCGCTAATACCGGGACGGTTCGAGCGGCGCGTCGAACGAGTGGCGAAAATCGCCGGACTCGAAAGACAGCGTTTGCTGCAATGGATTCTCGCGTGGTCAGGGTTGTCCGCAGCGTGGATTCTCGAAACGGGTGAGACGCCGGACATCGATATAGAGATCGGCAGCATGGCGGCCGACGCGCTGAACCGGAAGTGAGTGCCGAGATCATCAGGCGGTAGCCGGTAAGCCGCCGCCCAGAGACTCAGTCGGTCAATGCGGGGCTTTCCCGTTGGGCAGGGCGTCCAGCGGTTTGTGCTGTTCTTCGCCGAATCCAGGGAAGAACGCGTTCCACGCGGCGCGCACGCCCTGAGCCGCGGTGGCCTCCGCGCCGATCGATTCTGCCTCACCGTCGGCAGCTTTCGACGGGTCGGCGGAGAGGCCGCGCCAGTGCGTGAACACCAGTAGCGGTTTCTCGGTCCATACGCCGTCGCCATATTTCGCAAATGCCGTGTCCCCGCTCGTCAACTGCACCTCGTACCAGCCTTCACGCACGGGCGTATGGGCGGCAAGCTCAAACCAAGCAGTCGGTTCGATTTCCTTCATGTCGTCTCCGGTCGGATATATCGTCATAGATAGCCACAACAAAGGCATGCTTCATGCCCGAGCCCGATCGTGGCCCGGCAGGCGCGCGCCGCATGTCACGCGATCTTGCATGACGGCGCGCTGGGCATGACCTGCGGGTGATTCGTCGACGTCGCGCACGTCGAAATCGCCGCGCATAAACGACACGATAGCGCGACATGGGCCACGCGGACAAACGTAAAAACTTACACAGTGCGCACGCTTGTCGAGCCGGTTGCTGACCCGCTCGCCGGCTCGCTTGTCGAACCGCTTGCTGCCCCATTTTCCGACTCGCCGCTCGACTCGCCCGCCATCTCGCGCACCAGCTCGACCAGGACGCGGACAGCGGGCGCCAGTTGCCCGGCTGGCGTGCTGCCGTAGCCGATCACCAGTCCATTCGTCTCCTCGCACTGCTGCAATGCAAAACCCGACAGCGCGCGCGGATTGAGCCGCGCGGCGAGCGCGCGTTCGGCGAGGGTCAGATCGGCAATGTGCGGCGGCAAGCGAAGCGTCAGATGCATGCCGCAATTGCCCCCCAGAATCTGTGACGGCGCGAAATGCGCGGTGAGCGCATCGCGCAGCGCCTGCTGACGCTCGCGATACAAACGCCGCATGCGACCCAGATGCCGCCCGAATTCGCCGCTGTCGATGAAATGCGCCAGCGCCAGTTGCTCCAGACGATGCCCGCCGCGCAGCATCTCCTGCAACGCAACAGCCGTGTGCGCGGCGATGGCTCGCGGCAGCACCACAAAGCCGATGCGCAGCGCCGGAAACATCGTTTTGCTGAATGAGCCGACGTACAAAACCGGTGCGTCCTCGACCAGCCCTTGCATGCTGGCGATTGGCTCGCCGGTATGGCGGAATTCACCGTCGTAGTCGTCTTCGATCAGCCAGGCGCCGCAACGGCGCGCCTGCGCGATCAGCTCCAGCCGGCGCGCCACCGACAACACCGCGCCGGTCGGATACTGATGTGCGGGCGACGTGTAGATCAGCTTGGGAGGCTGCGTGCGCCAGGCGTCGGGCGGAACCGCGATGCCTTCAAGGTCGACCGGCATCGGCAGCATGGTCAGATCGCCGAGATTGAAGGCCGCCTTGGCGCCGCGATAGCCCGGATCTTCCACCCATGCGATGTCGCCCGGATTGGTGAACAGCCGCACGCACAGGTTAAGCGCCTCCTGCGCGCCTTCGGTGATCACCACCTGCGCGCCGTCACAGCGAACACCCCGCGCCATCCGCAAATGCGCAGTGATCGCGTCGCGCAGGGCCGGCTCGCCCGCCGGGTCGCCATAGCCGAGCGCGAGCGGCAACACACGCTCCATCGCACGTTCGAGCGCGCGCCGCCAGGCGGCGAGCGGAAACCGGTCCAACGCGGGCGTGCCCGGCGTCAGCGGCAGGGTGTTGTCGGCATGGGTGCGCGTCGCCGTGAATTGCTCGACGCGCGCCGCGTAAGCGACCTCCGGCGCGACCGGCAGTGTCCGCGGCTCACCGCGTGCAGAGGGGCTCGAGAGCGGACTCACGCGCGTGCCCTTTTTGTCGGCCACGACATAGCCGACCGCGGCCAGATGCTCGTACGCGATCACCACCGTGTTGCGCGACACGCCCATTTCCGCCGCCAGCAAGCGCGACGACGGCAGCAGCGACCCCGCCGGCAAACGTCCCGCGAGGATGGCCTGCTGCAAACGCTCGATCAATTGCTTTTGCAGCGGCGCGGGTTTTTCGCCGCTGCCGGCGGGGGTCGTGGCGGCCGGGTTGGCGAGTGGGCCAATGATCTCGATCATCTTGGCTGGACCTATCAAATGCTGTTCGGCTGGATCTTTTTAACATACCACGTTTGCCGTATCGTTCTCCATAAGCAGCGATCACCCACATTCGACAGGAGAGCAGACATGGAACCCACACGTAACGCTTTCGAGCAGCCGATTGGCGCCCCCGTGCCGGGCTGGAGCGGCGCCCAGGCGCCTGGCCGCGAGCCGCTGGTGGGCCGCTATTGCCGGATCGAACCGGTGAACGTGGAACGCCATGCTGCGGATCTGTACGGGGCCTACAGTTCCGCGCCCGATGGCCGCGACTGGACCTATCTGTCGGTCGGGCCGTTCGAGAGCCTCGCCGCGTATCGCGAGCATCTGACTCGTATGGCCGCATCGCCCGATCCGCTGCACTACGCTGTGATCGATCTGGCGACCGGCAAGGCAGTCGGCACGCTCGCGCTGATGCGGATCGACCGCGCGAACGGCGTGATCGAAGTCGGACACGTCACCTATTCGCCGCGCCTGAAGCGCACGCGCATCGCCACCGAAGCGATGTTCCTGCTGATGAACCATGTGTTCGACGACCTCGGCTATCGCCGCTTCGAATGGAAGTGCGATTCGCTGAATGGACCGTCGCGCACGGCGGCGCTGCGCTATGGCTTTACGTTCGAAGGGATCTTTCGGCAGGCGATCGTGTATCGCGAACGCAATCGCGATACCGCGTGGTTTTCGATCATCGACAGCGAATGGCCTGCGCTACGTCCGAGCTACGCGCGCTGGCTCGATGCCGGCAACTTCGATACGCAGGGCAAGCAGCTTGAACGGCTGGTGGACTTGATCGCGCAACAGCGAGCGGCACCGAGCAAAGGCGTTCAATAAGGCAAGCAGGCAAGCCGGTTCGCGGGCCGGCACGCGCCGGCTCGACGATTCCGAAGCTTCATAGGCTGAAGAAACTAACGAGATTTCAGACGACGTCTCGTGCGGCGGGTCACACCATCCCGGCCGCTCTCCGCAGCACGATGGTCGGCTGGCCTTTGTACGTCGTGCGAAGCTGTTCGCGGTAACCGCACTTGCGCGCGACGTTCAGCGACGGCCGGTTTTCCGGCGCGATGATGCAGGCAGTGTCGCCGTCCGGCCACTGTGCGTCGGCCCAGGCGAGTGCGGCGCGCACGGCTTCGGTCGCGTAGCCGCGATTGTGCACGGCTGGGTCCAGTGCCCAGCCGATCTCAGGCGTATCCATCAAGGAAGGCTCGATCTCGCGGTGATAGTCGGCAAAGCCGACTTCGCCCAGGAACCGGCCGCCGTCCTTTTCCCGCACCACCCAATAGCCGTATCCCAGCATCGCCCAATGTCCTGCGTAACGCAGCAGGCGCGCCCAGACTTCTTCGCGCGTGAACGGCTTGCCGCCGATATAGCGGATCACTTCGGGATCGGACCACATCGCATAGCTATCGAGGAAATCGTCGCGCGTGTGCGGACGCATGATCAGGCGGTCGGTGGTGAGGAGCGTGGGGCGGGTCGACATAGGCGGGCTGATGGTTGGCATGGACGCTTTGGGCTAGAAAGCGTTGAAACGTGGCTGGGATGATCGCAGATTTTTGGCGCGCCAGGTACGCTGCCACCATCCTGGCAGTGCTCGCGCCGCGCCGCGAACGCTGGCATGCGAAGGGGCTTCGCCCTACACTCCCTGGATACGCATGCGCAGCCACGCCGGCGCGACAAGCACGGCGAAGACCGGCGTGCGCGACTCGCACATGATTGCCACGCTCACCGCCGCTCGGTCCATGAAAGCCCGCTTGCGTTACGTCTCCGCGCTGATCGTGAACCTCGTCTTGCCGTGGCTCGCCTACCGGCTTGCGTTCCCGCACTATGGCCAACTCGGCGCACTGGTTGCGTCGGCGCTGCCCTTGATCGCGTGGATGATCTGGGACCTGGTGCGCCACCGCCATTTCGACGCGCTCAGTGCGATCGTGCTGGTCGGCATCGTGTTGTCGCTGATCGTGATGGCCGCGGGCGGCGGCTCGCGCATGCGAGCGCTGGAAGATCCCATGATCTCGGGGATGATCGGCGTGTCGTTCCTCGTCTCACTGGCCCTGCCGCGGCCGCTGGTGTTCTACCTCGGCCGCTCGACGCGGGCACGCGAAGATCATCGCAGCGTCGAAAGCTACGAAAAGCATTGGCGCGAACGTCCTATGCTTGCCGCCTATATCCGGTTGATGACGCTCGTATGGGGCCTGGGCATGACCGGGGAGAACCTCTTGCGCAGCCTGATCATCTGGCAATGGCCGAACGATCCGCGCTCGGCGCTGGCCTCTGAGGTTCTTCGCTACGGCGTCTATGCCGGCTTAACAGTCTGGACGTTCTGGTGCCGGCGGCGCCTCAAGCAGGACGCCATGCGCTATCCAGCCGAGCCAGTAGACCCAGCGGACACCACGGACCGTCTGGCGAATTCATGAAGCAGCCCCTCACGCCAGTTCGAGAAACCGCGCCAGACACGGATTGCGATTGGCGGGCGACCACGCCAGCACCTGCTCGATCAACGGCGCATCGACCAGCGGCCGGAACACCACCCCCGCGAGTTGTACCTTGCGCATCGAAGCGGGCACCAGCGCCACCCCCACGCCTTCATCGACGAGGCTGAGCACGGTCTGCTGCAACTGCACTTCAAAGCGGATATCCGGTTCGAAGCCGCCCGAGCGGCAATGCTCGAGGATGGTCGCGCGCAAGGTCGGCGCGACGTCCTCGGACGCCAGCACGAACGGCTCGCCCGCCAGTTGCGCGATTCTCAGACGCCGCGCGCGGGCTCGCGGATGGCTGCGCGACAGCGCAACGCACAAAGGCTCGCGGAGGATCGTCCGGGTCGCGATGCCCTTGTCGGGCACGCCCGGAAACATGATCGCCGCGTCGATCTGTCCGGCCAGCACTTGCGCGGCCAGATCGTTCGAAACGACCTCGCGCAGATTCAATGCGACCTCGGGAAACGCCGCGCCAAACGCACGCGCATAGCCGGGGACGACGTTGTACGCGGCGCACATCGTGAAGCCGATGGCGAGCTTGCCAGCGTCGCCGTGCGCCGCGGCTTGCGCGTTACTGACCGCCTGTTCCACGGACGCGAGGATCGCCTTCGCATCAACGTAAAAGCGCTCGCCCGCCGCAGTGAGCGTGACGCTGCGCGGACTGCGTTCAAGCAGCGTCACACCCAGGCTCGCCTCCAGCGCCGCCAGTTGCCGGCTCAAAGGCGGCTGCGACAGATTCAGGCGTGCCGCCGCCCGGCCGAAATGGCGCGTCTCGGCGAGTGTCACAAAGTAGCGTAGCGGCTTAATATCGATCACGACGCCCTCGGGCTGAATGACGATGCAGAAAAGGTATTATTGGAGACAAAAAACAGTATTGGATTGTATCAACGCAAGCCACTACGCTGGCGCATCGCTCTGTCCACCCACGCCTTTTGCACCGATGTTAGCCACCCTTGAGATTCTGCTTCCCGTGTTCGGCCTGATTTTCGCGGGCTTTGCCTGTCGCCGGCGCGGCGTGCTTGGACCGAACTCCGCGTCCGAGCTGAATCGCTTCGTGGTCTGGCTGGCGCTGCCGGCCCTTCTGTTCGACACGATGGCGCACGCCACCTGGCAGCAGCTCTATCAGCCGGCTTTTGTCGCGACGTTTTCGATCGGGTGCGTCAGCGTGTTTCTGCTGACGCTCTTCATGCGCTTGATGAGTGGCCGGCATCTGGCCGACGCGAGCGTCGACGCGATTGCGGCGTCGTATCCGAACACGGGCTACATCGGCTTTCCTCTCGGCATGATCGCGTTCGGCTCAGCCAGCCTGACGCCGACCACGATCGCCACGATCCTCGTCGCGTGCGTGCTGTTCGCGCTCGCGATCGTCCTCATCGAAGTCGGCTTGCAAACCGAACGCACGCCGCACAAGCTGGGGTTGAAAGTGCTGAACTCGCTGGCGCGCAATCCGCTGATCGTGTCGCCGATTGCGGGTGTGCTGTTCGCGAGCACTCACGTCGCATTGCCGCCAAGCGCGGAGACGTTTCTGAAGCTGCTGAGCGGTGCCGCCAGTCCTTGCGCGCTGGTGAGCCTCGGCCTGTTCCTCGCGGAAAAGCGTCCGTCCGAGGCCGGCTCGCGCGGCATCTCGCTGCTGCTGACCGCCTTCAAGCTGCTGGGCCAGCCGGCGCTGACCTGGTGGCTCGCAGCGCGCGTATTCGGGCTCTCAGCCACGCTGGTCGAGATGGCCGTCGTACTGGCCGCGTTGCCCACGGGCACCGGCCCATTCATGCTGGCCGAGTTCTACCGGCGCGAGGCGCACATCACCTCGCGCACGATCTTGCTGTCGACGGTGGGATCGGTGGTGACCCTGTCGTTGCTCCTGCTGGTGATGGGACATCGCCCGTAGGCGAGCAGGGAGAATGCACGGTTTCTGCACCGTTTCGCGCCTCACGCTATTCTTCGCACACGGACCGTCAAGGTCCGCAATCTTTGTGTGCGAACCGCAAACAGCGAACCGATCCGCCGTGTCCCAAGCCCGCCCACCCGAACTCCACGACGACGCCGAGGCCCGCTCGCTCGCGCGGCGCTATCCGCGCGGACTGCACATCGACCCGCATTCGCACACGTGGGCGCAGGTGCTGTATGCGGTGTCGGGCGTAATGTGGGTGGAAGTCGGCCGCGAAGCGCTGGTTGTGCCGCCGCAGCGCGCGGTCTGGCTGCCCGCCGGCACGGTCCACTCCATCCACATGATGAGCGAGGTAGAGATGCGCAATCTCTATCTGCACGAGCGCAACGTCGGCCACCTGAGCCGGCGTAGCGACGTGTTCGAGATCAACGGCCTGCTGCGCGAGCTCATCACGTCGATTGCGGAATACGAGCGCACCCATGCTCGCGACGAAACCTATCTCGAAGCCGCGTATCGTCTCGCGATGCTGGAGTTGGGGCACGCCCCGCGCTCGTCGCTGCGCATCGCGCTGCCCGATGCGTCGGACCGGCGGCTCGATGCGTTGTGCCGCGCGGTGATCGACAACCCGTCGATCGCGATCAGCTTCGAACAGCATGCGGCATCGGTCGGCGCGAGCGTGCGCACGCTCGCGCGCCTCTTCACGCGTGAGCTGGGGGTGGGCTTTGCCGAATGGCGGCGTCAGGTGCAACTGGCGGTGGCCGTGTCGGGCCTGGCGGAGGGACGCCCGGTCAGCAGCATTGCGCGCTCGCTGGGCTTCCAGCCGAGCAGCTTCAGCGACATGTTCCGGCGCGAACTCGGTGCGCCGCCTACCGGCTTCGATGCGAGCAGTACGCTGAGCGAGCCGGCTTCTGAAGCTTTGCCGGAGCAGGTGCGAGACAAGCTGTCCATTGACGGGTGAGCCCTTCGCGTTGTCGGCTGAACGATTCGCGCTGGCGACCGGACCACTCCTTGACGGCCGAGCAGCGCGCGCTTGCGGACAAGCGGCTCCCCGCGCGACCGGTGCGCCGACCCACGGCACGTCTTGTCCGAAATTCGAAAGTCTTTGTCTCAACGCCTTTGTATCGGCCACCTAGACTACGCCCATCGGCTGCACATAGCAGCGCAAGACCCGACAGGAGTGACACGCAATGAAAGCGATTCAGTTCAAGACGTTTGGCAACTCCGAGGTGCTGGAATACGTCGATCTGCCAACGCCCCAAGCCGATGCGGACAGCGTCGTCGTGCAGATCAAGGCCGCCTCGGTGAATCCAAGCGACGTCAAGAACGTGTCCGGCCATTTCGAACACACCGTCCTGCCACGCTCACCCGGCCGCGACTTCAGCGGCGTCGTGGTGGACGGCCCGCAGGCATGGCTCGGCGCCGAAGTGTGGGGCACCGGCGGCGATGTCGGCTTCACGCGCGACGGCACGCACGCCCAGTTCATCAAGATCCCGCTCGCCGCCCTGTCGCGCAAGCCCACCACGCTCAGCCACGCGGAGGCCTCCGCGATCGGCGTGAACTTCGTGGTCGCATGGCTCGGCACCATCGAGTACGCCCACCTGCAAGCGGGCGAGACGATTGCCGTGATCGGTGCGGGCGGCGGTGTCGGCGGCGCGGTGGTGCAGATCGCGAAAGCACGGGGCGCTCGCGTGATTGCCATTGACCGCCATCCGCTTTCCGTCGATACGCCTGCGGGCCGGCTGATCGACGACTACGTGCCGTTCGACGAAAACGTGACCGCGCGCCTGAAGGCGCTGACCGACGGTGCCGGCGCGGGCGTGGTGTACGACACGGTCGGCGGCGTCGCGTTTCAGACCGCACTGAGTCTCGTCAAACGCCGCGGCCGGGTGCTGGAAATCAGCGCCACGGGTCAACGCCGCGTGGAACTAGACCTGATTGATTTCTACCACAACGAAACGCAACTGCTCGGCGTGGATAGCGCCAAACTGGGCGTCGCCGAATCGGCGCCGCTGATGACGGCGCTGGTGGAAGGCTTCGAAAGCGGCAAGCTGCAAGGGCCGGCCATCGCGCAGGAATTTCCGCTCGAACGGGCACGCGAGGCCTACGACGCAGTGGCCGCCGGCACGCGCGGCCGGGTCGTCATCACGATGTAATGGCCCAAGCAACCGGCGGGCGTGGCTGCCCGCATTTCAGATGAGTGCAACGAACATGAAAGCGTATTTGATCTCACTCGCTGCCGGTGTCGTGGTCGGTTTGCTCTACAGCGTGATGCAGGTGAAATCGCCCGCGCCGCCAACAGTCGCGCTGGTCGGATTGCTCGGCATGCTGGCCGGCGAGCACGTCATTCCCCTCGTACGGACATGGCTGGCCATCGGCGTTCATTGAGGCACCCGACGCCGATACCTTGTCCATCACCGGGCGCCTCACGCTAAGATTGAGGCCGCCGGGCCGGCACGCAGCGCTTGCTGCGTTGCCCGCGCATGTGCCACTGCCATGCGCGCCGCCCGGCGATCACAAGAAAAGCCTGGCTCGGAGAATCAGATGTCTGAAGAATATGAAGTGCATGGTCCGCATGACCATGCGGTTGAACACGCAGGCCACCACGACGAGGATCCGTTTGCGAGCCGCATGGCCGTGATGACGGCGATCCTCGCGACGATCGGCGCACTGTGCGCCTATCAGAGTGGCAACAGCGAAAATCTGGCGCTGTACTACAAGAACGAAGCCGCGATTAAAAAGACCGAAGCGTCGAATCAATGGAACTACTACCAGGCCAAGGGCGAGAAAGAGAATCTCGCTGAACTCGGCGCGGCGCTGTCGCTCGGCAACACCGATGCGCACGCGAAGTTCATCGCCGATGTCGACAAGTACAAGCAGCAGAAAGAGCCGATTCGCGTGAAGGCCGAAGCGAGCGAAAAGGAAGTCGTGGACAATGACGCCAAGAGTGAAACGCTGCTGCACGGCCATCATCGCTGGGCGCAGGCCACGACCTTGATTCAGGTGGCGATCGCGCTGTGCGCGATTACGTTGCTGACCCGAAAGAAATGGCTGCGTAACCTATCGTTCGGTATTGCGGCCGCGGGTGTGATCACGGGTGCGCTGGCGTTCTTTTCGGCTTGATTGGGCGAACGGCGCGGCGAGTGCGGGCACCATTGGGCGTGCGTCAGTTGATACGATAAGTTGCGTACGGTTCAATGCGCAGTGCCGCGCGCAGCACGCTCTAGCAACAGCTCGCGCTCGCGGGCGTTGCGCGTCATGGCGGCGGCGCGTTCGAATTCGGCGCGCGCCTCTTCCACGCGGCCGAGTTTTTCCAGCAGATCGCCGCGCACGCTCGGCAACCAGTGATAGTTCGCGAGCGCCGCATCGGTGGCGAGCGCATCGACGATTTCCAGACCAGCCGCCGGCCCGAACGCCATGCCGACCGCCACCGCCCGGTTCAACTCGACCACCGGCGAAGGCGCCATCTGCGCCAGCGCGTCGTACAACGCGACGATCTGCGCCCAGTCGGTGTCTTCGGCACGGCGTGCGCGCGCATGACACGCGGCCAGCGCGGCCTGCAATGCATACGGACCGCCCGCGCCGCCTAACGCGTGTGAGGTGGCGAGCGCCGCCAGCCCACGGCGGATCAGCAGCGGGTCCCAGCGGCTGCGGTCCTGGTCGAGCAACAGCACCGGCTTGCCGTCGGCATCGGTACGTGAGTGGGTGCGTGACGCCTGGATTTCCATCAACGCGACGAGGCCATGCACTTCGCTTTCGTCAGGCACGAGCCCGCTCAGCACGCGCCCAAGCCGCAGCGCTTCCTCGCACAACGCCGGACGCATCCAGTCGTCGCCAGCGGTGGCCGAATAGCCTTCGTTGAAAATCAGATAGATCACCTGCAGCACCGACGCGAGCCGCGGCGCACGCGCATCCGCTTGCGGCACCTCGAACGGCACCTTGGCTGCCGACAGCGTGCGCTTGGCCCGCACGACGCGCTGCGCGATGGTCGGCTCGGGCACGAGGAATGCGCGCGCGATTTCGTCCGTGGTCAGGCCGCCGAGCAGACGTAGCGTCAACGCGACACGTGCGTCGGTGGACAGCACCGGGTGGCACGCCGTGAACACCAGCCGCAGCAGGTCGTCGCCGATATCGTCGGCGCGTGCGGCATCGAGGGTATCGACGAAATCCGGCACGAGGTGCGCCTCCAGTGCGTCGAGGTCATGGCCCAGCTCTTCGCGCTTGCGGGCATGCAGCGCTTCCTGACGCAAGCGGTCAAGGGCGCGGTTCTTCGCAGTCGCCATCAGCCACGCTCCCGGATTGTCGGGTACGCCCGCGTCAGGCCAATGTTCGAGCGCCGCCACCAGCGCGTCCTGCGCCAGTTCTTCGGCAAGCCCCACGTCGCGCACGATCCGCGCGACGTGGGCGATGACCTTGGCGGACTCAATCCGCCAGACTGCCTCGATGGCACGATGGGTGGCCGGCTTCGTCACGGGATCAGCCCGCTGCCTTGGCGTTCGGGTCCATGTAGATCAGCTCCCAGATGTGTCCGTCGATATCTTCGAAGCCGTGCCCGTACATGAAACCGTAGTCCTGCGGCGCACGCGGCACCGTGCCGCCGGCGGCGAGCGCCTTCGCGACCAGCGCATCCACCTCGCCCCGGCTCTCGCATGACAGGCCCATCAACGCCTCGGTGCTTTCCTTCGGATTGCAAAGCGACTTGCGCGTGAAGGATTTGAACAGATCCTTCACCAGCAGCATCGCGTAGAGGTTCTCGCCGAGGACCAGACACGCGGCCTGCTCGTTGGTGAATTGCGCGTCGAAGCTGAAACCGATCGTGCTGAAGAACGCCTTCGACCGCTCGAGGTCGTCGACGGCGAGATTGACGTAGATCTGCTTATGCATGATGGAATCCATTGATCCGGTTGTGTGCGCGCTCGCGCAGCGCATTGCGTCGCGGTGCGTCACAGTGCGCCGCCTATGTAGCGATCCTGCGTACTCAACTCGCCTCGGCAAGCGTTTTCAGATTGCCTAGGCCGTCTTCGAAATCCTTGCCGATCATCCGGTCCATGCTAAAGAACACCTGCATCAGCTTCGACAGAAACGGCGCGGGCCCATGCATCGCCCAGGTGACCTGAGTCTCGCCCGCCTCCGGCTTCAACTCGAATTCGG
The DNA here is from genome assembly GCF_013177695.1 of Paraburkholderia solitsugae. GTDB lineage: Bacteria > Pseudomonadota > Gammaproteobacteria > Burkholderiales > Burkholderiaceae > Paraburkholderia > Paraburkholderia solitsugae. Next base: position 22,411 of record NZ_WOEY01000101.1, on the reverse strand, counting down.
CGATGTTATGCGCTTCGAACGGCTTGATGAAATCGAGGTTCATTGTCACGCTCGACGGTGCCGCCGTGTTGGCGATCTCCATCTGCCCCGCGCCGATCTTTTCGCTTTGCCACGCATAACGCGCACCCTTGCCGCTTGGCGTGCCGCTGTATGTGCCTTGCGTCGCGGGATCCTGGCGCAGGAACGGATTCCAGCGATTGAATTGATGCAGGTCGTCGATCAACCCGTAGATCCGCTCCGGCGGCGCCTTGATGCGCACGCTGCGTTCAATGCGAAAGGTGTCGGGCCGCGTCGCCGCGTAGATGAGCACAAGACCCACCGCAGCGACGAAGGCGATCAGAATGGTTTTAAGCATGATGGAATCCTTTTGATGTGGCCGGATCGGCGCCTCGTCCGGCGCTCGGATCGGCGTCGCGATCAATGTTTGGCCGCGTCCAGTTTCTGGAAGCGCTCAAGTTCCGGGCTCGGCTCGAAGTCCTCGAGTTCATACAGTTGCCGCACTTCGATTTCGCCGTCGGCCTGCTCGCCGAACGGCGCCGGAAACCGCCGCGCCCATTCCATAGCTTCTTCGCGGGAGCGAACCTGGATCAGCGTGTAGCCGGCGATCAGTTCCTTGGTTTCCGCGAACGGGCCGTCGATGACCGTGCGCTTGCCCGCGCTGTAGCGGATGCGCCAGCCTTTCGAACTCGGTTGCAGGCCGGTTGCGTCGAGTAGCACACCGGCCTTGGCCAGTTCTTCATGGTAGGTGCCCATCGCGGCCATCAGGGCTTCGTCAGGCGGCCCGCCAGCTTCGCTGACGGCAGTCGCCTTGACTATGATCATGAATCGCATCGCAATCGCTCCTTGGGTGGCGTGGGGTAAGTGGCGAGCCGTTATCTGTTTGCTGGCTCCTTACTCACACGACGAGCGACGCGCGACCGGATCGACATATTGGTTGCCGATCCAGGGAAAACCCCAAAAAAAGAGTCGCGGGTGGGCAACCCCGGGCGAACCCGCTTACAGGAAACAGGGCCCGACTTTGCGGACTTCGATGGTGCACCACGAAGCAGCCGGGCAGGTTTGCGCGATCGCAACCGCTTCTTCACGGGTTTCACAATCGAGCAGGAAGAAGCCGCCGATCATTTCCTTGGCCTCAGCGAACGGGCCGTCGAGCAGTTTTGGTTGACCGCCACGCACCTGCACGCGCACGGCCTCGGAGGCCAGCGATTCGACTGCGAGCAGCTTGCCGCGCTCTTTGAGGTCGGCGGCAAAACGCACCATCTGGTCATAAACTTCGCGCCCCGCCTGCTCGCCGCGTTCGATGCGTTGATCCGGGGGTTCGACGATAAGCAGCATGTACGACATGGCGTCTCCGATTGATCGCGCCGCGGACGTGAACGCCAGGCCGGCGTACGAGGGCAAAAACGCGCTTACAGTTAGGTTGCGAAGGGCAGTCTAGCAAGCGCGGATCACTCCAGCAAACCCGTTTCACCGCCCGGACGCCGACGGACCGCGCGCCCTACGGACACTCGTAATACAGACGCGGGCATGGGGATTGCTGCCCCGGTTGTATCGACACATATCCGAGGTGACATCATGCGGAATCTATCCGGTCTGGGCGTGCTTGCAACGATATTGACGCTGCTGACAATCACGACCGGCTGCACCCTTGGCGGTGCGGCGGCGGGCGGCGTCATCGGTAACGAAGCAACCAATCACAGCACGGTCGGCACAGTCGGTGGCGCGGTAGTCGGCGGTGTTATCGGACACGAGTTGGGCAAGTAATTGAAACGCTGAGCGGCTCTTCCCCGGTGCGCGACACAAGAGCGCCGCGTTGAAGTGTTCTCCGAACCCGCTAAAGCCCGCCATAAATGTGCCGTTTATCAATTGCCGTTTATCGATTAGCGCCCTCGGTCAGCGCATGAGGAAACGCTGAAAGAGGGAAGCCGAAATAGAAAAACGCCCTATGTGGGCGTTTTTCGTTTGTGCGTATTCGGACGGGTTTGAGCGTTCTCCGCAATGGAAAACGGACGTGGCTGTTAAACCACCGCTTCGACAATCGCCTGCGTGCGAGCCGATCTCATCAGCCCCTCGATCATCTTCGCTTCCGCGTTCGCGATCTCGCTCAACGATGCGTGGGCCAGTTGCCCATCCAGAATCGCCAGCGCCGTGCAAAGACGGGCGTATTCGCTGTCCTCGAGAATCCAGGCGCCGTCGTGATGCTCACGCGCGTCGAGCTGCACCATCGCCGCATGTGCGCTTTCGATATCGGCAATGACGTCTTCGCCAAGACCAAGACGCGCCAACTCTTGCGACACCAGCAAATGCCGGCTCAAGGTCAAGTGCAAATCCCGCGAGCCCTGGCCGCGCCGGAATGCATCGAGGGCGGTGTAGCACTGCAGGAGCATCGCCGTGGTGATTGGCTCGTGGGCGGTGCGGCTATAGGTCAGCGCACGCAACAGCGGGGACATGGCCGGCTGGGTGTGCTTGCGGACTCGCGATTTACTGGACATATCGATTCAACCTCCTTCGCTAACTCTCGGCTCTACCACCGAATGCTGTGCTCCCCGGTGGCAAACGCCGCCGTGCGCCGGCGGCTTTGACAGGCCCTTAATGTGAGTCTGTGTAGCCATCATGGCAAGCAACTATTAAGACAGACTTAAATAACCCAAAGTCTCGATTGTGCGTCGCATCTCGCTGCGCACGCGCAAACTTTCCGCTGCGGTTGGCCCGACATGCAACGTTGCCATATAGGTTCGGACCCGCTAAATACAAGTCGCTCGTGCCGCAATGACGAAAAAAAAGCCCTGTTCCCGCGAGGGAACAGGGCCGGACAGGATGGAAGAGTCGTACAGGCGCGTGGATGCTTGCCGACCTATAGCCACCACAAACTAACAAAGACGAACAAAGCTGTTGCTACTTACGCTGCTACGTTGTTACTTGTACTACAACTGCGTTACAGTTCGGTCCCTCGCCATCAACATCACCGCGCTGCAACCCCCTGCTGATTCACGCGCATTGATACCTCGATTGCGCGCTGTTTCCATTGCTTCGACTTCCTACTGCTTTACTGCCCTGCCGCGTTAGACAATCGCGGCAAACTGCCATCAACGGTACGGTTCAAAACAACGCGGGGGGAAGACCGCGTCGATGGGCTCGGTGACTTGTCGCTCCATGGAAAACAGTTTATGTGAGCACGCTCGAATGCAATTGGGCGAAGCGAGGGGAATTGGCAGGCCAGTTTGCTGAATCGGTGTAACGTGCCTATTTCGTCAGATGTGAAATGCGCGTAACACCTGCCGCCGCGACAGCGACACAAACAAGAAGATGAGAGGCGGAGCCCAACCGCGTGGCAAATAAGCACGCCAGACGCGACAATTCACGAGAATTCTGACTCGCCGCCCACGCACCGGAAACGTTACCAGCATGTCTGTTCAAGAACCTGACCTCACCCTGCGCCCGGCGCTAGAAGCCGACGAGCGCTTTCTTTTCCAACTGCGCAAAGCCACCATGACGGAGCATCTGGTGCGCGTCGACGAACCTACCGATGATGCCCAGCATCGCGCGCGTCTGCGCTATCGCTACGATGCGGCGCGGGTGATTTGCATCGACGGCGCGCCGGCCGGTTTGCTGAAGGCGTATCGCACCGAGACCGAGTGGTTCGTCATGCAATTGCAGATTGCGCAGGCGCATCAAGGGCGCGGCATCGGTGAGCGAGCGTTGCGGACGGTCTTGCACGCCGCGCAGGCCGACGCATTGCCGGTCACGCTGAAGGTGCTCAAAGGCAATCCCGCGAAGCGCCTGTACGATCGCCTCGGATTCGAGATCGTCGGCGAAGATGAAAAGGAGTTTCACATGAGACGCACGCCGCACGCGTCAGCGGAAACTCAAGCAAAATAAAGGTCTGATAAAAACGGAACCGCAATAGACCCTGTTATGACCCTTCGCGACACCTCAGCCATCGAGAGCTGGCACGCCCACGTTTACTTCGATTCAGGCAACCGCGACGCCGCGTGGGTCTTCCGCGAGCAAATCGAAGCGCACTGGAACGGCAAACTGCAAATGGGCCGCTTTCACGAACGCCCGGTCGGGCCGCATCCGATGTGGTCGTATCAGCTGGCATTCGCGCCGGAGCAGTTCGCCGAACTCGTCGCTTGGCTCACGCTGAATCACGGCGCGCTCGATATCTTTCTGCACCCGAATACGGGCGACGCCTTGCGCGACCACCGCGACGCGGCAATATGGATCGGCCATTCGCATGAACTGGTACTGAGCGCCTTGAACTAAGGGCAAGGCGGCGTTCTTAAACCACACATACCGGAGCGCGGGCCGCTTGCCCGGTCACATATTCGAATACGAACTGCACCAGCCGTGCGCAGCGACCTGCTTGTCACCGAACAGCGTGCAGCCACCGTAGGCGTCGGTGGTTTTACCTTGGAATAGCGAGCAGTTTGCGCAGGTTTGTCCAGCGGCGTAGCCAGGGAATTTCGCCTTGTCGACCTTTGATGCGTCCTCCTTATAGCCGAGGGCTTGCGCCTTCGGATCGGCTTCGCTCAGTGTGTTCGCGGTGTCGGCGAACGCGACGCGGGAAAGCATGAGCGATGAGCTCACGCCCACACCCAGCATTAGAAAATGGCGGCGTGAAGTTTTCATCATGGTCCGATGGGAGGTGGGGATGCCTGTCAATCGAGGAATCGCGTGAACCGTTCAACCGGTTCGCGACGAGTGCGTAGCGTATTGACGAGCGCGCTTTCGTCGGCGAAACCGAGCGACTTGCCCGTCACCACATACACTTTCCACGGCTGGGTATTGGTGCCCGAGGGCGCGCGGCTGGCCGCTTCGAGAATCGCTTCGATATCGGCGCGCGCAACCGGCGTGGGCAGGAAGGCGCGGATCGAACGCCGCGACATCAGCGCGGCGTCGACCTGATTGGGGGATGTCGTCATCGGCAGAATTCCGGCAGGGCCAACGGTTTTGGCGGTCTGCGAAGATTCTAGCGCGAGCGCCCGCTTTCTCGCTGGCAGGCGCGCAGGACTCCGGGCATGCGAGCCGGTATCCGTGACCACGCGCATCACGTACTGGCCCGGCGTGACGTCCGCGTTGAGCCTGGCGTAGGCGTCGCATAGCGCGGCGGGCGCCGCTTCGGCTAGCGTGTGCCGGCGGCCGAACGCGAAATCGCCACATCGTTTATCCTTTTTACAACACCGCCTACCGCAACTGTTCCGTCCATCTTCGGAGTTGACCATGCAATACCGCAAATTCGGCCGCACCGGCCTGACCGTTTCGCGCCTGTGTCTCGGGACGATGACCTTTGGCCTGCAGACTGAAGAAGATGTTTCGCGCCGGATTCTCGACACGGCGGCGGACGCCGGCGTGAACTTCATCGATACCGCCAACGTTTATCCGCTCGGCGGCGGCGAAAACATTGCCGGGCGCACGGAAGAGATCGTCGGACGGTGGCTGAAGGGCAAACGCGACCGCTTCATTCTGGCAACGAAGGCGGTCGGCAAGATGGGGCCGTCAGCGTGGGATCAAGGCGCGTCGCGCAAACATCTGCTGGATGCGATCGACGCATCGCTGAGGCGGCTCGGCACGGACTACGTGGACCTGTACCAGCTCCATTCCGACGACGCGAACACCCCGCTCGATGAGACGCTCGAAGCACTCGACGTGATCGTGCGATCCGGGAAGGCGCGGTATATCGGCGTGTCGAATTTCCTGGCGTATCGGCTGGCACGGGCGCTGGGTCGCGCCGATGTGTTGCGCGTGGCGCGGTTTGTATCGGTGCAACCCCGCTATAACCTGTTGTTCCGGCAGATCGAAAGGGAGTTGTTGCCTTTGGCGGCCGAAGAGCAGTTAGCCGTGATGCCTTATAACCCACTGGCGGGTGGCTTGCTGACGGGTAAGCATCGGGTGGATGCTGCGCCCACGTCCGGGCGATTCACCGAAACCGTTGGGAAGGCGGGGGCCATGTATCAGGAGCGGTACTGGCATCAGCGCGAATTCGAAACGATCGAGAAACTGAAGGCGATCGCTACGCCGACGGGCGAGTCTTTGACTCGGGTTTCGCTGGCGTGGGTGTTGGCCAATCCGCTGATTACGTCGGCGATTATTGGCGCAAGTCGCGCTGAGCAGTTGAGCGATACGCTGGCGGCTTCGGAGCTTGTGCTCGATGCACAAGTTAAGGCGCAGCTTGATGAGGTGAGCCAGGAATATCGATGGGGTGACGCGGCCAGGTAAGTGGGATGCTCCTGATGCAGTGGCTTAAGCATCTTGCTCACAACGGCGTTCGGGGTCGACATCCTCATTCACGCCCTGGCCAAGCGAAATAAAGAGGCTATGCGACCCCGCATCCAACGGCACACGCACGCATCCATCCTCGCAATCAATAGGCGTGCCGTTGAGCATGGCCTGCGTCGAACGGTGCCCTGCCGCGGAATCGACGCGGATGTCATACCGCGTCGAATGCACATTGACGGTTGCCTCAAACCCCGGCCACGCGTGCGGAATACACGGATTAATCACGAGGAAATCTCCCTCCCGGCACATTCCGAGAATGCCTTCGACACCCGCGCGGTACATCCATCCAGCGGACCCCGTGTACCAGGTCCAGCCACCGCGTCCGGCATGGGGCGTCACCGAATAAACATCGGCGGCAACCACATAAGGCTCGACCTTGTAGCGCTCGACTTCCATCGGCGTGCGCGCATGATTGACCGGATTGAGCAGCGAAAACAGCTCGGCGGCCTTGTCGCCATCACCCAGTTTCGCGAACGCGAGGATCGCCCACATCGCCGCGTGACTGTACTGTCCGCCGTTTTCACGCAGTCCCGGCGGATACCCCTTGATGTAGCCGGGGTCGTGAGCCGTTCTATCGAACGGCGGCGTGAACAGCAAAGCGAGACCGTCGCCACGACGGATCAGATGCTTGTCCAGTGACGCCAACGCCAGCGCGGCGCGCGCCGGATCAGCCGCGCCCGACAGCACGGCCCATGATTGCGCGATCGAATCAATCTGACACTCGTCGCTGTCCTTCGAGCCGAGCCACGTGCCGTCGTCGAAAGTCGCGCGGCGATACCACTCACCATCCCACGCCTCGCGCTCCAGCGCCTCGCGTACCGACACCGCATGAGCGCGCCAGCGTGCGGCGCGCTGACTGTCGCGCGGTTCGGCCAGCGGGGCGAACAACGCGATGGTTCGCAGCAGCAGCCAGCCGAGCCAGACGCTTTCGCCCTTGCCGTGCGCACCGACGCGGTTCATTCCGTCGTTCCAGTCGCCCGTGCCGATCAGCGGCAAGCCATGCTCGCCGGTCAGTTCGATGCATTGGTCCAGGCCGCGCGCGCAATGTTCGAACAGTGACGCCGATTGATCTGCGATCATCGGCTGGAAGAACGCGTCGTGCTCGCCGGGACGTAGCAGTGGTCCGCTGAGGAACGGCACGATCTCGTCGAGAATCGCGACGTCGCCCACGCAGCCGATATACGTCGCGGTCGCGAACGCGAGCCACACGCGATCGTCGGAAATCCGCGTGCGCACGCCTTGCCCCGACTGCGGCAACCACCAATGCTGAAAATCGCCTTCGACGAATTGTCGCGACGCAGCGCGCAGCAAATGCCGCCGTGTCTCGTCGGGCTGCGCATGCGTCAGCGCCATGCCATCCTGCAACTGATCGCGGAACCCGTACGCGCCGCTCGCCTGATAGAACGCCGAGCGCGCCCAGACGCGGCAGGCGAGCGTCTGATACAGGAGCCAGCCGTTCAGCATCAGGTCCATCGCGCGGTCTGGCGTCTTCACCTGGACCGCGCCGAGCACGGTCTGCCAGTGGTTCGTCACCTCGGCGAGCACGGCGTCAAGATCGGCTTTGCGATAGCGCTCGATCAACCCACGCACCTCGTCCACAGACGCGCATTGCCCGACGAACGACACCACCTCGACAATCTCGCCCACGCCCAACTCGATGATGCCCTGCAACGCCGCGCACGGATCGAGGCCCGCGCCGGTCATGCCGGACAGCGGCACGTTGCTGGTCAGCGCGGCGGGCGCGGCAGTGCCGCCGCTGCGGCCGAGGAATTCGGTACGATCTGCCGTCCATGCCGTCTGCCGGCCGCCGAGGTCGGCGAACGCGACGCGCCCCGCGAAGCCAACGCTCCATGGATTGCGCGCCAGCATCGCACCGGTGACCGGGTCAATTTCCGTCGTGATGAACGGCCCCGACGCGCCGCGCGAGGTGCCGAGCACCCATTCCATCCACGCCGTCACGGACAGACGACGCGGCACGCCGGACAGATTGCGCAGCGTCAGCCGGGAAATCTTCAGCGGGTCGGCGAGCGGCACGTATTGCAACAAGTCGAGTGCGATGCCATTCGCCTCGTGTTCGAAGCGGCTGTAGCCGAATCCGTGACGCGCGACGTAAGTCCCGCCGTCGCGGATCGGCTGCGCGGTGGCGCCCCACAAGTCGCCGGTCATTTCGTCGCGCACGTAGAGGGCTTCGCCAGCCGGGTCTTCGACCGGATCGTTCGACCACGGCGTGAGCTGGTTCTCGCGGCTGTTTTCGGCCCACGTGTAGCCGCTGCCTTGCGCCGCAACCTGAAAGCCGAAATGGGGATTGGCGATCACGTTGATCCACGGCGCGGGCGTGGTTGCGCCCGCCGTGAGAACCGTCACGTATTCCCGGCCGTTCTTATCGAAGCCGCCAAGACCGTTGAAATACTCGAGTCCGGCCGGAACCGGAGAAGAGGTCCGAGGCAGCTGAACCGGCGCGGGCCATGGCGACGACATCGGCGGCTTCTGCCGGCGCAGCGCCGACGGCTGACGCGGCAACTTCGGCAAACGCGCGAGCTGGTCGGCAATCGAACCGCGGCGCGCGATCAGTGCGACGCGCGCAACCGATTTCAGCAACGCCCGCGCCTCCACGCTCATCAAATCGGCGCGCAGCGTATAGACCGTCCCTTGCGCGAGTTCTTCACCGAACCGTGGCCGCGACTGGCTGCTACGCACGGCCGTTTCGATCGCCCCCTGCAATTCCTGGATGTACGACGAAGCCCGTTCGTTGACGATCACAAGATCGACGCCCAGCCGCTTCATCCGCCAGTACTCGTGCGCCCTCAACAATTGCCGCACCTGCGCGATATCTTCGACGTCGTCGATATGCAGCAGTACGATCGGCAGGTCGCCGGAAATCGCGTGTGGCCACAGCCCGGACTGCACGCCGGCCCCGCGAATGATCGCGTCCGACGGCGCCCTGAAACGCCGATCGGCGTAGATGATCGGCGCGGCGAGGCGTTGAAAATCCGACGCCTCTTCGGCCGCGACGTCGAGATGGCGCAACTGCACCTGAGCCTGTGTCCATGCGAGCGTTTTGGCGCGGTCGAACGCGTTGCGATCATGGTGCTGGTCGATCAGATCGAGTAACAGTGCGCGCGACGCAGCCACCACCGTCCAGAACGTGACGCGCGCGACCTTGCCCGGCGGCACCAGCACGCGATACCGGAGCGCAAAGACCGGATCAAGCACGGTGCCGGTAGTGTTGGTCAGCGGCTGATCGTCGACAATCGCCGCCGCTGTCCCCGCATTGCGCCCTCGCCCCAGAAAGCGCAGGCGATCCGATTCGTATTGCGGATCGGCGACGATCTCGCCTTCGACCACCGCGAAATGCGCAGCCCACACCTGCTTTTCGTCGTTCGAACGCGGGCGGCGCGTGGCCACCAGCGCGCCGAATTCGGCGAGGTGTTCGGTCTGGACAAACATGCGCGAGAAGGCGGGATGCGCGTCGTCGGCGGCGGGCGTCGTGAGGACGATTTCGGCGTACGACGTCAGCTCGATCTCGCGCGCCCGGCGTCCGCTGTTCGCCAGCGACACGCGGCGCACTTCGCCGTCCGCCTCGCCGGACACCAGCACGTCAAGGGTGGTCGTCAGCGAGCCGTCGCGCCGGATGAATTCCGCGTGATCCTCGCCGAACACGACCTCTTCGTGCTCGGCTTCGCTGCCCACTGGCTGCGCGCCCGCCGACCACACGTGGCCGCTCTGCGTATCGCGCAGGAAGATGAACGAGCCCCAGTTGTCGCGGGTCGCATCTTCGCGCCAGCGCGTCACGGCGGTGTCGCGCCAGCGGCTGTAGCCGGCGCCAGTCGCCGTGAGCATCACCGCGTAGCGTCCATTCGACAACAGGTGCGTGATCGGCGCGCCGCCGGCCTCCGCCGGCGCGGCGATACGCCGTACGGTCGGCGGCACGGCGCCGGCTTCAACCGCGGACGTACTCACTTCTTCAGCACGTGGATGCGCAACGGCGACGTTACGCGGCATGCGTTCCTGCAACAGCAGTTCGCACGCCTGGATCATGGGTTCGCGATGGAAACGCGCACGCATTTGCGCATCGAGCAACGTATTCGCGATCGAAACAATCGTCATGCCCTGGTGATGCGCCATGAAATTGCGGACAATCGCGACTTCCTCGTTATCCGGCAGCCGCGAGCGGGTGAAATCGAGTGCTTCGTAGAAACCGTAGCGGCCCAGTGCGCCCAGCGCGGCGAGTTGCGCATAGTTCTCTCGCGCGGCTTGTGGGTCGACCATCGCGGCTAGCCCCGTCGCATACGGCGCAATCACGCGGTTCTCTGAAAGCCCGCGCTTGAGACCAAGACCGGGCACGCCGAAATTCGAATACTGGTAGGTGAATTCGATGTCGCGAGCGTTGTACGCCGATTCCGAAATGCCCCACGGGATACCAAGCGAGCGTCCATACGCGGCCTGCCGCTCCACCACCAGCCGGTTCGTCTGTTCGAGCAGGCTGCCGACCGGCGCGCGCATCACCAGCGACGGCATCAGGTATTCGAACATCGACCCCGACCACGAGATCAGCGCCGAGCCGTTACCCACCGGCGTCGCGGCACGGCCGAGCCGGAACCAGTGGCGCGTCGTCACGTCGCCTTTCGCGATCGCGAACAGGCTCGCGAGACGCGCCTCGGACGCCAGCAAGTCGTAGCAGTTCACGTCGAGGCTATTGTCGGATTGCGAATAGCCGATCGACAGCAGCTCGCGTTCCGGATCGAGCAGAAACGCGAAGTCCATATCGAGCGCCATCGCGCGCGATGTATCGGCGAGCGACTTCAACCGTGCCTGCAGAAGATCGGGCGCCTCGGCGAATTGTTGCCGGTCGCGGGCGTGCTCGGCGACGCTTCTGCTCAACGCGTCGATCCAGAACACGAGGTCGGTGGAACTGTCGTCGCCGCCGGCGGGGACCAGTTCGCGTGTCGCCTTCGCGGCCTTTTCGGTCAGCCGCGTGAGCGACGGGGACAGCGCTTCGAGCGTCTGCGGCCCGTGCAACTGCGTGCTGATCTCTTCGAGGATCGCAACCAACTGCTTGCCACGTTCACCGCCTGCGGCGGGCAGCGTGTTGATAGCTTCACGCGCGAGTAGTAGGTTGTCCATCAATCCGGGCCGCGCAGCCGGCGCGAGCAACTCATGCGGCCACTCTTCGCACGCGTTGGCGAGCGCGATCAGATGACCGGCGAGATTGCCGCTATCGACCGACGAAACATACGCCGGCGCCAGCAACTGGAGATCGAGCGTCCCGTACCAGTTATAGAAATGTCCCTTGAAACGCGTGAGCTTGTGCATCGAAGCGAACGCCGCTTCGAGTCGTTCGACAGTTTCCGTCGTCCCCGTCCAGCCAAAATCGCGCGCGGCAATCGCCGACAGCAGATAGAGTCCAAGGTTGGTCGGCGAGGTGCGGTGCGCGACGACCGGCTTCGGATCTTCCTGGAAGTTGTCGGGCGGCAGCATGTTTTCTGCTGGCGTCACGAAGGTCTCGAAGAAACGCCACGTGCGTCGCGCGATGAGGCGAAGGCTGCGTGCATCCATGTCCGCCATCGCGAAACGCCCCGCGACGGTCGGCGAACGGCTCGACCACAACGCGAGCGCCGGCGCGACCAGCCATAACAACGCCAACGGCAGCACGAGCGGCCAGTGCGACGGTGCGAACGCAAGCGCGCCAGCCGGCAGCACGAGACCGAGCGCGACACTGCCTCTCATCTGCCGATAAAAGCCACGCAGATCGAGGCGAGGGCTGCCCTTCGACTGCGCCGCCGTTGTCCATTCAAGCAACCGGCGATGCGTCACGAACAGCCGTATCAGCGTCCGGACGATCGCATCGCCCATGCGCCACGCCTGGTCAGCGAGAAACGCGGCCGACAGGAAAATCTGCAAGGCAGCGAGCCGCACATCGGCGGCCAGCACGTCCAGATGATTGCGCAGATGGATGCCGCTGCGGCGCGGCAGGATCGCGAACAGCGTCGGCAGGAAGGCGGGAATCGCGAGCGCGCCTAGCATCAGCAGCGCGCCTGCCATACCGGCGCGGATCGGCATCAGCCAGCATAGGCTGAGCGCGGCAACCATGCAGGGTGCGAGCAGCGAACGGCGCAAATTGTCGAGCATCTTGAAGCGGCCGATCGACGGCATCGCGTGTTGGTCCCGGCCACGATGGCCGACGATCCACGGTAGCAATTGCCAGTCGCCACGCGTCCAGCGATGCTGCCGCTTGCCAATCACGTCGTAACGCGACGGCACTTCCTCGACCACTTCGACATCCGACGCCAGCCCGGCGCGCGCAAAAATTCCTTCGAACAGATCGTGACTGAGCAGCGCGTTTTCCGGTACGCGTCCCTGTAAAGCGGCTTCAAACGCATCGACGTCGTAGATGCCCTTGCCGGTATACGACCCTTCGCCGAACAGATCCTGATAGACATCGGACACGGCCGCCGCATACGGGTCCATCCCTCCGGGGCCGGAGAAGACGCGCTGATGCAGCGATCCTTCCTGGCCGACGGGCAGCGAAGGCGTGACGCGCGGCTGCAGAATCGCGTAACCGTTGACGACGCGTTGTTCGGCGTCGCTGAATGTCGGCCGGTTCAGTGGATGCGCCATCTTGCCGATCAGCCGCAACGCAGCGTCTCGTGGCAGACGCGTATCGGCATCGAGCGTGATGACGTAGCGCACGTCGGACGGCACCTGCGGCGCGCATCCGGCGATCGGCACGAAGGTCGTATCCGTCGCGCCGCGCAGCAGGCGGTTGAGTTCATGCAGCTTGCCGCGCTTGCGTTCCCAGCCCATCCATTTGTTCTCGCTCGCGTTGAATACGCGGCGGCGGTGTAGCAGCAGGAAACGGTTGCCGCCGGGGCCTGGCTCGTAACGGCGGTTCAGTGCTTCGATGGCGTCGGCGGCCACGGCGAGCAGATGCGCATCGCCAGCCACCACTTCCTGATCCGCATCGAGCCCGTCTGCCAGCAGCGCGAAGGACAGGTCGCCGCCGGCGCCCGCGAGGTGATGGACCTCAAGACGTTCGACCTGCTCACGCAGATCGGCAACGCTCGTCAGGAGCGTCGGCACGGCAACCAGCGTGCGCAACGACGACGGCACGCCAGCAGTCAGTTCGAGACCCGGCAACGTGATCGCGCCGAAACTCCATGTCACCGCGCGGTTGATGAGCGCGGTCGCGATCTCGGTGACGGGCAGGAATCCGCATACGGCAAACAGCGCGAGTACCCCGGCGTCGAGGCCGCGCGGCGCTAGTGTCGACAGCGCCCACAGCGCCCACAGCGCCAGCGCCAATACCGTCGCGGCGAGCGCCAGGATCGTGCCGACGTAGCCGCCGATGCCGAGGCGGACGTTGAACCGCGTGATCCGCAAGCGCGGCGGCGGACGGAATTCGATCGCCTGCTCCAGCGCGAGCCGGCCTTCGGCGATCAGGTGATAGCCGGGGTCGCCGGCGCGCTCTGCGTGCGCGGCACCGCCGGCCTCCAGCACCGCCGCCTGCGCCGAATGCAGCGCCAGACCGGCGACTTCGAGTTCGCTGAAGGACGAGCCGCGCGCCAATTGCTCGATCGCGCTGCGATACAGATTGCGCGTCGAGAAATCCATCTCGGCGAAGCCGCTGCCCGCACGCAACTGCGCGTCGACGAGACTCACGCTCTCGAACAGGTCTGCCCAGTCAATGTCGGAAATCAGCCGCATGCTGGTGATCACATTGCGCACGGTGACGTTCGACGCACCCTGCCGCTGCTGCGCATGCTGCACGACCGCATCGACCGACGCACCCTGAAGCTTGAGCCGCTCTTCCAACCAGCCAAGTGCGGGCGTGGTGCGTGGATCCTGGTCGCGCAGCCGTTTGGCGAGTTGTGCCGCGAACAGTTCCGACAACAGGCCCGACGAGCGCGTGGAAATATCCGCTTCAAGCGCCGAGCGAGCGCTACCCGATACCAGCAGACGGTCGGTGAGTGCATCGGCGTCCGCGCGTGCACTACGGCCCGCGGTGATCTGGTCGGTAAGACGTCGCAGGTTCTCGATCAGCACGATGCGCAGCGTGATCGCCACCGCCCACAGTTCGCCAATCGTCAGCGGCTGAACTCGCTGATACGCGTCGATGAAACGCCGTAGGATCTGCGGGTCGAAGTGACTGTCGGTATGCGCAACGAACGCCCACGCGAGACCAAATACGCGCGGATAGCCGGCGAACGGGCCAGCGGCGAGCTTGGGCAACTGACGGTAGTAGCCGGGCGGCAGATCGTCGCGGATCTCGCGGATCTGCTCTTCGACGAGATGATAGTTGTCGAGCAGCCATTCGGCGGCAGGCACCACGCCCCGGCCGCTCTCCAGTTCCGCGGCGCTCGCACGGTAGGCCGCGAGCAGGACGGCGGCGTTGTCGTTGAGCCGCGTATGCAGAGATAAAACGGCGGGCGGCGTCTTCGTCACCGATTGCGCGGCGGCGAGGCTCTGCGCGTGTTGCTCGAGCCGTTCGATGCCGAACAGCTCTTCGCGCACCGGCGCGATGTCATCCCACGGCGGCGGCAGCGAGCGATGCTTCACGACATATCGAAGGATCGCGTTCACAGGCGCACGTCGTGCGACGTCGGTGACTTCGGCGAGTTGCCGTGGCAGGCGATGTTCGCGCCGCGTGCTGCCGGCGCAATCGTTGCGTCGCCGTACAGTTCATCGAACTGGGACATGATCGGTTCTTCCTTCAGGGAGGCCAGACCACGCGTGTCACGTGTGTGTGGTCCTCCGGGCTGTGACTGGTTCCTCGGGTGCGGGCGAACGCGCGCGGTCCCGTCAGGACGAAAAGAGGCGTGCGCGGCATGTGCCGGGCGCGGTGAGGAATGAGTGTGGGCGGCCGCAATAGGCGGCGATCGCTGATGGTCGACTATCGGCGGACGCAAACAATGTCGGACGAACGTCGACTGGACCGGTGTGGGTTATCCGGTGTGCTCGGCGCTTGCGCGGCCGGTCCGGATTCGCCGGCCGCGAACGCGACGGCCGTGTCGCGCATCTTGGACCTATTTGCGGATACTGTCGCGATCTATTTTTCAGGGGCCATGGGCGTGCCTTACGGACGAGGCCGGGTCCATCGGGCAGCAACGAGGCACGTCAGCAAATTACATGTCACTTAAACTGGCCGGTCCGCTCATTAGCCTCCGGCAACTGCCGCGTCTCGCGCAGCGACCTCGGATGCCACAAGCGCGCGCCGCCTTCGATCCCTGCATCGTTCGATACTGTCGCGACGTTCGCGGGCAGCTTAAACGTCAGCCGCGCCGCGTTGCCACCGCCAATCCACAGCTTGTCGTAGTTCACCAGCGAATCGAGAATCCCGATCACTTTCTCGACCCGGCGATTCCAGCGCTTATTTCCCGCCGTCTCGCGCGCCGCGTCGCCGATGTACTCGTCGTACGCCACGCCCTTCTTGCTGACCGGATGATGCGCAAGCTCGAGGTGAGGCATCAACTCGCCATCGCGGAACAGCGCCGTGCCCGCGCCCGTGCCAAGCGTCAGCACGAACTCGAGTCCATGACCTTCGATAGCGGCAAAGCCCTGCATCTCGGCATCGTTGATCATGCGCACCGGCAGACCGCCGAGGCGCTGCGCCAGCGAATCCGCTAGCGGAATGTCGTGCCAGCCCTCAACGCCAAAGTGCGGCGCCGTCAGAATGCGGTTGTTGCGCACCACACCTGGGAAGCCGATCGACATCAGCGTGGGCGGCTCCTCTTTGACGAGCGGCTCGACCAGCTTCGCCAACGCATCCACCAGTTGATCCGGCGTGCACGGATGCGGCGTCGCCACGCGCAAACGCTCGGTTTTCATCTGTCCGTCCGCATCGATGATCGCGGCCTTCAAGCCCGTGCCACCGACGTCGATCGCCAGAATCCGCTCGGTACTGCTGTTTACTTTCGTTTTACGTGTGGCCACGGTGCCCCCAATTGTGTTGGTGCGTCTCACGATTTACTTCTTTTCGACTGCATCCCGCTTCAAAGGGCGCCATGCATGGCCGTCGCGTGCGAGCAGCGCATCCGCTTCAGCAGGCCCCTCGCTGCCGGCCGGATAACCGTGCACCGGTATCGCGCCGCCGGTCTTCGGGTGCAGCACGTCGTCCACCGCGCACCAGCTCGTTTCGATGCTGTCGGCGCGCTGGAACAGCGTCTCGTCTCCAAGCATGCAGTCGTACAGCAGGGTCTCGTAGCCCACGTTGGCCCGCTCGGCGAAGAAGTCTGCGTAGTCGAAAGACGACTGGACCGCGCCGATCTGCATCACCGGTCCCGGTGTCTTCACGTTGAAGTCGAAACTCGTGCCGTGCGCGGGATCGATGCGCAGGGTCAGCACATTCGGCGTCAGCGCGTCCACCGGCGTGTCGCGGAACAGGCGGAACGGCACCGGCTTCAGTTGCACGGAAATCTCCGTGCGGCGCGCGGCAAGCCGCTTTCCGGTGCGTAGATAGAACGGCACGCCCGCCCAACGCCAGTTCTCGACGTACACGCGAGCGGCAGCGTAGGTTTCAGTCGTGCTGTCCGGCGCGACGTCCGGTTCCTCACGGTAGCCCACGCCCGCCGGACCCTTTTCGTATTGACCGAAGACGACGTCGTCGGCGGTTAGCGGCTGGATCGCGTCGGAGATTTCCGCCTTCTTGTCGCGCACGGCTTCGGCATCGAACGAGTTGGGCGGCTCCATCGCGACCATGCCGAGCAACTGGAACAGGTGGTTCGGCAGCATGTCGCGGAACGCGCCGGTCTGCTCGTAAAACTTGCCGCGCCCCTCCACGCCGATCGTTTCGGCGGCGGTGATCTGCACGCTGTCGATATATTCGCGCCGCCAGATCGGTTCGAACAAGGCATTCGCGAAGCGCACCGCGAGAATGCTCTGCACGGTGTCCTTACCGAGAAAGTGATCGATGCGATACACCTGCGACTCGTTCGCGTACGAGAGAATGTGCACGTTCAGATCGCGCGCCGAAGCGAGATCGGTACCGAACGGTTTCTCGATCACGATGCGGCGGAAGCCACTTGCGTCGCCCTCGCCTTCTTTCAGCAAGCCCGCCTTGCCGAGATGCTCGACGATCGGTTTGAAAAAGCGCGAGCTGACCGCCAGGTAAAAAATCACGTTGCAGCCCGGCGATTGATTGAGTTTTTGCTTGAGCTTCGTGAACGTGTCGTCGGTTTCGAATTCGCCGGCCATGTATTCGAGCCGTTGCGCGACCCAGTCCCACGCTGTGTCGTCGAGCTTCCCGGCGTGAAAGGTGCTGGCTTTGTCGGCGGCGAACTGTTGCAGCGACGTGTGCAAGTCTTCGCGCCATACGCTCGTCTCGCGCTCGCCGTGATTCACGCCGATGATTTTCATCCCATCGTCAAGCAGGCCGTCCACCGCAAGGTTGTACAGCGCGGGCATCAGCAGCCGCTTGGTCAGATCGCCGCCCGCACCGAAGATCACCAGCGTGCAAGGCGGCGCAGGGTGCTTGCCGGCCGGCGACGACGGCGCTTCATGCGGACCCGCGCTGACTTTGCAACTGGGTTCGCGACTGGCGGAAGTTGGGGTGTTCGGAGTAGTCGACATGGGATTCACTTAATTAAGGAAGCCAATGGAACGGACGTGGCGGTAGATGAAAGACCACGCTTGAACCCACACAGTTCAAAAACAACGACTCAACCTGCCCGCCCCGCGCGCTGTATGGCTTGTGTAGCCTCGCGCGGCTGGATCTCTACATTCCACTCGCTACTTGGTCACCGCGGTCACCAGCGCAGGTGCAGGTTCGGGCGCAGACTCGGGTGGGCGTGCGGGGACAGGCGTTGAAGTCGACGTTGGCATCGGCGCCCGGTCCGGCTCGCCTGTCAGCGGCACATTACCGGATGCGGCCATCGCCCTCGGTTGCAGGAGCAACGCCACCAACCCGGTCCAACCGGTTTGATGCGACGCGCCCACACCACGCCCGTTGTCGCCATGGAAATACTCATGGAACAGAACGAGATCGCGAGAACGCGGGTCGGCCTGCAAGAGCGGATACGCGCCCATTACCGGGCGTTCGCCGTTTTTGTCCTTCAGGAACAAGGTAGTCGCCCGGCGCGCCAGTTCGTCGGCGATTTCGCCAAGCGAGAACTTTTGCCCGGAGCCGGTCGGATACTCGACGCGGAAACCGTCGCCGTAATAGCGATGAAATTCGTATAGCGATTCAATCAGCAGATAGTTCATCGGCATCCACACCGGCCCACGCCAGTTCGAATTGCCGCCGAACACCCGTGTGTCGGATTCGGCTGGCAGATACTTGACGGTGACGCTGGTGCCGTTGTGGCTGAACTCGAACGGGTGGTCGCGATGGAACCGCGACAGCGCCCGCACGCCGTGATCGGAGAGAAATTCACTTTCGTCGAGCGCACGGCGCAGCAATGCTTTCATCCGATGCCCGCGCAGCAGCGAGAGCAGCAACGCATTGCCCTTGCCGGGCTCGTTCCAGCGTGAGACCAGCTTCGCCAGATCGGGGCGATGTTCGAGGAACCAGACGAGCCGCTCGCGCAGACCGGGCAAATGACCATGCAGACGTTCTTCGAGCACGTGCACGGCGAAAAGCGGAATCAGGCCGACGATCGAGCGCAGGCGCATCGGAATATTGCTGCCGTCGGGCAGGCGCAGTTTGTCGTAGAAGAATTCGTCTTCGCTGTCCCACAGACCGGTCTCGCAACCGTCGTCACAACTGACGGCCTCGGCGATATACAGGAAGTGCTCGAAAAACTTCACGCCGATATCGACGAACACGTGGTTCGCATACGCGAGTTCGAGCGCGATACGCATCAGGTCGAGCGCGTACGCTGCCATCCACGCAGTGCCGTCGGCCTGATCGATGTGACCGCCAGTCGGCAGCGGCGAGGAGCGGTCGAAGATACCGACGTTGTCCAGGCCGAGAAATCCCCCTTGGAAAACGTTGTGGCCGTCGGCGTCCTTGCGGTTCACCCACCACGAGAAATTCAGCAGCAGCTTGTGGAAGACGAGTTCGAGAAAGTCGCGATCCGCTTTGCCCATGAGCGCACGGTCGATTTCATACACGCGCCAGGCAGCCCAGGCATGCACAGGTGGATTCGCGTCGCCGAGCGCCCATTCGTAGGCGGGTATCTGACCGTTTGGATGCTGATAGCGGTCCTTCACCAGCAGCAGCAGTTGACGCTTGGCAAACGCGGGATCGATCAGCGCAAACGCGGCCGCATGAAACGCCAGGTCCCACGACGCGTACCACGGGTACTCCCACTTGTCGGGCATCGACACGATGTCCGCGTTGCACAGATGCCGCCATTCCGCATTGCGGCCGTGTTTGCGCGACTCGGGCGGCTTGGGTTGCAAGGGATCGCCTTCGAGCCAGCGCTGCACGTCGTACTGGTAGTACTGCTTGGACCACAACATGCCGGCGAGCGCCTGACGCTGCACGAGGCGCGCGTCGGGATCGCCGATCTCGTGTTGCAACGCGCCATAGAATTCGTCGGCCTCGGCGATGCGGTGAGCGAACACCGCATCGGCATCGAGCTGCGCGTCATCGGGCGCCGACTGCGGACGCCAGCGCATATACACCACGGCGCGGCCATGCGGGCCGAGTTCGATCGACGCATGCGCGCCCGCCTTGGTGCCGGCGTCGCGGCGTACCGCCTGTTCGTCGCCGTGGACGAGGTAGTCATTGAAGCCGTCCTTGAACGGCCCCGTGCCATCTATGTTGAACAGGCGCTTGACGTTGGTGTCGTTCTCGCAGAACAGCCACGTCATCTGCGGCGCGTCTTTCGACCATGCTGTCACGACGATGGGCTCATGGCCATGCTGACGGCCGACCACATGGGCTTCACCATCGTGGTCTTTGCCTGCAACGAGCGACGGTTTGTCCTTGTTCTCCTTCCACGACCACGAATTGCGCGCCCAGATCTGCGGCAGCACATCGAGCGAGGCCGGCTCGTCCGCGCGATTCTCGATCGTCACGCGCATCAGGATGTCGTCGGGCGCATGTTTCGCGTATTCGACCTGCACGTCGAAGTAACGCAAATCGTCGAACACACCGGTGTCGAGGATCTCGTACTCCGGCATGTCGCCGCCGCGTCGGACGTTTTCCTGCACCAGGTCGTCGTACGGAAAGGCGGCATGCGGGTACTTGTAGAGCATCCTCATGTACGAATGCGTAGGCGTGCCGTCGAGGTAGAAGTACAGCTCCTTCACGTCCTCGCCGTGATTGCCCTGCTCGTTGGTGAGGCCGAACAAGCGTTCCTTCAGGATCGGATCTTTGCGGTTCCACAACGCCAGCGACACGCACCAGCTGAGTTTATCGTCGCCAAAACCGGCGATGCCGTCTTCGCCCCAGCGGTAGGCGCGGCTGCGCGCGTGGTCGTGCGGAAAGTGGTCCCAGGCGGTGCCGTCCGGGCTGTAATCCTCGCGTACCGTGCCCCACTGACGCTCACTGAGATACGGCCCCCAGCGCTGCCAATGGCCACAATCAGCGGAGTGCAGGCGGGAACCTTCGATTGTGTCGAGCAGATTGGCAGCGCGCAGCGGTGGCATGACTACGTCCTTGCGTCGGGCCTGGCGGTGGGACTCACATCGTAGCGCGGTTTAAGCGGCGATGGGCCCCAACCGGGCAAGCAGGTTTTCGATGCGCAGCAACTCCCCCAGCGACCACGCCTGAAACGGCGTGCCGGCGGGCGTGTGCGGCGCGTCGCCGTCGGCGATTTCGGAGAGATGGTCGAGGCCGGCGTGATCGAGATGCGCGTACAGCGGGTCGAGAAAGCGTGCTCTGGCTTGTGCATGGGCGTCCGGCTCGGCGCCGTGAACCCGCAGCCATGCTTCGACGAACGGGCCTAGCAGCCATGGCCAGACCGTCCCTTGATGATAGGCGCCATCGCGCGCCAGCGGAGGACCGCCGTAGTGCCCGCGGTAGGCAGGATCGGACGGCGCAAGCGTTCTGAGGCCAAGCGGCGTGAGCAACTGTGCTTCGACCTGATCGACGACCGCGCGCGCCGCCGGGCCTTCGAGTAACGAAAACGGCAGGCCGCCTACGGCAAAGATCTGGTTCGGGCGGATCGAGCGATCGACTGCGCCTTTCACGAAGTCCACGTCGACGTTGTCGACAAGCGCTTGCGTCGACGGATCGGTAAAACGTTCATGAAACGCTTGCAACGCTCGCTCCGCAGGCTGCTGCCACTGCGGATTCCACGTTGCTGCAATGCGCAATGCGTTGATCCAGAGCGCCTGCACTTCCACGGGTTTGCCGATGCGTGGCGTGACCACCCAGTCGCCGACCTTGCCATCCATCCACGTGAGTTGTACGCCGGGGACACCGGCGCTCAGGAGGCCGTCGTCGGGGGATGCCTTGATGTTGAAGCGCGTGCCGTTCGTGTAGCCCGTGAGGATGGTTTCGACAGCCTGCTGCAGGCGTGTTCGGGTGTCAGCGTTGGCGTGGTTCGTCACCAGATAGTCGTGGACGGCGATGACGAACCATAGCGATGCGTCGACGGAATTGTATTCCGGGGCATCGCCATAGTCGGGGAAACGATTCGGCAGCATGCCTTCGGACAACGTACGCGACCATTCGAGCAGGATCGCTTCGGCCTCGGCGAGGCGGCCCGCTGAGATCAACAAGCCGCGCATGGCGATGAACGTGTCGCGGCCCCAATCGGTGAACCATGGAAAGCCGGCGAGAATCGTGCGGCCTTCGTTACGCGCTACGACGTAAGCATCGGCGGAACGCTGCAGGCGTGAGCCGAGTGCGCTGCGGCGCTGCTGTTCGATGCGCGCGAGTTCGGCTGCGTGGACGGCGGCTGGTTTGGGGCTTGCCGACTGCATTGCATCGGTGGCGGTGGCGGTTGACACCGTTGCGTGGGCGGCGGTTGTCTTCGCGCCTGTCGGTTCCGTTGCAACGGCAGTGTTGCCGGCCGGCTCCGTCGTGCTAGCGGTGACCGCCTTTGTGCCTGCCGGCCCCGCTGCCGACGCTGAAGACGCCGAGGATGCGATCGACGCGCTGAGGATCATCACCGCTTCGCCATCGGCGAGGTTGAAGCTGAACACACCAGGCGTGGCAAGGTCCTCGCTGAAATCGAGGCCGCGCTCCCGCTCGCGAACGTAGCAGAAGTTTCGATACCAATCAGGCGCGTGTGTGTAGATG
>NZ_WOEY01000100.1 GCF_013177695.1 Paraburkholderia solitsugae | reverse complement strand
CCACGGTCTGCTCGTTGAACGACGCGTTGTCCAGCCCGAAACGGATGCGCAGGTCGATGTCCGGCACGATCTGGCCGCGCAGATTGATCCCCCCCTTGATATGTTCCGGGGCGCTGGCGATCCGTTTTACCGTGTTATAGCTGCGAATCTCCTGGACCTGCAGGATGTCGACCGCATCCTGCTCGTTGCCGAGCGCGAACGCGAGGTACTCATGCTTTTCCTGCACGGCATCAGGTTCAGGTGCATTCATGGCCATGGGTCCGGCGGGCGTTAGAACGTCTGCCATTCCGACGCTGCGGCAATATCGGCGGACGCCGTTTTTGCAGGCTGGTTCGCGGGGCGCTGCGCGCGGCGGCCGGGCTCCGATTTCGCGGACTTCATCGCGACCGCCACGGCCGGCGATCGTGCTGGCGTCACGGCGAGCGCGGCGCTCCCTGATCCGGTCTCGTCAACCCTGAAGACCGCCACCGCTTCACGCAAGGCCTGCACCTGCTGGGCCATTGATTGCGTAGCGGCCGCGGCTTCTTCGACCAGGGCGGCATTCTGCTGGGTCACCTCGTCCATCTGGCTGACGGCCGTATTGACCTGCTCGATACCGGTGCTCTGTTCCTCCGATGCCGAGGAGATTTCGCCCATGATGCTTGTTACGCGCTTCACCGACACGACGATTTCGTTGATCGTGCTTCCCGCTTCCTCAACGAGCTTCGAGCCGGTATCCACGCGAGTCACCGACTCGCCAATCAGTTCCTTGATTTCTCTCGCCGCGGTCGCACTACGTTGTGCGAGCATTCGAACCTCGCTGGCCACGACGGCAAACCCACGACCCTGTTCGCCGGCCCGGGCTGCCTCGACAGCGGCATTGAGCGCGAGGATGTTGGTCTGGAACGCGATGCCTTCGATCACGCTGATGATCTCGGTCATTTTGGCCGAGCTGTCGGATATCCCGTGCATCGTCTCGACGACGCGTCCGACCACTTCGCCACCACGCTGCGCAGTTTCCGATGCCACGCTGGCCAGCGTGGTCGCCTGCTTCGCGTTGTCCGCGTTCTGACGGACCGTGCCCGTCAGCTCTTCCATGCTCGAAGCGGTCTCCTCAAGTGATGCGGCCTGCTCCTCCGTACGCTGCGACAGATCGCTGTTGCCTTGCGCAATTTCGCCTGCGGCGACCGAGATCGACTCGCTGGAGGTCTTGATACCCTGCACGATGCTCGTCAGCTGGTCTTTCATGGCCCCAAGCGAGAACATCAGGCTGGAACGGTCTGCGGCCTTCAATCGCACCGCAACGCGCAGATTGCCAGCCGCGATATCGCTGGCGAGCGCCGCGGCATCCCGGGGTTCCCCACCGAGCTGTTTCGCGAGGCCGCGTGCAATGACCAGCGCCACTCCCAACGCGACCACAGCCGCTGCGATGATCAGTCCGGTCACGAGTGCGATCGCCCGGGAATACGCCTGATTGGCCGTCGCGCCTTCGCGGGCTGCCCCCGCTACGTTGACGTCGACGATCGTCTTGATGTCTTTTTCAATGGCGCCACGAATAGTGGCCGACTGACCTGTCATGAGCGCCATCGCGTCCGCCTGTTTGCCCGCTTTCGCCAGCGCCCGGACCTGCTGATCGAGGTCCAGATACTGCGGCATCAGCGACTGGATGTCGGCATAGGCGGTTTTTTCCTCCGGCTCGGTCATCAGCTTCTGGTATTCGGCATCGGCGTGCCGGTAGTTCGCAAGTCCCGCCTCGATCAGGGGTTCCGCCTTCTGGGCTTCGGCTGGCGTCGCCGAGCCGGCCGCCCGGTATTCGTTGAGGCGGATCTCGCGCAGGCCCGCCTGCATCTGCAGACTGCTGCGCACGCTTGGCAACCAGTTGTCGCGCAACTCAGCGACGTGAGCGTTTTCGCCACTCAACTCGAACAGGGAAAACGCGCCCAATCCAACCAGCAGGACAATAACCACGGAAAATCCCAGAACCAGCTGGGTGACCACCTTCAGGTTTTTGAGGGACTGCATGATTGACCCCTTGGTATTGTTGACATCAGCGAGCAGATCCCGCACCGAAGCCGGAAAATAGAGCATCTGCTCTACCTCTATTATCGGCAGAATGGATGCAATCTTCATATGAAAGTTGTTTTACCCATCACGTCGATGCGCAATGAGTTTTAATCGTCGTTAAATGGGTCAAACCCGTCACCAACACACGCTCCAGGTGTTGGATGCAATAATGCGGGCCTCTCAGGTTCTGGTCTGGCCCTCGGAATGGCCGGAATCTTTAGCCGACGCTCCGTGTCGGCTTTTTTTTCTGGCGCGGGGGGGGGGTAAATATCCTGGCGAATCGACCGGGAAGAGAGACGAGTCATGCCGGCCGGCGGACCCGTGCCGATGCTGTTGGTCTGACTTGTTCGTGGCAGCACGAGCGCACTGCAATGCACTGGGCAGGCGTATCGACGCTGGGCGCAGAGCGCCGGTCGAAGCCGGTCGCCCAGGGGGACGCAAGACCGGGCGGTGGGGCGATCCGGCCAACTGTTGAAGAGCTGGAGCCGACCCGTCGTCGGCGGCGACTGTCGGAATACCGGCCGCAGCTCGTCGATGGCGTCACCGAGCTGTTCAGTCTGAACGGCGAAATCTGGAAGGAGTCGTCGCTCCGCCCGCGCAGGGTTTGCGCTATTGGGCCGCTGTGAGTTTGGGGCCTGTTCTCAATGCCTGCCAGCCTGTCTGCGGCTCCTTCCGCTGATCGCTTACCTGCTCGATGCCGCTTTTCAACACCGCTTCACAAAAGGCCAGGCGAGCTCGGTAGTAATCTGCGTGCATCTGCGCGTCAAGGATGCGTTGTTCAGCCTGGAAGAGTTCCAGACGCAATTCCCGCAACGCTTTTTCGGCCTGCTTCTCCGGAGTAAGAGCGTTGCGTACAGCCCAGCTGGCTATCCACCGCAGCATGATGAACTCCTCTTATCGTCAGGTGACATTCCGCCGGCGTCAAATCGGACTTTCACGCCGGGGGCACAAAACGCCACTGTCCCGACCACTTCTTCATACAGCCACTGGTGAGTCAGCGCTATCAATAATCAGGGAGTACCTGTGCGTCACACTGCGCGGTAGATCACGTTGTTGCGAAAAAATTTCCCGCCGCCCATGCAACCGGCTTTTCCGCGTCTGCGGCGAGATCATATGGATACACCGTAACATGCACCTGGAGCAGCCACACATCACTTGTGCGTGGTGACGTCACTCCCTCGAGATGACGCGTGAGCAATCGACGAACGTATGCGCGCGCCCCTCTGCGTAACGCACTGCCTCGTCAGTGGACAAAAATTCAACCGGCTCGGCAAAACGTGCAATCACGTTTGCCTGGATGAAGGGCTCCCGCTTATACACGTACCACGCGACTGCGTAACGCCGCTCGGTACCGTTGAACGACACGGATTGATTCTCCGTTACCTCGACGCAAACGCCGTGCCCCCGATACGGTTCGCAAGAATGGCCGTACATATTTCCTCCCCAGCGTCTGCGCACTGGACAGGTTAGGCCATGCAACAAGCATTCCAGGACATTCGTTCTTTACAGAATGCGCGCCTCGTGGTGCCCGCAACGAGGTGAGGTCTTACGCGCCATGATCGGTCGGATAAGGTACTTCAATTTGCCGTGGTCGGACGGCGCCTGCGTGAACCACTTCATCGCGTCGATTCGTTCAGTACCGCGCCGATCGGCGGAATGCTCTGGCCTTGATTGGAGTTTGCAATCAGGTGCTGGGCAAAGAAAAAGCCGCTCGAAAGCGGCCCGTCGTGCCTTACCTCTTGTCGCCGTCGATCGTTATGCGTACGGGTTGCTGGGCACGCGATGGAATTCTTCGATCATGCGCTTTTTTGCGTCCACGAGCTCCTGGTCCAGGCACGCCAGCGCACGCCGCGCCTTCGTTGCGTTGACGCCCGCCGACCTCGCCGCGTCGATTCGCTCCTTTGCCCTAGCGACTTCGATGGTCAGCCCCCGACCCTTCTCTGCCGCTCGACGCTCGGCCGTCTCAATGTCTCTTACCAAAGCTGAATCGCCGGTCGAATGACCACGCGCCGACGAGAGCGAACTGCTGCAATTGGCCGTCTATCGTCGCAGACTACCGTGCTCCGTTAAATACTGACGCAGCGCGCAAAGCGGTCGTATAAAGATTTGCTTCGAACGTCACGGCCTTTGACGATGTAGATCACAAACTCGGCCACGTTCGTCGATCTCGACTTCCATCCGACTAGCCAAGGTCTCGGCCGTGCCCCCCGCGCTCGCTGCCTGGCTACCGTGGTTGGGTCCAACAACCACCTCACTCGCAGCACTCGTGAGCTCTAGCCGCGCTGGTCAGTCAAGAGTCTTTCTCGACATAAGCGGAGGAATCTCCACCCAGGTGGGTGCCCGTTTCATTTAGTCCTCGCTGCTCTTTGACGACCCTCCGCTCCAAAACCACCCAGAAGCGAGCATCCCGGCCAGAACGATCAACGCCGCGTTCTAGACCTTCTGGATCGCATTGCCGAATCCAGCTCCCGGCCCACGCTACGAAACAGCGGACACGCAAGTGCCGATGTGGCCCAGGCATCCGGCTCGCAAAGAGCTGAATTGCGGGTTGAGTCCTGTGTTTTTCGAAGCTTCGCTTCGCCGGGTAGCGGCCTAAGCTTTGGTTCAATGTTCTGCACTGAAACAACGAGAAAACAGCGATGTCCACACGACTTCACCGGGTGCCTCGCACGGTCGGCCTTGCCCTTGCCGCCGTGACATTGGTCATGTCTGGCACGGTGCTAGCCAGACATCCCACCCCGTTCACCTCGTTATCCGCCGACGATCAGATTTTCATCAAGTTGCATGACGCTGCACGCGACAACGATCCCGCGCGCGCAGCGCACCTGGCAAGCTTGATTCCGAATTATCCGGCGCCGGCTTATCTCAGCTATTTCCAGATCAAGCCGCGTCTGTTCAACGGCGCGGGGCATGCGAATCTCGACGCGCCGGACGCACCGGTGCTGTCATTTCTGCAACGCTACGACGGACAGGCGATTGCCGACCGTCTGCGCAACGACTACCTTCGCGTGCTCGGGGCGCGCCACGACTGGCACGATTTCGATTCGCAATATTCAAAGTTCGTCCTAAACGACGACACGCAGGTGAAGTGCTATGCGCTCGAGTCCCGCGCCACGCGAGGCGAAAATGTGGCCGACGCGGCGCGGGCGCTGCTCGTCGAGCCGAACTGGTACGGTGACGGCTGCGTCGATCTGATCACCGCGCTCGACCGTACCCAGCAGTTCACTCCGGACGATGGGTGGCAGCTGATTCGCCAGGCCTATGAACAGGGCGCGAGGACGACGGGCGGCAGACTGGTCGATGCGCTGGGCGCGGCGCGCCCGGATCAACTGCTCCTCGAGCAGGCGACGAACCAGCCACGCCTGTTGCTCGCGAAAGGCATCCAGCTGGACGCAGCGTCCCATCAACTCGCGCTGCTCGCCATCACACAGTTGGCGGTCGGCGATCCGGAGGCGGCCGAGGCCACCTTCACCGTAATCGCACCGTCGCTCACCCTGGCAGAACGGGCTATCGGTTGGGGCACGATCGCGTATCAGGCGGTGCTCAGGCAGCTACCGGGCGCGGTGAACTGGTACCGGCTGTCGGCGAACGCGCCCCTGTCGAGTCAGGCCTACGAGTGGCGCACGCGCAGCGCGCTGCTGGCCGGGGATTGGACAATGGTGCGCTGGTCGATCGAGCAGATGCCGGCCGCGCTGCGCGCACAGCCAGCATGGGTCTACTGGTACGCGCGCGCGTTGAAGCAGAGCAGCGAGGTGGCGGCAGCCGACCTGGAATTCCGAACGATCGCGGGTAACTACACCTTCTATGGCCAGTTGGCCTCCGAGGCGCTCGGCCGGCAGATCGTGATCCCGCCGCAGACCAAGGTGACCGACGAAGAAGTTGAGCGGGCTGGCCGGACACCAGGCTTCGAGCTGGCAGAACGCTTTTACGCGCTGCACCTGCGTACGGAAGGCAACCGTGAGTGGAACTGGCAGCTGCGCGGCATGACTGACCGACAACTGCTCGCAGTCGCCGAGTACGCGCGTCGCATCGAGCTTTATGACCGGGCTGTGAGCACTGCCGACAGGACGCAGACGGAACATGATTTTTCGCTGCGCTACCTGGCGCCATTCCGCACGATTGTCGAGCGCGATACGCGGTCCACCGGGTTCGACGTCGGATGGGCGTATGGCCTCATTCGCCAGGAGTCGCGCTTCATTATCAATGCGCGCTCGGAGGTTGGCGCGGGCGGCCTGATGCAGCTGATGCCGAACACCGCTGAGATGGTCGCGAGGAAGATCGGGCTCGGTACGATCTCGCGGGCCAGGATGAACGACATCGACACGAACATCCTGCTTGGCACGTACTATCTATCGATGATTTACAACCAGCTTGACCGTTCTGCCGTGCTCGCGACCGCCGGCTACAACGCCGGCCCTGGGCGCCCGCGTAAGTGGCAGGCCAACCTGCCGCGACCGGTGGAAGGCGCGATTTTCGCGGAGACAATTCCGTTTAACGAAACCCGCGACTACGTCAAGAATGTATTGTCGAACACGGTTTACTACGCGGCGCTGTTTGATGGCCACCCGCAATCGCTGACGGAGCGGCTTGGCCAAATCGAGCCCCGATGATATCGTCCGCAACGCTGATCCGCGGATCGCTCGGGTGCAGTAAGTGCGGCCGCATACGTGACACTGTATAACGATCCTTCTATCTCTGGATGACCTCTCAACACGGAACCATCTTCTGCGCCGTTTAGGTAGTCAGCCGGCGATCTGCGTTCAAATGACGGACTAAGCCCTAGGAGTCGCCATGTCTTTCGAGCAGTATTGCCAGATTGTGGAGGGCATCCGCGTACGACGAGTTCAGTCATCGAATCGGAGCCACGCCAACCAAAACTGACGAAGGATCCTTTGAAATCATGACCTCCATCCCGCCCTGAGCGGACGGGAACCTATAGTGCCTTCTCCCGCCCACAAGATAAAGTTGAAGTTTCTTATCGTGTGCATTAGCGATCGTGCATGGATCGGTGTGAAAGCAGCAGCATTGCCTTGTCACCCTTGATGGACATACCGTTCCCAAGTGCATTTACTATGCTATGCCAAGTATCGTCAACGTGATGTAATCGACAATCAGAAAGTACGTTCTGGAAATACCATCCTTGCACTAATCGCTCAACGCCTTTAACCACGCGGGTTTCGACGCCCGATCATCACTGCGGATTCGCTACAACCCGGCTCCCCTCTCCATCCATTACGCGCTATCGGCTAGAGTTCCACCTGTGATGCAGGTCCTATTGGAGAAGACATGCGCGACAACCTGATTCCCGTCACCGTGGGCCGGAAATGGCAAATTGCTAACGGGTACCATGCCGTTGAACTTCGAACAACGTCCAAATCGGCGCTTCCGCCGTTTAACGATGGGTCGTGCGTCACTCTCTGTCTGAATAGCGCTGGCGACAAGCAAAGAATTTATCCTTTGCTCGGTGTTTCGTCCCTGTCCGATGGTTACGTGGTAGGCATGAGACAAGAAGGTGATGGCAGCACGGATAGTCTGCTAACCAAGTTTCCGTTGAATGAACGAGACGAAGTGTTTGTCGGCACCCCCAAAAGCCCGCCCACAATTTTGGACGATCGTGCGCGATCTATCCTTTTTGCTGGCGGAATAGGCGCAGCATCGATCGCGGGAATCGCGAAGCGGCTTGCATCGGCGGGTCAAAGGTTCGAGGTGCACAACTTCGCCCGATCGGCCGACCGCGCAGTTCTTCGAGAAGAATTTGACGCGCTTCGAAGTCACGGTGAGGTCTATCACCATTTCGGCCTGTCCGATAATCTATTCGCGCAGAAGAGTTCCCACGCAATGAGTCCAACTCATGCCAACACACAGATTTACTGCAGCGGCCCCCCTGCTTTCATGGATCTCATTGAGCGCCAAGCCCGCGAATGGGTGTATGCAGCGAACGTTCATAAAATCGCCCTTGGCGACCAAAAGGCACGGTCAGCGGCAGTGAAACGGCACGGTAACTGAGGCGCGCTTTCCGCAGTTGATACACAATCGCCCGTCGGTCTCGCCCGCTCACGCCTATCTGGGGCTTTGGAATACTCGTGAGCCACTTGGACAGTTCTAGAACCGTGGGTTGACGTCATGCGCACCTGACCGGTGGCAACCCGGATCCGCCGCTCGCGCAGGCGCGACGGGTGGCCGTTCTGCCGGTCAAAGCCGACTCCCGGCGGCCGAGCCCGGATGCAGGGTTTTCAACCGGAGCGCACGTTCGAGGACCGTGTGAACTATCCGTTCCTGCTCACAACGATTCGATCGCAGTTGCTTGACTCTCCCATCGTTGGAATGTCTACGCTGCACAGAACCGTAAGCGAAAGGAACAATCAATGTTGATATCTCGCCGCAAATTCCTGCTGACGTCCGTCGCCGCCGCATCAGCGGCGCTGGCTGCATGTGCGCCATCGCCGATCAGCGGTTTCAAGTCAGTCACCAACGGAAATAATCGCAACGCGCAGCGCCGTCTAGTTGCCGAGACCCGTTCGATCGAAGTCAACGGCCGCGCCGCGACGGTGTTCGGACTGCGTCAGCCAAACGGCACGCGCGGCCTGTTCCTTGACCCGGGCGAGCGCTTCGCGGTCGAACTGGAGAACCGCTTGAACGAGCCAACCATTGTTCACTGGCATGGGCAGGAGCCGCCGCCCGACCAAGACGGCGTAAGCCAGTTCGGGGTGCCGGAACTTCAGCCGGGCGAGCGCCGTGCCTACGATTTCGCTGCGCGTCCCGGCACTTACTGGATGCACTCGCATCACGGCTTTCAAGAGCAGCAGTTGCTCGCCGCTCCGTTGATCGTGCGCACTGCCGACGACGTTCGGGCCGACATTCACGAGGTGACGATTTTTCTGGAGGATTTCCTTTTTCGCGACCCTGCCGAAGTCATGTCGGAACTCCGACGCGGGAACGCAAACCGGATGGATGCCATGGCAGTATCGAGCCGGCATGAAAACCCTCCCGGCATGGGTGACATGCCGGGCATGAGCAGAGTGGCTGGCGGCGATATCCGCGACATACCAAATCCGATGCCGATGAAAATGGATTTCAACGACGTAGACTTCGATGCCTATCTCGCCAACGATCGAACACTGGAGGATCCGGAAATCATTCGGGTAGAGCGAGGCGCAAGAGTTCGCCTACGCATTATCAACGGAGCGTCATCCACGAATTTCCACGTTCACCTGGGACGACTGCAGGGTACGGTCGCCGCTGTGGATGGCGACGCCACCTGGCCTTTGAGCGCGAACCGCTTTAATCTGGCAATGGCCCAACGCATCGATATTCTTCTTGAACTTCCCAGTGAAGCCGGAGTGTGGCCGGTGCTTGCCGTGCGCGAAGGTGATCGACAGCAAACGGGCATTATTCTCGCCACTTATGGCGCCAACGTCGGCAAGTTCGCCTCTGCAGCAATGGAAAAATCTGCAGCGCTGGACTTCGATCAGGAGGTTCAACTGTCAGCGGCCAAGCCTCTGGCGTTACGCTCCGCCGATGCGCATTTTATGCTGATGCTAACCGGCTCAATGCACCCCTATGTGTGGGGATTCAATGAAAGGGGATGGGACAATCGCGCCATCGTGAAAATTCGGCCCGGACAGCGAGTGGCGATGACCTTTCACAACGTGACGATGATGTCCCACCCCATCCATCTGCATGGTCATCACTTTCAGGTCGTTGCGCTCAACGGCAAGGCGTTCTCCGGCGCGTTGCGGGACACAGTGCATGTCCCCCCAATGGCAAAGGTCACCGTGGCGTTCGATGCGGACAACTCAGGTCGCTGGCTAATGCATTGCCACAATCTCTATCACATGCTGGCCGGTATGATTACCGAAGTGGCCTACGCCTGACGTGAGGCGGCCAGCCTCACGTCAGGATTGCGGCGCTTGTGGCACCACCGCTGTCGGCGCGCTAGTGCTTGGCAGTTGTGGCTGCTTCGGTCTACGAGTCTGCGACCATTGTCTTCGAGACAAGGGGCAGCTTTAGCTCAACAACGGACGTCCGCGAGCTGACGACGAAAGACCGTAGATGGCCGCAAGCTGGCAGCTAGGCCACCGCTCCTCTTGTTCGTCTGCCTCGCCGTCGCGGAGTATCCGCGGCACGGCGTTTGCTGATTGTCGCCCCTTCACGACAATCACTTAACGAAGGAAGCAATTCGGGTGAGGGCGAAGAAGCGGCCGTGGCGGCCGCCGCCGCCGTATTGGCAGGCTGATCGCCGTTACTCAGCGATTGAAAAGCGCGCCGGGCGGCGTTGCGGCGATTTGGTGGTCCGCTCAACGCGCGGGCTGGCGCCGCGGATGAAGAGGATCGCGCAGATAGCTACCATCGTCCAAATGCTGAGAATTACGGTCAAGGCACTCATTTCAGTCTTCAGAAGTTCGACACTGCGATTAGTTCTGTCTGGCCTGACGGCCAATCAATGTGTCGTAGGTTGGTCGGTACCTTTGAGCAATAGCTCATCGATCAGGCACGTGGTCAATGCCAGCTGCTTTTCGAGCGATACGCGCGCTACTTCCGCACCCACCGTGTCGCCACGTGCGACGGCGTTGTGAGTCAGCGTCGCGAGGCGCAACACGGACTCCGACGCGAGGTGCAGGCCGCGCATCATGCCCGCGTCGGAGTACGGCGAAGGACCGTTCCAATCGGACATAGATACGTCCAGCAGGCCAACTTCGAACTGGTAACTTTGGTGGTGGCGGAAAGACATCTCAGGCGCCCTGCGCGATTGGCACGATGTCAGTGTGCGCCGACGATGGGGAGTCCAATCCGTTAAAAAGAAGCCAATTTTGGAGTTAATCCGTCGCCATCGAAAGAACGAAAAATTTGCCAAAAATGGGGCCGGGCCGCGCGCGGCTAGAAAAACTGGGCGGGCGGATATTTTGCGGGGCGCAACCTTACGCGGTTACGTGGGAATCGCCGAGCCGCATCGCACGTATGCGGGGTGCGACCGGCTCTTCAGCGGGTAGCGTCGCCTGCGACCTGTACCGGTCCTTTGACTAAGCAAGAATTAACGACCGCTTACGGGAAAAAGCGGCCATCCATGAGTAGCCGGACGAGTCGAACGGTCGACGAGGCGGTGGCCACAATCAGTAGAAATACATCCATTGCCAAGGTCAAACCGACGTGCGGAAGCCGCCCGAGAGAGACGAACATCAATACGATTCCGGGCGGCGCCAGGTTCACGCAACCCCGGCTGGTCAGAAGTCGAGTTGATCCGCCGTGATACCGAGCGCGGCAGCAATCTTTTCGCGCGAAGACTCCTGCAGCCGCCCTTTTGCTTCCTGTTGCGAGTAGGCTGGTTGACTGATGTCCATGCGCGCAGCGACTTCAATCTGCTTCAGCCCAAGGTGCTCGCGCCATGCTCTAGACGGAGTTGCGCCGTCCGCAGTTGCGCGCACAACTTCATGCGGAATCAGTCGACGTTGGGCGCTATCCTCGGTGACGTAGTCGGCGACATGATCTCCCCCAAGGCGAGCAAGGCCGCGCCATGTGTAGTCCTGTCTGCTACAGACCTGGCCATCTGTATGCCACGCCTTCCCATCCCAAAAGCGCAATACGGACAATGACCCGATCAACCAGTGGGTCTCGTAAAAGCCGATCCGCACAGGCTTGGTCGTGGAAGGGAACCAACCTGTTTTCTCAATGGTTTGGCCATCACTCATCGGCCGGTCCTCCATGCACAAGCGACTGAAACAGCACTTTCCGGTATTGTCCGGCGCCAAAGGCTCTGC
>NZ_WOEY01000099.1 GCF_013177695.1 Paraburkholderia solitsugae | reverse complement strand
CACCCTGCGCATGATTGCCCGCCGACGCGGTAATCACGCCACGCTCCAGCGCCTCCGCCGGAATATGCGCCATCTTGTTGTACGCGCCGCGCACCTTGAACGAGAACACCGGCTGGTTGTCCTCGCGTTTCAGATAAACCGGATTACGCAGCCGTGCCGACAGATTCGGCGCGCGTTCGAGTTCGGTCTCGCGGGCCACGTCGTAGACGCGCGCGGTCAGGGTTTTCTTCAGGTAGTCGTGGCGCAACGCCACGCTATCAGCGGCTTCGGCCACCTGATTGAGTTCGTGTAACGGCAAGGCAAGCTCCTGAACGGCAAGGGCAAATCAACAGAGAGATCACCAGGAGGCAGGCAGCAAGCGGACATAAAAAAACCCGCCTCGTGGGGCGGGTTTTTGTCACTGCGTGTCACTGCTATCAGACGCGCGCTAACCCACCATTCGATGAATGGTGCTAATAATCAGCGCAATACGGATGTCGAGGCAGTTCATGCAGTCGATCTTCGTTGACTTGACGGGCTTTGTCAATCCCTGTTCGTTACATCGAGTAGAGTCGCCTTCAGGCCGCGCGGGAGCGATCACGTCGCGCAGTATCGCTAACAACGCAGCACGCTGTATAGCAACCCGCGCGGAAAGCTGTGCCGTGGAAGCAGCCGCAAACTCAAGGTTGCTGCGCCTGCGCGACACGCAAGCGGGAATTCGGCGCGACGTTTTCACGCCTCGCATTCAGCACTCTTTCGCGCAGAAACAGATCGAACTGCGCCATCACCGCATCACGCGCAGCGCGTGAAAAGAGCGCGTGATCCACCTTGCCGACCACCTTCGCGGTGATATTCCTCAGCTTGCAGAGTTGGCTGCCATGCGGTCCGAAATGAATCTCCAGCTCGTCCAGCCCCTCGTCGAGCGGCCCGTACATCAACGAAGTTTGCACACCCTTGCGCTCGAGTTCCAGCGCAATTCTGCGCACGGCGCCACCTGGCGTCGCCTGCCCGAAGAGCCGCTCGAGCGCCATGCTGACACGCGCGGTGATGCGCGCGCATAGACGGCGCGTGAGTTCCGCGATGATCGCGCGACCGTTTGCCTGTCCGGTCAGTAGCCGCAGCCATTTGCGCGGATTGCGCATCGCGCGTCGGTAGACAACGCTCGACGCCACGTGCTGCGCGCCGGGCCGCGTCCGCGCGCCGCCCCACACGAAAAAAGGCAGGTTGACGGACGCACAGGCCGTCACGGCTGGATGGGCGAGCGCCGTATGGAGACTGACGTACGCGCCCGTGCAGATGCCGAACATGACTGTCTTCGAATGGCCTCTCGCCACCAGCCAATCGACCCCTGCCTTGGCGTCGGCGACCGCGTACCGGGCGTACACCCTATCGAGCGTCAGCGCATCGTCGCGACGCAGACTATCGCCGAGACCGCTGACGTCCATGCGCAACGATGCGATGCCCTGGGCCGCGAGATGCCGCGCCATCAGCACCGTGAAGCGGCCGTCGCCGATCCGGTGCACGCCGCCCGTATTGACGAACAGCACCGCCGGAGCCCCTTCAAGCGCTCGCAAGGGCTGGCAGAACACACCTGCGTAACGCCCGCCATCGAACACGACGGGCGTCTCGCGGCCATGCGCGAACTCGATTCGCGCGGTCGCGGCACAGCCGAGCATCTCGACCGCGGTCCTGGTTGCTGCGACCGCCCGTGCGCCTAGCCATTCGAGCACGCTGTCGAATGCCTGGGCCGGTGGCTCGCTGTAGGTGGGATCGAGCAGGAACCTGCTGTACTCGCTGAAAATCTGCAGGTCCGCTTGAGCGCCCTGAGCCTGATAATGCGCGGCCAGCCGTTTCAGACGCGCACTATCGCTCAGGTCCTGCAGCAGCACACGCTGCGCGGGACATTGCGCGCCCTGCTCGAGATCGACTTTCGCGAGCATCGCGAGCGAGTCAGGATAGAGGCGAAAGCCATGCGCGCCGATCGTTTCCGCGGCCTCTGTATCGAGGCTGAGCCCGAGCGCATGTTGCGCACCGAGCCAGCTTTGATGCTGGAGCTCCAACTCGCGGATGTAGCTCTTGCCCGAACTCAGCGGCATGAGCAGCATGAGATTCTCGACGCCACCCAGCTCTTCGGCGGCCAACGCCGCAAGCGTGGCACCCAAACGCAGCCCGCATAAACTCAGGCGCGTCACTCCGGTTTCGGCGCGCAGCCACGCTGCGGCCGCCTTGATACTGTCGAGCCACGCGCGCAAGCGCTGCGGGTCTTCCTCGTTGCCGCTTGAATCGCCGGTGCCGGGGTAGTCGAAGCGCAGCGTGGGTATGCCGCGCGCAGCGAGCGCCTCAGCGAATTCGCGCCAGCCGTGATACGTGCACAGTGCTTCGTAGCCGAACGGATTGCATAGCACCACGCCCATGTCCGCCTGAACACCGGCCGGTCGGTGCAGCCATCCGAAACAGCCGTCGAAAGTCACCGGCGTCATAGTGGACGAATTCGTCATGGTCGGTTGCCGCAGCGCCACTTCAGATTCGCGGCGCAAGCGATTCCTCCGGCACGAGGTGCGCAATCATGCGAGCGAGGGAATCGATGCTCTGAAACAGATCGTGGGTAATCAGCGCGGCCGGAATTTCGATGGCGAAGTTTTCTTCGATGGCCATCATGAGGCGGACCGATCCGAGCGACGACAAACCTACCGCGTAGAGATCGTCGCGATCGCCGAGCGTGTCGACCGGTACGTCGAGACAGGCGGCCTCCTGAAGAATGCTGCGCACGTGATTGTTCATTTGACACCCCCGGATACCTGATTTTTTAACTACTGCATCGATACATCGATTCATCAAACGCGCGCATGGATGCGCTGTCATCAACAACCTGGCCTGAGAAAAACGCTAACGCGAGACACCTTTCGGCACTTCAAAATAATATTTCGTTCTACAGATCACGTTAGCCGACACCTGTCAGGCGACCGCATCGATGCTGACACAACATTCGGCAAGCGCCTTCCTGTCGATCTTGCCGTTCACATTGAGCGGTAACGCGTCGAGCATCACGATCCGTTTCGGCACGGCGTACACCGGCAGCCGCTGACGGCATGCTTGCAGAATCTGTGGCGCGCTTTCTCGCGCGTGGGTCACGAAGGCGATCAGACCGCCAGCACGGCCCGCATCGTCGACGGGCCAGGCGACCACCGCGCAGAGCGCCGCGTGGCTGCATGCCTGCACGACATGCTCGACTTCTTCGAGCTCGACCCGGTTGCCGCGAATCTTGATCTGCGTGTCCAGCCGCCCTTGAAACACGATGCCCTGCCCGGCTGCTTCGCGCGCGGCGTCTGCGCTTCGATACCAGCGCTGCGAAATGTGGCCCGGAAAGGCCGTTGAAATGAAGCGGCGATTGCCCGGTTCGTCCGGCGACAGATAGCCCGCGGCTAACTGAGGTCCGCCGATCAGCAGTTCACCGCTTTCGCCGGGCGCGACTGGCGCGAGCGCGGTGTCGACGATCAACAGTTCCATGCCCGGCAATGCGCCGCCGAGCGGCATGACCGCATGCTGCGGATCGTCGAGATACTCCGGTGTGACTTCGAAAACCGCGCAGGCCACCGTGGTTTCGGTTGGCCCGTACATATTCAGCACCCGGCTGTTTGGCGCGGCGCGTAACCACGCCTGTACCAGCAAACGCGGCAAGGGCTCGCCACCGAACAGGGTAACGCGCAGACTCGGAAATTCGTTCGGTCCCAGTTTGCGAAACTGCTGCATGAAGCTGGCCACCGAGGGCACGCTGCTCCAGTGCGTAATCGCGTGTTCCTTGATGAACGCCGTGTTGTAGATCGGCTCGACGGTCTTCGGCACATACAGGCAGCCGCCATTTGCCCAGCACACGAACATGTCGTGTACCGACGGATCGAAGGTGAGCTCGCACCATTGTACGTAGCGCGCGCGAGGCATCCTGCCCAGCAATTGCAGTTGCCCTGTCACGTAGGCATCCGCGTTGGCGTGCGAGATCGGTACGCCTTTGGGTGCGC
This sequence comes from Paraburkholderia solitsugae, assembly GCF_013177695.1. Lineage (GTDB taxonomy): Bacteria > Pseudomonadota > Gammaproteobacteria > Burkholderiales > Burkholderiaceae > Paraburkholderia > Paraburkholderia solitsugae. Next base: position 30,755 of record NZ_WOEY01000099.1, on the reverse strand, counting down.
CGGTCGAACCGGACGTGAAGAGAATGTAGGCGAGATCGTGCGGCGCGCGGAACGTGGAGACTTCCGCAACGGGTGGCTCGGGAGAGAGCCTGATCAGGCCACCCGCGGCAGAGGCCGAAGCAGTACGCGCTACGTTCGTGCCTGGAGCGTCTTGCACGCCTTCACCGCCTACGTCATCCAGCAGCACAATCCGTGGACCGTCGTCGAGCAGCGACAACACTTCGTCGAGCAATGCCGCGCAACGCCGATCAACCAGCAGCAGCGGCGCGCCCGACTGCTCGATCACAGCCGCAATGCGCGCAGCGGGCACATTGGGATTGAGCGCCACGTACGCGAAACCCGTCTTGAGGATTCCTAGCAGGCCGGCGTATGCAGCCACGCTGCGATGCGCGAACAGCAGGCAGCGCCCGAGCCGACCGGCCGGCATGGCGGCGGTCAATCCTCCCGCAATCCGGCACGCCCGCGATGCAATCTCGCCATAGGAATAGAGGCGTTCATCGACCCATAGCGCGGGACTATCCGGCTCGCTCGCGGCAGTATCGAAGAAGAAGGAATCCAGCATTCACAGCCTCGGTCCATTGGGCATTAAACCGGCGCACGCATCGGCTTGGCCGAACGGGCGCGAGCGCAGCTGCCCGTCATGCCGAAAGCGCACTGCCGGGCGGCGGAGCTACCCGGTCGCGCGTTGCGGTATCGCAGGAGAGTTTCACCAGAAAGATTCGCGGACGGCGCCAAGGCGAAGCAGCGTTCTCATGCGCTATCGCTTGAGAACCCTGTCGTCCAAGGTTTCGTATGAATCATAGAATCCGGCAGGTCCGGTATATGTGCGATACCCCGCTCAACAGACGAATGAGGGTATGCGGGGCCGCCCGCGGCGCGCGGGTCATGTGGCCCCGGGTACTGATTTCGGGTGGGCTAGTTGCGCACGCCGCTCTGCTTCCTGAAGGCGTCCAGAATGCGCCGTTCCAGCGCGTTGTAGTCGCGGCCGAAGTGATGATCGCCCGACGTCCGAATTACCTCGACGCCGGTAGTGGTCAGCGCCGGACACAAGGTGTCCTTCTCGCCTTCACCGTAGAAGCACTGCACGATCGCAGGCGGCACATGCGCCAATTCGGGCTGCACCTTCAATGCCTTGTCGCTCGCCGGCATCCCGAGCCAGCCGCCCACACGAATCTGGAAATCGGCGTCGGGCGCGAAGCCTAGCAGCGCGATCAGAGACACTTTCGCCCGCAGCGCCTCAGGCAGGCGGTTATAGGCGAACGGCATCACGTCGGCGCCGAACGAATAGCCGACGAGCGCAATGTGCTCCGCGTGCCAGCGCGCCCCGTAGGTCTGCATGATGCGCGCGAGATCGCGGCTCGTCTGCGCCGGGGTTTTTTCGCTCCAGAAATAGCGCAGGCTGTCCACGCCGATCACCGAGACGCCGTCTTTCTGCAAGGCGAGCGAGATGGTCTTGTCCAGATCGCGCCAGCCGCCGTCGCCGGAAATCACAATCGCCATGAGACCGTTCGGATGCGCCGCGGGCAACTCGATCAGCGGCAGATCGGAAAGGTCGTCATCGTTCGTCGACACTGTCTGCAAATGCGGCGTGACCATGGCAACGAGTCGCGTGCGATCGCTGTTCCCTGGCGTCGCCTTTTCGACGAAACCCGGCACCTTGTCGCGGATGATCGTGGGGTCCGGCGGACACGGTTGGAAGCGCGCATCCAGATCGCGCTCGGCATCCACCGAGACCGCGCCGGCAACCGTATTCGACGGTGCCTGTTCGAGGACATGCATCGCAAGCGTCGCGCCCTGCCCCGTACCCGCGACGATCGGCGCGAAATAGCGGCTCGATTGCGATTGCCGTTCGAGTTGATGGCTCAATGATTCAGCATCGCCCACCAGTTGATGGCAGGCCTCTTTCTTCGCGCCCAGATTGGCCGCATAACGCGCCGTATCCACGCCGACGGTCAGCGCGCCGGCCTTGGCGAGCGCATCCGCGGTTTGCTGGTCGGCGGCACTCCAGCCGCTGGCCGCCGAGTAAAGCACCACGAAGCCGCGTAATGGGCCAACCGGCTGCGTCACCGTCACGTCGCCAAAACGGCCGCCGGACACGGTGGTGGTTGCAGCGAAGGCGGCCGCGCTGCCGGCCACGAGGCTCGCCGCAACGGCGAGCTTGAAAAACGGATGCAATGTCATGAACGCCGGCCTCCTGCCAGCAATGACAGGTCCGCGAGCGTGAAGAACACGCCCACCGAACCCGACGCCGCGAGATAGCGCGGCTCCCAATGCGGCTGGAACTTGCTCTTGAAAGCACGCAGTCCGCGGAAGTTATAGAAGCGGCCGCCGAAGCGCCACACGATGCCTGCCAGCCGATGCCAGCGTGACGCGAGGGGTGTCGGCTGCATGCCGGAGAGCGGCGCGATACCGAGACTGAGCGAGCGGAAACCCGCCTGCTTCAGATGCAGCGCCAGGTGGGTGAACAGATATTCCATCGCATACGGCGATGCGCTTTCCACGTGCCGCATCACGCCGACCGTCGCCTCGGTATTCATGTCGGTCGTCATGAAGGTCACAAAAGCGGCCGGCTCGCCATTCTGGCGCACCAGCATCACGGATTGCGCGGCGAGGTACTCGTCGGTAAACGCCGCCACCGAAAAACTCTTTTCGCGCGCGTCGCGGCTATCGAGCCAGCCGTCGGAGATCTCGCGCAGCGTCTCGAGCGACGCAGGCACATCGGCCTGATCGATCACTTCGACGGTAAAGCCGTCACGCTCGCCACGCTTGAGCGCATAGCGAAGATGCGCGCGGTGCGAGCCCTTCAGGTCGAAATCGTCGAGCACCACGTGGGCCTCTTCGCCGAGCTTCATCAGCGTGAGGCCGGCATCGAGGTAGAGCGGCAAGGCGTTCGCGCGCACCTGATAGAACGCCGCGCGGCCACCATGCGCATGCGCGAGCGCGACGAACTTGCTGATCAGCCCGGCCCACGCCTCGCGCGGACCGACCGGATCGTGAAGCGCGGCCCACGTGCGGCCATTTTTCGCATACATCAGGAAGGCTTCGCGCGACTCGGAAAAGAGAAAGCTCTTGTCGCCCATCAGCGCGAGACCGGCGTCGCTACGCTCCTGGCCGCGCACGATGCGCGCCGCGTCTTGCAGATCTTGCGGAGGGGGCATGACGAAACGGCCCGCCGCGGGGCGTAGCAACTGCCAGAACGCGAACGTCGCGGCGAACAAACTGGCGGCCAGGGTCGCGCGCAAGGCACGCGGTGCGCGTTCGTCGAAAGCGAATTGCCACCACAGGTCGCGCGTGTAGGGCACATCGCGGAACGCAAACAGCATCACCCACACGGCGAGCGCAAGTACCATCGCCACCGACACCAGCCAGCCCGCCGTAAAGCGTTCGGCAAACAGCGACGAATGCCGGTTGAAACGGCGGCGTGTGGACAGCAGAAGCGCGATCAGCATGCCGAGCACGCCCGCTTCCACGAACGCAAGACCTTTCGTCAGCGACAGCGCGAGGCTCAACACCGCCAGCAGCAAGGTCATCCACCACGCGGCATCCAGACGCCGCAGCAAACCACGCGCGACGAACAACAGCAGCACGCCGAGCACGCTGCACAGCATCTGCGAGCTTTCGAGCACCCACAGCGGCAGGACGTCGCGTAGAATCCGGATGCGATGCCAGAACGCGGGTGTCGCGCTGGAAATCACCAGCATGCCGCCGACCACGAAAGTCACGAGGCTCAGAAACAGCGGTGCGAGTTTATACGCACCTGCCGCGTGCCGCAGCGGCAAACGGCTTTTTAGCGCGCGGCCTTCGAAGCCGGCGAGCAGCGCCGCCGAGACGATCAACGGAACGCCGAAGTAAATCGCGCGATAAGCGAGCAGCGCCGCGACCATCTGATGCGCTTGCACGCTGCCGTTCAGTGTGAACACCATCGCGGCTTCGAACACGCCGACGCCGCCCGGCGTGTGGCCGATCATGCCGAGCAGCATGGCTGCGGCATAGACAGTGATGAAAGTCACGAAGCTGACGTCCGCATGCGGCAACAATGCCCACAACGCAAGGCCCGCGGCCACCACGTCGAGTACGGCGAGGGCCACTTGTGCGAGCAGATCGCGACGCGCCGGAACATCGAACGACAGCCACTGCCAGCGCGTACGAATCGGGCGCGTGTCGCGACGGCAGGCGGCCGCCGCGAGTGCGAGCATGACGGAGAGCGCAGCGCCGCTCCAACGCAGCGTGAGCGCCGGGAGATGCAGCATCGCCGCGAGCGGGTCGGCGAGCCACACCATGCCGAGCGCTGCCATCAGCACCAGCGCGAGCGCCAGCGAAACGCTCGTGAATACGGTCATGCGGCCGATCTGTGCGGGCGTGACGTTCGACACCGCGTAGACGCGCGCGCGCACGGCGCCGCCCGTCAACGCGCCGAAGCCAGTCGCATTGCCGAGCGCGGAGCCCGCGGTCGCGCCGATCCACAGCGCCGCGCGCGGCACCGTGGCGCCCAGGTAGCGCAAGCCGACCGCGTCGCGGCCGACCAGCGCGATATAGCTGAGCGCGGTCGCGCCGAGCGCCCCGGCCCACTCGCTCGCCGTCAGGTGACGCAACTGGTGCACGACCGAGCGATAGTCGACCGCTTGCGAGAGATGTTGCAAGACGACCAGCAACAGCCCGCAAATGACGAGTGCGAGCACGGGCGAGAGGATGCTCCGCTTGCCGAGCATCCTGGCGGCACGCTCAAACATCGCGCCTGGCCGGTCGAATTTATTGTTATATCGGTGGAACATGGTCAATGCGGGCCTTGCGTAGAGCTGTCGCGGCGACGGGTCGTCTGCCACGGCGTCGCCTTACTTTGGCGATTACAAATTGATAACGGAAAAGCGTTAAAAAGGTTGACACTGTTAGCCAATGTCAGCCAATTCGGCGGGTTTAAATTTGGGTCGATAAATGAAGCTGAACACGCTTCGTGGCATGACAGCGCAACCTGCGCCGATAAAACGGTCGAAATTGCCGACTGGTTTGCCGTGCCGATGAGAACCGCTGTGCTCGACAGGGGGCGAATTTTAAACACTTATTGAAAATTGCGAGACGAAGATTTGGCATCGCGCCGTAATCGCCCGATCGCGCACTGATTTAAACGCTGATTGGCTCCATCAAGATTTTCGCTTCGCGTGCCGTAATCGAGAGCAAGAGCCCGGTGCAATGCCGGGATTTCGTAGCAGGAATGGCAGCAATTGAAGGGGAACGATGATGGCGGAACAGGATTGGGTGATGGCCGGCGTGTATCTGGTCGGGTTGGTGTCGATGGCGCTTCTGATCAGCACACTGTCCGCGCGAGCGACCAGGGCGCGTCCGGTTTCGTCACGCGTCAACGAGTAACGCACGGGCCATCCGTGCGCACTGAGCGGCACGGGCCCGGCGCGCGTGCCTGCGATCCAGAGGCAGCCCTCCAGCGCCTGAGGCGGTTTGATGCTTTAATCGATGACGATGCATCGATACCGAAGCACACTTCCCTCAGGACAGGAGACGCGGATTGACGAACGAGAACCAACTCGAACGCTGGCTTGCACGCGAGCAGGAATTGCTGGCAACGATCAACGCGGGACCGGGCCCCGGCGTTGCGAGCCCGGAGCAGGCGGCAGGCAAGAGCGGCCTGGAATTCCTGCAGGCGATGATGAACGGGGAACTGCCCTACGCCGCGATTGCACGCACACTCGACTTTACGGTCGTCGAGGTCAGTGCGGGACGCGTGGTGTTTCAGGGCACCCCGCTCGCGCAGCATCTGAATCCACTGGGCACGGTGCATGGCGGCTGGATCGCCACCCTGCTCGATTCCGCGCTGGGTTGCTCAGTGCACACGATGATGCCGCCGGGCCGTGGCTACACCACCGCCGAGCTAAGCGTGAATTACGTGAAAGCCGTGACGCCGCGCATGCAACGCGTGCGTGCCGAAGGCAAAGTAATTCATTGCGGACGGCAACTGGCGACGGCGGAAGCTCGCCTTGTCGGCCCCGACGGCACGCTCTACGCGCACGCGACGACGACCTGTCTGGTGTTCGAAATTCCGAGCCGGTAACGATAGGGACCGGCCGTTGGCGAGACGCTTACTGCGGGCGGCGATGCGCTTCGGCAAGCACGGCGCAGTTTTGCAGATGCAGGTTGAGCGCGTGCAGAGCCAGTGCGCGCAGCTTGCCCAGCCACGTGGTGTTGCCGGCGGCTGCAGTGCGGACGGTAGCGGTGTTGGATGCGGTGTTCATGGTGGGCTCCTGTATAGTGTTTATACCTAGGTAATAACCCGATTATAGCCCTCTCATCCCGCACTGCAACAAATATCAATAATGTCGTCGCCATGTTGCGCGACGGTCACGTCCGCGATCCACGCAATCTCAAAAAGGGGCGGCACCCGGCGGCGCACTATTAACCATCCGCACCGTACAGGTGCAATAATGGCCCCTTTGCCTGCGACCAGCCCGCGCAGACCGCCCGCTCCCCATGACCGTCGTCGAGAAAGCTCTGATTGCGCCTCTGATCGTCGCGTGCGCGATGTTCATGGAAAGCGTCGATGCGAATGTGATCGTCACCGCCCTGCCCGCCATGGCGCGCGACTTCGGGCGCGATCCGGTCACGCTGAAAATCGCGGTGACGAGCTACGTGCTGGGTCTCGGCGTGTTTATCCCGGTATGCGGCTGGCTTGCGGATCGTTTCGGCGCACGCACGATTTTCCGCACGGCAATCGGCATCTTCGTGACCGGCTCGCTCCTGTGCGCCGCGTCGAACTCGCTGGCCACCTTCACCCTCGCCCGTTTCGTGCAAGGCGTCGGCGGCGCGATGATGGTCCCGGTCGGACGGATCATCATCTTCCGCGTGGTCCACAAGTCCGACTTCATCCGCGCGATGAACTATCTGAGCGTCCCCGCGTTGCTTGGACCGGCAGCCGGGCCGCTGCTCGGCGGCTTCATCACCACCTATCTGCACTGGCGCCTGATCTTCTTCATCAATGTGCCGATCGGTATTCTCGGTATCTATCTGACCAACCGTTATATCGCCAACACACGCGAACCGGATCCTGGGCCGCTCGACTGGATCGGCTTCTTTCTGTCGGCGGCCGGCGCGGTGTTGCTTCTGCTCGGACTGTCGCTGGTGGGTGGCGAGCTCATTTCGAATCAGAACGCGTTCGGCATGTGCGCGAGCGGCGCCGTTCTGCTTCTCGGCTACGTCGTGTACGCGCAGCGCGTCGAATTTCCGTTGCTCGATCTGCGCTTTTTCAAGGTGCCGACTTTCCAGGCGAGCGTGCTCGGCGGATCGTTGTTTCGCATCGGCCTCGGCGCGCTGCCCTTTCTGCTGCCGTTGATGCTGCAGGAAGGACACGGCATGAGCGCGTTCGAGTCCGGCCTGATTACGTGCGCATCGGCGTTCGGCGGCATGTTCATGCGCACGTTCGCCTCGCGCGTGCTGCATCGGTTCGGCTTCCGTTCGGTGCTGGTGGTGAACGCGGCGCTCTCAGGGATAGCGATCGCGGCGTGCGGACTGTTTTTCCCCGGCACGCCGACCTGGATCATCTGGTTCGTCGTATTGCTGGGCGGCTTCTTCCCCGCGCTGCAATTCACGAGTCTCAACTCACTGACTTACGCGGAAATCGCCAGCCGCGATGTGGGGCGCGCAACGAGTCTCGGCAGCGTCGTGCAGCAGATGTCGCTCGGCCTCGGCGTGACGATAGGCGGTATCGTGCTGCAGATTTCGCGCGTGCTGCACGGCCATCCGGGCATCACGTGGTCGGATTTCTGGCCGGCGTTTCTGGTGGTGGGCTTGTGCTCGTTCGCGTCGATTCCTGTGACGCTGCGCATGCCGCATCGTGCCGGTGAAGATATCTCGCGAGGCGGTCGAGGGTAAAGTCTCGCCTTTTCGAGCCTTCTTCAGGATCACGCGGACCCCGCCGCTGACACACAATCAGCAGCAGACTGCGACACGTTGCCGAACCTTCACCCCGCCGCGGCGACCTTTTCCGCCAGCTTCGCGTCGTAACTGGAATGGACGTGCACCCGCTTTTTCTCCGGATAGGCGTACGCGTACGCCTTGCGCAGCGCCAGCGACGCCTCGTGAAAACCGGACAGAATCAGCTTCTGCTTGTTCGGATAGTTGGCGATGTCGCCGACCGCGAAGATGCCGGGGCGCGAGCTTTCATAGTTGGACGTATCCACGTCGACGCGGCCAGCGTGGATCGACAGATTCCACTTCGCGATCGGTCCAAGATCGGCGACCAATCCGTACAGCACGACGAGATGCTCGGTTTCGAGCTGTGTTTCGCCTTCGATATGCCGCAGCGCGATCGATTTCAACGTATCGGCCTCGACGTTGAGCCCCGAAATTGCGCCGACGATGAAGTCCATCTCCCCGGCCTCGACCGCCCGCCGCATCAACTCGACGCTCGAATCAGCCGCGCTGAAGCCGTTGCGCCGATGCACCAGCGTTACGCGCCGCGCCACCTTGCGCAACGCCAACGCCCAGTCGAGCGCGGAATCGCCGCCGCCGGCCACGACCACCATCTTGTCGGCAAAATCGGCGAGACGTGGCACGCTGTAGTGCACGTGACGCGATTCCAACGGCACCGCTTCGGCAAGCGTCAGCTTTTGCGGGACAAATGCACCATTCCCGGCGGCAAGCAGAATCGCCGCCACGTCGAATATGAGGCCGCGGTCGGTGCGCACGGTCCAGCGCCCATCGTCGCGCTGCTCGACCGACTCGACCCGCTGCTCGAGATGGATCGGTACATCGAACGGCTTGCATTGCGCCATCAAACGCTCGACCAGTTCGCGCGCGGTACATGAGGGAATCGCGGGAATGTCGTAGATTGGCTTGTCCGGGTAGAGCTCAATGCACTGCCCGCCCACCTTGTCGAGCCCATCGACAATCTGGCATGACAGGCCGATCACACCCGCTTCGAAAGCGGCAAAGAGGCCCACGGGGCCGGCGCCGACGATCAGGACATCGGAGCGAACCGGTTGCGGAAGTTGGTCTGCGGCGGCCGTCATTCGGGATCTCTTCTGGTAGGTCGATGATGCACCATACAGAATCGCCCGGAGCCCGGCAACGATGCCATTACAAGCGGTAAGGACGCTTGGTTTCAGCAGTCCTCAGAACGCCGGCTCACGCAGTGCCGCCTCGCGGGAAACTTTAAAAGCCGCGGTCAATTCGCTCAACTGCCGCGCCTGATCCGCCAGCGAGTTTGCGGTCGCCGCACTCTCTTCGACCAGCGCGGCGTTGTGCTGCGTGACCTCATCCATCTGCGTAACAGCGAGGCTCACCTGTTTGATGCCTTCGCTCTGCTCCTTCGAGGCCGCGGCAATCTCGCCGGCGATCCGTGCCACGCGCGCGATTGCCGCTTCGATTTCCTGCATCGTATCGCCCGCTTCATTGACGAGCCCTGCGCCGCTCTCGACACGCGAAGTCGATTCCGCGATCAGCGTGCCAATTTCCTTCGCTGCAGCCGCGGAACGCTGCGCGAGACTGCGCACCTCGCCCGCCACCACGGCGAAGCCGCGTCCTTCTTCACCCGCGCGGGCGGCTTCGACGGCCGCGTTCAGCGCGAGGATGTTGGTCTGAAACGCGATACCTTCAATCGCGGTAATGATGCCGGTCATCTTCGACGAACCCGCGTGAATCACGCGCATCGTCTCGACCATGCTGCCGACCGAACTGCGTCCACGCGCGGCCATCTCCGAAGCGCGCAGCGCCAGCTCGCTCGCGTGATGCGCGTTCTCTGCGTTAAGTTGTACGGTCGACGTGAGCTGTTCCATCGCTGCCGCGGTTTCCTCCAGCGACGCTGCCTGCTCTTCCGTGCGTTGCGACAGATCGAGATTGCCCGCGGCGATCTGCTGTGTCGACGAAGCAATCGAGTGCGACCCGGCGCGTACGGTGGTGACGGTCGCGCCGAGCTTGTCCTGCATCGAGGCGACACCGCGCAGCAGTGTCGCCATTTCGTCGTTCGAGCGAATGGGCACGTGCGTGGTCAATTCGCCGGCGGCGATGGCATCGAACTGCCGCAGCGCGTCGTTCAGCGGTCCCATGATCGCGCGACGCAACGTGCGCCAGCTGACGAACGCCACCGTCAGACCCACCAGAATGCTGCCGATACACGCAACCAGCAGCGTGTGAAACAGCGTGGCTGAGCGCTCTCTCGCATCGCTCGCCTGCTGATTCAGATAGTCCTCCAGCGCGCCCTGACTCGTGTTCATCGCCGTGTAAAGGCCAATCAGATGATTCGCGCGGCTTTCGTCCATCCAGCTCGCGTCGCCCGTGCGGATCGCATCGACCAGCTTGTCGATGCCGTCACGCCGCACGGCGGTGCGCTTCGCGTCGAGATCGTCGGTGAGGCGTTGCAGATCGGGCGTTTTCGGCAGATCACGGAAGCTGTTCCACCACGTGTCGGAATCGGCGAGCAGCATGCGGGCGCGGTCGAGTTGCGCGCCCAGTTGCGGCGAATGCGGGTTGCTCATCGCCCAGTCGAGCCCGAAGCGCGCGCGTGACATTGCGGTGCCCGACTTGCCGAGCGCTACGACCGAGGCGAAATGCACCGTGTACGCCTCACGCTGCGCCTCGTTGCTTTCGTTCATCCCGAGAATGCCGAGCGCGCCGGTGGCAATCAGCAGCACGCCGAGAAACGCGATGGTGATCGCGATCCGTAGATTGATGGTCAGGTTCTTGGTCATCGTGGTTTTTGCAGTATTTGTTCCTCATATGGAACATATAACCGTATATGGAAAGTATAGCGATTCGCCCTGGCAGTAAAAAATTAAATTCGCGAGGCGCGGCAAACGCGCAACAGGCACGCAAGCCCTGTTTCGCCAGTGGTCGACGGAAGCTTCGTTGGTATGCTCGACGAGCTTCTGCTCACGCAGGCAGACGACCTGCATCGCGTCGCCTACGAATATCTCGCCGATTCCGTCGCGCACCAAGTGCGCCACAGTGAATTATTCTGGAATCCTACCAGTACGGTGCGCGTCTCGAAGATTCCCTATGCGGATGCGCAAACGACCATCGTCACCGCGATTCGAGACGCCGCAGGGATTCACTCACCAATCCACGACCCGCGCAAATCGCTGTCGTGCAGCAATTGCAGCAACGTGCCCGCCGGACGGCTAAGCCGTTTGGCGGCCAGCGCGATAAATTCCACCGAGGGCAGTGTCGGCAGACTGGCGGCGTTGAGCGGCGGCGCCAGGCCCCGTGCGGCCAGATATTGTGGACGAACCGTAATGCCGAGCCCACCGCGCGCGGCCGCAATGCAGCCCGCGTGACTGCTGCTCGTGCACACCACCTGCCAGCTGAAACCGGCTTCGGCGAGCGCATCGAGCACCACCGCTCGCGTCACGCTCGGCTCGGCGACCAGAATCAGCGGCAAGGGCTGGCTGAGATCGACACGCGTGCCGATGCGAGCCAACCACTCCAGCCGCCCCGTGAAGAGCGGCACACCGCGGCGGTCGCCCAGACGCCGCTTACCGACCAGCAGATCGATCGACCCGGCGTCCAGCAACTCATACAGCTTGCCGGTCATACCGATCGTGATTTCCAGCTCGACATCAGGATGCGCGTCGCGAAACGCCGCCAGCACGGTGGGCAGCGGCCCGAGCGCGACGTCGTCCGATGAACCGAGCCGAACGCGCCCTTTCAGACGCGGCGCGCGAAACTGCGACTCGGCCCGTGCGAGTGCTTGCAGGATCACGCTGGCGTGCGCGAGCATGGCCTCGCCGTCCGGGGTCATCGCGAGCGAATGGGTGTCGCGCACGAACAAACGCCGCCCCACGCTCTCTTCGAGCCGGCGGATATGTTCGCTGACACTCGATTGCGTGAGGTCGAGTTGCCGCCCCGCCTCGGTGAAGCTATGGCAGGCTGCGACTGTTGTGAAGGTCTTGAGCCAGATGGGATTGAGCATGCTCCATTGTGACCCTGGTTATCGGCAAAGTCGATAACAGTCAACGCCCCCAGTGGGGTTCCCGATTGACGAGGATGTCAATATCATGACGAAGCCCCCCAACGATTGTTTCGAGCACGGGCCGCCGATCAGTCCCCGCCAGCGCCCCATCGCTCATTTGAATATGAACAAGGATTCCGCCCAGACAGCGCTACTCTGGATCGTCGCCGCCGGCTTTTTCATGCAGTCGCTCGACACTACGATCGTCAACACCGCGTTGCCGTCGATTGCGCACAGCCTCAACGTCGCGCCTCTCGCGATGCAGCCGATCGTGGTCGCCTACACGCTGACGATGGCGATGCTCACCCCCGCGTCGGGCTGGCTCGCCGACCGCTTCGGCACGCGCCGCGTGTATTTCGTGGCCATCCTCGTGTTCGTGCTCGGATCGATCTGCTGCGCGAGCGCGCATACGCTCGGCCAACTGGTGATGGCACGGGTCCTGCAAGGGCTGGGCGGCTCAATGCTGTTGCCGATCGGACGGCTCGCCGTCCTGCGCAGCGTCTCGAGCGAGCAATACGTGTCGGCGCTCGCGTTCATTTCGATTGCCGGCCAGTTGGGGCCGATCGCCGGCCCGACACTCGGCGGCTGGTTCGTTGAGGCCATCACGTGGCACTGGATCTTTCTGATCAATGTGCCGATCGGCGCGATCGGTCTCTACGCGGTGCAGCGGTTTTTGCCGGCGCATGGCGAAACCCAGGCGCCGCCATTCGACTTCGTCGGCTGTGGACTGTTGTCGCTGTGCATGATGGCGTTTTCGCTGTCCATCGAAGCGCCGGTTGAGACGCACCGCGCGGCATGGTCGGCGGGTCTCTTCGCGCTCGCGGTCGTCAGCGCGCTCGCCTACATTCCGCACGCAAAGCGCCGCAGCAATCCGCTCTTCAAACTCTCGCTCTTCAGCGAGCCGAATTTCAGCGTCGGTCTGATCGGCAACCTGGTGTGCCGCATCGGCTCGAGCGCCGTACCGTTCCTCGTGCCGTTGCTGCTGCAATTGCAACTCGGCTACACACCGCTGCATTCCGGCCTGATGATGCTGCCCGCCGCGCTTGCCGGCACCCTCACCAAACGCTGGATTGCGCCGCTCGTGCGCCGCTATGGCTATGACACGTTCCTGCTCGTCAACACGGTGATCGTGGGGTCGGCGATCGTTGCATTCGCATTGATTACGCGCGGCACGCCGCTCATCGTCGAGATCGTGATTCTGGCGGTGTTCGGCGGCGCCAACTCCATGCAATTCGCGGCGATGAACAGCGTCACGCTCAAAGGCCTCTCGCACGAGGATGCAGGCAGCGGCAACAGCCTTTTTTCGATGGTGCAGATGCTGGCGATCGGCCTGGGCGTCTCGATCGGCGGCGGCCTGGTGAATCTGTTCTCGGCGCAATGGGGATCGGCGGCGCTCGGGTTCCGACTGAGCTTCGTTTGCGTGGGCGTCATCACGCTGGTATCGGCATGGGTGTTTCGCCATCTCGACGAGGCGCCCGTCACGCGCGACGTCCGTGGCCAGGCGACCCAAGGCGCGGGGCGCTGAAGAGAGCCACGCTCAATCCGGAAAACGGATGCCCGACAATCCGTCACACGCTTCGATCAAGGGCGCCTGCAACTTGATGCCGCGCGTCGACGAGCAGACGCGAGGCCATCTGACCAAGGCCGTCGACGGAATCGCAAATAAAAGCTCGCGACATAATGACGTTCTCCGTCGCTTAGCACAAAGATGCCCGATGCATGACGAGAACCGCATTCCGTCGTGCATGAGGCGAACGCATAACGATTAGCGCCAACCGGGCGCCTGACGCGATGGCGTGGCAGTTATTCCACTCATGATGCAGCGTCATCGATCCGCTCGGACAGGCGGCGTTTCCCGACGCCGACCCATGAATTAAAACGGTGTTTCGCGTTAGCATGTCAGGCATTAATGCATAACAAAGGAATATCAGATGCCATTTGACGAGCGCATGCTGAACGGCATGGGCGTGCTAACGGCGATCGTCGACTGCGGCAGTTTTGCGGCGGCTGGCGAAGCGCTCGACATGTCGCAATCCGGGGTTAGCCGTTCGGTTGCACGGCTCGAAGCACGCCTCGGCATCCGGCTATTCGACCGCACCACCCGCTCGGTCACGCTGACGGACGAAGGCCGGCGCTTTTACGAACAGATCGTGCCGCTGCTCGGTGGACTCGAAGAAGCGGCCGCTTCGGCGGCTCAGGGTGCGACTGCGGTTCGCGGACGTTTGCGCGTGAACATGGACCCATTCTTTTCGCGTCTCGTGCTCGGGCCGCGGCTCGGTGGCTTCATCGATAAACATGCCGATCTGCAACTCGAGTTGATCACGCGCGACCAGTTAGGCGATATGGTCGCCGACGGTTTCGATCTTGCGATCCGTTTCGGCGACCCGCCGGTGTCAACGCTGATTGCACGCAAGCTGCTCGACACACGGATTCTGACCGTGGCTGCGCCGTCGTATCTGAAGAAACATGGACATCCGGCGAGCCCGGCCGAACTCGAAAGCGGCAAGCACGTATGCATCAAGTTCCGTGATCCGCTAACGGGTTACCCGTTCAGCTGGGAGTTTCATCGCGGACGCAAGAAGATGGTGATTACACCGCAAGGCAGCTTGACTGTGAACGACGTCGGCACCTTGCATAGCGTGTGCACCGCGGGCCAGGGTGTCGCGCAGATTCTCGCGCTCGGCGCCGAGTCGTTGCTCGCCAACGGCAAACTGGTCGAACTGTTTCCCGACTGGAGCGACGAGGTTTATCCGCTGTATGCGCTCTACCCTTCGCGGCATCATCCACCGGCCAAGGTGCGGGCATTCTTCGATTTCATCGTGTCGCTGACTGGGGGCGCGACACGCGAACCGGCCACTTGATTTGCGGCTGGGCGAATGCAATGCCCTGCCTAAAACCAGCGAGCACCAACCATGCGTTTATCGACAGAGAGCGCGCGGCACAAATAAGAAAACCGGCTTTACGCCGGTTTTTTGTTCCGCTTGCCTACAGCGCGGCGGGTTTCTTTTTGAGCGTCAAGGCTGGGCGCGTTTGCATCAGCGTACCCTTCGCGCCGAGCCACTTCGTGACGTGCTTGACCCATTGTTTCGGCGCGGCTTCGTTGCCCGGCTGGCCTTGCTGCGGCCCGCTTGCCGCTGGTGCGGCCGATTCGTTGATTCCGGCGATGCGTGCGGCTTCGCGCCGCCGTTTGCTGTCAGCGATTTCTTCTAGATTGACCTGGTCATCATCCATGCTGGAACTCCCGCGACGAAGCAACGCGAGGCGCCGGTGGGCGCCGCGCTGCTTCGGCTGTGGAACAAGGCGGCGCACGGCAGGTCCGGTTGGACGTGCCGCGCCGCACTGCGTCAAGAAATCGTATAGCGGTTTTGCGGACCGCCGACGTACAGACTGCGGGCGAGCGCGAGGATTTGCTCGCGATGACGGTCGAAGGCCGCCAGCACTGCCGGTTCGTCGGAGCCGACGCTCGGGCTCAGATTCGAAATGACCGAATCGTTGACAGTGAAGGCAATTTCGCGCGCGTTGTCGTAGCCCCAGAAATTGACGCAATGACGGAAGGCGTCGTAGCTGCGGCTTGGGTTCGGGAAGTTGATGGACATTTCACGCTCCCGTGGTGTTTTCCTTCTTCACGGTGCGCTGAATGTGGGGCGCGGTCAAGGTGTTGTTTGTAAGTGTGTGGCAATGATAAGAGCAAGCTGCCCGAACGGACGATGAAGGGCGCGATCAAACGCCAGCGGACCGTCCCGGCAAAAAAAGCCGGCGAAGGCGAGCCTCCGGTCAGTTGAAATATCAAGTGCTAACCCAAGCGACTTTGCTCCGTTTTCGCACCAAAGCCGCACAAATTTTTCCCTTCGAATTCCTTTCATAAGGCTGACATTTTTTCCGATTTATTACGGATTATTTTTTTCTTGTAATGAACTATTTTGCTGCATGCAGCAATGTGTGCGCAAAGCGAACTGGCTGCGCCCATTGCCCGTTAACAGATAAGAAAGGAGACGCCCGTGTTCACCCTCTCCACCCCGTCCCATCCCTCTCCCAAGGTTTCCATTTGCTTGCCGACCTGCAATCGTCCTGAACTGCTCGTCGCGTGCATCGACTCTTGCCTCGCGCAGAGCTACGGCAATCTGGAAATCGTGATCGGCGACGATTCAAAAGACAAACGCACCCAGCAGTTGATCGCACAGCGCTATGCGAACGAGCCGCGCATCCGCTATGCGAAGAACCAGCCGTCGCTCGGCCAGGCGCGCAACGTCGCGAGCCTGTTCGAGCGCGCACGCGGCGACAAGATCCTGCTGATTCACGACGACGACCTGCTCACCACCGACGGCGTCGAAAAGCTTGTGTCGCTATGGGCGCGTCATCCGCAACTGGAAGTGGCGTTCGCCGATCAGTACGAGGCCGATCACAGCGGCACAGTCGATTTCGACGCGAGCGCGCGACTGAACACCGCGTTTCACCGCACCAAGGATGCTGAAGGCTTGCAGGCTTTGCCCGGCCGATGCGGGCTGATCCAGATGTTCCCGAACAACGGCTGGATGGCCAACGCGAACCTCGTCAGGCGGATCGGCTACAAAGATCAGTACGGCATGTGCTGCGATTTCACGTTCGGCACCGAACTCTGTCTCGCGGCACGTGAGGTGTTTTATCTGCACGACTACGTGTCGGTGTATCGGAAGACTGCAACTTCGATCTCGCATAGCACGCGCGGCACGACGGTTGCCGCGACCGTCAGTGCGTATGCGTTCGTCAAAGCGCTGAAATTGCCGCCGCAACTGGAACCGTCACGCAAGCTGGCGTTGCGCCGGCTCGCGCCGATCGTCGTCTCGGTTCATGCGAAGAATCGCCAGGCGGTGCTCGGGTCGAAGATCGCGCTCACGCATCTCTTCGCCTACAACTATGGTTTCAGCATGCGGCTCTATTACCACCTGCTCATGCTCTCACGTGCGGCTGTGAGCCCGGTCAGCGGACATACATCGCCGCGGTTTTAAGGTGAGTCGCTAGACAATGCCTCGCCGGCGGCCGGTGCGAGCGGCCGCACGATGCGCTTGCGCCGCGTCAGCGCATAAGTGGCGACGCGGTCAAGCGCCGTGCACAGCACTAGATAGATGAAGCCGACGAACAGGAAGATCTGCGCGGGGTACACCATTAGCCGATTGCTGATCTGCGTCGCGACGAACGACAGTTCACCGACGCCGACGATATACGCGAGCGAGGTGTCCTTCACCAGCGACACCCATTGATTCACGAACGAAGGCGCCATGATGCGCATCGCCTGCGGCAGCAACACGTAGCGCAGGGTTTGCATCCGCGTCAGTCCGAGCGACAGCCCGGCTTGCCACTGACCGTCGCCAACCGCGCGAATGCCCGCATGCACCGAGTGCGCGAGATACGCGCCGCCGATCAGCGAGAGCGCGCAGACGACCGTTGCGAGTCCGGGCACATCGACATGGAAGACGACCGGCAACAGGAAATACGTCCAGAAAATCAGCATCAACACGGGAATCGCGCGGAAGAAACCGATCACGAGCAGCAACGGCACACGGGCGGTGCGCCCCGCCATCGCCAGCGCAATGCCACCCGCGAGGCCGAGCACGGCCGACACAAGCGCTGAACACAAGGCAAGCACCAAGGTGAGCGCCGCGCCGCCGAGCGGTCCTTGCGGAAACGCGCCGACCAGCAGATACGGCCGGTTATGGGCAAACAGCGACCATGTCATGCTCAGCGCCTCACGAATGAACGGCCACGCGCATGCGCCACCGTATGCGAGACAGCTTCGATCAAGGCGACGGCGGCGATATACAGCACGGTTGCCACACCGAACGCCTCGAAAGTTTTAAAGGTCTCCGTCTCGACCTGACGCGATGCATACGATAGTTCGGCCAGACCGATCGCCATGGTCAGCGATGAATTTTTCACGAGGTTCATATACTGGCCGAAGAGCGGCGGCAACGAAATGCGGACGGCTTGCGGCAATACGACGTAGCGGAACGCCTGCAATGGTGTGCGACCAAGGGCTGCGGCTGCAACATGCTGACCAGCCGGCACGCCACGCAAACCCGCCTGGAACTCCTCGGCGATAAAAGCCGCCGTATAGCACGTCAGCCCGATCCACCCGGCGACAAATTCGAACGACGGCCAGCGCAACGCATACGCACCGATGTGCATGCCATGCGGCGTGTTCAGCCATTGCATCACTACGTCAGGCATCAGCGTGGCCGCGCCGAAGTACCAGAAGAACAGTTGCACCAGCAACGGCGTGTTGCGAAACACCAGTACATACGTGGCCGTTGCACGACGCAGCCAGCCATACCGGGCATGACGCGCGATCGCCAGCACGAAGTCAAACAAGGTGGCCGCGAGCGCCGCCGTCAACGCGAGACCGACGGTTACACCGAAGCCTTGCCACAGCCACATCAGATACTTTGGAGCGAGCCACGCTTGCATCTTTCAACCTGCTTCTTTAACCCTGCTACTTTAAAAAACGCCGACGGGCACGTTGCCAACGTGCCCGTTTGTTCACGGGTGTTACAGCGACACGGCGATCAGGTCTTGTCGCCAATCTTGAAGATGCGCGCAAGCGGCGTCTTCGTTTGCGGACCAAACCAGCGGTTGTAGATCTTCGCGGCCGAGCCGTCGGCTTCCAGTCCCTTCAGCGTGTCGTTGACGAAGCCGACGAGGCGCGTCTCGCCCTTCGGGATGCCGACGCCCATGTAGTCGTTCGAAATCGTGAACGCCGGAATCTCATAGTTCTGCTTGTCCGGTACATTGGCGAGCAGGCCGACCAGCTTCGGACCGTCCTGCGTGATCGCCTGCACGTTGCCCGCGCGCAAAGCCGCAAACGCGAACGGCGTGTCGTCGTACGCGACGATCGTGGCTTGCGGGAATTTCTCGCGCAACATGATCTCGTTGGTGGTGCCCTTGTCGGCGCCCACCCGCAGGCTATTGATCTGATCCGCCGACTTCAGCACGCCCTTCTTCGCCAGGAACTGTTGGCCCGACGAGAAATACGGAATGCTGAAATCGACCTGTTTGGCGCGCTCGTCGGTGATCGTGAAGTTGGCGAGCACCAGGTCTACTTTCTTCGACGTCAGGAACGGAATGCGGTTGGCCGGATTGGTCGGTTGCAGTTCGAGTTTCACGCCGAGTTTGTCGGCAAGCGCTTTCGCATAGTCGGCGTCGAGGCCGACGATATGGTTGCTGGTTGCGTCGACGTAGCCGAACGGCGAGTTGCTGTCGAAGGTCGCGACGCGCAGTACGCCGGCCTTCCTGATGTCGTCGAGACGGTCGGCGTGGGCGAGTCCCGATACCGTCATCGAGAGTCCCGTCATTGTCATGAGCCAGGCAGCGAGTAGTGTCGATTTCATTTTTATGGATCTCTTTGTTTGTGTGCGGTGCTTGTGCACTATGCGTGCGATGTGTCAGAAACGGATGCGTGTTGGCTATATCCGTTGCAACCGTGAGGTGCAACCGATCGCCACGCATGGGCGCCACATTAGCAGCGGCGCGGCGCGCACCGAACCAAGAAATGCTCCTGTATTAAGCGCGTTTTCTGCTAAGCATCCGCTCATTAGCAAACTCGTATTTGTCGCTTGGTCTTGCGGGTGCGGCTGATTAGGATGGACCTCGAACCGACATCAGCCCCGAGGTGATTCGCCATGTCTGACAGTGCCTGTTTCAAGCCGCGTGTGATCGAGCCGGTCGTCGTCAATCAGCCAGAAGGATTGGGGCTTGCTGTGGAGTTGTGGCTTGCGCATCCCGTCGATGGAATCGCGGGGCGAGCCGTGCAGATTCATTTGCGCAGCGATACGAAGATGGCGCAAGCCGAGGCGCTGCGCGATCTGCTGCATGTGCTGGGAACGGAGATCGTGGTGGCTTGAGCGTGCGCTCCGTGCGAGGCTTGCGGTAATTGTCGTAATTGCCGCATTTGCCGCATTTGCCGCATTTGCCGCATTTGCCGCATTTGCCGCATTTGCCGAGGCGATAAAAAACGGCGGCCGGGTTACCCCGAGCCGCCGTTTGCAAGCAGCGCTCATGCGCGCTGCCCGAGCGTGTTGCCCATGCTCACGGTTCGTGACGCAGATACCCTTCTTTCGAAGGATCGCGCATACGCAGCGACACGAGGCCGGCGATCGCGCACAGCGCGGTCACATACCAGTAGAACGTCGACTCGTTGCCTACTGATTTCAGCCACAGCGCGACATACTCCGCCGAGCCGCCGAAGATCGCATTGGCCACCGCGTACGACAGCCCCACGCCGAGCGCGCGCACTTCAGGCGGGAACATTTCGGCCTTGATCAGGCCGCTGATCGACGTATAGAAGCTGACGATCGCCAACGCCACGACGACAAGGCCGAAGGCCGCATACGGGCTCGTCACGTCTTTCAATGCGTGCAGCAGCGGCACGGTGCCGATGGTCGCGAAGAAGCCGAAGAACAGCATTGAACGACGGCGGCCGATGCGGTCCGACAAGGCGCCGAACGCCGGCTGCATCACCATGTAGACGAACAGCGCCGCGGTCATCACGTTGCTGGCCGTCTTGGCATGCATGCCGGCCGTGTTGACCAGGTACTTCTGCATGTAAGTGGTGAACGTGTAGAAGATCAGCGAGCCGCCGGCCGTGAAGCCGAGCACCGTCACGAAGGCACCCTTGTGCTGCCACAGGCCGCGCAGCGTGCCGGCTTCCTTGCGCCGACGCGTCTCGGCGGTGGTGGTTTCTTCGAGCGATTTACGCAGATACAGCGCGACCAGCGCCGCCAACGCACCGATCACGAAGGGCACGCGCCAACCCCACGCTTTCAGCTCGTCGGTAGAGAGGGTTTGTTGCAGAATCACCAGCACCAGCAGCGCGCACAACTGGCCGCCGATCAGCGTGACGTACTGGAACGATGCGAAGAAACCGCGACGGCCCTTGAGCGCGACTTCACTCATATAAGTCGCGCTGGTGCCGTATTCGCCGCCTACCGACAGGCCCTGGAACAGGCGCGCGACCAGCAGCAGCGCTGGCGCCAATGCGCCGATCTGCGCATACGTGGGGAGCACCGCGATTACGAGCGAGCCGCCGCACATCATGAACACCGACACCATCATCGCGGTCTTGCGCCCGTGCTTGTCGGCGAGCCGGCCGAAGAACCAGCCGCCGATCGGGCGCATCAGGAAGCCCGCGGCGAAGACGCCCGCGGTGTTGAGCAACTGCGTGGTGGTGTTACCGCTTGGGAAGAAGGCAGGCGCGAAGTACAGCGCGCAGAACGAGTACACGTAGAAGTCGAACCACTCGACTAGATTGCCCGATGAAGCGCCAACGATCGCGAAGATGCGGCGCCGGGTGTCGTGTGCGTCGTAAGCCGTGGCCACGGTTTGGTCGGATAGGTCGGTCATGCTGTTGTTTTTCCTTGTCTTTAAACGGAGGTAGCGGTCGTGGCGCCGCCTTCACAACACGCGCATCGGGGTGCCGCAGTGGCGCCTATAGCGCGCGTGCGCGAATTTTACAGAATTGCAAGGAGGAGATGGGAGTTTGTTAGGGTCGCTGACGGGAGGGGGTTGGTTTTTTTGCCTGCGCGGCGCTTGTTCGGATATTTGCCTGTGGCGGTGGGCTTTGCTTTGGTTTTGTTTGTCTGCGCGGCGCTTGTTCGGCTGTGCTTTTATGGCGTTGGCCTTTCCTTGATTTGTTATTGGTCTATTAGCGTCGCCCCTGTGCGGGGCAGGCCCCTACTTTTCTTTGCCTGCCGCAAAGAAAAGTAGGGGCAAAAGAAAGCGGCTCAAACCGCTAATTCTTAAGCGGGCCCCTCGCGCAGTCGCGGTAGTGGTGCATCTGGAATCCGTGCCCTCGCACATTCGGCGCGAGTGACAAAGCACTCATCAGCTCCCACTCCGCACCGCGTGCGTCGCGGATGGGTCTGCCAGGGAAACCGTGGGGCTTCGATCGCGCGCAGCGGGGGCCATCGGCCTCGCCTCTGCGAAGCACCCAAGTATCCAAAAGACGATTTGCGCAAGCAAATGAAAGTGCGAAAACACAGCCCGAATGAAACGCCCATGCGGCGCCATCACCGTGGCAGTGGCAGTGGCAGTGGCAGTGGCAGTGGCAGTGGCAGTGGCAGTGGCAGAGTTGATGCGACCACGGGCCACGGTTCCGTGACAAAACGCGGGAGCCTGAACACAACGGACGGTTTTATGAAATGCGCTTCGGCGCGCGCAGCGCCGCCGGAAGAATGACTGCCTTGTCACTCGCGCCGAATGTGCGAGGACACAGATTCCAGATGCACCACTGCCCCCTCTGAGCCCAGGGGACCCGCTTATGAGCTAGCGGTGTGAGCCGCTTTCTTTTGCCTACTTTTCTTTGCGGCATGCAAAGAAAAGTGCCCGCCCCGCACAGGGGCAACGCTAATAGACCAATAACAAATCAAGGAAAGGCCAACGCCATAAAAGCACAGCCAAACAAGCGCCGCGCAGGCAAAAACCCAAGCAAACCCCACCGCCACAGGCATACAAAAACCACCGCAAAGCACAAAAAAAACCTTCAGCGCTCCGCGCAAAACCTCCCCTCAATCCTCATCATCCGTCCAAGGAATTTCCACATCGGAAATAAAGGCCACCGTTGCAAACGGCCCCCCATCCTGACGTCCGATCTTCCCGTCGGCTCGCTGCCATTCAACCCTGAACACCGTGCCAGGATCATCGGCAATCAACCGGACAGTTCGAACTTCATCCGGATCCGTCGCCTCGACGGGGCCGTCGAGCGACACCAGCAATTCCTGTGGCCACAGCCCCTCAGTAGGATCGTAAATCTTGTCGCCCTCCGGAATCAGCGTGAATGCTTCCACACCGATCGTCGCCGACGCCTCTACGATCATCTTGCCCAACGCGCGCAGCAACGCCGTCGCCCGTGCCGAGTTGGCCTGGCGAATTGCAAGATCCCCGCGCGTCAGCGCCTGCTCAAGTTTTGGGTTTGTTTTTTGTTGTGCCATTCGATGTCCTGAGTCCTATCGCTCTGTTGTGGACGGCACGCCTATTCATCGCACACCGCTCTCCATTTTTCGGGCTGAATCCTACCACTGGTATGGGCCGCAGCATCGCGAGCCGCGCAGTAGAGGTCGTACAAGCCGCCCCGTCCCCACAGTTTAGGTCGCGATTCGCCGTCCGGCAGGGAGATTTGCCCTTCAATGCGTCTCGCCGCGCTTTCGAGCCGGCGCCTGAGCCCGCTGTCGAGCCGGCTTCGGCGCCGCAGCATCCGCAGGCTTCGCGCCGCCGATCTCCGCGATCAAATGGTCACGGAACGCCCTCACCGACGGCGGCAGCTCCCGTCCGGCCATCGTCTGTACCTGAATGCTGCGCTGGCGCATCTGCGGATGCGTCAGCGGTATCGCGACGAAGCCGTCGCCGGCGTAACGGTCACGCACCGACAGCAGCCCGGTGAACATGATCGCCCCGGACTTCTGCGCGTAGCGGTACATCGCGCCGCTATTGTTGGAGGTGAGATCGGGCTCGAGCAGCACGCCTTCAAGAGCGCAGGTGATGTCGATCAGCTGCCGAATCGTCGTGCCAGGCTCCGGCAGCACCAGTGGATAGCGCTGCAGGTCGGCGAGCGACACCTTCGCGCGCGCGGCCAGCGGATGATCGGCGCGCAGCAGCGCCAGCACCGGTGCCCGCTCGGTGTGTTCAACCTTGACGCCCTTTTCCGGCGCGAGACTGAACGTCAGCGCAAGATCGGCGTCGCCATCACGCACCCGGCGCGTCGCCTCGCCCGGCTGCATCACAGAGAGCGTGAAGTCGATCCCCGGATAGTGGCTGCGGAACGCCGCCATCGCGCTAGGCAGGAAGTCCGCGGCGAAACCCTCCGAACTGGCGACCTTGATCATGCTGCCGTGCAACGCCTCGAGGCCGCCGATCTCCTTCATCACGTGCTCGGCCTCGAGCAGGCTGCGCTGGGCGTAGGCGAGCAGGCGCTCGCCCGCCTCGGAAAGCGACATGCCGCGCGGCCGCCGCTCGAACAGCGTGGCGCCGAGATCGCTTTCGAGCCGCGTGATCTGCCGGCTGATCGCCGATACGGCCACGTGCAGGCGCGCGGACGCGTCGCTGATTGAGCCGGTGCGCGCCACCTCAACAAAATAGCGCAATGCAATGCCATGTAACGAAAGTGCCATGAGCGACGCCTTATGCGAACGTATGCAGCCGTATGCGGGGGCTGTCCTGCTTTGCCTTTTGGGCAACGTAAGCTTCGAAAGACGATCATTGTGACAAAAATAACGGACTTCTAGAATCGTTTCGAAGCTGATGGTCGCGATCCAGACCGTGCCACGTACGGCGCCGCGTCGCCTCGTCGTCACCTCGCCGCCATCCCCCGCCCCCCGCATCGGAGACAACCATGAGCCGCAGCCAGGCCATCGAACACGCCACGCATCATTTCGAATCAGGCGCCTTTCTTGAGAACCTCACCCGGCGCGTCGGATTTCGTACCGAGAGTCAGGAAAGCGACCGCGCCGCCACGCTGCTGTCGTATCTGACCGACGAAATCGCGCCCGAGGTCGAAGGGCTCGGCTTCAGCACGCGCATCGTCGATAACCCGGCGGAAGGGTTCGGGCCGTTCCTGATCGCCAATCGCCATGAAGACGACCGTTTGCCCACCGTACTGATCTACGGCCACGGCGACGTCGTGCGCGGCTACGACAGCCAGTGGCGCGCGCCGCTGACGCCGTGGGCGGTGACCATCGAAGGTGAACGCTGGTATGGCCGTGGCACCGCCGACAACAAGGGCCAGCACTCCATCAATCTCGCCGCGCTCGCAAGCGTGCTGGCCACGCGCGGCGGCAAGCTCGGCTTCAACGCGAAACTGCTGATCGAGATGGGCGAGGAAACCGGCTCGCCGGGGCTCGACGCGATCTGCCACCAACACAAACAGGACCTGGCCGCGGACGTGCTGATCGCCTCCGATGGCCCGCGCCTCGCCGCGCGCCGCCCCACGGTGTTTCTCGGCTCGCGCGGCTCGGTGAACTTCAAGCTCTCGTTGAATCTGCGCGATGGCGCGCACCACTCGGGCAATTGGGGCGGTCTGTTGCGCAACCCGGCCACCGTGCTGGCGAGCGCACTCGCCAGTCTGGTCGATGCGCGCGGCGTGATCGCTGTCGACGGCTTGCGTCCGCCGCCGATTCCCGAGGCGGTGCGTCATGCACTGGCCGATATCACCGTAGGCGGCGGCCCGGGCGACCCGGCGGTCGACGATAACTGGGGCGAGCCCGGCCTCACGCCGCCAGAGCGCGTGTTCGGCTGGAACAGCTTCGAAGTGCTGGCCTTCAAGGCGGGGAACCCCGAGAACCCGGTCAATGCCATTCCGTCATCGGCATTCGCGCACTGCCAGTTGCGCTTCGTGGTCGGCACCGATTGGGAAAACCTTGAGCAGCATCTGCGCATGCATCTGGATGCGCATGGCTTTTCGCTGGTCGAGATCAGCGTCGAACGCGGTGCGCCGGCGACACGTCTGAATCCCGACGACCCGTGGGTCAAGTGGGCCATCGCCTCGCTCGAACAGACCACCGGCAAGAAGACAGCGGTGCTGCCGAATCTCGGTGGGACACTGCCCAACGAAGTGTTCGCCGACACGCTCGGCCTGCCGACCATCTGGGTGCCGCATTCGTACCCGGCCTGCTCGCAGCACGCGCCAAACGAGCATCTGCTCGGACCGGTGGTGCGCGAGGGCCTGCAGATCATGGCGGGGCTGTTCTGGGATCTCGGCGAGAACTCGCCGCACGCAAGCGCCACGACAACAGAAGCCGCGGCTTCAAGCAGTCTCAAGGCGCCGGATTAGGCTGCAGTTCATGCAGCTTGTCGATCTCCGCGAGCGCTTCCGGCGAGAGTTTCACCTCGGCGCTGGCGATGTTTTCCTTCAGCTGATCGAGCGACGTGGCACCAATCAGATTGCTCGTCACGAACGGCCGGCTATTGACGAAGGCCAGCGCGAACTGCGCGGGCGACAAACCATGCCGCTTCGCCAGTTCGACATAGCGCGTGGTTGCCTGAACCGCTTGCGGCTTGCTGTAACGTTGAAAGCGCTCGAACAGCGAAATGCGGGCGCCGGCCGGACGCGCGCCGCCTTCATACTTGCCCGATAGCCAGCCGAAGGCGAGCGGCGAATACGCCAGCAAGCCGATGTTGTCGCGATGTGCATACTCGGACAGACCCACTTCGTACGTGCGGTTCAACAGGCTATACGGATTCTGGATACTGACGATGCGCGGCAAGCCGAGTTTTTCCGCCGCGCGCAGAAACTGCGCGACACCCCAAGGCGTTTCGTTCGACACACCGATATGGCGAATCTTGCCTGCCTTGACGAATTCGGCGAGCACCGACAGGGTTTCTTCGATCGGCACCGTATATGCGTCATCGACCCACGGATAGGCGGGACGGCCGAACGTCATCGTGCTGCGATCCGGCCAGTGCAACTGATACAGATCGACGTAGTCCGTTTGCAGACGCTTCAGGCTATCGTTCAGCGCTTCGGTCAGGTTCTTGCGGTCGAACTGGTTGCCCTCGCCGCGAATATGACGCGGGTTGTGCGGTTGACGCGCCGGGCCGGCAATCTTGGTGGCCAGCACGATCTTCTCGCGCGCGCTGCGATGCTGCGCGATCCACGTGCCGATATAACGCTCGGTCGAGCCTTGCGTCTCGGCACGCGGCGGCACCGGGTACATTTCCGCGGCGTCGATCAGATTGACGCCGTGGTCGAGCGCGTAATCGATCTGTGCGTGCGCTTCCTGCTCGGTATTCTGCTCGCCCCACGTCATGGTGCCGAGACCGATCAGGCTAACCTTCACATCCGAGTCGCCGAGTCTGCGGTATTCCATCGAACCTGTCCTGTTGTGTGTAAAGGGAAAGCGCATGACGTTACCATGCCGGCGCAATGCCTGCAGCGCGGCTAAAATGCTGCTTCAGCAGGCGCTCACGCCATTGCGATCCATGAACTTTCCGTCGACCCATCTGCGATGAATCCCGAACATCTCGAACTGCTGGTCACGCGTGTGATGCCTTACGGAAAATATAAAGGGCGGCTGATCGCGGATCTGCCCGGTCACTATCTGAACTGGTTTGCGAGCCAGGGCTTTCCGCCAGGCGAGATCGGCCGTCTGCTGGCCTTGATGCACGAGATCGATCACAACGGTTTGTCGTCGCTGATCGAGCCTTTACGCAAGCGCTGAGAGCGACGCCTTCGGCAGATGCCAGCCATAGGTGACAGCGAGCACGCGCAAGACGAAGCACACCGCGCCGCCTGCCAATGCCGCGACGCTCGGCGGCAAGCCGGCACGCCGCGCGACCACCACGATGAATGCGCCGGCGAACGCCGCGGTCGCATAGATGTCGGCATGCAGCACGAGCGGCACGCGCGCCATCAACACATCGCGGATCACCCCGCCGCCCACGCCCGTGATGGTGCCCATCAGCATCGCGATAAACGGACGAATCCCGAAGAGCAGCGCTTTCTCGACGCCCGCCACGGCAAACAGGGCGAGACCGGCTGCGTCGAGCACGGTAATCAGCGCGACAGGAAACTGCTGCACTGTCGAATGGAAAATGAACGTGAGCAGACCGGTGACGAAGGTCAACGCCGGATAACGCCAGTCGCGTATCGCGTTAGGCGGTGAATCGCCGATCAACAGATCGCGGATCACCCCGCCGCCGAGCGCCGCGACAAATGAGATCACCATCACACCCAGCAGATCGAGGCCACCGCGCATCGCACTGAGCGCGCCCTCGATCGCGAAAACAATTGTGCCTGCCAGATCGGCCGCCAGAACAAGCGCTTCGACGTTCGGCTTTATTTTTGGTATCGACAATGTCGGCATCGACGCATCACCCCTTCGGTCCACGAGTAGCCGAAACGGTATAGCGAAATGCCCTGCGCCTGGTGGAAAATTTGCGCGGGGAGAAAAAGCGGTATGGGCCTCGCGCTGACTATTTCGCGAGACGAGGCTTGCCGAGCCCGCGTTCCCTGGGCAGGCAACCCATGGCGGTCAGATGCACAAACAGGCGGTCTACCGCCTCTTCGATCGACACCCGATCGGTTTCGATCATGACATCGGGGTCGAGCGGTACATCGAACGGCCCGGAAATGCCGGTGAAATTTGGAATCTCACCGCGCCGCGCACGCGCGTAGAGGCCTTTGACATCGCGCGCTTCGCACACCGTCAGCGGCGCATTCACGAACACTTCGACGAAACCAACGCCAACGATCTCACGCGCCATACGCCGATGCTGATGCTCGGGCGAGATCACTGCGGCAATTGCGATGAAGCCCTGTTGCATGAACAGCGCCGCGACGTGCGCGACCCGCCGCAGATTCTCACTGCGGTCTTCGGGTGTGAAGCCGAGGCCGGCGGTCAGGCCGCGTCTCAGCACGTCCCCGTCGAGCACGATCGAGGCATGCCCTGCTTCTTTCAGACGCTGGTTCAACGTCTCGGCCAAGGTCGATTTACCGGCACCGGACAAACCGGTCATCCATATGACGGCCCCGCGGATTGCGCTCATGATTTCCGCTCCGTGTCAGTCGCCGCCGCGTCGGCATCGGCCAGAGGCGCACGCTCGTGCGCGCTGAGGCTGTCAGCCGGCGCCAACTCCGGCCCCAAACCCTCGAACAACGGTTGCAGCAACGCCGGCTTCGGCTGCCAGCGTTGCAGCGACGTCTTGTAGAGCGGACGGCGCACCTGTGCCGCGCTTGCCGTATTCACCTGCCGCGTGGTCTCGTGAAACGATAGACAGCGCTCGTCCCAGTCGAGTCCGCAATGTTCAAGCAAGCGCCGGACATTGCTTTCGAAGTCTTCGACCAGCTCTTCATATTTGACCTCGATCATCGTGCCCGCGGGTAACACACGTTGCCAGTGCGCCATCAACGCGTCGTACGCTCGATAGTAGCGGCCCAGTTCACCGAGATCGTAACTGAACGGCACGTCGTGAAAAATTCGCGAAAAAATCGACAGGCAGCTTTGCAATGGCGAGCGGCTGCTATGAATGAAGCGCGCGTTCGGCAACGCCAGATGAATCAGCCCGACGTTGATGAAATTGAACGGGTATTTGTCGGTAAAGCGTGTGTAGCCCGGCGTTCCGGCTTGCATTTCCGGCAACGACTTGTGCATGCGGCGCAGATAGTCGGCGCCGAGCGTGCGCAATGGCGCGGAGCCCACGTCCTGCAGTGCTTCGATATCGATGCGTAGCGGGTCGTCCACCGCGCGGCCAATGCTATTCACCAGCGCCTCGCCGAACTCCGTACGCTCGCCGGTGCCGAAAACCTGCGGATGACTCGCGAGAATCTGTTCGATGAGGGTCGAACCGGAGCGCGGCATGCCGACGATAAAAATCGGTGCAGCCGACGGATCGCCCAGACCGTGCTTCGCCGCCAGCGCTTCCGATGTGAAGAGCTCCGGCAAATGCGCGAACAGACCGAGCGACGCGGCTTCGTCATAACGCACGCCGGGGCGGTACAGTGCGTTGCCCTTCAGGAAGTGATCGAACGACGCATCGTTGCGGCCCACGTCGGACAGCGCCTGACCATATGCGAAGTGAATTTCCGCCTGATTGGCGGGTGTGAGCGAAGCGGCCACGCCGGCGAATTGCTCGAGCGCCGCGAACACCGGGTCGTCAGCGGTAAGGCGCTTGGACTGCACGAAATTGCGGTAATACAGCGGCACCTGCGGGGCGGCCTCGATCGCGCGGCGATAGGCTTCGTGCGACTCGTCGAAACGACCGAGTGCCTGCAGGCAGTTACCCATGTTGTTGTACGAGCCGTCGGCTTTAGGATTCAGCCGGACTGCTTCGCGATAGGCCTCTGCAGCCTGTTCAAGCCGATGCATCTGCTCGAGCGACCAGCCAAGGCCGTGATGCAAATCGGTGTTCCGCGGATCGAGTCCGATCGCTTCGTGATAGCGAATGACGGCTTCGGGAAAGCGGTTCAGCATGGCGAGCGTCGTGGCGAGGCGCTCATGAACGACGGCGTCGGCGGGATCGAGCGCGCGCGCTGCTTCGAAACATTGGAGTGCGGCGTGGAGTTCGCCGCGAGCGACACAGGCGTCGCCTTTGGCGCGCCATTCTGATGCGGTTGCCGGCTGTGGATCGTGCTTCATTGACGGCCAGGTTTTTGCAGGGTCCGCATCAAGCGGCCCGGGCAATGTGGGGTGTGTTCTTCTTCGTCCAGCGTCAGCACAAGCATGGGGCTGGATTTAAAGGGAAATTGTCTGACGGGAAAGTATCAGGCGCGCCCTACAGTTACGTTTCGAAACGTTAACCAACTGTTACAGGGTAATGAATCCGTCACGGTTTGGAAGGCTGCTGCAACACGCAGCCGCTATGGCGTTGGATTGCAGCACAGACACCATGCAGGCGCGGCGGCGCATCCGAGCCGTAATTTGCGGACACAAATCCTGCTGAACTCCCGGGCACGCTGTTTTTCTCAATCACATAAGAGGGAGAAAATCGTGAGCAGGCTCATTGCATCAGTCGCGATGTTAGCTGTGGCGGCAGGTCTCACCGGGTGCGTGGTGGCGCCGGGCTACGACTATGCCTACGCGCAGCCCTATTACCCCGGCTACGGTTATGCCTACGGGCCGGCGTACGGACCGGTCTACGGCTCGGTCGACATCTGGGGCGGTTGGGGTGGTCCATGCTGTTACTACCACGGAGGTGGAGGGTACTGGCATGGCCGCGGGTGGCACGGAGGCGGCTGGCATGGCGGAAGCGGCTGGCACGGCGGTGGGGGGGGGGGCGGGAACGGGGGGGGGTTGGGGGGGAGCGCCGGGGGCCCGGGGGGGGAAGGGGCTTGAACTGAATACAAACC
>NZ_WOEY01000010.1 GCF_013177695.1 Paraburkholderia solitsugae | reverse complement strand
CTATTACGTGCTGTACACGCCGCCGGGCGAAGACTTCTTCTGCTTCGAGCCGGTCGATCATCCGATCAACGCGATGAATCTGGCCGGCGGCGCGTGCGAGAACGGGATGACGCTGCTGGGACGCGGCGAGCGCCTGACGCGCACGTTCCGCTTCACCGTCGAGCGCGCGGGTTTGCGCTCGATGCCGGGTGCGCGCGGGTCGCGACGGCGGCAATAGCCGGCGAGCAGGGCGGCGCGGCGCGGCGCACCCGTCACGCCTCGGCCCGAGCCGGTATGACGCGCAGCCGCGGCTTGCCGCGCAGGACGGGTAAAATACGCGCCTCTTCCGTTATCGGCTCGCCGCGAGACTCACCATGTCCAATTTCATCCAGACACTCAACGACGCCTGGCAGCGCACGAACTCGCTGCTGTGCGTCGGCCTCGATCCCGAGCCCAGCAAATTCCCGGGCGCGCTCGCGGGCCGTCCCGAGGCGATTTTCGACTTCTGCCGCACTATCGTCGATGCGACTGCGCCATATGCGTCGTCGTTCAAGCCGCAGATCGCGTACTTCGCCGCCCATCGCGCGGAAGACCAACTCGAGCAGCTGATCGCGCACGTTCACGCGAACCATCCGGGCCTGCCGGTAATTCTGGACGCGAAGCGCGGCGACATCGGCAGCACGGCCGAGCAGTACGCGCGCGAGGCATTCGAGCGCTATCAGGCGGATGCGGTGACGGTGAATCCGTATATGGGTTTCGATTCTATCGAGCCGTATCTGGAGCACGAAGGCAAGGGCGTGATCGTCCTGTGCCGGACCTCGAACGCGGGCGGTTCGGATCTGCAGTTTCTGGAGACGGGCGGGCGTCCGCTGTACCAGGTCGTTGCACAACTGGCGGCGGACAAGTGGAACGCGAGCGGCCAACTGGGTCTCGTGGTCGGCGCGACCTTCCCGAGGGAAATCGAAGTGGTGCGTGGAATCGTCGGCGATATGCCGCTGTTGATTCCGGGCATCGGCGCGCAAGGCGGCGATGTTCAGGCGACGGTCAACGCTGGCCGCACGGCGAACGGCACGGGCATGCTGATCAACTCGTCGCGGGCGATTATCTACGCCGGCAAGGACGACGATTTCGCTGAAGCCGCAGCGAAATCAGCGATGGAAACGCGTGACCGGATCAATGCGTTCCGGTGAGGGGCGGCGGCCGTCGTGAGCGACGGCCTGTGATTTTGTTCGGGCAGGTCTACCTGGCCGAACCTTCTCTCTCTGTTGAAGCCGGTCACGCAAACGGCGCCAGCCTTTGCGGTGCGTTGACGCTCGTGCTGCTGGCCGCAGCCTCTGCGTCTGTTCGGGGCGGTCAGGCAAGCCGGCTTTAGCCTCTGCCTTTGTTGTGAGGGTGATTAGGCCACCGATCTGGGGCTCTGCCGTTGTCGACGCGGCTTAAGCGGCCGGCCCAAGTCGCTCAATAGACGCCGCATGCTGCGGAAATTGCCCTTTCAGCGCGTCGACATCCGCCAACTCGAACTCGCTGAATTCAAACCCCGGCGCCACCGTGCAACCCACCAGCGCGAACGTCGCGGGGTCCGCGCATTCCGCGGCAAACCACAGGCCTGCAGGCACCACCGCCTGAAATACGGCATCCGGATGCGTGAGCGCATTGCCCAACTTGTGCGTAATCAGCGCGCCCGCTTCGTCGAGTACGTGGACGTTCAACGGCTCGCCGGCATAAAAATGCCAGACCTCGTCGGACTTGATCCGATGCCACGCCGAATGCGCGCCGTCGCAGAGCAGGTAGTAAATCGCGGTGGACGCGGAGCGGGCCTGCGTCGAACCGTCATCGCGGCGGACGGACTCCGCGGACCGATACGTCTCGCTGAAAAATCCACCTTCAGGATGCGGCGTCAGGTCGAAGCGGCGGATCAGCTCGTCTTTGGCTGCGTGCGAAGTCGACATGTTGGGCATCGTGGACGGCACCTCAGGTTTTGAACCGGACGTTAATGTTCGCGCTCATCGAGCAGCGCCAGCATGCCGCGCAACGCGTGCGCGGCGGCCTGAACGCGGATCTTCTCGCGGTCGCCCTTGAAGACCTTGGTTTCAACCGATGTATGCAGCCGATTGCTCCAGCCGAACGACACCATGCCGACCGGCTTGGTGTCAGTGCCGCCGCCTGGGCCTGCGACGCCGGTAATCGACAGCGACACCTGCGCGCGGCTGTTGCGCAGCGCGCCCTCGGCCATGGCGCGCGCCACCTGTTCGCTGACCGCGCCGTGCTTGTCGATCAGGTCGGCTGGCACGCCGATCATTTCGGACTTCGCCTGATTCGAATACGTGACGAAGCCGCGCTCGAACCAGCCGCTGCTGCCGGAAATATCGGTGATCGCGGTCGCCACCATGCCGCCTGTACAGGACTCGGCGGTAACGAGCATCAGGCGCTCGTCGCGCAGACGGTTGCTCACGCGAATCGCGAGCTGATGAAC
>NZ_WOEY01000001.1 GCF_013177695.1 Paraburkholderia solitsugae | reverse complement strand
GGCGTCGGCGGCACGTTCGGCTGGTGGGGCGATACGACCGGCGGCAGTTCGCTGATTACCGCCTACGCCTATTACGCGGACTGGCTCGCGAGCCGCAGTCTTGGCATTACGCTGCCCGCCGACAACTGGCAGCATGCGATGGACGTCTATCGCGATGCCGGTGCGAAAGAGCCGCTGTTGCATCGCGCGCTGGCGCTCTGGTTCCTGCAGCAGATGGGCTTGCCGGTCGCGACGCCGGTTTCGGGTGTCGCGGCGGATTTGGTGAACGATGCAGCGGCCACGGGTAAGGCGGCTTCTGTTGGCGCCACATATGGCGCGTCGGACAGCATCGTGTTCGCGCAAGCCGATTCGCCACGCGGCAAGCAGATGGCGACACTGCTGATCGCCAACATGGCGCGCAGCACGAGTGCTCAACTGCCGGACGGCTTTGATGCGGCGGCGAGCGCCGCGCGTACGGCATTGACCAACGATCCCGCACCGCTCGTGCAAAGTCTGCTTTACATGACAGGTGGCGACGGCGGCGCGGCGGTCGATGCGTCGGCCTTGCTCGCGAAAAGCAGCGCTGATTATCCGACGCTCGATCGCGCATTGACGTTGCTGTGGGTGCGTAAAGCGCTCGGCGGTGATGTGGCGGCGGCTTCGCTGCCGTCGCTGCAAGGTACGGGCTGGACGCGCGCTGCGACGCCGACCGGCACGCCGCTGTGGAAGTGGACCGGTGCTGCGTTGCCGGCCACGCTCGATGCAGGCGCCGCGCGCACCGACGTCAACGCGTTGGTCTCGTTCCGCAGCCATACGAGCGAGGATAGCCGCCTGAACATCACCGTCGAACGGCGTTTCTATAAGCTGGAGCCTTTGGAAGTCACGGTCGATCCTAAGAAAGCGAGCGCCGAGAGCCACCTGGGTCGCTCGGCATTTTCCGCACGTCTCGTGAAGCAGGGTGATGCGATCGACAGCAATGCGTTGTACGTCGACGAAGTCACGCTCACGCCGCGCTCCGGCAACGCGTACCACTACGGTCTGCTCGACGTGCCGCTGCCGCCGGGCGGCGATGTCGAGGCGACCAGCTGGGGCGTGTCGATCGACGGTTTGCCGGGTGAGAAGGAAGGGGTAAGCGGTCCGCAGCCGTTCGCGCGTGCCGCGTCGTTTGAGATGGGTGAGTTGGCTTATCACCAGCCGGTGCCCTTGCTCGATCGTCCGGTGACGCTGCGGCAACTGGTGCGCTTTGCATTGCCGGGCACGTTCGCGTTGCCGCCCGCGCGCTACTTCCGCATGTATCAGCCGGACGCCAAGGCGTTCGAAGGCGGCAAGAGCGATCGCGTGATGACCCTGCGCATTCAGTAAGCGAGACCGCTATGTACTCCGCCTTCTCCGCTCTTCGGCACTCGCGCGATCGTCTGGGCGCTACGTTGCGGGTCGCGCTCGCCGTGGGGGCGGGGTGTGTTTTTAGCGGTGCGGGTGCGGGTGCGGGTGCGACCGCGACTGCGGCTACCGCATCGCCGACCGCGTCGCTAGCGGCTGCGCCAAGCTCGTTGCCGATTGCGTCGTCAAAGTCGGCACCAAGCTCATCGCTAAATGCGTCGTCAACGTCGTCGTCAAGCGCATTGCCAAAGTCGACGTCAACCACATCGCCAACCACGCCGTCACCCGCATCCTCGGCGCAAATGCTGCACTTCGCCTGGTTGCGCAACGGTCAATCGCAGCTTTGGCAATTCAACGCCGGCGCCGCCGGGGACGGTCTCGCGGCACAGTCCGCACGTCCCCTGCCTGCGACACTGGAGACGCCGCTCGGCAGCGTGTGGAAGCTGTTTGTCTATGGTTATCTGGTCGACCGCAATATCGCCACGCCGGATTACACCTGCAGCGGCGGCGATCCTGAAGAAGTGTATTGCTGTATGACGGGCGGTCACATCGACCGTGAACATGCGCTGGTGCAGTCGTGCGGACGTTTCTTCGAACCTGCGCGCCTGCAACTCGATCCCACCGATTGGCGCAAGTATTGGACGGCTGCGCATGCGCCCGCCTGGCTGCGCGACCTCCACGCGATGACGCCGACGCGCCGTGTGCCGGTGGCCGACCTGCTCGCCGCCTTGCAGGCGATGCCGGCACGGCCGCGTGAAGCAGCGGCGAGTACGCTGGTGTCGGTGCTGACGAGCGGGCGCGGTGAGGGCACCGTGTCGCTGTACGGCAGCGTGCTGCGCGCCAAGACGTGGACGATGCCGGACCCGGCGCGGCCTGGCGCCTCGATCGGCGGTGCGGCAGGCTGGCTCGCCGACGGCACGCCGGTGTGGTTGGGCGGCCCAGGCGGTAGCGCGCGCGTGCTGGCGGCCGCTGCGCCGCGCGTTGCGCCGTTGCTCACGCAAGTCACCGTACCGGACGACAACGCGTGCGTACTGGTTGATTTCTTCAGCCGTTATCCGATTCGCCAGGTACTCGGCGACAAAGGGCCGGCAGCGGTGCCGGACGGTCCGCTGCGTGGCGATTTCCGGATCGGCTTCGTCAACGGCAACTGGGCGCGTGTGGAAAGCCGCGGCGAGCTGCGGCTGGATCGCGACGCCGCGGGCGCGCCGCAAGTGGTTGGCCGCTTCGGGATGAATGACTACGTCGCACGGGTGGTCGAGCGGGAAGGCGACACGAGCCAGCCAGAGGCAGCCAAGGCACTGGCGGTGGCGGCGCGGTCCTACGTCGTGCAGCATGGCAACCACGATCACGGTTGCTTCCGTATCGATGACAGCAGCAGCACGCAGCGCGTCCTGCCGCGCATGCCGACCGCGGCCGCACGCCGCGCGGCTGATCTGACTGACGCACTGGTGCTCATCGGCGTGCCGGTTCAGTATCACCACGACAAGGCCGCGCCCGGTCAGATGAGCTGGCTCGCCGCGAAGGCGTCCGCGCAAACCGGCCTCACTTTCGACGCCATTCTCGCGCGCACCTGGCCACAAGCGACCTTGACGTCGTTCGAGAGCCCGTTATCCGGCGATTGCATCGAGGTGGCCGGCGCTCAGCAATGGTTGCAGCGCAACGCGCCGTTGTGGGCGCGGCGCATGGAGGGCGCGGCCGGCTACGAGACGCCCGATCTGCCGGCCGTGTGCGAGGTGCGCGAAGGACGGCCCTATGAGGACGCGCAGCGTAATCGGGTGTACGTTTATCGCTTGCAAACCGAGGAGGATCGTATCGCGTTGGCGCATGAATACATTCACCTTGCGTTCCAGCATCATCCGCGTGGCCTCGATGAAGCGTTTGTCGAACGTACCGCGCGCACGCTGATCCGCACCGACAATCCGATCCAATGAACACGATCTCGCGTTCGCTTTCCGCCGTGTTCCGTGCGCTCCCTGTGATGCGCCGCGTTCGAATTCCTGCGGCCATTGCCTTGGCGCCTCTTATGGAGCGCGGTCGAGTTCGCGTGGCAGCTACGTTGCCGCCTCTTACGCGCGGTGTTCGAGTTCACATGGCAATTGCTGTGGCCTCGGCTGTGCTGGCGGCGACTATGGCGACGAATGTGCAAGCCGCTGGCGCGGATGGCGGTGGCGGCGCGGTCGCGGATCTGACCGGCGCGTTCGGCGGTTGGCGCCACAGCGGACTAACGAACGAAGGCGAACAATTCGTCGCGGCGTATCCCCGGCCGCCGGTCGATCGTGGCGCGCAACGCTATCGCACGTTGATCGAAGGACATCTGAAGCGCATCGACAAACACGCGCGCAAGCCGCCGACGCTGGTCGTCAACGGCAACCCGACACCGCTCTATACCGACGACGAAGGCGCATTCGCGCGTCCGTGGGCATTCGGCGCGGGTTCAAACAGCATCGAGTTTATTTCCGCCGACGGCAAGCAGCACCAGCGCATGCAGTTCTACGAAGCCGACAGCAGCAAGCCTCAGGCGAAGTTGCGCGCGATCGTCACGTGGGATGATCCGAAATCGCAGGTGGACCTGCACGTGATTACGCCGGACGGTCTGCACGCGTTCTTTGCCAACCCGACGCTCGAAGACGGCAGCGGTTTCGATGTCGATTCGGTGGATGGCGCGGGGCCGGGGATATTTTCGTCGGCGGCGCCCGAGCACGGTACGTGGCTGTTCTTTCTGAACTACTGGGGCAACTTCGATTCGACCGGCTACAACTTCGACGCCGCCGCGCACGAGCGCGACGTGATTACCGCGGCGTTGACGCTGGTGTTCAATGAAAACACGCCGAATGAGCGGCGTGAAACGATGGTCGTGCCGCTGCGCAAGATCGGCGACCTGATACTCGTGAAAAGCGAGCGACTCTGATAGCGGGATGGGAGCGGTGACAATGAAGGTCAAGGCGACGGGTTGGGTGAAGGCTGGCTTGGTGCTCGTCGTCGCCTGTTTGCAGGTGGCAACGGTGGCGCACGCGAGCGATATCGACTTCGGCGCACCGTTGAACGGCTGGCGCAACACCAGCGGCGACAGCCAGCGCTATACACAGGACGTGCATTACCCGGCGGTGTCGGTGTCGACGCCGGAAGGGCAGTCGACGTTCGCGCGGATCGAAGGGCAGATCCGCAACACGCCGAAGAAGAAGGGCACCACGGTGGGCACGCTGGTGGTCGACGGTACGCCATTGCCGCAGCGCATTGAGGAAGATGGCAAATTTGCACGGCCTTACGCGTTTCCGTCAGGCAGCAACAGCGTCGAACTGCGCGCACCGGATGGGTCGCGCAAGCGCGTGCAGTTTTACGACGCGTACAGCGGCAAGACTCAGCCGAAGTTGCGCGTGGTGCTCGCATGGGACACCGATGGCACCGATCTGGACTTGCACATCGTGTCGCCGGACGGCGTGCATACCTGGTACGGGGACCGCGTTGCGCCGAACGGCGGCTCGCTCGACGTGGATGTGACCACCGGCTATGGGCCGGAGATTTACTCGTCTGCGGCGCCCTTGAAGGGCACGTATCGGTCTATTTGAATTACTTCGGTAACGGCAACAGCGGCAGCGATATGACCGTCGCGCAGGTCACGATCATCACGAACGAGAACACGCCAAACGAGAAAAGCGAAACCATTCGGGTGCCGATGCGTAGACCGGGCGAGCTGACGCTCGTGAAAAGGTTTTTGATGCCTTAACTCTAAGACGGCGTATTTTGCCCGCAGGCTGCGTGCTCCGCCGCTTGCGACCCGGTGCGATCAGAGGGTGAAATCCCAACGCGCTCAACGGGTTGTGTGACTCTTGCTCAGGATATCCACAGGCTTGCGAACAATTTCTGTGGACAAATCGGAAGGGGGAGAGGGAGATGCGCTTGCCGTGCGTGATGCACGACAAGCGCAACGACCGGCTTAGCGGTCGAGGAACGACTTCAGGCGATCTGCGCGGCTCGGATGCATCAGCTTACGCATTGCCTTGCTTTCGATCTGACGAATCCGCTCGCGCGTGACGTCGAATTGCTTGCCGACTTCTTCGAGCGTGTGGTCCGACTTCGTGTTGATGCCGTAGCGCATACGCAGCACCTTCGCTTCGCGCGGCGACAGCGAGTCGAGCGCGTCGTCGATGGCGGCGCGCAAGTCGGCCTGCATCGCTGCGTCAGCCGGCGAGGAAGCCGCCGAATCTTCGATCATGTCGCCGAGCGTGGCGTCGCCGTCGTCGCCAACCGGCGTTTCCATCGACACCGGCTGCTTGGCGATCTTCAGAATGCCGCGCACCTTCTCTTCCGACAGCTCCATGCGTTCTGCCAGCACCGACGGATGGGCTTCCTGACCGGTCTGCTGCAGGATCTCGCGCGAAATGCGGTTGAGCTTGTTGATCGTTTCGATCATGTGCACCGGCACGCGGATCGTGCGCGCCTGGTCGGCGAGCGAGCGCGTTACAGCCTGACGAACCCACCACGTTGCATACGTCGAAAACTTCCAGCCGCGACGGTATTCGAACTTGTCCACCGCCTTCATCAAACCGATGTTGCCTTCCTGGATCAGGTCGAGGAACAGCATGCCGCGGTTCACGTACTTCTTCGCGATCGAGATCACAAGACGCAGATTCGCCTCGATCATCTCGCTCTTGGCCTTGCGCATCTTCGACTCGGCCGCAACCATCTGACGATTGATTTCTTTCAGATGCTTGAGCGGCAGCGAAACGGTCGCTTCGATGTCGATCAGCTTTTGCTGTTCCGACTGGATTGCCGGCAGATGGCGCTCGAGCGCCGCACCGAACGTCGATGCACCGCGCGCGGCACGTTCAGTCCAACCCAGGTCGGCTTCATGACCCGAAAACGACTCGATGAACTGCTCGCGCGGCATGCCGCTCTTCGTCACGACGATTTGCAGAATGCGGCGCTCGATCGCACGAACCTGCGCGACCTGGCTTTGCACGTCGCCGCACAGGCGGTCGATCGTGCGAGCCGTGAAGCGAATCTTCGCGAGGTGTTGCTGGATCTCTTCGCGGGCGCGCAAATAAGCCTTCGAGCTGACGTCGCCGCGCGTGTGCGAGGCGTTCATCTGGTCGGACAGGATGCCGACCTGGGCGAAAATTTCGAGGCAATCGCTGGTGAGTTGCTTCAGACGTGCTTCGTCCGCTGCCGAGGAGTCGGCCGGACCGGCGTCGTCGTCTTCTTCGCTATCGCTGTCGTCATCGACGGTCGCGTCGGCATCAACGTCCGCTGAGGCGTCCGCGCTCGCGTTGGCGTCTTCTGCTGCGGCCGTGTCTTCATTCAGGCCGTCGACCAGTTCGTCGATCCGCAGGTCGCCGTCCGCGACCTGTTGGGCGCTCGCCAGAATGGCGGAGATCGCGAGCGGGCAAGCGGCAATCGCCTGCACCATTTCGTGAAGACCGTCTTCGATGCGCTTCGCAATGGCGATTTCGCCCGCGCGGGTCAGCAGCTCGGTTGCGCCCATTTCGCGCATGTACATGCGCACCGGGTCGGTCGTACGGCCGAACTCGGAATCGACGGTCGACAGTGCGACTTCGGTTTCTTCGTCTGCCTGATCGTCCGACACCACGGCGGGGGCGTTCGAGTTGAGCAGCAGGGTTTCCGCATCCGGAGCCTGCTCGTAGACCGCCACGCCCATGTCGTTGAAGGCGCTGACGATGCTGTCGATCGCTGCCGTCTGCGCGAAGTTGTCGGGCAGGTGGTCGTTGATCTGCGCGTGGGTCAGGTAGCCTTGCTCCTTGCCCAGCTGGATCAGCGCGCGCATCTGGCGCTGGCGCTCTTCGGCTTGTTGCGGCGGCAGTTCAGCCGCTACGGGGATCGCTTTGCCTGCGCCTTTGCCCTTGGCTGTACGGCCTGCGGGCGCCTTGGCGGTGTATCCGGCAGTTTCGTGTTGCGAATCTTCGCGATCAAAAGGGTTCACGTATTCTCCTCTAGAGGCTTCGCTATGAGACGCAAGACGCTACCGTCAGGCGTTTCGAGCATGGGCTCAACATCACCTGAGTGACTCAACGCGGTTGTTTGGCTGTGCTCTTGGAGAGCAAAAAAGATGAGCCCGCACGAAGCGGGCCGATAGAAATGTGCGAAATTCGCGCGGCTCGTAGTATATACGAGCTTGCGCATTCGCGCTCATTGTGAGCACACCATTTTGTTGTGTGCTCGTGTCGCACCCCCGCTCGTGCCCCGCTGGTCATGGGCGGAGGCGCGTTACGGGCGACGCGTCGATAGCTGACCGAGCCTAACGACAAGCTTCCTACTATAGATGAACTCGCGCGCCCTCACACGACGCGCTCGCAATCTGTTGCCTTGCTATATATAGGGGCGTCATGCGGAGATGCAAGTTCTGGCGTCGATTCGCACTTGTCCCAAAGAAAATTCACAGAAGGGGGTTGACGACGTGGCAGACGTTCGCCATAATCTCGTTTCTCTGCTGCTGATGCAGCGACGCAGAACGAAGCGGTGCCGGGTAGTTGTGAGGTTGACGACAACGGTGCAGGTTCGGTAGTGAGTGCGTAATCGATCTTTAAAAATTAACAGCCGATAAGTGTGGGCGCTTGATGCGCGACGCGCAGTGGATCCTTCGGGGTCTGCTGGAA